>JAAXXG010000016.1 GCA_013334575.1 Candidatus Moraniibacteriota bacterium | reverse complement strand
ACGGCCGCACCAGGGGTGAGCGTGACCGAGAACGATCCCGCTCCGGTAGCGCCGCAGCTCAGACCCGAGATGGTACCGACGCTGAAATACGCACCCGTCGGAAGTGCCGGAACGGACGACGTGATATCGGCGCTGTCGCACTGGATGACCGCTGCCGCCTGATACGAGTGCGCCTGCGACTTGAACGCCGCGATGTTCGCCTTCGAACGGGCGCTCGAGAGCGAGACGAGAACGATCGAGGCGAGGATGCCGATGATCGCGATGACGATGAGAAGTTCGATGAGGGTGAAACCCTGCTTCATCTTCTTCATGTGTTGTCACCCCCTTTCCGTGCCTTCATACTGTTTCTTTTATTCCGATCCCGTTTTCGGCGGGTCATGCATAGCTTCCGACCACATTATATATCGGAAGCAGTATCCCGACAACCAGGATTGCGACCCCGATTCCCAGCACGACGATCAAGACCGGCTCGAGAAGTGCCGTCAGGTTGTTCGTCATTCCGTCGACCTCCTGCGAATAGAAACCCGACACGCTTTTCAGGATGACGGAAATCGTACCGCTTTCTTCGCCGATCCTGACCATCTGAGAAACGAGATGGGGAATCTGTTTTGAACGGAAGAATGCGGTACTCATATTCCCGCCCTTCCGGACCTCTTCGGTCGCATCGGCGATCACGGCCTGAAACGCCATGTTTCCGACGATATTGCTCACGATAGAGAGGGATCGGATGATCGGAATCCCGCCGTTCAACAGAACCCCGAGATTCTCGGACAGACGCGCGACATAGACGTATTGCGCGATTCTTCCGACGATAGGGATCGAGAAGATCTGTTCGTCCCATGTCTTCTTCCCGTCAGGGGTACGGATATAATACACGAAGGACGCCACCACGACGACCACGCCCGCGACCACTGTCCACCAGTAGGCCGACAAGAAATCGCTCGTCGCGATGATAGCCTTCGTATACCACGGGAGGGACTGATTGAAATCCTTGAGGATGACGGTGATCTTCGGGATGATGAACGTGATGACAAGGAATCCGATGATCGCCGAGACGCCGAGCACGAAAGCCGGATAGTAAAGCGCCCCTTTGATCTTCGAAACCAGATAGTAGTCCCGCTCGAGGGTATCCGCCACGAACAGGATAGAATGCTGGAGGCCGCCGGATACCTCGCCGGCATGGATGAGGTTCACGGTGAGCGGCGAAAAGACATCGGCATGTTTCGCGAACGCGTCGGAAAGCGACGCCCCGTCATCGACATCGTCCTTCACCTCCTTGAGAATGATGCGGAAATACGAGTTCTCGGTTTCCTCGGCGATCGCCATAAGGGAGGCGGTCACGGGAACCTTCGCCTCGATAAGCACGCCGAGCTGTCGGAAGAACGCCACGAGCTCTTTACGGCTCACTCCTTCCCAAATGCGCGCGAGATCCTTGGTGACAAGCGACCGTCCGCTCTCGTCGCGCAGGGAAATCGGCAACAGCCCGTTCCGCTGCAACAGCAGACTTGCCGCATCCCGACTCTCGGCATCGACGACACCTTCCCGTATGATTCCTTCCGCGTTTTTCGCCTTGAATGCGAATTTCATACGCCGTAACATTGCTACCGTTTATTCCGACTTCGCGATGAGCATCTCGAGATACTGACGATTCTTCGCATAGAGAAGCGCATCGTTCACGGAGATAAGTCCGCGCCTGACCAGGTCCGAAAGCGAGCGGTCCAGGGACATCATCCCTTCCTTGAGCCCCGTCTCGATGACGCTGTCGATCTGATGCGTCTTGTTCTCGCGGATGAGGTTTTCGACGGCGTGATTCTTAAGCATGATCTCGACCGCGGGGATACGCCCGGCACCGTCCATCCTCGGAATGAGACGCTGCGAGATGACCCCGAGCAACACGCTGGCGAGCTGCGAGCGGATCTGGTTCTGCTGATGCGCCGGGAAGACGTCTATGACGCGGTCGATGGTCTGAGACGCGTCGTTCGTATGTACGGTCGCGAAGATGAGATGTCCCGTCTCCGCCGCGGTCATGGCGGTAGCGATCGTCTCGAGATCGCGAAGTTCCGCGAGCAGCACGACGTTCGCGTCCTCCCGGAAGACCGACCGGAGCGCGAGCGGGAACGTCTTGGAATCGCGCCCGATCTCACGCTGGTTGATGATGCATCGATCCTGCGTATAGACGAACTCGATCGGATCCTCGATGGTGACGATGTGTTTCTCCTGGTTGTGGTTGATATACTCGATGATAGCAGCGAGCGTCGTCGATTTCCCGTGCCCGACCGGCCCCGTCACGAGTACGAGCCCCTGCGAATATCCGGCGAAATTGTAAAGCGATGTCGGAATATTGAGCTCCTCGAGATTCCTTACCCGGTCCATGACGAAACGCATGGTCACGCTCACGAAGCCCTTCTGAAAGAAAACGTTCGTCCGGAAACGCATGCGGTTCTCGAAGTTGTAGGAGAAGTCGGTCTGTCCCGCGGCAAGCAGTTCTTCCTTTCCCTCCTCGGTCAGAAGAATATCCGAGAGCGCCTTGGTATCGGCCGGCGTCAACACCTTCTCCTGCGTGATAGGATGCAATTTCCCGTTGATACGGAGTGTCGGATACCGTCCGACCACGAGATGAAGGTCGGAAGCCCCTTGCTGTCCCACGAGAAGAAGCAGGTTCTTGACCCGCTGTTCGGCATGTAAGATTTCTGCTCCGTCTGACATACGCGTATATTGATTCAACCGTTCGTCCCGACATCCGGAACAGCTCCGTCTTTCAGGATATCACCCTTGCCGACCTTCTCCAAAACGGATTCTATCTTATGAAGCACGTTCGATGGCGTAAAATGAGACTTGATCAGATATTCCTCGGCACCAAGGTCGAATCCGTCTCGAACCCCCTCGCTCGCCGAGAAATTCGTAAGCAGGATGACCGGCACGTTCTTGAGCCGTTCGTCCGCCTTCATCTCCCGAAGCACGTCCCGACCATCGACATATGGCATGAAGATATCGAGAAGCAACAGATCGGGAATCGTCGCCCGAAGCCGCTGCAACCCTTCCGATCCGTCCGCCGCCGTATCGACCTCGAATCCCTGCTCACGAAGCTTTCTTTGATAGATATCCCGGACGAAGAAATCGTCCTCCACGAGCAGGATCCTCTTCCCGGCAAATCTCGAGGTCGGCATATTCATTTGATCTTATTCCTCGTCGACCAGAACATCCCCTTCGGTGACACGCTCCACCTCGGTAAGCGTCGTGATACCGCGCAGCGCCTTCAGGATACCGTCGATCCGCATCATCACCATCCGCTGCCGTTTCGATTCCTCGAGCAGTTTCGCCTCGTTCGCATGATCGTCGACGATGATGCGTTTCACTTCTTCGGTCACCTCGAGCGCCTCGTAGATCGCGATTCTTCCCTTGTAACCGGTATTCCCGCACGCGTCGCACCCCTTCCCGCGATAGAGCTTTCTTCCGGCCTTCGGGTCGTACCCGTACTTCGTCAGCTCTTCGGGACGGACGCTCTCGATCACCTTTTCGAGATACCGGTCGATCGCCGGAGTCGTCGACATCTCCTCGACGCATTCCGGACAGATACGCCGTACAAGCCGCTGCGCCGCGACGACCTGCATTGCCGACGAGATAAGAAACGGCTCGATACCCATATCGATGAACCGCGGGATCGCCCCGATAGCGCTGTTGGTATGCAGCGTGGACAGTACGAGGTGACCGGTCAAAGCCGAATGGATGGCAAGCTCGGCCGTCTCGCCGTCACGGATCTCGCCGACCATGATGACATTCGGATCCTGACGGAGGATGGAGCGCAGTCCGTTCGCGAACGTATACCCGATTTCCGGCTTCACCTGACTCTGATTGATCCCCTCGATGGAATATTCGACCGGATCCTCGAGTGTGATGATGTTCCGCTCGTCCTGGTTGAGAATCTGCAAAAAGGCGTAGAGCGTCGTCGATTTTCCCGAACCGGTCGGGCCCGTCATGAGAATGATCCCGTACGGATCGTCGATCTTTCGCCGGAGAAGCTCCCCGGTCGTCCCCCAGAGTCCCATCTCGACGAAATCGACGATGTTATCCTTCTTGTCGAGGATACGGATCACTACCTTTTCCCCGTTGACGACCGGAAGGGTCGAGATACGAAGATCGACCTCCTCCCCCTCGTGTTCCGCACGGAAACGTCCGTCTTGCGGCTTCCGTTTCTCGTCGATCTTGAGGTTCGAGAGGATCTTGATGCGCGCGACGACCGCCTTTCCGATGGACACCGGAAACACGAGCGAGGAATGCAGGATGCCGTCCACGCGGAAACGGACGCGATATTCCTCTTCGGTCGGCTCGATATGGATATCGCTCGCCCTGGCATCGATAGCATGTTTCACGATGGACTCTACGAGCCTGGCAATCGGCGCATCCTGCACGACTTCCTGGTCTTCCCGCTTCGGTTCTCCGAGAATGTTCTCGTCGAACGACACTCCGGTCTGCGATTCGTCCTTGAGGGAAAGTATCGCCTCCTTGAGCGCGCGGTCCGTTCCGGTATACTGCTTGAGCATCTCCGTGATCACGCGGTCCGACGCGAGCGCGATCTCGATACTTTTCTGTTCTTTCTCTGCCAGGAATCTCAAGATGTTCAACGCCTCAAAATCCTCCGGGTCCGCCATGGCGACCCGGAGTGTCTCGCCGTCCTTCGCGTATACCGCCATCCGGTATTTGGTCGCGGCGTCTTCGGGTATATACGATATGACGGCACGTTCGATACGCTTCGGTGCCTCCGCGAGAAACGGCATCGACAACGCCTCGGCACGCTTCCTCAGTTCGGAATCACCGTCGGATCCTACCGGAGAGGACGCGACTGATGATCCGTCTGCCGCTTTCGTTGCGGACGACGACCCGGATTCGATCAGATCTTCCATACGACCCTCTTACAGTACGAACGGATTCTCGCGACCGTATCCGGACGGCTTCGGCAATTCCGGAACCTGCTTTTCATTGGACAGGAGATCCCGTACCGGACTGAGCTCGAAACCGGACGACTGGAATACCGGGAGAAGATACCCGCGCGGATACCGCCGCTCGGGAAGATAATAAAAACGCATCTT
Source organism: Candidatus Moraniibacteriota bacterium (assembly GCA_013334575.1). GTDB lineage: Bacteria > Patescibacteriota > Minisyncoccia > Moranbacterales > UBA1568 > JAAXTX01. The sequence goes on along the minus strand of JAAXXG010000016.1, from coordinate 9,857 downwards.
GATCTTTCCGGACAGGACATCCGAATCAGGAAGGGTGTTCCCGGCCTCGTCGAGATTCCCCCCTTTCCTCTTCTCAAGGGAGAAGCCGAGCAATTCATGTGCCCGTGACGGATTCGACATGCTCCCGAGGAACGCCTTCATCGCCTGATACGGACCGGTCATCTCCGCCGCGAACGTGAAGGAAAGCAGCTGAGGGGAAGGCGGATCCATCGAAACGGCGGCTGACGTCGCCCCGTCCGCAGCAACATCGGATTGCATCACGTCGTCCGTCACACTGGTGCTTCCAAGCGACACCCCCGACTGCATCGCGTAATAGTTCACCGTATCGACAATCCGTTCCTGATCCGTCGAATCGGGCAGATACGCATAGACCGCTTTTCCCTCCGCGGATTCGGAAATGGACGGTAGCGAAGAAGAGAGCTCCTCAAGATTCGCCTTCGTCGATTCGACCGCACTCAACTCAGCCATCTTGTCGTTCCGTTCCTTGAGCTTTTCCATGATGGACAACACCGACGGACGGACGGAAAAGATTCCCAGGAATGCCGCGACCGTTATGAAAATCGGAAATGAAAGCTTCTTTATGGACATATAATTTTGTCTTAGTCGAGCTCGCTCAAAGGGATGCCGTAAAGCGGAAGGAAACCGTGCCTCGATCGTTACGATCGAGTCCGGGCACTTTGAGTTCCCGAAGTCCGTCGATCCCCTTGAAGGCGGTCATCTGCTGAGCGGCCGTCCGGAACGAGTCCGCCTCTCCCTGGATCCTGACCGTCCGCGTCTCCGAGTCGAAGGAAAAATCCGAAAGGACCGTGCCCGGCAAAATACGCGAACCGAACATATCGAGAACCTCCCTCGCGTCATCGGAATCCTTTCCGTCGTCGGAAATCCGCGCGAGCCGATAGTGGAAATCGGCCACCTGATCGATCTTCGCCTGCGGCATCCCCTCCTGTTCCGACGCTATCCTGGAATCCGTCTCCTCGAGGCTCTTCGTAAGGATTCCCTCATAGACGGAAAGTCCTCCCCAAGCAAGCACGACCGCGGTCACGATCCCTATCAGGAACAGCAGGCCGGGACCTACATGAAAACCGGTCCGAATCTTATCAGAATCCTGCGACGAATGCGCCAAGTTCATTCCCGGCATACGTTTTCCTTTTTCTGTTTACCTACCGCCAACATGAAAATTATACCCCGAACCGGATCCGGTCGCAATCCGAAAGGTCGCTCACTTTTTCCTCTTCGCTTCTGCGACTCCGAACAACGCGAGCCCGATGGCCACCGAGAAGGAAGATCCGATAGATCCGATCTTCGGCCGGAGTGCCGACGGAATCTCGACGGATTTCCACGGATCGGAAAGCTCCGCCGGAATGCCAAGCCGCTTGGAAAGGTATTGCGGCAGTCCGGCAAGCCGACTCGTGCCGCCGGAGAGAATGATCCTCCCGATCTCGGCACCGGGTCGCTTCGCCTTCCAGGCTCCGATCATCCTATCCGCTTCGGATACGATCGTCTCGATAGCCGGAAGGATGATGGCGACATCCTTCGCGTTCAGGAAGTCCTTCCCGCTCTTCTTGAGTGCGTCCGCCCGATCGGAAGAAATGTTCAGGCTTTCGGCGAGAGCTCGCGTGATATCGCGGCCACCGGCATCGATACTCCGGCTTTTCTTCACGAAACCGTCCTCCACAAGGATGAGGTTTGCGGCACGCGCACCGACATCGATGACGAGACTCGTCCCGGACCGCTCCCCGACGACCGCGCGGACGATGGAAAATGTCTCGAGCTCGAGAAGCTTCATCCCGTAGCCGACCGACTTGACGTATCCCTCGTACTGAGCCACATCCTTGTTGAGCGCGGCGACCAGCAGCACTTCCGTCCGTGACGAGGCCGCCGACGCCGCATCCGCCGACGGGTCCGGCTCGGACTTCCGTCCGATGGATTCCCAGGAAAGGGAGACTTCTTCGAGCGGACTCGGAATATATTTCCTTGCCTCGAACCGGACCGCCTCCTCAAGCTCGGCATCCGTCATCTGCGGAAAATCGATCAACGAAATAAGACCGAGAAACGAGGGCATCGAGATACAGACTTCTCTCGTTCCGGGATTCATTCTCGTAAGAAGCGCCCGGAAATGGATGGCGATGTCCTCCTGAAAAGACCGCACTGCGGGACGTTTCGGATCCTGCGGAGAGAAAAGGGTCGCCTCGCCGTAGTTCGTGAGGTATGCGCTGCCACCGCGCAGCTCGAGCTCGACGGCCTTGATGGATTCCGTGCCGAAATCGACACCGAGAAATCTGTCTTTGGAGAATACGCCCATACTGTTTCCGTTCGTTTCAGAAATCGGACATCGGACCGCCGGTCCCCGCTTTGCGTTCAGTATATCACGGATGTCCGATAGCCGGGAACGGAAAGCCGTTCGAACGGGAAAGGTTGACATCGTGCCCACGGCGAAATACGATTGACGTTCCGAATACCCGTGGGCCGACATGCTATCATGACGAATATGGATCCCTTCTTCTCCGAAAAGCTCTCCCATCACGCTCGCCGCATATTCGAGACCGCGGAACGACTGGCAACGGAATCCGGCACGGGTTCCGTCCGGCCGGTACACCTGCTTTCGGGAATCCTCTCCGAGGACGGCAGCCTGGGCAACCTACTGCTCGTGAACGCAGGCATCCGATCGATCGACATCGGCCCCGGCTCTTCCGATTCCTCCCGCAAGCCGGCCGGAAAGTCCATTTCCCTCTCGACGGAAACCAAGGACCTCCTCGTGACGGCGTTCCGATCCGCGCGACAGTTCGGTTCCCCGTATGTCGGGACCGAGCACATCGTTCATGCCGTCCTTTCGCGGCCGGACCGCGAAACAAAGCGGGTTCTCGACATGGCAGGCATCGATCGGAAGCGTGTCGTCGCCGAATTCGAGACTCATCTCGGCCCGGACCGCATCCCCGATTTCGCCAAGCTTCTCGACTTCCCGATTCCGACCCTCTCCGGACCCCGAACCGACCGAAACGGCCTCCCTCCGGCACTCTCCCAGTACGCCACGGATCTCGGGCGCGAATCCTCGGAACGCGGCGAGGCATTCTTCGGCCGCGAGACGGAAATGGAACGCATCGTCAGCATTCTCGGACGGAAACAGAAGAATAATCCGGTACTTCTGGGCGAGCCCGGGGTCGGCAAGACCGCTATCGTCTCGGCACTCGCGACCAGAATCGGCAAAGGCGAGGTCGGATCGGCACTCGCCGGAAAACGTATCCTCGCGCTCGATCTGGCACTCGTCGTCGCCGGCACGAATTTCCGTGGCGAATTCGAAGCCCGGATAAAGGAAATCGTACGAGAGGCGAAGGAACACCCGGACATCATCCTCTTCATCGACGAACTCCATACCATCGTCGGCGCCGGCAACACCCAAGGCGGCCTCGACGCCGCCAACATACTGAAGCCGGCACTGGCGCGCGGCGAGATTCGGGTCATCGGCGCGACCACTCCGGCCGAATACCGAAGACACATCGAGAAAGACCCCGCGCTCGGACGTCGGTTCCAGCCGGTTTCCGTACGCGAACCTTCCGTCGCCGAGACGAAGCACCTCCTCCGCGCCATCCGCCCCGCCTACGAATCCTTCCATGGCGTCTCCATAGCGAATCCGGTCCTCGACCTCGCGGTCGACCTTTCCGTCCGCCATCTGCACGACCGGTTCCTTCCGGATAAGGCGATCGACATTCTCGATGAGGCGGCCTCCCTCCTCAGGAACCGCTCCGGAAACACGTCCTCGGAGCGGACCGCGGCCGCGCTCGAAAGTGCCCGGAAGAATATCATCGGAGAAAAAGAGCTTCTTCTCTCGGAAGGGCGCCTGGAAGACGCCGCCGCGATGCTCGAGGAGGAACTCAGGATCGGAAAGGAGATCGGGCGCCTGAGCCGCAGGAACGGACGGACGGAATCGAAACGCATCCCCCTTTCCGAACACGACCTGCTCGAGACGGTCGCGGCGATCACCGGAATCCCGCTCTCCACGCTTGAACGCGACCGCCCGGAAGAACGCCTTGCACGACTCGGTCGAGCCCTCCGAAACCGCATCGCCTTTCAGGAGGACGCCGTAGAAGCCATCGAATCCGCACTCCTTCGCGCCCTCTCCGGCATCCGTGACCCTGAACGGCCCCTCGGGTCACTCCTGTTTCTCGGACCGACCGGCGTCGGCAAGACCCTCGCTGCCAAAACGGTGGCGGAGGAATTCTTCGGCGGCAGCGACCGACTCATCCGGCTCGACATGAGCGAATACATGGAACGGCACAGCGTGGCGCAGATGATCGGCGCGCCTGCCGGATATGTCGGCTATGGCGAAGGCGGACGGCTTACCGAACGGATTCGCCGGACTCCCCATGCGATCGTCCTGTTCGACGAGATCGACAAGGCTCACCCGGACGTCGCGAACGTCCTGCTGCAGATTCTCGACGAGGGCATGCTGACAGACGCGGACGGAAGAAAGGTCAGCTTCCGCGATGCGCTCGTCGTGATTACGTCGAACGCCGGAACCGGCGCTTTCCTTCGGGACGGGCGCATCGGCTTCGGCAAGGAGTCCGGAACGGACCACGAGACGGCCTCCAAAAAGGCACTCGAGGAACTTAGGACCGCCCTCCGACCCGAACTGCTCGCCCGGATCGACCGCACGGTCGTATTCGGCGCGCTCGGCAGGGACGCCATCAGGAAGATCGTCCGTCTCGAAACAGGCGCCCTCCGAAAACGTCTCGCGAAGAACGGCGTCTCGATCCTTGTGCCGGATTCCGTCATCACGTTCCTTGCCGACCGAAGCCAGGTTCCCGAACAAGGCGCCCGTCTTGTCCGACGGAACGTAGAAGAGTTCGTCGAGCGCCCGATTGCGCGGACACTCATGTCGAAACCGACCGTCTCGAGACGGCGCCTGGCCCTTTCCGTCCGCGACGGCGCGATACGGTGTATCGAGCAGAGACAGGAACGCCGATGAACGAACTCGGATCCGCGAAAAATATCGCCGAAGCCGTACGGGAATTCGTCGCCGACGTACTGTTCCCCCGCACCTGTATCGGTTGCGGATCGTCGGGATCCTATCTCTGCGATTCCTGTCGAAAGAACGCGCCACGTCTGCATGAGCACCGATGTCCGTTCTGTGAAAGCGTCGTGACCCCCGAGGGACGGACCTGCCTTGCATGCGCAAAGAGGCACTCGCTCGACGGCGTATTCGCTCCCGTCGCTTTCCGCGAAGCGCGCGACGTCGCCGATGCGATTCACATCCTCAAGTACGAGTATGTGACCGAACTCGCCCTCCCGCTCGGTAAAACGATCGCCGAAGCCGTACGGGAGACGGAGCTTCCGCTTCCCGATTTCATCGTTCCCGTCCCGCTCCACCCGTGGAAACTCCGCTACCGCGGATTCAACCAGTCCCTCCTTCTTTCCGAACCGCTCGCGGCCTCACTTGTCCCGGACCTGCCGGTTCCGATCCGCGAGGACCTGCTTGTCCGACACCGGTTCACGCTTCCGCAGGCACGGAGTCGCGGCGCGAAGGAACGCCGGGAGAATCTCCGCGGCGCGTTCTCGCTCGATCCGCGGAATCCTTCCGCGAAACGGGACCTTGCCGGCCGGACCGTCTGGCTCGTCGACGACGTCGCGACGACCGACGCGACGCTGGAAGAGTGCGCCAAGGTATTGAAAAAAGCCGGAACCGGATCAGTCTTCGGCATCGTCGTCGCACGATAATTAAAGACACCAAGAGAAGCAAGGCAGCGTGATATGTAAATCCCAAGGAACCGAGGTTTCCGATAAAAATCACCCTGCCGGCTACCGGATAATACCGGAAGACATGAGACAAACTAAAAAACCAACCCCAAGAAGTCCTGCTCCTTGGGGTTGAGATACGGATTGACCTATGATAAGGCCTCTCAGTGTCGACGAGAGTGGCGGCGAGAGCCACGACCCTTGCTGTCGGAACTGGTCCTGCCGGTCATGCCGAGCCTGCTTGCCTGATGACGTACCATCTTGTCGAAATCGGTGCGCTCCATGATCGTCAGCTTGTCGGCATCGAAGGTATTGTCCGGGCAGGTCGCCACAAATCCCTGGACCTCTTTGAGGTAGATGCAGTTGACGCCATACTTTTCTACTGGAATGTCGGGCGACTTCCAGTTAATGAGAGAGCGAGCTGAAGAGGTGTCGATTTTGACGCCATTGCCTTTTTTTTCGATGTTGCTCATCGGTTTCTCCGTTTAAGCATTGATGAAGCTATTAAACCAACAAAAAACCCGAACCCGAGAGTTCGGGACGTCCGAAAAGGTGTAAACCTTCCTGACACGCCACGTCACTCTAGCAACCGTTCAAAATGTTGTCAAATGTCGCGATACGACAGAAGTATTCCGCTCTTCCTCGGATAAGAAAATAAGGCGAGAGACCCGTCGAAAAAGGGATACGAATAACAAACCCGTCCGAAGAGATACTCTCTCGGACGGGCAGGGAAGGAACATGTCGTTCATGAAGCGGCAATCGCGGTAACCATCTCGAAAACCTGCCACCAGGAGAAGATCGGGAACGTATACGGAGGCGACCAGTTCTCATCCGATTCCCGCGGTCTCAGATGGAAGAGCTTAGGAAACGCCCTATCGAACTGACCGCGCTCCCGGACAAGCAGGGAAAGTTTCTTTGCGCTATTGTCCAGATAAAAGTCGGCACCGAGACCTCGAAGAGCGGGGCCCTTGCTCATCTTCATGCCTTCCCGATCCTTTCCGATCCCCACGAACGGGACGCAGAGCCCGCTCCGCTCACGGAACCACGCCTCTGCCAACTCGCATGAATTGCCCGTCCGTGACGTCACGACCGACACGTCGTGACCATCCTCGAGCAGACATCGGAACACCTCGATGACACCTGGAGCCGGTTGCAACCGATCCCTATACTCCGGCTCGTATACCATATCCCGGACTGCTAGGAACAACGTCTCAGGAAGACCCGCTCTCGCGAACGCCTTCCGCGTACATCTCTCGGGACGGCACTGAGTCCGAAAGAGTCGATCGAGAATCTCCTTCTCCAGATGCGGATTGGGATGTAGAACAGCCTGGTTGAAATCCGTTACGAAGTGCATTTGCTTCGGATTTAAGTTAAAGATACAGACATAAGAGACACGGACAACCCTAGCGCACTCTCAAAAAAACGTAAAGGCCGGCCCTCTTTGACCGAAAATATGAAATAGGCCAGTCCAACCTCACTCGCGGTCGGTCTCGTTAATAAGCTCGTACCACGCGATCATCTCCCCTTCACGGAAACGGAACCGACCGGAAATCGTCTTGCCCGCGAGCACTTCCGGAAGCCAGATCGCGTCGTCCGGCCACATCGAACCGAAGGGGATATCGGCGACCGCGTACCACTCCGGACGCATCTCCTCCGACTCCTCCGGTTCCCCTTCCCAGTCTTCCGCGAAGAACACGTGTACGAGCTGATCCCAGTCGGGCCGCGGACCGTAACGGAATTCGAGCTGCGCCATCTGCCGGATCAAACCGACCCGAACCCCGATCTCCTCTTCCGTCTCTCGCCTGGCCGCATCCTCGATCGATTCTCCTGGCTCGAGTTTTCCTCCGACCCCGTTCCACTTCCCGGTGCCGAACCCGCGTTTCTTCATCGAGAGACAAATTTCCGAGACCGCTCCGCCTTCTTCGCGACGAACCAGGAACAGGAGCGTCGTATCTTTGAGGGCCCCGTTTTCCATATGCACACTCAGTTATACCGAAATCGCCCGATATCTTCGCAATGTCTCATCATATACGCCGGCGAGCCAGTCCATCGCCTCCGCATCCCCAAGGATATCGGAATACCGCTCCGCCAAATCTTCCAGAATATTCCGGACCGTTCCGTCCGAATCGGACGAAAGGGCCGCCCGGAATACCGGCATCTCGTCGATTCCGGTCCACCCGGCCTCGAAGAATTCCGAAACGGAACGGAAATAGGTCCGAACCGCCTCCTCCGATTCCCCGAACGGCGTCAAGATCACATTCAGACATCCTGGTACGGCGGACATATCGAGTGCCGCCAGGTCTAATCCGTTCTGCACGACCTTGAAGACCGTCCGGACCCGCCATTCCTCGTCTCCGAAAACCATATCCTTCTTTCCCGTCCGCTCCGCGAAAACGTCACCCTGTATCAGATCATAGATAAGGTGCGTCTCCCACCCCTTGCGGAAATCATCGTCTTTCGGAAGCGGAATCGAACCGAAGTCCTTCGGATGGGTAAGGTCACGGGACACCCGGGTCAGATACCTCGAATCCGGATAGATCGCTCCCGAAAGGTATCGCGAAACGTCCGCGATCCCGAATTCATCACGGACATCAAGCGCGAACCTGATATGAGTCGCTTCGAGGGCCATATACGATCTTACTTGCGGAAGCGGTGAGATTCGAACTTACGAGACTCTTTCGGGCCTGACGGTTTTTCACCCGGAGGGTGACCAGCCTCTGGCTGGCAAGACCGTCTTCTGAATTTTTTCAGAGCGAAGGAGGTGAGATTCGCCCGGGCATTCGTATTATTCCTGATAAGCGGAGGAGGTGAGATTCGAACTCACGATACCCTTGCAGGTATGACAGTTTTCAAGACTGTTGCCTTCAACCACTCGGCCACTCCTCCGCTTATCAGGAATATGATTGCATCGATTGTTATCATACCAGGATTCGCCCCGCATGCACGGGGTGCACTACGAGATCATGAGCGGTGCAGTGCATGCCCGGGCGAACCCACGAGACCCTTTCGGGTCCGACGGTTTTTCACCCGGAGGGTGACCAGCCTCTGGCTGGCAAGACCGGCGCATTCGACCGCTCTGCCACCTCTCCGTATTTCCAACTTACATCGAACATCCGCCTTTCCGCGACATCTCCACAAAGTGGAGTGCGCGGACCCGCTCGGAGGGACGAGCCCTCAACCGCTCGGCCACTCCTCCGCTCCGAAAAAATTCTGCTTCAAAATATATCAACCGCTCGACCATTCCTCCCGCGCGTCGCCTCGCGACGACCTTCAGGATCAGGCTAACAGGATTCCGCCCGACTGTGAAGCGCGTCCATGCTATACTGTATTCGAATCATTCCCCCGAACGTATGAGTCTTGATTTGCGCACTTCCGAGGATCGAACCGAAACCGCGTCCACATCCCCGTTTCTCGATACCGTCCGGGAACCCGTCGAGGATCCCCGGCCGAAGGCTCCCGCGGAGACGTCGGCTCAGCAGTCATACCGCACCGGACGGATCCTTGCCCATTGGGAATCCGAGGGGCAGGATTCGCCTTTCCTCGAATCCAGGAAGCTACTCGTCGGTACCGTCACGGCGCTCATCGCCATTGTCGCATACGCCATCTATACCGACAGCCCTATCATGGCGATCACCTTCATCCTGATCGGCATGACCGGCTACCTCCTCCTCAGTCGCCCGGCCGAATCCACCGAATACATGATCACCGAAAAGGGAATCCTCGTCGGTCGGGAATTCTACGAATACAAGGCGATCACCTCGTTCTGGATCATCGAAGGGCACCCGCAATTCCCGAAGCATCTTATCCTCGATATCGCCGGTGTCCTCACGCCGCGACTCCACATCCCCCTCGAAGGAAACGACTCCGAGATTCTTCGCCAGGTCATGCGGAAGCATGCCCCGGAGAAGGAATATGAACCGACCCTGGTTGACATCGTCGAGCGGATACTGCATATTTAAGTGACGGTTCCGGAAGCGATTCCGGCCGAAGCGCGCTCGTAGCTCAGTGGATAGAGCGTTTGGTTGCGGTCCAAAAGGTCGCAGGTCCGATTCCTGCCGAGCGCACAGAAAAACCCCCGAAAGGGGGTTTTCGTTTGCGCGAGGAGGAGGTGAACGGTTTCACCTCCG
>JAAXXG010000006.1:41860-70125 GCA_013334575.1 Candidatus Moraniibacteriota bacterium | reverse complement strand
TCGGATTTCGGATCGATCTTTCTGATCATACGCTTGATATCAGTGGAATTATAAGACGATTGCGATAACGTGAAAACTCCTCATTCATGGTCACTCATAGGATTTCCCGCCACCACTGGAAACACTTGGCGCTGCGATCCGCCGGTCGGTAGAGAAGTTATCCCGTTTCCGAGGACATTTCGGAAGATGTCGCATTCTTGCGAGATACCCCCGCTTCCTGTTCCGCTTATGGCTCTTTTCCGCCACAAACAGGACAGGAAGCACGGGAATATTGACAAATATTATAATTAGATGTATAATAGTAAATCAGGGAAATTCCTGAGCTCAACATAAACAAAAAGGTAGGTCACCATGAACATTTACAAGCAACAGATCGGAGTCAGCTTCGCCGTCTTCGGTTATCTTGCTGGCATCTTTTCCGCAATGAACTCAGCGTCATTGTATTCACCGTCGTCTTTTAAACCCGGATTATACCTGCTATTTTCTCTGTCCTATCTTATTCTGTCGGCGATTATGGTACGAAACTGCGTCAGTGCGATAAGAAACGCCCCTCTAACCGATCTTAACGCTCCGCTTCTGGGTGTAACAGCGATCGCTACCTATCTCGGAACCACGTTGTTCGCCGAACTCTTCCATTCGATTCAGATACTCGGAGCAATAGGAGTGTTCCTGCTCATTCTCTACGGATCCACCTTAGATCCCATTGAAAAGAACGAAAAACGTTCATGACCCACGACCCACGAAACCCGTTATCGAAGTCACGTTCTAGCAAGAACGACTTCGATAACGGTTTTTTATTCTTTGTCATTTTCAAAGACGCGTCTTTTTTCCGAAATCGCATTTTGAATCGGTCTTTCCGATGGTCATATCACAGAGAATTCAGCAGATTAGGAAGCCTCTCCAGGATAAACGATTCAAAATTCGTCACTTCATCCCGCAGCTCGGAATACTCCCGGTACAGTCGGGTAATCCTTCCCCGGAGCGGGCTTGTTTTCGGGCGCACGAACCGATCGAAGTATTCGACGGCTCTCGATCGGAGATCCTCGATCGTCGCGATCCCCATCTCCGCACACTGCTCCCGCAGACCGGACTCCTGAGAAAGAGAGCGGGAGAATTCTTCCTCGCCGATCAGGGAAACCGCTTTTACGAAACCGTCTAAGTCCAGATTTCCTTCGCCTCCGAGCTCGACGACCTCCTTGAACGTCCGGATCAGTTCCTCGCAGAGCAGACTGTACCAACCTTCGCCGTAGTCGTTCTTCAGAGCGGGGTTCGCAAGCCGGGAAATCGACGTTTTTTCGTCGTCACCCAGTCTCGACGAGAGCTTATCGACAATCGGATTGATGATACCGTGCAGGAATTCGTGATCCTGATTGTGTATATTCTCGCCATGCGACGCTATCACCAACTCATCACCGAACAACGATGCGCTTCCGGTATCTTTCCTCGCGAAAGGATCCGTCGGGACGAAATTCACGGTACGGATGGATGATGTCCGGACATCGGGACGGAAATATCCGATAAGCCGCGCGAGTCTTCGCTTCGTATCCTCGGCATCCCGTTTCCGAACACTCCGATCGCGTTCCAACGATTGTCTAAGAGTCTCCGCTTCCGGAGAACCGGCGAAGAAATCATCGAACCTCCTTATGAGATCGAGAAAATCAGCGGCGAGCGCCATAGGATCCGATACGTCCGGCTTATGCGTGCCGATAAAACGGATCGCCTCGTCGAGCCTCCGAGGCCGGGAGTAGGCGAACGACAATGTCCTGAGCGACTCCTCGTCCGCTCCGGACTGATACATCCGCTCCAGCGCGTCTGCAGCATCCTTCCCGACAGACTCCCGATCGAAGTACTCAGAAAATCCCCGTCCGAGGTTCTCATCGCGCAATACCCCGCGGCCGTTCACGTTCCAGAGCAAAACCGAATAGAGTTGCGCGCCCCATTCGATTTCCGAAACAACCTCCGGAACCTTCATCATCTCGAACGAAGCGGGATTCCGCTCCGTTGACGGTCGCTTATGTTCAAAATCTTTCATAAGAAAACAAAAAATCCCTCCCTGAAAAACAGGGAAGGACGGAAAGACCGTGGTACCACCTTCTTTCGCAAGAACCGAATCCCAAGATCCAATGACCAAAGGAAGGGCTCTTGCCTTCATTCATGGCTATAACGGGCCTACCCGTCGGATTCTACTTGCCAAGCCGAAGCGCTTCGCGAAGGCTGGCCACCTTCTCACGCATGACTGACGTTTCTTTCCGAGGCGCGTCCCGACCGTTCGGGACTCCGGAGTGATATCCAGCCTGCATCGCTATCGAAAGCATTGCGGGCAGGGCTCCATCGTCGCCTTTACCGATTGTGAACCCTGTCCATCCGCCGGGAATAGACCTCCAAGCCCTCGCGGATATCTTCCCGTATACCGGGAATGAAGTCAAATCCGGACAGGTCATCGATCGACTGCCATCGGCATTCCGAGTGCTCGCGGATATCGCATACGGACACCGCGTTCCCGCCATCACCGGGCTCGCAGAAGCAGGCGAACAGGACTCCGGGAATCTTCCGCTGCGGCAGGTCTGGCACGGCGATCTCGTAGGTCGAGAACGGGACCGCGTCACCGATTTCGATACCGAACTCCTCGCGCGTCTGCCGGCGTACGGCCTCGTCGAAATTCTCGCCGGAGCGGACCTGCCCGCCACCGCACTCCCAGAGTCCCGGATAGAGACTCCTCGTCGACTGACGCTTCGCGATGAGTATCCGGATACCGGCATCCGTCTCACGGAAGCAGACCGTGCCGACATGCGTCTCGATGAGTTCGCGGCGATCTTCTCTCATACCGACAGTATAACGCACTCAGGAGGGATTCGCCGAAGAGAGCAGCGGTTCGCGTGCGAGCATCGTCTCCCGGAAGCCGGGCGGGACGGACACTTCGGTCACCTCGCCCTTCCTCGGATACCATCCGGTCATCGTCACGACGATATCGTCGCCGACGAGGATGCCGTGCAGCTGCTCGAGCGGATCGCCATGAGAGACGATCGCTATCCGCGAACCCTCGTGTTCCGAAAGCGTATCCGCAAGGAACTCGACGAGTCGGGCCCTCATGTCGCGCGCGCTCTCGAGTCCCTCTTCGACGTTGCCGTCGATCCGCAGGAGCGGATCGTGATATTTTCCGCGCGGTCCGAGAAACGCCTCCGCAGGCGTCCCGTTCCACGAACCGAACCCTATCTCGCGGAGCCGGTCGTCGTACCGGACGGACAGTCCGCACGCTTTCGCGACAAACCCCGCCGTCTCGCGAGTCCGGCGCATCGGAGAAGCGAATAGAAGATCCGCACCGAGGCGGACGATTTCTCCGGCCATGAATTCCGCCTGCCGCTTTCCGAAATCGGTCAGGCCGAAGACGGGATTCCCCGGAAACGAGTCGAGGATTCCCAGGACGTTCTGGCGCGCCTCGCCGTGACGCATCAGGTAGAAGACGGTCCCGGAACGCATACGAGAAAAAGCTTACGAGAGCCAGGACGGAAGATATTCCCAGAAACTGACGCGGACGATCTCGCCCGTCCAACGACTGAGGGAGAAGATGTCGATCGCGGCGGCGACGATGAACGCCGCCAGGATCGGCGTGACGAACTTGAGTGCGAAATGGGTGACCTGCTCGTCCTTCTTCAGCGGTCGTTTCGCCATATGTTTCGGTTCGTTTTTTGGGATATACCGGACACAAGAAAAAGCGACGGACTCCCTTCCCTGTCCGGCACCCGTTATGACTCCATAATACTACATCTTCTCCGGCGCGGAAACCCCGACGAGGCGCAGGGTCTCGGCAAGCACCGTCCGCACGGCCGAAACGAGCGCCAGCCGGGCCGAAGAGAGCGGAATATCCGCTTCGTCGATCACGCGGCAATCGGCATAGAAGGAATGCAGGCGATCGGCGAGGCGGATAGCATACTGAGGCAGCCGGTGCACAGCCCCGCTCTCCGCGACCTCGGCGCACAGCTCGGGAAAGAACATAAGCTCGCGCATGAGTCCGCGCTCCTTGGGATGATCGAGTGACGAGAGACCGGTCGCGGACGCGGATATGCCGGCCTCCTCGGCCTTGCGAAGGATGCTTGAGAGGCGCGCGTGCGCGTACTGCACGTAGAAGACCGGATTCTTCTCGGAATGCTCCTCGGCGAGACCGAGGTCGAAGTTCATATGCGAATCGAGCGACGGCATCAGGAAGAAGAACCGCGCCACGTCGTGTCCGACCCGGTCGACCAGCTCGTCGATCGTGACGACGTTCCCGGCCCGCTTTGACATGCGGACCTCCTTGCCGTCCTTCACGAGCCGCACGAGCTGCACGATATGCACGTCGAACCTCCCCTCGAATCCGAGCGCCCGGGCGGCGGCGCGGATACGCGCGACGTATCCGTGGTGGTCGGCCCCAAGGGTCAGGATCAGTCGGTCCGCGCCGCGCTCGATCTTCGACAAAAGATACCCGCAGTCGTTCGCGAAGTAGGTCCGCTCCCTGTCGGACTTCACGAGCGCCCGGTCCTTGTCGTCCCCGAAGTCCGTTGTCCGAAGCCAGAGCGCGCCTTCGGATTCGTAGGCGAGTTCCTTCTCCCGAAAGACGCCTATCGCACGATCGACAAGCCCCTTTTCCACGATGTCGTTCCGCTCGGAGACGAACGAGTCGTACCGGATCCGCATCTTCTCGTCGAGCGATTTCCGTATGTATTCGCGCAGGACGAAATCCGCCGCCTGCTCGCCCAGCTCGCGCACGCCGGCCTCGTCCGATACGGACGCATCTTCCCCCACGCCGAGCGCCGCGCGGATCTCGTCGATGTACTCGCCGCCGTAAACGGCCTCGGCGTCGCGCAATACGCTGTGCCCGAGTTTCATCACCTGTCCGCCGCCGTCGTTCACGTAGTATTCGCTCGTCACGTCGAATCCGGCCTTGCGCAGCACGTTCGACAGCGTATCCCCGAAAAATCCGCCGCGGCCGTTTCCCAGATGCATCGGTCCGGTCGGGTTCGCCGACACGAACTCGTTGTTCACCCGGATACCCTCGCCGGAACGGCCGTTCCCGTAGGAAGATCCATCCCGAAGGATGTCCGTCACGACCGAAGCCATAGATACCTGTGACAACCGGATATTCACATATCCCGGCGCGACCGCCTCGACAGTCTCCCCGTCACCGGAGAGCCGCTCCGCCAACATCGCTGCGATCTCCATCGGCGGCTTCTTGGCCGACTTCGCGATGACAAGCGCGATATTGCTCGTGAATTCACCGTACCGCTCGTCCTTGGTCCACTCGACCCGTATTTCGGGGACATCAAAAGGGGGAAGGACTCCTTCCCCGTGCAAACGGTCGATCACCTCGCGGATCCGCTCCGCCCATTGGGTCTTCATGGCTTCATCCTATTCCGAAATCGGCACCTTGGGAAGTCTTGACCTGATACTATATTAGTGCTATAATAGTTATATAGAACCTTCAATAACGAATCCAAAAAGGAGGGCCCATGCCCATTATTCCTCTTCACCTGGCTTTCCCGGTCATGTGTGCCGTGGATAGTTTTTCGGCTTTTTTCAAATCAGCACGCCCGGTACTGATCGCCAAATGGTGGAAATATATTCCCCTTTCGGTCATCACGATCATCTCGGTCCCGCTCTGCCCGATTCCCGGGATACCGGTCGCGACTCTCGGTATCCTGAAGCGGGATATCGAAAAACACATGAGAAAGCGCACGTAGAAACCTACGGCGCTTTTTCCTTTTGGCTTGAAGAATGAGTCGCAACGCGCTAGAGTGAAGCCATGAAAACGCTTGCCGTCAACAAGAGAGCTTCGTTCGACTACGAACTCATGGACCGCTATGAGGCCGGCTTGGCATTGACCGGCAACGAGGTGAAATCCGTAAAGACCGGCCATATAAGCCTCAAGGGAAGCTTCGTGACCGTCCACGGAAACGAGCTTCACCTGACGAACTCCCTCATCCCCCGCTACGAACACGCTCACAAGGACACGCGGCACGAGGACACGCGACCGCGAAAGCTCCTCCTGCGGAAGTCGGAAATCCGCTCCCTGATTGGAAAATCGCGTGTCGAAGGCTTGACTTTGGTGCCTATCCGGGTGTACACTAAGAACCGACTCGTGAAGCTCGAATTTGCCGTCGGAAAAGGAAAAAAGCAGTTCGACAAGCGCGAGACGATCAAGCGACGGGAGGCGTCGCGGGATATGCGTCGGGCACTCCGGACCTGAAGTTCCCATACCCAAGCATCCGATTCCCGGGGAATCCGTGCTTGGACCTTGGAATTTCCATCGCCACGCGATGGCATGGGGTTGCCGAGTTTCGACAGCGCGCTCGTTCAGAACCTGCAAGCCGATGTGGGGAATCATCGTAAAAAATCCCCGCACACGATACACGCCAACATCGTTTCAAAGGTGAAGACGGCGTTCGCCAACGCGTTCGCTCCGTCCTTCGCTTCCGCCCTCGCCTAAGCGCGAGAGCCATCGGAACCCCGACGCCTGATACGGGAACTCCGGTGTCATATCATCAGGCGGTCCGGCGAAGGTCTTTCATCCCTTCACCCCGCCGGTCCGGCATGAAGGGTCGTCCCGGAAGGACTTCCGTCCGTCTTATCGCCTCCCGGGGAACAGAAGGCGGAACACGCTTGTAGAGGGTCCTGGAAAAACGCGTCTGGACATGGGTGCGATTCCCATCAACTCCACAAAGACGGCCCCGTACGGGACCGAACGAACATACGCTATGAGACGACGCAGACATCATCGTCCGAAACCGAAGCCTCAGGTGATCATCCGATTCCGGGCCAACGAGAAGATCGCGGCACCGGTCGTCTTCCTTATCGGAAGCGACGGAACACCGAGGGGTGAGATGCCGACCGAACAGGCGCTCGAGATCGCGCGCGAGGAAGAGCTCGACCTCATCGAGGTCTCCCCGCAGGCGGATCCTCCGGTCTGCAAGATCCTCGATTACGGGAAGTTCCAGTACCAGCAGACCAAGAAGGAGCAGCAGGCGAAGAGCAATCAGAAGAAAGTCGACATCAAGGGCATCCGCATCGGACTCCGCGTCGACAAGCACGATCTTGACTTCAAGCGGACCCAGGCGGAAAAGTTCCTCACGAAGGGTCAGAAGGTACGGATCGAACTCCTCCTCCGAGGCCGGGAAAAGGCCATGCGCGACCGGGCGAAGGACGCGATGAGAGAATTCCTCGCCACGCTGACGGTCCCCTACAAGGTCGAGGAAGAGATGAAGAACATCCAGAACGGCATCAGCATCCTCATCATCCAGGGCTGACCGACACGGAAGGAATAAGACAGCAGCAATAAGCAATCCTATGAAGCAGAAGACGAAGAAGTCGGTCGTAAAAAAGGTCAAGGTCACCGGAAGCGGAAAACTTCTCCGCCGTGCCTCGGGACAGAACCACTACAACAGCCGCGATACGGGAGCCCAGACGCGTGCCAAGCGCGTCGAGAAGGGATTCAAGCTCGCGAAGGAGGAGCAGAACGTGAAGAAGGCCCTCCCCTACGCGTAATCGGGAACCTTGACTTTTCCCTCCGTTCCCCGTACCATCTCCGAACGTATATCCATCCGTAAGTCCGAACCGCTATGACCCGTGTGAAGCGCGGCACCGCCGCGAACAAGCGCCGCAAGAACGTTCTCGCGGCCGCCAAAGGATACCGCTGGGGGCGCAGCCGCCAGTATGCCGCGGCCAAGCAGGCCGTGATGAAGGCCGGCTCCTACGCCTACCGCGACCGCCGCAACAAGAAGCGTACGTTCCGTTCGCTCTGGATCGTCCGCCTCGGAAACGCGCTCCGCGCCTTCGACGTCAGCTACAGCCGGTTCATCGGACTCCTCAAGGAAAGGAACGTCGAACTCGACCGCAAGGTCCTCTCGGACCTCGCCGTCCGCGACCAGGACGCCTTCAAGGCCCTCGTCGAGAAGGTGAAGAGCCTGTAAAACGGCGCCTTCGAAAAACCCTCCGGTTTTCCCGGAGGGTTTTCGTTTTCGCGCCATGTGTCCGCGCATCTGAAAAACGGGGACGACTACCGCTTCCGAGGCCGGAGAAATCGCGCGGCGATCGAAGCGCCTGCCATGATCCCGATAAGGTCGATCCCTACATCCGAAAGCTTCCCTTCCCGGTTGAGGACGAACAGCTGGTGCGTCTCGTCGGAAAAGGCATAGAGAAGCGACAGCGAGATCGACAGGAGGACGTACCATCGCAGCCGCTCCTTCGGAAACGTCAGCCGGAACGCGTTGAACGAAAGGAGTGCGAACACGAAGTATTCGAACACGTGCGCCCCTTTTCGCTCGAGCAAAAGCGGCAGCGGCATGGTGGAACCGGGCGTCCCGCCCGGCATGGCCGACAACGCGAAAACCAGCCCCGCCCAGAGCAGCAGGACCGACCAGGCCCTCGCCTTGGAGCGGAACGGGGACATTGCCATATCACTTCCCGTCACGAAGGCCGTACTTATCCCGCACCTGCCGATAGAGGATCGGACAGACGTAGAACGGCAGCCAGATCCACAAGGTCCGCCGAAGGAACGTATCGATGAAATCATTGAGAACCATCATATGACGTTTCCGGTTATGGACTCCCCGCGACGCGCGGCGATCTCGTAAATGACGTCCTTCTTCTCCACCACGATGCGCCAGCCCCGCTCTTCCGCCACTTCTTTGAGGTTGCGGTTCGGATTGAAGGCGATCGGATGGTCGACGATCTCGAGCAGGCTCACGTCGGATTCGGTGTCGCCGATCCCATAGGAATCGTCGAGTGAGAGCCCGTGCTCGCTCGCGTACGTCTTCACGACGTCGCCCTTCGCCCTTGTCGGCTCGAAAACCGCTCCGCCGGTATAGAACCCCGCGTCGTCCTTCTCGTAGACGCTCCCGAAGACGAAATCGAAGTGCAGGTAGTCGCGGTTGTATTCCTCGACGATCTCGATCGGCGAACCGGAAACGGCGATGATATGGTACCCGTCCTGCCTGAATTTCCGTATGAGCTGCTCCGCGAAGATATAGGTGCGCTTCATATGGAACGGGATGACCACGCGACTCGCCTCGCGGACCTTCTCTTCCGAGACGCCGCGGATATACTCCGCGTACAGGTCGACGAGCGCCTGACGATACTGATCATAGGTCCCCTCGTGCTCGAGCCAGTCCGCGTACACTTCCGTAAGCCGCTTGCGGACCTCTTTCGGAAAGGCGCCCGTCCATGACAGTTCGTTGATGAGTTCGAAATGCAGGTTCTTGCGGAAGATGGTTCCGTCGATATCGAACACCGCGAGCTTCGTCCGTCCGTTGTGATCCATAGTGATCTTTCCGTTATGTCCGATCCGCTTTCGGGAGCGACAGACTGAAATGCGATCCGACCCCCTCGATACTCTCCGCCTCGATATCCCCTCCCATCCGACGGGCGATCTCGCGCGATATCCAGAGCCCGAGACCGGTGCCGGAAATCTCCGCGGTCCCCTCCGTCCGCACGCGGTAGAACTTCGCGAAGAGGTCACGCAGGCTCTCGGCCGAGATGCCGAGTCCGGTATCGGCCACCGTCACGACCACCCGGTCGCCGTCCTCCTTGGCGGAGAGGGTTACCGATCCTTCCGGGGTGTACTTGACCGCGTTGGAGAGGAGATTGACGAGAATCTGTTTCACCCGTTCCGGATCGGCAAGGACCGGAGGGGTATCCGACCGCCCGTATCCGAACACGAGTCCTTTTTCCTTCGCGATTATACCATAGTCGTCAGCGAGCGCCTCCAGGATACCGCCGAGATCCGTCCGGATGGGATCGATCGGGAGCCGCCCCTGTTCAAGCCGCGAGACGTCAAGCAGGTCATCGACAAGCTGCGAGAGCCGCTCCGTCGTCGCCTCGATCTTACCGATGTACTCGCGAGCCTCTTCCGGCGTACAGCCCGACGTAAGCAGGTCCACATATCCGCGGATGACCGTCATCGGACTCCGCAGCTCGTGACTCGCCATGGAGATGAAGTCATCCTTCATGCGGTCCACTTCCTCGAGTTCCAAAGCCCGGATGGCGTACCGCGAGAACCGGAGATGATGCAGCAGGAGCAGAAGAACCGGGATAAGCGTGACGAACGTCACTCCGTAGACCCGGTTCACGGCGGACCGTACGTACGCATCGTTCTCCGCGAGCGAGAACCGGAAAAAGACGAGTCCCGCCTTCTCGCTGTCGGCATCGATACGCTTCACGATGTTCCAGTATCTTCCCCCGGCATCGTTGGTCAGAAACGCGGATCCGGCCTCTTCCTCCCAGGCGAGCATGAACGGCAGTTCGGAACGGACACTCCCGACGTCCTCCGGATCGGTCGACGCGACCACGCGGAACCCTTCCCCATCCTCCGCCCGACGGAAAACCACGATCGCGGCGACGTCGCGCTCGCCGGAACCGAGTTCGCCCACTTTCGCCTGAAGCCGCTCCGGCGAGGCGAGATAATCGGATGAAAGCGTGCCGAACACTTCCTCCGCAAGCCGCGCCTTACTGAGCAGCAGGGCGTCCGTGCTGCTTTCGAACCGGCGAAGCGAGTAATAGCTGTTCCAGAAGATCGCCGCCGTCACCGCGACGACGAGCAGCACGGCATAAGCGACAACCGAATGTTTCCTGAGCGAGGGAAGCCGTTTCATATGCTGCCGTTTTCCGTTTATGCGTCCGACCGCGGCAAGCGTCCGCGGATGACGAGCAGGATTACGGCGATGAAGATGACGGCGATGCCGACGCCGACGCCGATATAGACCGGAAGTGAGCGCGAGAGGAACGATCGGTTCCCCTGCTCGGCCGCCTGCGTCGGAAAGGGCTGTGAGGTCATCGTGAGCGCCTCGGCGGTCTTGGTGAACGGGAGCGCCTTGGACTGGGCCGTGATACGCCCCATGGAGTCCGTCACGGCGACATACGCCTCATGATCGCCGGCCTCGAGATCCCGATCGAGTGCGTAACTCCAGTTCCCCTCGTCGTCGGTCAGCACGGTCACGATGATGGGGTCGCTGTAGATGAACAGGGTAAGATACGAGTTCGGAAGCCCGACGCCGGAGAATACCGGTCTTGCTTTCGCGTCGACTTCGATCGCCTGGACGGAACGGACGGAATACCGTTCATCCTCGCGTCGAGCCAGTTCGACCGGGTCGGTCCGAAGGGACTTCGGTGATTCGTACGAGATGCGGTCCCGCTTGTCTCCCGGCGAGTACTTGAGCGGATCGAATCCTCCGCGTATCTCTTCGCTGTCACGGAAGCCGTCGCCGTCCGTATCGGAAACGTCCGGGTCGGTCCCGAGTCGGACCTCCTCCGCATCGGACAGACCGTCGGAGTCGGAATCGACAAACACTTTATCCGGTTCCGGTGCGACACCAACCGTCAGGATAACCGGTTTTTCATCTCCGGATACGGTCGTTTCCGACTCCGATGCGGGCACCGTGACGGATACGGACTCCGTCCATCCGGAAACGTTCTTCTGCCCGTCGACCGCCTGGATCACGTACGAATAGGTCTTCCCGCCCTCAACGGACGGATCGTCATAATAGACTCCCTCCGTGTTCGAAAGCAACGTTCCGTCACGATTCACGAGGTAGCGAATCGAGCCGGACCCCCCGGAAGACGCCTGCCAACGAAGACGGACCGTACGCGGCGCGATGACTTCAGACCGAAGACCGGTCGGGATTCCGGGCTTCACGGAAACGGTCGGGGCCGAAACGACGGTTCCGGACGAGGTGCCCGCAGAGGAACTCGTGCCGGTCGAAGACGTGTGCGTGGAAGTTCCGGAAGCGGAAGGAGAAGGAGAAGCGGAGGAGAGAGAAGAAGCGGACGTCGTCGACGTTCCTATCGTCGTTCCGGAAGAAGTGGAGGACGTCGTCGTGGAAACCGAGGACGCCGGCGAGGTCGATACCGAAGAGACCGACGTGACCGGTTTGGTGGAAACGGGAGAAACCGAAGAGACCGGCGCGACCGAGACGGTCGACACCGAAGAGACCGGGGAGACTGATACCGGCGTCACGGACGCGACGGTTCCGACGGAAACGCTTCCCGAACTCGACGACGTGACCGATACGCTCTCCCCCAACACCCGTTCGTCCGCGGGACGTCCGACGTCTCGCAGGAACAGGAACCCGAACGCGAGCAACCCGAACGACAGGACGGAAAGCGCTATCTTCTTCATATGCGGTTTTCAATGCCGACCCTCCCTTTGTCACGCATTGTACCCGTTCAGGGAGAAAAGGACAATCCCGGCCGCTACGGAAACATTGAGAGATTCCTTCGTACCCCGCATGGGAATCGAGAGTACCGCATCGCTTCCGGCGAGAATATCCCGGTTGACGCCTTCCGTCTCGTTTCCGACGAACAGGGCCAGATCCCTTTCCGGACGGTACGACCGATAATCGACGCTTCCCCTCGTCGATTCGAGCGCGACGATCGACTGACCCTCAGCGCGCAACCGCGCGACCAGCGCGGACAAGTCGGGTACCCGTTCCCACGGGACCGAATGTTCCGCACCGAGCGCGGTTTTGGCAAGGTCACGCTCGGCCCGGGTCAACCGCGTCCTTCCGCTCTCCGCAGGAGCCTGCGTATACCCTGACAGATAGATCTTCGAGACACCCGCCCCATCGGCCGTCCGGAACATGGAACCGACATTGTGCGCGCTCCGGATGTCATGCAGCACGAGGATGAGGTCGAACGCCATACCGGATTTATCGCTTTTCCCCTTCCCGAAACAGGGTCCTGGCCGTATCCCAGACGGCCGGTTCCCCCTTGTTCTCCCTGAGCCAATACCACCACTCCGCGCCCCACAGATACGCTTCCGGGAATCCGACACGCCGTGCGAAACCGACGTACTCGCGAAGAAGATCCGGATTCATCGTCTCGTACTGTTCCGCGACGCTCTTGCCCGCGACCCATCCGTCCGCCCACGGTTCCGCCTGCAGCTCCGCCACGATGAACCGGTCCTTTCCGGTCAGAAGCCGGATGAGCTCCGCCTTGAACCGGTAATAGTTCGGACCGAGCGGATAGGTGACATAACCGTATGCGGGATTATGCACCTTCCGGTACATCGTCGTTCCGAGCACGTCGCCGCGCGCGGCGGCGGCGGTCCACGTCGAGAACTCCCCGCTGTCGGTCACAAGGATCGGTCGCGACGGATCAAGCGACCGGACATAGGCGATCTCGCGGTCGAAATACTCGCGGGAAAAGACGGGACAGGTCCCGAAGAACTTCACGAACGGTTCGTTTTCGACCTGCCACATCCGTATTTCCGGACGGTCACGATACCGACGGACCGTCTCTCCGATGAAGTCGGTCAGCCGCGCCTCGCGGACGGCATCCGCACCGTTCTCCGAAACCCATGCCGGGATATGACACTCCGGCCACCGAGGCTCCCTCTGACCCACGACCAGGATCACCTCGACTCCGCGCTTAGCCGCCTCGTCGAGCATCCAGTCCGTATCCGAAAAATCATATTCTCCCTCGGACGGCTCGGCGATATCCCAGTAGACCTGCAACCGGAGCTTACGGACGCCGAGATCGTCCAGGACCGCGAGGTACGCCGCCTTCCAGTCGACCCCGAGATCCCGCGCGTACCGCTGCGAGAACGTGACGCCGAGCGAGACATCCTCCCGCGGCGCAGGCCCCGGCAGGTTGAAGTAGGCGAAAAAACCTCCGGCCAAAACGAGCGTGAACGCGACGGCGATGCCGAGCGATTTCGCGACGAACCGGAACGAACGATGGTCTTCCCCGTTATGTCCGTTCATAGAAGGTTCGTACCGCTTCCGGACAGTGCCGACAACCATATTCCCAACGCGATAAGACCGATCGCCGAGAGTTTCCGCACCGTCTCCGCATGCCCGATGTGCTCGCGGAACACGGCCGGAAACCGGACCGACAACACCGAAGCGATCAGGAAGACGAGTCCGTACTGCGCGCCCGCCATCCCTTGCACGAGCGTCGCTGATCCGAGGGAAACGGCATACGAGACCAGGATCGTCCCCGACCCGCCGAAAACCTGCGTCGCGACGAAGGCAGCCATAGTCCCAGGCGATCGACGCGGCCGGGCTTTCGATGACCGCTTCGGCACGGATGACAGCTCCTTCCTCCAGGACGGGACAAGCAGGATCGAAAGCCCGGCGAGCAGCATGCCAACTTTCGACCATACGAATCCCGTCACGAAGTTCGAGAGCAGATAGGACTCTCGGAGCAATATGAAAGACAGTGCGTTCAACGCACCCGACAGGACCACGTACCGGACGAATCCAGGTCCGCGGACACCGATCCCACCGGAAGACAAAAGCGCGGCACCGCCGACGAGCAAGCCGATCGCAACCACTTCCACGAACGTGATCCCGCGACCGATAGACGTACCGACGGCGATGGAGAGAGCGAACATGAATCCGACCGACACCGCGCCGGCAATCGGAACCGCCCGCGACACCTCGCTTTGTTTCACCGCGCGATACAGGGCGAGCAGAGAAAAGAGAAACGCCGCACCCGACACGATTCCGACTGCCGCGGCGGACGGAAGAAAGAGAACGATGCCGAACGGGATCAGGACGAGAAACGGCAGGTTCATGAGGGATACGAGGAACGCGTACCGCGCCGGCGAGGCAAGCCTCCGTTCGGAGAGCAGGAACTTGTCGAATACCGACGCGACCGCCATCAGAGCGTATCCAGACAGGGCCACGATAATCCAGGACATAGGCTGTTCTTTTTTTCAGTATACCCGGTGAACCGGAATACGAAAACCGCCCGGATCCGTCCGGGCGGTCTTTCACCTGTCACGAGTTCACGATGCGGTCGTAATAGGTCCGGACGTCCGAGACCCAGCGGCGAACGCCGTCGGGATCGTGCCCCGCGCACGAACTGCCGCACTTCCACACGAGAAACTGTTCGGGGCGGCTCGTATCGCGCTTTTCGACGAGCTCCGCGATCCGATCGCCGGTCGCCTTTGCGGCTTCCTCCGGCGAACCGAAGCAGGCATACCCCATCGCGATCCCGCGGCTTCCCGAACCCTTGAGTCCGAAATAGTTGAAGCAGTCTCCCGCGGCGTCGTGCGGCGCATGCTTCCCCCAGTCCGATTCCTTCTTGCCGATCCCGACGATGAGTCCGGCGACCTCGCGGTCATAGGTCGCGATCGTCGACGCCATCGCCTCGATCGGATACCCGGCGACCATGTCGCGGATCTCTCCCTCGAGTCCGTCGGATTCCGCGGATCGGGAATCCACGACCGTATTCCCGACTTCCTTGCCGCACCGGTCGAGTAGGCTCGACGCGTTCCGTTCCTCCGTAGCGCCGCCTCCCGTGACCGACTCGATCCGTTCGCGGTCAAGCAGGAGCTCGCAGGCACCACGGCCCGTGGTACGGGCGGCCGATGCCTTCGCGACCCGAGGTCCCGCATCGCGCGGCGACAGCGCAGAGACCGATAAGGACGAGAGAAGGCACGCTCCGGAAACAAAAAGCGCCCGCTTCAGGCGTCCCCTCGACACCGCCTTTCTTTCTCCGACTCGACGTTTATCAACACCGTCATCCCCTCCCGGAATACCGTCTCCGGTCATTCCCGACATAGGTTACCCTTACAAGGTTAACCCTCCTTTTTCTGTTCTCCCCCTCCGGGATGCATTTCCGAGTGTAGCAAAATTTCCCCAAAGGGTCAAAGGATTATCACGAAATATAACTCTTTCAAGCCATAATATGAAAGTAGAGACGAGGCATGCCTCGTCTCTACGGAACAGAACGCCCCCCTTCGATCATTTCCCGATTTCCCTCCCCTTCGCCCACGCGATTTCAAAGATGGGGCGAATGGATTTGACCAACTCTTCCGATTCGATCACGACGACGAACGGATGCGCCTCCATCGAGGTGATCACCACCTTGTCAGCATAGAGCGAGAAATCCATGTTGATATCCCGCAGATCGGAGAGGTACCGGACCCGTTCACCGACCTCCGAGAATGTCTTGCCGATCGCGACCTCTCCCGGCGTGTCCGGAATGAGATGTCGGTTTCCTATCGGGAACCGTTTCCGCGAATAGCCCCGGAGCCAGCGACTCGTGATGCCGGGAAAATGATGCTCGCTCCGCTCGCACGAATACACGAAGAAGACGTCATCAGCGATACTGATCGCATCCCACACGGCAAGCACGCCTTCCTTGGTATCGTGGTAGGTGATCTTCGGACGGCTCTCGCCACGGTTTCCGAGCGTCTTCAGCATCGGTAGCATCTCCGAAAAATCCTTGGTGACGGACTTGAGCCGGGTAAGGATAAGAGTCGGATCCATCGGCAGATAGGTATTCACCTTGGTCCCGGGAACCTCACTCGCATATCCCCGCTTGATGAGCCCCTCGAGGATGACATAGATAATCGAACGCTTAAGAGCGGTCGACCTGGAGATATCCGTCACCGTCCCCCGACCAAGTTCGAGCAATGCCAGATAGACCTGAGCTTCCTTCCCGGTGAATCCGGCCGACTCGAGCAGTTTTACAAGATCTCTGTCCATGTCCCCATGGTACCAGCATCATTCATTTCTGTCAATATAATTGATAAAAATATTTGGAAAGTTATTATTTAAGCTATAAATAAACAAGAAATATATCTGCAACATTGATAAATATTTCCAATCAACCTATCATACACGGTTCCGAAATGGAACATTCCTTAACAATCAAACGACAACGCCATGAACAAGGAACACCAAAAACAAGACGTTTTTCCCGAAGAACAAGCTGTCCGAAGAAAAATCGACTCTTTCGAAACTCTCTCGGGGATTCTGACTCGCATATACCTCCTAAGTCTATTGATCGAATTGATCGCATTGACGATGATCCTTCTTTCCGCGATTTTTCTCGTAATAATCGACCTGAGCAGTCTCGGCATCTGGCTTCTTGTCATTACGTCCCCATCAGTCTTTCTGCTCCCTTTCATACGTGATGCCCTCGATAAATACGTCGCATCGAGGTCCGTGATCAGGAAGTATCACAGACTTAGACCGCTAAATATCACGCCGAGAGCGAAGGACCGGACCGCATTTAAAGTCCTGGGGATACCGCTCGGCTTATTTTCAGTAAACGCGAGTTTTCTGAATATCCGAAGCATTCTGGAATATAGGTGGCACCCGTTCTTTGGAACCGTTCTCCTGTTCCTCCTGACATCAGCCGGCTTCTGTATATTTATCGGATGGAAGAAACCGAAAACCTAACCACGAAAAGGAGACGCGTCATGCTCACTTGCACGTTCTGCAACAAGGAAACCGCCGGCCCGACACATTGCGGCCACTGCGGAGGAATCTTATTGGTACCCTGCCCTGAATGCGGGGAGATGGAGCCGATCGGACGGAAATACTGCAAAACAAAAATCCGGAATGGAAGAAAGGCACTTGAGGAATTCCGCGAGACGGAAAAAAGAAAATCTTTCATGAGCGTAAAGAATACCCCGTTCTTCCTCGCCATGATGTTTATCGGTTCCATTACGATGGCAACAGCTATTTTCTCAGCGCTGTTCGCAATGAACCATGCACCCGAACCCGCGGAACTCTTTCGATTCGCTGTCCCGAAAATCATGTGGGCAACCCTTGCAAAGTGGTGTTTCTCACTGGCGTTCATCACGTATTGGCTGGTTTCTCGATCAGATAAAATCGACAAGGAACGCGAGCGAAAATGGCACAGGATATCGTTAAGCACGTTTCTTTCCCTCCATCCCGAATTCTGGAATATCCGGGAGGAGATCAACGATACCGGATGGGAACCGAAACTCCGGCTTCCGAAATGAAGAGCCAAAGAACCGAAAAACGCCGCCCGCAAAATGCGAGGCGGCGTTTTCTTTTCCGGTCCGGATATCAGTCGTTAAGCTTGCCGTAAATATAATCCACGTCGTCCTTCCACTTCTGGACGCTGTACGAGCTGTGTCCCGCGCAGGAACTGCCGCACTTCCACACGATAAGCTTGTCCGGAGTGTCGAGCTTGTTGTCGTAGATAAGCGTATGAAGCCGCTTCGAGACGGTCTTCACGGCATCCTCGCGACTGTTGAAACAGGTATGTCCGCCGGTTCCCATCATCTTGCGGATACCGCGATAACCGACATAGTTGAAGCAGTCCTGTCCATCGAGGACCGGAACGCGCTTTCCCCAGTTCGATTCCTTTCGGGCGATCGCGATATAGAAAATGGCGACGGTACGGTCCTGCTCCATGAGATACGGGACCATGTCCTCGATCGGATATCCCTTGACCATCTCGCGGACACGCTTCTCGAACGCCTTCTTGCTCGGGTCCTCCACCGACAGTGCGCGAAGGATCTCGTCCGTATCGGTATCTCCTCCCTTTTCCGTCTCCGCGCCCAGCACGCGGCCGTCATCGAGCGATGTCGTAGCCGCGACGTACCGCACCTTGTCATCGGCTTTCGCCCCCTCGCCGAACGAGTGTTCAAGGAAGAGCGCCGACACCATACCGAGCGCCATGGCACCGACGAGCGGCGCATACGCGAACCTTCCGGACGTGAGTCCGAGACGGAATCCGGACAGACCGGACGAAAGATCGGACCCGATGGACCGGAACGCCGCTTCCAGGCGATCGGTCGACGGAAGTGACAGGTTCCGCATGGAACCGAAATCGAATCCGAAGTTGAAATCGAATTCCGGCCGAGGCAGTTCGATAACGAACGGCCTACGACGCGGAGGCGTGACACCGGAAAAGCCGGGTTTTCGGAGGCCGTCGACCGTACGGATCAAGGAAAGGACGCCCGGGCGCTCGCCGAGCGTCTCTATGGCATACCGCGAATACAGCCGACTATCCTCCGAGAAGGAAACCACGGAAACGCGACGCCCCCGGGAGATCACTTCGGACCGGAGCGAATCGGAACGGAAACAAGACCGTCCGGCACGAACGGATGCCTCCGGAGTCGATACCACGGAAGAGATGCCGTCTATGGAAGCGTTTCGTTTCGTTTTCAGGGGGAAGACCCTCGGTTGCATAGTCGATCGTTCGTTTTTCCCGCCGCCCTATTCCGTCGATTCTGGAATCCCCGCCTTTTCGCGGAGGTATCCTTCGACGTCCGGGGTACCTATGTAACATTGCCCGTCCGCGAAGAGGAACGGGACACCTACCTGGTCCCGACCGATTCCGCACGAAGCCGCCCGATCGGTCATTTCTGACGCGTTCTTCCGGTCGTGCCAGACTTCCTTCCTTGCGAAGGAGACTTTTTCCGCTATGGCGTTCCGCTCGATGAACGCGTCCACGTCCTTGCAATGCGGGCACTCGGTTCCGTAATAGAGGACGATGCCGGACGAGACGTCGCCGGATACCGACGGTGAGGACGAGCCCCGCAACACGAAGAACAGCGCAACGAAGGCGATGACGATCGAAACGGAAGCGACTATCGTTGCGGTCCTCTTCTTCATACGTTCTGATTACGACGCTTGCCGTCATATAGTATCACATTTCCGGCGATAAAAAAACGCCGGACTTTTTTTCGACGCGCAGCCCCCCTTCCTTCCCAAGATCATCGATCCCTATGTGAGAACGAGAAGACGCCGATCATCGGGATCGAAACGAGCAGCAGCACGACGGCCAGCGACTGCCCCATCGTCATCCAGCCGAAAAAGACCGCCACACCGGGATCCGGCTCTCGGAGGAACTCCAGTACGAACCGGCTGCCGGCATACCCTGCCAAAAATATTCCGGTCGACACGCCTTCCGGCAGTCGCTTTCGGGAAAGGATTCTCATGACAACGAAGAGTATCGCCCCCTCGAGTCCGGCCTCGTAGAGCGACGAAGGATGCCTCAGCGTCCACGGCCCGACACCGTCCGGATTCGGATACGATACCGCCCATGGAACGGCCGTCACACGCCCCGGAAGCTCGAGATTGAGAAAGTTTCCGATCCTGCCGAACATAAGCGCAAGCGGCACTCCCTGGACCAACAGGTCGGACAACGGAAAAATCCGTACCCTGCGGAAGAAAGCGTAAACGAGAAGGGTGACAGCCGCACCGAACAACGCGCCGAAGAAACTCATACCCCGTATGCCGACATACGCGCCGGTCAAAGGATCGAACGGGGAAAACAGGGAGGAAGGATCGGCAAGCAGCGACTGCTCGTATATGAGCGCGAACCCGATCCTGCCACCAGCCAATATCCCAAGAAAAAGCCACGGCGCGAAATCCAGGATGGTTTCTCGACCGATCGGTCCGCGGGAACTCGCGCATCTCTTAAGAATATATGCGAGCGAGACGAGAAAACCGAAGATGAAGCAGAGGGCATACCAGCGCATGGAAAACGGCCCGATCACGAACGCGACCGGGTCGATATGCTGGGCGATATGTTGCCAGGCGGAAATCATAGTGAAACGACGGACCGGCTATTCCCGGGTCCGAGCCGGGACCATTCCAGCCGACTTGGCACCGTATTCCGAGGCGTAGATTTCCGCAAGCGCGAAGAAAATCGACACGACGACCGGCCCGATGAGAAGACCCGGAACCCCGAAGAACGAGATCCCGCCGAGCGTCGCGAAGAAGACGAGCAGCGGATGCATCTCGGTATCGCGACCGACAAGTTTCGGCCGGAGGATATTGTCGATGATGGAAATCACGCCGAGTCCGAACGAGAGGACGAAGACGCCCTGCCAGACGGCTCCGGACACGAACAGAATCACTCCCGTGGGAACCCAAACGAGCGCGGTCCCGACGCCCGGGATGAGCGAAGCGAGCGCGACGACGATACCGAGGACTGCCGGCGACTGAACACCGGCGACCGCGAACGCGAATCCCGCGAGCAGTCCCTGCACCGCCCCCACGACAAGCGTCCCCTTGATCATGGCCCGACTTATGGACGCGAACTTCCGGAACAGAAGGACATCCTGTTCGTCATCGAGCGGAGAAAACCGCTTCAGCTGACGAAGTATCACCTCCCCGTCGACCAGGAAATAGAAGAGCGTGAAGAAGAACACGAACAGCCAGAGAACGAACTGAACCACACCCTGATAGGCCGCGCCGAGTACCGACACCGCTCCGGCCGAGACGGATCGCAGCGAGTTCGAAATCCGATCGGTCAGGTCGCCGCCCGGAAAGGCGGAACGGAGAATTGGCGACTGGTCGAGAAACTCCGCAACCTTTCCGACGACCTCGACGCTCTGGTCGGAATGATAGAATCCGTTAGCCTCGTTGACGGCGAATCCGATGACGATCGAGACCGGCGCGACGATAAGGGCGGCCACCATCACGCAGAGGAGGGCGGCTGCGGCGGGACGATTTCCGAAAAACACCTTGCGAAGGCCGCGATTCATGCCTCGCAACAGGACCGCAAACACGGCCGCGACGGCGACTGACGTCAAAAACGGCTTGAATATAAGGAAAACCGCCACACTTGCCAGAAGGAGGAGGAGTAGGAAGAGATACATGTTGAAATCCGGCTTTCTCATGAGGAAATTTCGTTTCTTAGACTCATTATACCGTAAAATAGGACGAAAATCAAGCAGACATGCCACGGCCGAAAAATCTCCGGAGTCGTCTCTCGTATGATTCCCTCCCGAATTCCGGAAAATCCGGCTTCCCGAGCAGGATCTGCGCGTTCACCAGAAGCGTCGGTTTCCCTTCGGATACCACTCTCCCGTGCGGAGGGCGGACGGCAAGCTCGAGCCCGTATTTCCGCCGGAACCAATCCTTGATGCCGGCCCGGGTATTGTGCGACGCCGGAACGACGAACGGTGCGTACCCGGATTTCTTCGACGAATAGTATTTCCGATGCCCCTCATGTAGGAAGAGCACCACCTGCGCATCCTTCCATCGCCGCTGCTCCGACCTCCTTTCCATTCTTAGGCTTGATTCGCAATTCCTTATTCCTGATTCCTGACTTCCCCTCTCCCTGTAATATCGACACTTCGCTTTCATCGGGCATGCCCCGCACTTCGGACGGGCGACACAGATCGCGCTTCCGAAGTCCATAAGGGCCGCGTTCAGTTCCTTCGCAGGCAGCAAAAACGCCGCTTCGAATTCCGAAAACGGGATATCCGCCTTTTTCGACCCGAAGAAAAACCGCCCAACGACACGTCTGAGATTCGTATCCCACGCGACCGTATTCCTGCCATAGGCGAAGCTCGCGATCGCGGCAGCGGTATAGGGTCCCACACCCGGGAGCCCCTTAAGCACTTCGACTACCTTTGGAAATTCCCCGCTGTGTTCCGAAACGACCACTCGCGCCGTCTTCAGCATATTGCGTCCGCGCGCGTAGTACCCGAGACCCGCATAATACGGCAGGAACTCCTCCCATGTCGCCGCGGCGAGCGACACGACCGTCGGAAACCGCCCCAGGAACCGCTCATAGTATCCGATGACGCGCGACACCTGCGTCTGTTGGAGCATGATCTCCGAGACCCAGACCTCGTAGGCGCCGATACGCGCTTTGCGCCACGGCAGGTGCTCGCGCCCCGCGCGGCGGAAGAAATCGTCGAGCTTCTCCTCGAAGAATCCCAGTTTTTCGAGTCGATCTTTCCGCATACTCTGAATCACTTCTTCTGTCATCCCGAGCAAGTCTTCGCGCCGAGGGATCTGCTCCGCATCATACAGATTCCTCCGCTCCGCCTCGTCCGCGTTCACGGGGCTTCGGTCGGAATGACAACCGCTGCAAGTTCTTGATCGTAAGTCGTTCTTCCGTTATAGGTTGTCAGTTGTTTGTTGTCAGTTTCCGATCGTGAGTTCATAATCGTCAGTCGTTCTTCCGTTGTAAGTTGTCAGTTGTAAGTTGTCAGTTGTTCTTCCGTTGCCGGTTGCAAGTTGTCGGTTGTCAGTCTTCCGAAATGATTCCGCTCCCCAGACACTCATCCACGCGATAGAACGCGGCGATCTGCCCGGGAGCGACTCCGGTATCGCCCTCCGCAAGCGTCACACGACCACGACCCATATCCTGAATATCAAGATCGCACTCGGCCTCCTTCACCCCGTGCCGAAGCTTCACCGTAAGCGCATCATCAGGCGAAGGCGCTTCCGCGATCCACGAAAGTCCCTCGACCGAAAATTCCGTCCGCGCCGTCTCCGCGCTCCGGTACGCGTTCGATATGTAGACGATATTCTTCGCGGTATCCTTGCCCGTCACGTACCACGGCCCGCCGGAAAGCCCTATTCCCTTGCGCTGGCCGATCGTATAGAACCAGAATCCCTTGTGTCTGCCGAGCGTCTCGCCGGTCTTGGCATCGATAATATCCCCTTCCCGCGTTCCGATCTTTTCCTCGAGAAACTTGTCGAACGGGACTTTCCCGAGAAAGCAGATTCCCTGACTGTCTTTGCGCGCGGCATTCGGAAGCGCGTATGTCGCCGCGAGCTCCCGTACTTCCTCCTTGCGATAACCGCCAATCGGAAACATCGCCTTTTCCGCCTGCTCCGGCGTGAGTCTCGAAAGGAAATAGGTCTGGTCCTTCACCGGGTCGGCCGAACGCAGCAGACGAGCCTTGCCGTCTCGAATTTCGGTGCGCGCATAGTGCCCCGTCGCCACGCGATCGAACTCGGTGCCAAACTTCTCGACGAAGGCCCCGAACTTGATGAGCGTATTACAGAAGACGTCCGGATTCGGCGTCCGTCCCGCCTTCGCCTCGGCGATCACGTACGACACGATCCGCTCGTGGTATTCCTTCTGGAACGGCACGACGGACAGCGGCACATCCGCCGCTTCGCAGACCGCCCGGACATACGAGAGATCCTCCTCCCATGGGCACTCACCAAGGAATGACAATTCGTCCTCAAGCCAGATCTTGAGGTAGAACGCGGACACCTCGTGCCCCGCGTCCTTCAAAAGACGCAAAGCGACCGAACTGTCCACCCCGCCCGAAATGAGCATCGCTATCTTCATACGTTCTTTCTTCGAAAAAGAATGGTAGCACGCAAAAACAAAAATGTCACCGGAAACAAAAGGACCCCGGAAATTTTCAATTCCAAGGGTCCCAGAGACAAAGGGTCCGAGGGTCCGTTGACCAAGGGACCAGGATTCAAAGTACCGCGTTACTGGGACAGAGAACCTGATTGCCGGCATTCCAGTCGCCATGCTCGCCAAGCTTCCAGACGACGACGAACCACGTGCGAACGGCGGAGTTCCAGCGGAAATTCACCGCGAACACCTGACCGTTTTCGTCTTCGACGTAGAAGATGTTCGCGAGTCCGTTATTGAGCAGGATGCCCTTCTTTCCGCCTCGCTGTACCTTGATGAAACGCGCGATGTCGCCGAGTTTCGAGAGGTGGGCCCCCGGCAAATCCGCCCGGATAACGGTGTCATTTGCGCTTTGCTTCAACTCGGACGCGACATACTTCCGATCGGAAGCACGACTTTTCCGGAACGTGGAACCGAATTTCTCCCTGAACGAAGGCGACACCCAGATCCCTCCTGCTCTGCTCCGGAAAAACGTAACCTCATCAAGGTCGCCTCCACCTGAAGCGACTCCCGTCGCGACCGGACGGAGAAGAGCGGTTTCCTTAACCCCACAAAGGCTTCGGCTCGTTATCGCCGATCCCGCGTTGACTCGCCCGCCATTTTTGAGAAACAAGGCAAACTGATACCCCGCTTCTTCCGCATTTCGAATGACCCCATCCTGCAATCCGCACTCGACGAAATCGATTTCCGACCAGCGCGTGTTCTGCATAAGCGTAGCCATTACCGCCTGGGATTGGTCAGCAGTGATTTGTCCCATGGTAATCTCCTGTTTTGCCAGTGGACTCCGATATCCAAATTTGGTCGGCGGTCATAGCCAGAAACCCTGAAACACTTCAGGACTCATGGCTATGACCGAACGACAAGAAAAAACCTTACGTCGAGCCTCTTCCGGCCACGGCGAAATCGCGAGTAACCAAATATGGTTTTCAAGATACTGACTTTTTATTATACACCTTTCTATATCTTTTGTCAAACGCACGCGCTAGAATTCCATTCTGAAACGATCCGCCTCACCTCGGCGGCATCGCAGGCCTCCATGAGGGAGATACGGAGGTCTTTCGCGTGGTCGAAACCGCTCACATAGGCCTTGGAGAACTTCCGCATGACCTCGAACTTCCTCCCTTCTCCATAGAAGCGCTCGAAGAGTTCCGCGTGTTCGACAAGTGCGCGCAGCCTGTCCTCGATGGTAACGTCCTTTTTTTTCGGATTGAACACCCACGGATTGCCGAGGCTCGCCCGGCCGATCATGATCCCGTCCGCACCGGTCTCCTTCGCTTTTTTCTTTCCATCCGCGAGATCCCTCACATCGCCATTGCCAAGGATGAGCACGCCGGTCCCCTCTGCCATCTCGACGGCCGCTTTCACCCGCTCCCACCGCGCCGGCACCTTGGACATCTCCTTCTTCGTGCGCGCATGCACCGTAATCGCGGCCGGTTTCGTTTCCAGAAGCACCGGAAGCCATGTCTCGAGCTCGTCGCGATTCCACCCCGTCCGCGTCTTCACCGATACGGGAATCGGCCGATGATGCGACGAGACCCCTTCCTTGGCGGCGATCACGAGTTCAGCCGCAAGCGACGGATCCTTTATAAGCGCAGCGCCCGCCCCCTGCGCGTTGATCGCCTTGTCGGGACATCCCATGTTGATATCCACCCCGTCGAATCCCAGGTCCGCAACCAGATATGCGGCCTGACGCATCTTCTCGGGTGAGGCAGAAAAGAGCTGCGCGACGATCGGCCGCTCCGTCTCCGGGTCGAACTCAAGCTTCGGCAACAGCGCCTGCCGCCCCACCGGGTGACAGAGCCCGTCCGCGGACACGAATTCGGTCCACATGACGTCCGGCTTCCCATGCCGCGTAAGCATCGTCCGGAACGGATAGTCCGTCACGTCCTCCATCGGCGCGAGCGCGAAGAACGGTCTTTTCAGTTGTCCCCAGAATCCGTTGTCCATAAGGGAATCGTAGCGGGCTGGCGGAAAAGGAGCAAGGCACAATAACTTTACATATTTCTCATGACATGCTTAAATTAGGACTAAATCAGTCTTACTTCGATGAAAGTCTCGAAAAAGGCATATTACGGGCTTCGGGCGGCAGTCAGTCTCGCAGATGCGGACGGGCCCGTTTCGGCGCGCGAACTCGCGGAACGCGAGCGGATTCCTGAGGAATTCCTCGAGAAGATCCTCCAGAAGCTTCGCCGATCCGGCATCGTCGAATCGAAGAAGGGCGTCGAGGGCGGATATGCGCTCGCCGAACAGTCGGTCTCCGTCTGGGACATCCTGCGCGCACTCGATGGCCCGGTCCGAACCTTCACTCCGCCTTTAGGCAAAGGCACTCTCCCCTGCGACTTCCCCTCTCACTGCCGGACAAACGACGTCTTGAGACGGCTTGAAGAGGAAATCGAGAAGACGCTCTCGGGAGTGACGATCAGCCGAAGGTCCGAACGGAATCAAGAATCAGGAATGAAGAATGAGGAAAAAGCAGTTCTTTCCTCGCCTGATTCATGATTCATAATTCTTGACGCTCTCTCATGCTTGCCATCAAAAACCTCACCGTTACGATCGGTGACAAGGAAATCATCCATAGCCTCTCCCTTTCTTTCGCACCGGGCAAGACGTATGTCGTCCTCGGGCCGAACGGTTCCGGCAAATCCACACTCGCCGCGGCGATCATGGGACGACCCGACATCACGCTCTCCGAAGCGTCCGAACTCATGCTGGACGGCGAGAGTCTGAAAAACCTCTCGGCGGACCGGAGAGCGGCGCTCGGCCTTTTCCTTTCATTCCAATCTCCGCTCCCCATCCCCGGCGTCTCGGTCGAGGAACTGCTCCGCGCGGCGCTCGACGGGAAAAAGGATCCCGTAGAACTCCACCGGGAACTCCGCGTTCTCGCGGAAGAGATCGGCCTTGCGGAAGAGTTCCTTTCCCGCTCGATCCACGACGGTTTCTCGGGTGGCGAGCGCAAGAAGATCGAGGCGGTCCAGGCGGCCGTTCTCTCGCCGAAGATCGCCGTCTTCGACGAGATCGACACCGGTACCGATACCGACGCCGTAAAACGCATCGCTGACTTCCTGAAGAAGCGTCTTCCCGCCGACGCGACGAGAATCTTCATCACGCATTCTCCGAAATTGATCGGGCTCATCGCGCCGGATCACGTCGTCGTCCTCAAGGACGGACGTGTCGCGGAAGAGGGCGACAAGTCACTCGCGGAACGGACACTCCAAGATGGGTTCGAGGCTGAGACGGAAGTGAAAAGCGACCCGTCTTCGTAAGACAACGGCGTGACATAGAAGTAAGAAAATCCCCTTTGTCATTTCGAGCGAGTCGTCGAGTCGAGAAATCTGCCTTTTCTCAGTAGTATACGTGTCATAATTAAGAGCAGATCCCTCCGCTCGCGGACTCGGTCGGGATGACAGATCGGATAGTACTCCCCTTGATCGAAAGACTTGACCGCTTTCGACTTGTTAGAACTTATGGATGATAAGAAAGACGATCTCGATTCCGACTACAAATACGGCTTCTCAATGCCGGAGCGGACGGTCCACGGAACCGGACGCGGTCTTTCGGCGTCCGTTGTGCGACAGATTTCCGAAATAAAAGAAGAACCCGGTTGGATGCTTGATTTCCGTCTCAAGGCATTCGAGCTGTTCACCAAATCCGAGCCGCCGACATGGGGACCGGACCTCTCGGCACTCGACTACGATGCCATCACCTATTACAAGAAATCGACCGAGTCGGCCGTAAAGAGCTGGGATGATTTACCGGCGGAGATCCGTGAGACCTATGACCGCATCGGCGTTCCCGAGGCCGAGCGCGATTTCCTGGCCGGCGTCTCCGCACAGTATGAAAGCGAGGTCGTCTACGAAAGCGTGCGGAAAGAGCTCACGAAACAGGGCGTCATCTTCTGCGACATGGATACCGCGGTACGGAAGTATCCGGATATCGTCCGCGAATACTTCGGCACGCTCATCCCGCCCGCGGATAACTTTTCCGCCGCGCTCAACTCCGCGGCCTGGTCCGGCGGCTCGTTCGTGTACGTCCCGAAGGGCGTCCATGTCGCACTCCCGCTGCAGGCCTACTTCCGTATCAATTCCGAGGCGTTCGGGCAATTCGAGCGGACGCTCATCGTCGCCGACGAGGGAAGTTCCGTCCACTATCTCGAAGGGTGCACCGCTCCGATCTACCGAACCGATTCCCTCCATTCCGCCGTGGTCGAGATCTTCGTGAAAAAAGGTGCCCGCGTCCGTTACACGACCGTCCAGAACTGGAGCGGCAACATCTATAATCTCGTCACCAAACGTGCCAAGGCCGAAGAGGACGCCGTCATGGAATGGGTCGACTGCAACCTTGGATCCAAGGTCACGATGAAATACCCGGCCGTCATTCTCGCCGGTCGCGGTGCGCGTGGC
>JAAXXG010000006.1:3184-41850 GCA_013334575.1 Candidatus Moraniibacteriota bacterium | reverse complement strand
ACTCGCAGGCAAAGACCAACACCAGGACACCGGTGCGCGCATGATCCACCTCGCACCCGACACGCACTCGCGCATCGTCTCGAAATCGATTTCCAAAGACGGCGGGCGGTCATCCTTCCGCGGTGATATCCGCATCGCCAAGAACGCCTCCGGTTGTTCGTCTTCAAGCGTCTGTGACGCGCTTATCCTCGATCCCGAGTCGCGCTCCGACACGTATCCCTCGCTTCGGACCGATGCGTCGGACGCCCGGCTCGCGCACGAGGCGACCGTGGAACGGATCGACGGGGAAAAGCTCTTCTACCTCGCTTCGCGCGGCATCGGCGCGGACGCGGCACAGGGACTCCTCGTTAACGGATTCATCGAACCGATCGCGAAGGAGATCCCGATGGAATATTCCATCGAACTCTCGCGACTCATCAATCTGGAGATGGAAAGACCGGAACGGAAACAAGAAACTGACAACTGACAACTGACCACGTGCAATCAGAAACTGACGACTGACGGCTAGAAATACATCATGCAAACCATTCCCTTGTCATCACGAGTGAGTCTTCGAATCGAGGGATCTGCTACGGCAAAAAATAGCGTCACGAAACGAACAGTGAGCGGTTGATGGCGATACGTCGGATTTCTCGCCTATCCAGAAAGATTCCTCCACTCCGGTCGGAATGACAAATGTAAAAAAGTATGCAAGTCCAAAACATCACCGACGATACCGAACAGGCCTACCGTCTCGCGGAAAACGAACGAGCCGTTTTCGTCGCGAAAAACCGGGCGGACGACCTGACGTTCGAGCTTTCGGGCCCGGGTGCCGAAGTACATGTCTTCGCGTTCTTCTCCGGAACGGAAAACGAACGTTTCGAGCCGAGGATTTCCGTCCGTCACCTCGCCCCGGACACCGTCTCGCGCGTCACCGTCCGCGGCCGGCTCGACGACGCTTCCTCTCTCCGGATAAGGAGCCTCGTCGAGGTCGCTCCGAATGCCGTCCGATCGGACGCCCGGCAAGATATCCACGCTCTCCTCCTCTCCCCCGATGCGGGCGCCTCGGCCGTGCCGGAACTCGAGATCGGCACCGACGACATCGCCTGCACCCACGCTGCCGTCATCGCTCCGCCGGACCCGGAACAGCTTCACTATCTGGCCACGCGCGGCATACCGACGGACAAGGCGATCGCTCTCCTTTCCGAGGGCTTGTTCAGGGATGCGCGGGACATAATGACTAAACTTGCGATCGAAAACTGACCACTGCTTGTCATTCCGAGCGAAGCCGAGGAATCTCCTCAGCTATAATAAATATATACACGTCCGATTATGCAGATCCCTCCACTCGAAGACTCGGTCGGGATGACAAGATAACATTATTCTTTATTCTTCCCATATGAACGATAAGGCAAAAATAATCCTGATTTCCGGAACTCCCGCCTCCGGGAAATCATCCCTCGCGAAACTGATCGGAAACGGATTCGGGCTTCCGGTGTTTTCCGCGGACTCCCTGAAGGAAGTCCTCTTCGACCATATCGACGTGCCGAAACCGAAGACGGCGGAACGGAAAAAGATAGGAGGGGCAAGTTTCGAACTGCTCTATCACATCATGGAAAGGTGTCTCGCGGCAAAAACCGTTGCCGTCTGCGAAGCGCATTTCTATCCCCCTTGGAGCGAGGACCGACTGAAACGGATACTTTCGGAATACGATGCCGAGGCCTTCTACATTCACTGTTCCGCCGATCGTTCCGTCATCGAACGACGCTTCCGGGAAAGGGCATCCTCTGCCGAAAGACATCCGGGGCATCGGGATCCCGAACTTATCCGGAACAGGAACTTTCCCGACCTGCTTTTCGAATCGGATTTCCGCCCCGAACTCGGGATTCCGATTCACCGGATAGACACGAGCGACTTCGATTCGATAGACTTCGACGGACTGTCCGGCGATATCGACAGGTTCCTTAAACGGTAACGAATCATATGGACAATTCCATCAAGAACCGCTTCCCCATTTTCGTCGCCCGCCCAGGACTCGTCTATCTCGATTCCGGCGCGACAGCCCTCAAGCCGGATACGGCCATCGAGGCCGTCTCCGGCTATTATCGCGACCTGTCCGCCAACGTCGGTCGCGGTCTCTACCGTACCGCCGAGGAGACCTCCGCGCGCTTCGAGACGGTCCGCGAACGTGCCGCCCGGTTCGTCGGCGCCGATCCGGAGGAAATCGTCTTCACCCGCAACACGACCGAAGGGATCAACCTCCTCGAGTACTCGCTCGCGGACCGCGTCACGGAAGGCGACGTCATCGTCGTCACCGCGCTCGAGCACCACTCGAACTTCCTCCCATGGAAGCGGCTTGCGAAACGCTCGGGAACCGAACTCCGCATCGTCCCCTTCGATATCGAAGGACGTCTCAACCCGGATTCGCTCCGGGAACATATCGACGGCCGCACGAAGATCTTCGCGTTTTCCGCGGTCTCGAACGTACTCGGATCCGTGAACGACGTCACTGCGCTCATCCGCGCCGCAAAGGCGATCAATCCAGGTATCATCACGGTCGTCGATGCCGCGCAGGCCGCAGGACATATGGCGGTCGACGCGCGCGAATGGGACTGCGACTTCCTCGCGCTCTCAGGCCACAAGATGTACGGACCGACCGGAGTCGGCCTCCTCTACGGGAAAACCGCCCTGCTTCGGACGCTTGAACCGTATCAGGTGGGAGGCGGCATGATTCTCGATTCGACATCGGAAACCCCGGTCTATATGGACGCCCCTCAGCGCTTCGAGGCCGGAACGCCGGATATCGCCGCGGTCCTCGGCCTTGAGGCGGCGATCGGCTTCGTTGAGGAAATCGGGACGGACGCGATCCATTCGCACGAAATCGCGCTTGCGACGAAGGCCGCGAAGCGTCTCACGGAGACATTCGGGGATTCGATCCGCATCCTCGGGCCCGCGACGCGGGAAAACGGCATCATCTCCTTCACGATGGATGGCATTCACCCGCACGATATCGCGCAGGTTCTCGGTGAACGCGATATCTGCATCCGGGCAGGAGAACACTGCGCCTCACCGCTCCACCGCGAACTCGGTATTCCCGCCTCCGCCCGCGCAAGCTTCTCGGTGTACAATACGGAAACGGATATCGACCGCCTCATCGAGGGGTTGAAAGGAGCGGTTAATCTGTTTAAGAAGTAGCTCATCTCCCACCCCTCACCCGGCATACGCGGGTCAAGAGTCTCGAAGACTCGACAGCTCTCCTCGGTCAGGGGAGCAGGAAATTTCCTCGACTCCCCGTTTTTTGTTTACTGTTAATTGCTATCTGTTCACTGGCATATGTCCTCCCTCTACCAGGCGATTATCCTCGACCACTCCCGCCACCCGCGCAACCGCGGGCATCTCGACCATCCGACCCGTCATTCCGAGGCGAAGAATCAGACCTGCGGCGATTCGCTTTCGGCGGATCTCCTGATCCGGGACGGGATCATCGAGGATATCCGTTTCGAAGGCGAGGGCTGCGCCATCTCCCAGGCCTCGGCCTCCCTTCTCTCCGAAGCCGTAAAAGGAAAGCCTGTCGCCGCGGCACTCGACATGAACACCGACGACATCCTCGCCCTGCTCGGCGTCGAACTCTCCCCGAACCGCCTCAAGTGCGCCCTTCTTTCCCTCGAAACCCTGAAAAAGGCCCTCACTACCGACAAAATCACGGCCTGAATACCCTCCACGACAGATCTCGTATCATATTCGGGAGCGTTCCCTTCTGGCCGAAGAAGCCAGACTGCGCTATCATGACGGCGATAACCTCTAAGATGAATTCTATGGATTTCAAGGATGCCTCGAAGCCGAGCGGACCGGTCACGCTCGCGAGCGGTCAGACGGTCTCGGTGAACCGCGACCTATGCATCGGCTGCGGCGCCTGCACCGCCACCGCTCCGAACACCTTCGGTCTCGACGGCGAAGGAAAGTCGACGATTCTCGCGAGCGCGGACTCCGATCCGAAGGAGGCGATCGAGAACGCGAAGAACGGCTGCCCCGTCGGGGCTATCGATACAGGCGAGTAGACGGCACAGACAGAAAACGGAAGCCTTCTTTGCAAAAAGGAGGCTTTTTGTATACCATGAAGGTCCGCATGATTTCATCCTGCTCCCCTTTGTCATCCTGAGCCGAAGCCTGGCGCATGCCGGGGAGTCCTCGAATCGAGGGACCTGCGCGAACAAGAACGCGGATTTCTCCTCTTGCTTCGCCCTCTCCCGCATACGCAGGACTTCGGGTCGGAATGACAAAACGAAATTTATGAACATGAAGAACTCCCTCCATGAATCCGCGATGAAGAAGATCGGGGAGGTGCTCGATCCCGAGCTCGGTGTCTCCGTCGTGGATCTCGGCCTCATCTACGGAGTTTCGATCGACGACAAGGGGGTCGCGACCGTCACGATGACCCTCACCACCATGGGCTGCCCCCTCTTCCCCGTGATGCAGAAGGATATCGAGGACCGGCTTCTCGAACTGCCGGAAGTGAATGACGTGAAGATCGAACTCACCTTCGACCCGCCCTGGACCCCCGACCGCATGACCGAGGAGACGAAGATCCGCCTCGGCTTCGCGTGATATACGTAATCGTTCACGTAAACAATTATGTAATTATGCAAATACACAAAACCGGGCCATGCCCGGTTTTCGGTTTCGGAACAAAGCCTCTATTTCATGTCATCCCGGACTCTTGACGAGCGAATGCTCGTTGATCCGGGATCCATAATCAGAAAATATGCAGAACATGGATTCCGGCTCTTGTCCCGCGAATGCTGGGACATAGGCCGGAATGACAAGCGGCCAAGTTGGATATTCGAGTCAGACGTGCTACCGATACCCCGCGAGCATCTCGGAAAAAGCGGATTCGGAGACCTCGCGCTCGTGAAGCGGGGTCCCGGTGATACCGAGCCGGTCCTCGTACAGTTCGCGCGAATCGTTACGGTACAGGACGCCGAGCGGCATCATGTCGGTCTCGAGCGCGAGACGGAACGCCGCGACACGGTCGCTCGGATCGTGATCATCCGGAACCGGACGGGTATGCTCCTTGAACCACTGATAGGTGTTCTGCCTGTTGAACACCACGCACGGCGCGAAGATATCGACCATCGAGAATCCACGGAACGAGATCGCCTCCTTGATGACCTCCTTGGCCTGCGCCGGATCGCCGACGTTCGCCCTTCCGACGAACGGGATATCCATCGACACCGCTACGGCGATAGGGTTGAACGGCTCCACGACGACCCCGTCGGGCTGGATCGGGTTCTTCATCCCCTCCTCCGAGGTCGGCGAGGCCTGCCCCTTCGTCAGGCCGTACACCATGTTGTTGTGTACGAGGACGGTGATATCGGGATTGCGGCGCGCCACGTGCAGGAGATGGTTCCCGCCCTCGCCATAGATATCGCCGTCTCCGGATTCCGCGATGACGGTCAGGTTCCGATTCGCGAGCTTGATACCCATCGCCGCCGGGATCGAACGGCCGTGCAGGCCGTTGAACATGTGCGCGTCCACGTATTGCGGCATCTTGGCCGCCTGACCGATACCCGAGGCGATCACCACCTCCTCGGGGTCCTTGCCCAACTCCCGGAGAGCGTTCTTGAGAATGGTGAGCAGCGGGTAGTTCCCGCAACCGGGGCACCAGGCGATATCGGTTCCTTCCGGCATGTCGAATGGTTTCATGCGTTTGAACAGACAACCAACAACGGACAACTTACGACGAAGAAAGATTCGGCCCTATTTCTTGCGTCAATTTGTGTCAGTTATCAGTTGTTCGTTGTTAGTTGTTAGTTTTTAGTTTTGGATTCGAGCTTC
Organism: Candidatus Moraniibacteriota bacterium; assembly: GCA_013334575.1. Classification (GTDB taxonomy): domain Bacteria; phylum Patescibacteriota; class Minisyncoccia; order Moranbacterales; family UBA1568; genus JAAXTX01. The sequence continues at coordinate 36,036 of JAAXXG010000006.1, read as the reverse complement.
AGTTCATCCATCAGCTCCTCGACCGAGAACGGCTCCCCGGTCGATTTCAGGATCCGGCGCGAGACCTTTACTCCGAGTTCGCGCGCGAGCAGGTCCGCGAACTGCCCCGTATGGTTGTTCTCGACGACGACGATTTCCTTTCCTTTCAGCATTTTCTTCACCTTCGGATTGATCGGGAAGACCTGGCTGAAATGCAATCCGCCGAGCTTTACGCTTCCGAGCCTTCCGAGCGCTTCCTCGACCGCCCCCCGGTTCGAGCCCCAACAGACGACCGCCGTTTCCGCGGCGTCCAGATTGTCCGACGGAGACGGAAGGATCGCCGATTCACGCATCGCCTCAAGCCGCTTCCAGCGCTTTTCCATCATGACCCGACGAACCTCGAAGCTTTCCGTGATGCGGCCGTTCTCGTCGTGTTCGTCGGAATCGACGCAGACCAGACCCTTGCCATATCCCGGGACACCCCGCGACGACAGACCGTCCTCGGTCAGGGCGTAACGGAGATATCCCTCGTCCGTTTCCGAAATATGACGCGCGACCGGAATCCGGGGAAGATCCCCTTCGTCGACCGTCGCGACGGAATCGAGGAAATACTGATCGGACAGCACGAACGCCGGCACCTGGTACCGGTCCGCCGTCTCGAAGGCGTGCTGCATGACACCGACCGCTTCCGGGACCGTTCCCGGCGCATAGATCGCCCGGACGAACTCGCCGTGTCCGGCATGAAGCGCGAGATTGAGATCGCCCTGTTCGGTACGGGTCGGCAATCCTGTCGCCGGGCCCGGACGCTGCCCGATATGGATCACGATCGGCGTCTCGATGATACCCGAAAGACTCACGCCCTCCTGCATGAGATCGAATCCGCCGCCCGAGGTCGTCACCATCGCCCGCGCACCGGCGTACGAGGCACCGAGACCCGCATTAATCGCCGATATCTCGTCTTCGGCCTGATCGACGACGATGCCGAACCGCTTCGCCTCCTTCGCGAGGAAGGCAAGAACGCCGGTCGCGGGCGACATGGGGTACGACGAGATGAAATCGCACCCGCCCGCGACGGCCCCGATACCGAGCGCGGTCGTCCCGTCGAGCAGAAGATCGTCTTTCCGGTCCTCCGACGGCGACAATGCCACGGCGATATCCTCCACGAACGACGTATGCTTCCCGAACTCGTACCCCTTTCGGGCCGCGTCGATGTTCTTTGCGACGATATCGTCGCCCTTTCGGGAAAACGCCCGCCGCAGATACGATTCCGCTCCCGAGAACGGCACGTTCAGAATCCCGAGGACCACACCGAGAACGACCGAGTTCGCATAGAGCGGACTTCCTCCCGCCTCGTTCGCGAACGAGAGAATCGGCGTATCGATACGACGTCCGGGCGCGACGTCTCCGGCTTGCCCCGCCTCCGCAAAGACGAGCGTATCGGGCCCGATCCGCCACCCGAGGTGCGGCACCGCGGCGGCGTCCATCGCGAACAGGAAGTCGATCCTTCGTACGTACGCGCGACGCGGAGACCGGGTCGAGGAGACGCGGATCTCGACGGAATTACTTCCCCCGCGGACGCGGGACATATACTCCTTGCAGGCGAAGACGCCGTATCCGGCATCCTTCAGGATCTTCATGAGGGCCGCCTCGACGGTCTGCACCCCCTGGCCCGCCGAACCGCCGACCACGATCGAGACGTCTTTCGAATGCTGCGACATATTCCGGTGTTTCTTTCGGTTTCGGTTACAGTATACCACCCCGAGATGGAAGCGGGGAGCAGGAAGCGAGAAGTAAGAAAAGAAGAAAACTTTCCTCCCCGGCGGGGGGAGGAAAGTGTCCCGAACGAATGAAGGATGCCTGAGTCCTCGAGACCGTTGCGAATGGAAGACTCGCCTCTCCCATCCTCCTCCGTTTCATGCCCCGCCGCTCACTTCGCACTTCTCACCCCCTATTTCTATTCCTCCCCCTCCAGCTCCTTCCGCACGACCTCGAACTCGTTCTCAGCCTCCTTGAGCTTCTCGCGGGAAGCCTTTATAAGAACGGCTCCCTCCTTCACCTTGGCAAGCCCCTCCTCCACATCGACCTGCTGCTGATCCTCAAACCAGGCCACGATTCCTTCGAGCGCCTTCAGCGATTCTCCAAGCGATTGCTTCTTTTCCGGCATACGATTTGGGTTATTACTGAATGATTTTCTCCATTTGAAGACCTGTCATTCCGAGCGAGTCTTCGAGCCGAGGAATCTGTTGTGATACATCATCCCACTCCACCATTATGCAGATCCCTCGACAAGCTCGGGATGACAACGGTCACTTTTCGTTTTCCGCTTTGAATTCCCTTACTTCGGCCACGATTCGCCCTTCCGACAGCCGTATATCCAGTCTATCACCCACCTTCGTATCGGTCGATTTCCGCAGCAACGCTCCGTTTGCAAGCCTGACAAGCCCGTACCCGAGCGCCAGGACCCGGTTCGGATCATACTGCCGAAGCGCCGATTCGGCCCGGACAAGCCGTTCGCGGACATCCCTTCCGGCATCCTTCCACCCGTTTGAGATCTCCCGCAACATCGCATCGACGCGAGAACGCGATTCCCGGATCCGGAATTCGACGAGCCCGGCCCTGACGGAAAGTGCGCTTCGCGCGCGTTCGAATCGAATCGAAACACCTTCGAGGAAGCCGAGAAAAGTCCCGACACTTTCCTCGACATGGTCGGAAGCCGCGGAAAGCGTCGCCCCGAACGAATCGAGCAGGATCCGCTCGTGGTGCGCGAGCGACTGCCGTGCGCGCTCGAACGGCTCGCGGATCGTCCGTGCCGCGGCCGTCGGGGTCGAAACCATCCGATCCGCCGCGAGCGCCGAAAGGGTAATGTCCTTCTCGTGTCCGATACCCGCGATGACCGGCATCTCACAGAGGGCGATTTCCCGAACAAGCGACTCGGTATTGAAGGCCTGCAGGCTCTCGATACTTCCACCGCCACGCACGACGACCAACAGATCATACCGGTCGGCCCGCGCCCGCACCCGGCGTATGGCATCGAGTACCTCGAACACCGCACGCTTGCCTTCCACGCTCGACGGGTAGAGGTCGATCCGGATACCGAGACTTCCGATATTCGTAAGGAAATCGCCGATGGCCGCACCCTGTTCCGACGTGATGAGCGCGATACGCTCGGGGAACTGCGGCAACGGCCGCTTCCTCGCTTCGGCAAACACTCCTTCCGCTTCGAGTTTCCGATAGAGCGCATCGTAGGCTTTCTTGAGCGCCCCCTCGCCGGCAACCTCGATCAGTCCGACCTTGAGCGACAGCCGGCCCATCGGCTTCCAGATCTCCGGGACACCCTCGACGATCACCTCGTCCCCTTCCTTGATCCGCACGCCGGACACGTCGTACTGGAAGCGGAAGATGAGGCAGTTCATCATGCTTCCGTCCTCCGGATCCTTCAGCGAAAAATACACCACGCGGTCGCGCTCGTCGACCGACGAGACCTCGCCACGGATTCGGGCCGCCATACCGGAAAGTTCGGTATTGAGTCCATCGAGGAACCGTGAGACGGACACGGCATCTTCCTCCGGTCCGGACGACTCCGGACCATCCGGAAACGGAACCTCGTCCGGGAAAGGAACATCCGCCACAACGGCCTGCGACGCGGGAACCGCCCGCGAGACGATCTCCAGGATCTCCTTCCCGTACAGCCGACATTTCGCATCCTTGATCCCCTTCACCTCCATGAGCTCGTCCGGAGTGCGCGGCATCCGTACCGCGATCCCTTCGAGCGCGGCGTTCGTGAGTACGCGAAACGGTTCGACGCCTTCGCGCGCCGCCTTCTTCGCGCGCCACATCCGCAGAAGTGAGAGCGTATCGGCCATATCGTCACAAAATCATCTGACACGGATTCCGGTTATCAGCCCTTCAAAAGAGCAGTTTCTCGGGTCGGAAGACCAGCAGGAGACCGAGCACGATCATGAGCGCACCGCCGAACAGGTTGCACCATTTCGCATACCCGTGCATCGTCTGCAGCCTTTTCGCCCCCCAGAGCGCAAGCCCGAACACGACCAGATCGTCGAGCATGTAGGAGAGGATATAGATGAACATGAATCCCTGCGTCCCGAGGAATCCGACCTCGTTCATCTCGAGAATCTTCGTGAACGTCTGTGGAATCCCGATCGAGCAGGCGAACTCGATGACGTTCACCGACAGCGCGAGCGCGACGACCCCCGCGGCCGTCACCCACGTGAACGGCTGCGACGCGAGGCTCCTGATCCTGCTCGCGATACCGGCCCGCTTATGCGCGTCCGTCACAAGACAGGTCCCATCACTCCGATACCATTCGTACAAGAAGAAGATTCCGCCCCCGATCGCGACGATTCCGACAAACGGCGTCACGATCCGGTCAAGACCGATGAAATCCCAGGCCGTGAGCCAGACATTGAGGATGAGATAGTACATGACCGTCTCGGCGAGGACGAAGAGCCCCGCCACAAGCAGGACTTTCCGTCGGTCACCGAACTGGACCAGGACGAGCAGGAACGTGACCAGGACCCACATCGCGCACGGATTGAAGCCGTCGACGAATCCGAGTACGGCCGAAAGGACCGGCAGCGAATAGGTCGAAATGTCGACGACACCGAGAAACGGGACGGATACGTAGGTCGGATCGCTTCCAGGCGCCCTGCAGACCGTCCCATCCTCGCAGGCTCCGCTTTCGGACCGCTCCGCACGCACTCCGCCGCGATCGAGGATCTCACGGAAACCCATCGCGTCCGAGACCGGAGAGTCGAGCAGTTCGACGATGTGCCGCCCGGTCGTCTCCGGAGACCCGAATCCTTGCAGGACCACGCCACCGACCGCCGTAATCGGCGTGGATCGCGACAACCCTTCCGTCTCGACCACCTTATCGAACAGCACTTTCCCTTCCGGAGAATACGCATCGTACGTCACGATCTCGATATCGCCACGCCGGTCCGCCAGATCTCGCAGGAACGCCTCCTCCTCCCGACAATGCGCGCAATCCTGCCGCCCGATGACTTCGATCACCTTCACCTCCTCGGCGACCGTCGGCAATACCGGCCACAGGAAAGCCGAGAGAAAGAAGAAAATGAAGACAGGAAGCATCCTCTGAGACATGGAAGGGTCATAACGGTTCCCGGCCATTCTATCGCGAAAGGGAAAACCGCGGAAGTATGCTATGATACGGGAAGAAAACGGAAACGGAACCGCATGGAACCGCTCATCTCGATCGACAACCTTCGTGTCATCTACAATCAGGGAAAATCGAACGAATCCCGAGCCCTCGAGGAGACGAACCTGCGCATCTATCCGAAGGAATACGTCATCATATACGGGCCTTCCGGCTGCGGAAAATCGACACTTCTCTACTCGATCGCCGGACTCCAGAAACCGACCTACGGCGACATCTCCATCAACGGAAAGGCCTTTTCGAAGATGACCAGGAAGGAGACGCTCGAACTCCACCAGACCGGTATCGGACTCATCTTCCAGGCCTTCTACCTCATCCCGTCTCTCACTATCCTCGATAACGTCTGCCTCCCGCGCGCATTCCGCAGTCAGAGCCGATCCGAGCGGGAGAAAGACGGTATCCAGTCACTGCGCCGGTTCGGCATCGTCGAGCAGGCCGACAAGTATCCCAGCCAGCTCTCCGGCGGCCAGAAGCAGCGCGTCGCGATCGCACGCGCCCTTGTCAACAAGCCGCAGATCGTCCTTGCCGACGAACCGGTCGGCAACCTCGATTCCGAATCCGCGCGTAACGTGTTGCAGATCCTCAAGGAGCTCAACGAAGTGGACGAACAGACCATCATCATGGTCACGCACAACCCGGAACACCTCGCCTACGCGGACCGGGTCATCCACATGCGCGACGGCCGCGTCATCAAGGAGGAGGTCAACAAGGACAAACGCCCCGTCGAGGCCAAGAAAGAGGAAGAGACTCGCCCCGTCGAAGAGACTCCCGAAATGCGGGAGCTCTCGATTCTCATGTCCTCGTTCAAAAGCCTTCTTCCGCAGCAGGTCAACATGCTTCTCGTCCCGTACAAGGCGAAACAGCTTCTCAATCACCTTCTCTCCGACCTCAACGAGGAACAGGTCTCGATCGCGGAAACCCTCGTCCGGGAAGTCCTCTTCCGAAACATCGAATCCAAGACGCTGTGCGAACGGCTCGACCTTGATTACGACAGAGGCGGGGGCGGCTGGAACAAGACCAGGGCTGAACACTTCACCGAACGCATGGACCGCATCCTCGAACAGACGGAGTCCCTCAAGGCCGGATCTCCGGAATCCGTTTCCGGATTCGCGGACTACCTCGTCAGGGCATTCCATCTGCGACTCGACGAGAAACAATCCCTGCGGCTTCGGAATATCCTTTCGTTACGTATCGAGAGCAAGATCGGCCAGGCGGAACTGAAGAAACGGCTCGACGCACCGGTCCGACAGGACGGCGTCGGACTCCACAGTCAGACGGCGGAAAAGATCGCACGCGATGTGGAAATCGTCATGCTGCTCAAATATTCCTGATACGGCCATGCTGCCCACAGACCTCCTCCGACTCTCGCTCCGCATGTTCAAGGCCCGAGCCCTCCGGACCTTCCTGACGATTCTCGGCATGGGCGTCGGTATCGCCGCGATCGTCTTCCTCGTCTCCTTCGGCTACGGACTCCAACGGACGCTCCTGCAAAAGATCACCACTTCCGACGCCCTTTCGACCCTCGACGTCACGGCGGATTCGCAGGACGCACCGAAGCTCGACGCCGGCACCGCATCCCTCCTTTCCTCGCTTCCCGACGTCGAGACGGTCGTTCCGGTCAACGAGGTTCGTGGTCAGATCAAGGTCGGTTCCGTCACCCTCGATACGGGCGCCGTTGTCGCACTCCCGAAGTATCTCGACCTGGAGGGTGCGAAGTTCTCCTCCGGACGGCCCGCATCGGACCGACAAGAGACCGTCGTCACCGCCGGTGTCGCCAAGGCGTTCGGCCGCGAACCGGCGGACCTCGTCGGAGAAACCGTCGCCGTCACGCTGTTCGGCCTCGCGTCCGACGGGAAACCCCTGTCTCCGGACGGAGGATTCCTGATAACCGGCATCGTCCAAAGCGACGAGAACCTGTTCTACCTTGCGCCCGGATCCCTGAACGTCCCGCTTCCGCCGGCTACGCTCATAAAAGTGAAGGGTATGTCGACCGACGCGCTTCCCGCACTTCGCGAAGGAGTGCGAGGGCTCGGTCTCGCGGCCTCGTCCATCTCCGAGACGGTCGATCAGGCGAACAAGGTCTTCCAGGCGATCCAGCTGCTTCTCATGTCTTTCGGCGTCATCGCACTCGTGGTATCGGCGATCGGCATGTTCAATACCATGACCATCACTCTTCTAGAACGGACCGAGGAGATCGGTATCATGAAGTCGATCGGTGCCTCGCCGGGTTCCATCTCTCTCATGTTCGTGATGGAATCGACCCTCATGGGACTTCTGGGCAGCCTCGTCGGCATCCTGCTCGGGCTCCTTGGCGGAGAGGCCATAAACGCGGTCTTCAACCTCATCGCGACGAACTTCGGCGGCCAGAAAGCCGACCTCTTCTACAGTCCGCTCTGGTTCCTCTCCTCGATCGTCGTCTTCGGAGCCTTCGTCGGATTTCTCACCGGCATCATCCCGGCCCGCAAAGCCGCCAAGACCGACGCCCTGGAAGCGCTGCGATACAAGTAGACAAAGGCTCCCCGCGGAACGAAACCGAAAAACGCCCTCCTCGGGGCGTTTTTCGAACGGAAACCGATCTTCCCGGCTATTTCTTCCTCCCCGCCTTGGTACGGTCGGTCTCGGAAAGGATCTGCTTGCGAAGGCGGACGCTTCCCGGCGTCACTTCCAGATACTCATCGTCGGACATGATCTCGAGCCCGCGCTCGATGGTAAGCTCCCACGGCGGTGTCAGCTTGATCGCCTCGTCGGCGCCGGAAGCGCGCATGTTCGTCAGGTTCTTTCCCTTCACCGGGTTCACGGTCATGTCGGCACCCTTGGCGGTATTTCCGACGACCATCCCCTCATACACCTCCACCCCGGCCCCGATATAGAGCGTCCCACGGGTCTGCAGGTTGTCGAGCGCGAAGGCGGCGGTCTTGCCGGCGATCATCGAGATCATCGAGCCCTCATCGCGGTGCGCGATCTCTCCCACGTACGGTTCGAATCCGATGAACCGGCTCGAGAAGATCCCCTCGCCGCGGGTGTCGACGACGAACTCGTTCCGATATCCCAGAAGGCCGCGGGTCGGCGCCTGGAAGACGAGCCGCTGGTACCCGCCGGACCCTTCCCGCATCTCCATCATGATCCCCTTTCGGCGGCCGAGCTTCTCGATGACGGTTCCGGAACTCTCCATCGGACACTCGATGATCACCTCCTCGAACGGTTCGCTCTTCACTCCGTCCACCTCCTTCACGATCACGTGCGGCTGCGAGACCTGTGCCTCGTACCCCTCGCGACGCATATTCTCAAGAAGGATCGCGATATGGAGCTCGCCACGTCCGTACACCTTGTACCGGTCATTCTCCGAGAAGTCGATCCGGAGACCGACGTTGATCTCGAGTTCCTTCTCGAGCCGCTCACGGACCTGCTGGTTCGTCACGAACTTCCCCTCGCGACCGGCGAACGGACTGTCGTTCACCAGGAAGAAGAGCGAGATCGTCGGCTCGTCGATCGAGATCGCCGGAAGGACGCCCTGATCCGCGGCCACGCAGACGGTATCACCGATCTCGACCTCCGGCAGACCGGCCAAGAGGACGATATCCCCCGCTTCGGCTTCAGTGACCTCCTCGCGGTCAAGCCCCTTGAAAGCGAAGATCTTCACGATACGACCCGACTCCGACTTGCCGGCAGCGTTCCGGACGAGGACCGACTGCCCCGTCTTCACTCGTCCCTCGTAGATACGGACCACCGCGAGGCGACCGAGGAAGTTATCGTACCCGAGATTGAACGGCTGCGAGCGAAGCGGCGCGTCCGCATCATGCGACGCCTCCGGCACACGCTCCAGGATGGTATCGAGGATCGGCGAGAGGTCCTTGCCCGTCTCGTCGAGCGAGCGCATGGCGACCCCGTCACGGGCGATCGCATAGAGGACCGGGAACGCGAGCTGCTCGTCGCTGGCCCCGAGGTCAAGGAAAAGCTCGAAGACCTCCTCGGCGACCTCGTTCGGCCGAGCCGCCGGCTTGTCGATCTTGTTGAGGACGACGATCGGTTTGAGGCCGAGTTCGAGCGACTTCTTGAGCACGAAGCGCGTCTGCGGCATCGGCCCCTCCTGCGCATCCACGACGAGGATCACGTCGTCGATCGAGCGGAGCACCCGCTCCACCTCGCTCCCGAAGTCGGCGTGTCCCGGCGTGTCGACGATATTGATCTTGGTGTCCTTGTAGACGAGAGAGGCGTTCTTGGCGTAGATAGTAATGCCACGCTCCTTCTCGAGCGCGTTGGTATCCATCGAGAACCCCTCCTGGGCGAACCCGGTCTGCTTGAGAAGTCCGTCGGTAAGCGTCGTCTTGCCATGGTCGACGTGCGCGATGATGGCGATATTGCGCGTATGCTGCATAGGGTTTTCCGGTTATCCGACACGTGGCCGGCGAAGATAAGAAAAAAGGCTCCAGGGCCTTTCCAGTCGGTTCCAGTATGAATCAGAAATACCGGATTGTCAAAGCGGAGACGGACCATATGAACGGCACATCGATTTGACTTCAAGAAAAAAATCATGTATACTATGGATGAAGTGAGAAACGGGTGCCCCTCGCGGGGGAACCCGTTTTTCCTTTGAAGAGCCGAAAAAATCGTAATCCGTAAGACAAAACCTATGGAAAGGGATTCCATGGTGACGTCGGGGCAGGTGCACCAGGCGGTCTCGTGCGATGCCTGTCGGAAGGCCCGTGAGGCCGAGGAAATGGCGTTCGCCTTCCTCCTGGCACTCATGCCGGTCATCACCCTGACTCTCTTCGGGAACATGGGACTGTTGTGATAACGTCCCGTCTCCGAACGAAAAGACGCCTCATGGGGCGTCTTTTCGTTTTCGTCATAAGCCACACGATGTCGGCTGTTCGTCGGAGGATCATTTCCGTATCCCGACCGTCCCGACCGACCGGCGCATACGCTCGGCGGCCCGATCGAGGTCGACGGACGCCCCCCGGGCAAGCGCGACCAGTTCCGGCGCGAGGATCTTCACGTCACGGAACTCCTGAAGATAGTAGGCATCGGCGCCCTCGATAAGATCGGCGATACCGTCGAAATCGTCGTCCGTATGTATACCGGGTACGACGGTCGTCCGGAACTCGTACGGGATCCCGCTTTCCATGATAAGACGGATACTCTCCCGGATCTTCGACTCGTCCACGGGCACCCGGACGGTTTCCGCATAACGGTCTATTCCGTTCTTGATGTCCATCGCCACGTAGTCGGCAAGTCCTTCGCGAAAAATCTCCCCCAGCACCTCGGGCCGAGTACCGTTGGAATCGAGCTTCACGGAAAAGCCCATCGACCTGATCGCCCGCATGAACGGGACGATATCCGGCTGGACGGTCGGCTCCCCTCCCGTAATGCAGACTCCGTCGAGCTTCCCTTTCCGTTTCGCAAGGAAATCGAGAAATTCCCGGTCCTTGCCGCGGAACGCCGCGGTCTCCACCCCGGCAAGGTCCACGAGCTCGGGATTGTGACAGAACGGGCAGCGGAAATTGCATCCCACGGTGAAGACCGTCGAGGCAATCTTTCCGGGATAGTCGATCAGCGTCATCTTCTGGTATCCGGCAAGCAGCATACTCGTTCGCGGAGAACCCGCGCCGGAAAGATATCGCGACGCGGGCTTCCGAAAGGGGCGGGATACTTAGCAATCGCAGGACGCGGCCATCGAGGGAACGAAAGTGGTCCGGTCCCCGAATTCCTGGCGCTTCGCCTTGTTCCACTGCTTGATGGGACGGATATACCCCACGATGCGCGAGTACACCTCGGCCTCCTGGAAATTCCGGAGGACGGGATCCGCCTGATGGCAGGCTTCGCACTTCACGAAGGACTTCCCTCCGGCCTCGTACGGCATGTACTTGTCACCCTTCCCGAGCTTCTTCCCGCAGTCGTGGCAGATGTGCGTCTGCATAGGTTTGTGTATTATTTTCTTACGATTTATGACGATGACAGGCCCCATCGGACACTACTCCTCCCCTATGACCGCATATTCGCTGCGTCCCGCGTCCGCGACGCACTGCGGGCAGACATGGTGCTCACCGGCGATGTACCCATGAACCGGACAGACACTGAAGGTCGGAGTGAGCGTGAAATACGGGAGCTTGTACTGCTCGGCAATGCGGCGTACCAGGTTCTTGGTCGCGTCCACGTCCCAGATACGCTCGCCGAGAAAGCCGTGCAGCACCGTCCCACCGGTATATTTCGTCTGGAGTCTGTCCTGCAGATCGAGCGCCTCGAAGATATCGTCCGTAAAGCCGACGGGGAGCTGCGATGAGTTCGTGTAGTACGGCTGCGCGCCATGCCGACGGACCGCCTCCTCGTTCGCGAAACGGATATCGCCGAATTTCTCGCGGTCGATCGCCGCCAGCCGGTGCGAGGTCCCCTCTCCCGGCGTCGCCTCGAGGTTATAGAGGTTCCCGGTCTCCTTCTGGTAGCCGATGATGCGCTTGCGCATCCACATAAGCACCTTCTCGGCGAACACCTGCCCCTTCTTCGTCGTGATATCGGTCCCGAGGAGGTTTACGATCGCCTCGTTCATGCCGATAAGGCCGATGGTCGAGAAGTGGTTCGCCCAGTACTCGCCGCGACGCTGCTTGATCGGCGCCAGATAGAACCGCGTATACGGATAGAGCCCGCGGTCGGTAAGCTGTTCGACGAGCTTGCGCTTGATCTCGAGACTCTCCTTGGCGAGGTCCATATTCCGACCGAGCCGGTCGAAGAAGTCCTGCTGATCCTTGGCGAGATAGCCGATGCGCGGCATGTTGATCGTCGCCACGCCGACCGAGCCCGTGAGCGGAGCCGCGCCGAAGAGCCCGCCGCCGCGCTTATGCAGTTCGCGGTTATCGAGCCGGAGCCGGCAGCACATGGAACGGGCGTCCTCCGGGTCCATGTCCGAGTTCACGAAGTTCGCGAAGTAGGGAATGCCGTATTTGGCGGTCATCTCCCATATAGGTCTGAACCGCTCGTCCTCCCAGTCGAAGTCCTTGGTGATGTTGTAGGTCGGAATCGGGAAGGTAAAGACGCGCCCGCTCGAATCCCCTTCCATCATGACCTCCGCGAACGCGCGGTTGATCATGTTCATCTCGTCCTGAAAGTCGCCGTAGGTCTCGGGCTTCGGCTCGCCCCCGATCACGACCGCCTGACCCGCGAGTGCCTTCGGCGCGGTGATGTCGAGCGTGATATTGGAGAAGGGGGTCTGGAACCCGACGCGGGTCGAGACGTTCATGTTGAACACGAACGACTGGATCTCCTGCTTGACCTGCTTATAGGAAAGCTTGTCGTAACGAACGAACGGCGCGAGAAGCGTGTCGAAGTTCGAGAAGGCCTGAGCACCGGCCACCTCGCCCTGAAGGGTATAGATGAAGTTCACCATCTGGCCGAGAAGCGCGCTGAAGTGCTTGGCCGGACCGGACGAGATCTTCCCCGGAACCCCGGTGAAGCCGCGATGAATGAGGTCGTGCAGGTCCCATCCGCAACAATATGCCGAGATGAGCTGGAGGTCATGAAGATGGACGTCTCCGCCCTCGTGCGCCTTGCGGATTTCCGCCGGATACACCCGGTTCATCCAGTAGCGGGAACTGACGATGGAGGCGATGTAGTTATTGAGGCCCTGGAGCGAATACGCCATATTCGCGTTCTCCTTGACCCGCCAGTCCATCTCCGAGAGATACTTGTCGACCAGGTCGGACGAGTCGTCGAGCGACTTCTCGATGTCGCGGAGCTTTCGACGCTCCTCGCGGTAGAGGATATAGGACTTGGCAGTCTCCTCGAAGTCGAGGATCATGAGCACCTTCTCGACCGTATCCTGCACGTCCTCGACCGACGGCATGAGCCCTCCCTTGAACGCCTTCCGCAGGAGACTGGCCGTCTTCGCCGCGACACGCTTCGCCTCGGCGGCACTCCCTTCCCCCGTCGCCTCGAAGGCCTTCGCCACCGCCGAGACGATCTTCCCCTCCTCGAACGGAACCGTCCGCCCATCGCGCTTCACGATCCGGCGAAATCCGGACGCCGACGGCTTCTTCGCCGGCTTCGAGACCTTCGCGGCAGACCGCTTAACCGCAGACTTCGCCTTCCCCGCCGCCTTCTTCGCAACCTTCCCTCTCGACGCTTGAGCCATACCCCGGTTTATTGTCTGATTATCGGTTTTTTCAACAATATGTTGTGGTCGCAGAGGAGATGATAGCACAAGAGCAAAAACCCCGCAAACGTCGCTCCGTTGCGCGATTTTCCGGTATTCGCACCCGTCCGAAAACGAGAAAACGACCCGGATACGTCTCCGGGTCGTCTGTCATCCCTTCCTTGTTCCGCTACCGGCTCGCCTCGGCACCGGCAACCCGCTCTATCCGGTCCGAATACAGGCTTACGTTCCCGATCCAATGACGCACATCGCTTCCGGAATGGCCGGCACAGGTGGATCCGCATTTCCAGACGATCAGTTCCTCCGGCGTGTCCAGCTCGAGATCATGCACGAGATAGGAGATACGGGACCCGACGACGGCGACCGCCTCCTTCGGACTGCCAAAACAGGAATACCCGCTCGGAGTCACGTTCTCACCGCTCCCACGAAACCCCCAGTAGTTGTAACAGGTCTGCCCATACGCGTCCTTCGGAGAATGAAGCCCCCAGTTCGACTCATGCTTGGCGATCGAGACCAGGTATTTGGCGGTTTCCGGATCCTCGCCCGCGATATACGGCACCATGGCCTCGATGGGATGTCCCTCGACCATCCGGTCTATCCGACGTTCAAACACCGTCCGAACCCTCGGGGAAGGAGCCTGAACACTGGCTGCGGCAGTATCGATCCCATAAAGAGAGCCTCGCGCTGCGGAAAACAGAAGAACAGAGAAAAGTCCGGCGACGGCCATAAGGACCGAAAGGCATACCGTACTCTCGTCGGAAAGGTTCTTTCGCATGTCTACCGTGTTTTTTTCCGACGTTCGCTTCTGTCCGTTTTTCATATTTTTGGCTTTTTCAAGCCTTATGTATGAATTTTCAGAAGAAAAAGGACCGGTTCACCCGGTCCTTCCGCTCTCTTCATACAGTTACAGTATAGCACGTAAAAAACAAAAAATCAAGGGCTGGATCAAGGATCCAGCCCGAGCACTACGAACCGACAAGAAATGAGGCTCGCTTTCTCTTCGTGGTTTCCCGTCAGGAACAAGAAACGATATCACGAATTAACACCTTACCGTCGCCCTCTGTCTTAAAGATCAGATAATAAGTACCTTTCACCGGATAGGCCAACATCCCGACGAATCGTCCCGAACATACCCCCTTGAGAAGGTTCGCGACCGGCCGAGACTTATTCCCATGCACGACTCGCGACTTCCACTCTTTCAGCGCCGTAACCACCTCGTCATGGATTCCGCCCGGAATCGATCTCAAACGGGTGATGAATTCGCTGTGATAATGAAATCGCACCTGTCCGGACATTTCCGGCAATCCGCTTCTCTTCGCGACCGTCGTCCTTCGTGACCCACCGTGCTTCGGGTGATTTCCGCTCATATCTCTTCCCCCCTATTTTTCGGAATTCTGTTAAATAAGACTTTCTGGAAAACGTCCGGATGATATCTGACCGGATATTTCATGTCAAATCCGGTACGATATCTTGAATGTTCCCTTCGGGTGCCGTACAGTGGAACCATGATTTCTCCGACAGACTCCGTCACTCGGATTATCCGTCTCATCCTTCTCGGATCGATACTGATCGCGGAGGTAGCCTTCGTGTCGCCACGGTTTTTCACGCTTCCGGAAGAACGCCCCGGATGCGATGTTCCGCTCAAGTGGAAGCTCGGCGACGTGGATTCCCGCTTTCCGGTCGACCGACGGACCTTCCTCCGGACCGTATTCGAGGCGGAGACGGTCTGGGAGAACCGGCTCGGGAAACGGCTCTTCGAATACGACCCGCAGTCCGATTTCGTCGTGACGACCGAGTTCGACGAGCGGCAGATCATGACCTATGATTCCCGGAAGCTCAAGGAGAGCATCGCGAGATACGAGGACGTATCGGAAGACCTGAAAGCCCGGTACGAACGTCTACGAACGGCTTTTACGCGCGATTCTTCGGAGCTTACGGCACGTATCGACACTTTTCAGAAGACCCTTGCCGCCTATAACGCGGACGTCGCGGAGGCGAACCGTTCCGGCGGAGCCTCTCCCGACGAATACGATTCGCTTGAAAAACGCCGGAAGGCGATCGAAAAGGAACGGGATGCGATCGAGAAAGAGTCGGCACGAATCGACGCCGTCGCCGCGGAAGTCAATGCCGCCGCGGCCGATTTCAACGCAAAGACCTCGGATATCCAAGGGGACGTCGCCGAATACCGGGAAAAATACGGAACGCCGGAACCGTTCATCGAAGGACTCTACGATCCCGAAGAACGGTCGATCACCATCTATCAGTTCGAGACCGTCCAGGACCTGCGACTGGTGCTGGCGCACGAACTCGGCCATGCGCTCGGTATCGATGACCACGTCTCGGATGATCCGCAGGCGATCATGTATCCGATGATGGGCGGACAGGACACGACGCATCCCGCGCCCACATACGGGGATATCGCCGCTCTCGAAGCCGTCTGTCCACCCCGAACCGAGACCCTGCGAGACCGGGTCGTCCGATACCTCGTCACGTCGCCGGCTGCGGACATCCGTCTGACATCGTTTCTTGCGCTCTTCCGAGCGAAATGATTCCCGGACCTTGTCCGCCGGAACCGGGAGGCGTACAGTGATACGGTACCCTTTTCCGGAAACCGTATGACCGATCCATACCGCCCTGTCGCCCTCATCATCCTCGACGGCTGGGGCTTCCGCGACGAGGCCGAGCATAACGCGATCGCCTCAGCCGACACGCCGTTCTTCGATTCCCTCCTTGCCTCGTATCCGAACACCCTCCTCGACGCGAGCGCCTCGTTCGTCGGCCTCCCCGAAGGACAGATGGGGAACAGCGAAGTCGGACATATGACCATCGGTGCCGGATCCGTGATCGATACCGATCTCGTCCGGATCGGAAAGGCCGCAGGCGGGAACGGTTTCGCCGAAAACGAAGCGTTCCGGACCCTCTTCGACCACGTACGGAAATACGATTCCACCCTGCACGTGAAAGGACTCGTCTCCCCAGGCGGAATCCACAGCCATACCGATCACCTTTCCGCGTTCCTTGCGGCCGCGAAGGGATACGGGATCACCAAGATCGCCATCCATGCCTTCACCGACGGCCGCGATACCGGCCCGAGGAGCGGATCGGCCTACCTCCGCGAGCTGGAGGACGTGATAGACGACCTCGGCATCGGCTTCATCGCGACCGCTTCGGGCCGATTCTACGCGATGGATCGCGACAAGAACTGGGACCGTACCGAGAAGGCGGAACGAGCGATATTCCATGGAGAGGCCGAGCGGGTCGTCCGCGAAAAACGCCCCTCCGAACTCCTGCAGGAACTCTACGAGGAAGGCATCGTCGACGAACACCTGGAACCGGTCGTCTTCCTCGACGAAAATGGGGAGGCGTACCGTGTCAGGGAAAACGACGGGATTCTCTTCTTTAACTTCCGAAGCGACCGTTCGCGGCAACTCTCGGCCAGAACCGTGGAACACGCCAGGGAAAAGAACCTGTGTTTCGTCACCATGACCTCGTACGACGAAAAGCTCCCCTCGATCGTGGCGTTCCCGCAGATCGTTCCGGCAACCACGCTCTCCCGCGAGATTTCCCGGGCCGGACTCCGGCAGACGCATGTGGCCGAAACAGAGAAATACGCCCATTCCACCTACTATCTCAACGGAGGCCGCGAACTCCCGGAAGAGGGCGAGGAAGACATCCTCGTCGAGAGCCGCAAGGACGTCCGGACCCATGACGAGGCGCCGGAAATGCGCGCCCGCGAGGTCGCCGACCGCGCCATCGAGGCCGTCGAAAAAGACACGGACTTTCTCTTCGTGAACTTCGCGAACGCGGACATGATCGGTCACACCGGTAACGTTCCGAAGATCATCGAGTCGCTCGAGGCGCTTGACCGGGAACTCCGCCGGGTCATAGAGGCGATTCTCGGGAAAGGCGGCGTCGCGATCGTGACGGCTGATCATGGGAACGCGGAACTGAACGTCGACCCGGAAACCGGAGAGCCTCACACCGCCCATACCACCAACCCCGTTCCGATCATCGTCACGGCTCCGGGAACGGTCGAGCGTGGCGGACTCGCCGACCTCGCCCCGACCGTCCTTTCGCTCCTCGGACTCCCCATCCCGAATGAGATGACCGGAAAAAACCTTTTTCTTTGGGAAAAATAGGAGCCGAAAACAGGCAGGACTGAAAACCGTCCCTCCGGACATACGTATGATCGGAAACGGCACGGGTACCGAATCCGCCCTTACGAAACCCATGGACCCCTCCGCGTACCAGGACCGGACAGATATCGAGATCATAGGACTCGCGAAGCAGGACGCGAACCTGTTCGGGGTGCTCATGGAGCGCTACGAGGCGCCTCTTCTGCGCTATATACGCCGGATATCGTCCTTCGACCGTGATGATGCCGAGGATATCCTTCAGGAGGCCTTCATCAAGGCATACCGGAACCTCAACGATTTCGACCACGACGCGAAGTTCTCGAGCTGGATCTACCGTATCGTCCACAACCAGACCATCGATACCGCACGAAAGAAGAAGATTCGGACCGCGGTCTCCATCGACGAGCATGACCTCTCCCAGATCCTGCGGGACGCCACCGATATCGAAGACGAGACCGCAAGAAAACACGATCTGGCCCGGCTGAACGAAGCGGTACGGAACCTTCCGGAAACCTACCGCGAAGCGCTCATCCTCCGATTTCTGGAAGAGAAGTCCTACGAGGAGATCATGGACATCCTTCGCCTCCCGAAAGGAACCGTCGCCACCCTTATCCGTCGCGGCCGCAAGATCCTTCTCGACCGCCTCGCAGAGTCCCCGTCCTAATACGACCCGTATGACCGAAGACATCTCCAAGAAGACGCTCGAGCGCATCAGGACCGAGGATATCCGACCCGAAGCCGGGTGGAAGTTCACCGTCCGCCGTGCCCTGACCTGGATCGGATTCGCCGTGACCGCGGCACTCGGCGCACTCTCGCTCTCCATCGCCGTGCTCCCAATCCTCGCGATCGATCCCCACATCCTCTCCTTCGGTCCGCGACGCCTCCTGTCGCCGGCCGTCATCCGGCTCGTACCGCTTCTGTGGATCGTATTCCTGGCAGCATTCGTCGCGATGGCGGTAGCGGAATTCCGCAACACGAAACACGGGTATCGACACCGGGTGACCGTCGTCGCCCTCGGCATCCTCCTTTTCATCGTCGCCGGCGCCGGCGCCCTCCACGCTCTGCACGTGAACGAACGCTCGGACGAGGCGTTCCGGCGCGGCATCCCTCCGTATGCGGGCATGCGTCGCGGATCGGACGAATTCTGGACCCAGGAAAAGGAAGGCTTCCTCGCGGGGACCGTCCTTTCGGGAGACCTCGGCGAGTTCGAACTGCAGGATCCCGGTAACCGAACCTGGACCGTCGTGACGGACGATACCACCGTCGTCTTTCCGGAAGCGAAAGTCGAATCCGGTGAGCGAGTGAAGATCATCGGCAACCTCGTCGACCGGAACACGTTCGAGGCCGAGGAAATCCTTCCCGATACGCGCCCGAATCTCCGCCCGAACCATGACGAGAAAGATGCGGAGCGAACCGGAAAGCGTCTCCGGGTCGATTCGGAACGGATACGGGAGCGGTAAGTGCCGCCATGAATGGCTCCGGTGCTATACTGGCATCGGAGCCATTTATTATCCGCCTATGCGCATCGCCTGCTTCGAGACGACCCCGACCGACAGCGACCGACTCTCAGTCGCGCTCTCCGGCAACGATCTCCGGTTCTTCCCTGAACCGCTCTCCGAAAAGAACGTCGAGCTTGCCAAGGACTGCGAGGCGATTTCCGTCTTCATCTATTCCGAGGTGTCCGCGGATCTCCTGTCCCGACTCCCCGTCCTTCGGGCGGTCGCGACGCGCTCGACCGGTTTCGACCATATCGACCTCGACGCGTGCCGAAAACGCGATATCGCGGTCATGAACGTCCCCTCGTACGGCGAGAATACGGTCGCGGAACATACGTTCGCGCTCATCCTCGCCCTCTCGCGGAACGTCCACAAATCGTACGCGCGCGGCCGGAAGGGCGACTATTCCATCGAGGGTCTCATGGGATTCGACCTCAAGGACAAGACGCTCGGCGTCATCGGGACGGGACATATCGGGCTCCATGTCATCCGAATCGCGAAGGGCTTCGGCATGCACGTACTCGCCTTCGATACGCATCACGACACGTTCCTCTCCGAGATTCTTCACTTCCGTTATGCGCCGCTTCACGAAGTGTTGGCCGAATCGGACATCGTCACCCTCCATATTCCCCTCCTCGAGTCGACGCGACACTTCATGGACCGCGACAAGATCTCCAAGATGAAGCAGGGAAGCCTTCTCATCAACACCTCGCGTGGCGGCATCGTGGACAACCGTGCGCTCATCGAAGGCCTCGACCGCGGCATCCTCGCCGGCGCCGGACTCGATGTCATCGAAGGCGAGGAACATATCCGCGAGGAAAACCAGTGCCTCCACCGAAGTTGCAGCGCCCGGAAGGCGGAGCACGCCGCGGAGAATCGGGACCTCCTCCATCATGACAACGTGGTCTTCACGCCTCATATCGGCTTCTACAGCCGCGAAGCGATCGACCGCATCCTCGACACCACCGCCGAAAACCTCAACGCCTTCGCGGACGGAAATCCTACGAATACGGTGAGGTAGGCTCACCAAACCCGCTCCACCTAATATATATCGCAAAAAAAAAATCAAAGCCATATGGATTAACCATACGGCTTTGATATCCTTTTGAACGGCCTTCAGGGCACGAGTTCGATCGTCGGGAGAACGTCACGCTGAAAGTCGAGATGGGAAAAATAGGCCCAGTTACCGAAGCGAAAATCCGAAACGACACTTATGGCTTCGACTGCCAACCGGAACCGCGAAGCAGCAGAGATAAAGCCACCATTCGCCGCAAGTTTTCTGGCGAGTTCCTCGTACTGTTCCACTTGAGTCAACACCGCCACGCTGTGCCAGTTCTTGGCCGCCGCCATGGTCATGGTCGGGCCACCGATGTCAATGTTGCACCTGGCCGTCTCGGCAGTCGAACCCTCTTCCTGCACGACCTTATCGAACGGATACAAACCCCCGACAAAGATATCGAAGTACACGCCCGGGCCCTGGCCGAACTGCGCCATATCTTCGCTGAGATAGCGCTCATGGTTCGGGTTTCCCCTTTCTGCAAGCAATCCGGCATGAATCTTCGGATGCAGCGTCTTCACCAGTCCGCCCTCCATTTCCGGGCAGCCCGTGAAAGTCTCGACGGACATGTAGTTCGTGCCTGCCCTCGAACCGAGGATCTTCAGCAGTTTCGTCTCGGTTCCGCCGGTCGAATAGAACATCGCCTGCGGATTCGCACGCAAGACGGCCTCCACCAGGACTTCCAGTCCCGTTTTGTCGAATACGCTCACCAGCACATGTGATGGACGGATCAGGTTCGGCACGGGATACTTGTTGGTTCTGATCATGATCGTTCTCCAGGAAGTTGAATGAAATAGTACGCCGAAAAAATCGACGTCGTTTGTTAAGAAAGCGCCACGAAAAATCGCAGCTCCTGATGGTATCAGCTCCACGATATTTCTGCAAATACCCTTCAAGCCGTATCTCAATGACCATCGTTTCGGGCGACTTTTTTCAAATCAAGAAATCCGCTTGCGGCATATTCCTCCGTATAAGGAATGTAAAAACAGAAAACCCGCGGGAGCAGATTTTCTGCCCGCAGGTTTTGCGGTTCAAAGCAACGCGATGTTCCGATGCAGATCACTCTCCCCCAGGCGACCGTAGCCGACCACGGACGGACGCGTCTGTTTCCCGCTTTCCGCAGCGATGGCGATGAATCCCGTTTCGTACGGACCGATCAGCATCTTCACCCGATGGCGGATGACGAGGCGGGAGACTTCGCATATCTTCCCCCCTTTCCCGTCCGGAATGATCCACCCGACATGCCAGGGAACGGACGCCTCGAGGAGGACGTACTTCTTCCATCCGCCGAGAAACCGGACATGGGAACGGATCGGATGATTTCCCTTCAGCGCATCGGTATCACCTGGAACGACGACCGTCAGGCTGAGGTCGTCCTGCAACCACTCCCACTGCCCGTGCAGCAATTGCACTCGGTTCCAGGGATGGGTAAGGGGGATGGAAAGCGGGACCGCGACGCACGAAAAGATGAGGTCCACTACCGCGGCAATCGGGCTAAGCGGCTTGATTCGTATACTATGTGTCATGGTTGTCCGACTCCTTGTCTTATTGATTGATAAACGACATTCGCACCATCCTATCCCCGACCCGGCCACGCGTCAAGGTACCGGATAGGATCCGCCCCCCAACATCCGACGACGGATACATGCGTATTCCGAATCGAATGTTTCCCCCTTCGCACGAAATAAATCCATTACCACTGCAAACGAAGGCCACCCATGCTTACGCTCGGCATATTTGGAATCGCATTCGAAATGATCCGATCAGGCCGAAAGACGGTCAAGGTCCACCTCGACCGAGGTATCGCGTCAAAAATCCGGGAAGGAAAGAAGTTCTGCCTGAGAAACAGTAAAAAGCACCCTCCTGGTCCGCGCAACGAATATCAATGGGATTCCGAACATCGAATCAACACTCGACCGCAAGCCGATCAGACTGATTTCTCCCGGATACTCCCGGAGGGAGTTCCCGAACTGGTCCAACGGTGCGCATCGCGGCGGACGGGAGCACCTTCCGGTCGTCGTATTCGACACCGAATGGACACCGAAGTAAAAAGCCCGACTTCTATAAAATCGGGCTTTTTCGTAACCGTAAACGTCAACCTTACTTCTGAAACTCGAGGATCAGATACGAGGGATAGCCCCATACGCTTCCCCACTGGGGATACTTTTCTACGAGCGACTTCGGATATTCGATACTCCTGGAAGAAACCATCTTGAGACCGGCACATTCGGCCATGTCCACGATATCCTTCCCGGAATAGGCCCGCACCCCTTGAAGAACGGAGCCATTTCCGGATGCGTTGAAGTAGTGCTGGGTATAGGTATCCACCATATCCACCCCGTCGCTCCCGCTACGCCCCGAAAAGTGAATCCAGGCCGGCTTATCCTGCGTATCCCCTTCGTGATCCCTGTAACACAAACGATACAAGTCGGGATGCGTCATCGAGACGATCACAGTCCCGTTTTTCCTGAGAACGCGAGCGACGTGACGGAAGAATTCCCCGATACACCCTTTGTACATATATTGCAGGACGCTGACGGCAATGACGTGATCGAAGCATTCGCTCCCATACGGAAGTTTTTCGATCCTTCCGGACTGGAACCGCACAACATCATTCGCCGTCGAATTCGTCGCCGCATCGATAAACGGGATGCACTCGTCGATACCCCAGACATGCGCGCCGCGCCTCCCGAGCATCTCCGCGACATACCCCGTGCCACATCCGGCATCAAGAATCTTCGCTCCCGGAAGCCCGTCAGCGGCAAGCATGCGGATGACTTCTTTCCGATTCAGAAAGTCTCCCACTTTATCCGGACGATGCTCTCCGTTCGCCCAGAAATCCTGTTGTGCGCTAAATTGCGCCGATGTTACCGACATGTCCCCTCCTTGTTGCAGTTGATGAATATTTCTCGTAAACAACTGCCTGAATCGTAAACCGTTTGTCGGTTCTTTCGTTCGAAAATAACGAATTTAAATATCCTCTTTTTTCTATTGCTTATTTTTGGCTTATAAAATTGATTTTTTATGAATCACAGGCTATCATTATTTTGTCGGAATATGACGACAAATTTTCCACTATGATTCCCCAGCTCAAAAGACTCGGACTTTCGGAAAACGAGGCCCGGATATACCTTTCGGCACTCGAGCTCGGCGAAGCGTCCGTCGCCCGCATATCACAGAAGGCTCGGATGAAGCGCACTACCGTCTATGGCCTCATGGACAGCCTCCGCGAGCGCGGACTCATAAAGACGGTCCGAAACGGAAACAAGACTCTTTATCGTGCCGAAGACCCCCGAAAACTTGAGGAAATGACCGCCGAATCGGCCCGTATCGCCCAGTCTATCCTCCCCTCGCTCCTCGCCATCGCCAATTTCATCGACCGCAAGCCGAAAGTGCTTTACTTCGAAGGGCTGGAAGGTATCAAGGACCTCTATCGGGAAACGCTCAAGTATCCCGGCAGCCGTATCCACGCCTGGCTCTCCGAAGGGTCGTTCCAAGCCGAAGGCGACTGGTTCGACGACGCCTATCGCCCGAAGCGCAAGGAGCTTCGGATCTTCACCCAGGCAATCCTTCCGGAGACCCCGGGCACGAAGAAGTACCACCGGGGCGACCAGCCGGACTTTCACCTGACCCGGCTCGATCCCTCCGGCACGCTCAAGCTCGAATCGGACATCCTCATCTTCGGCACGCATTCGATCGCCATCCTCTCCTGGGAAGAGATGACCGGCGTCCTCATCGAAAGCCGCAAGATTCACGACACCCTCAGGAGCATCTTCTCCGTCCACTGGGATTCGCTCGAATAGCCACGGTACTGACAAAAACACGAAACCCCGCTTACGCGGGGTTTTTCCTTTTCCCGATACGGCAACGGTCCGAATAATAAAAGACCATGGATGTGGGTATCCATGGTCTCTGCATTTTCTTCCCGACATTGGCGTACTCTCTATCCATTTTCAAAGTCGAGACCGAGATTCTCCGCAAGCACACGCGTCTCTTCGCGAAGCTCTTCGGCTCTTGACCGAGCATCATCGATCTCCGCCTCGATGCGCCTCAATATCGGCATCTTCCACTGAAATCGATCGAAGTCCGTAACCCATTGGTGCATATAATCCGGATGGCCGGCAAGCAGACCATCTACGATACGGACCATCGTTTCATCCGTCAATTCCTTCCTGATCTTCTTGAGACAGCTGGTTAGATGCCACGGAAACAAAGGCGACCATTCTTTGCCTTTCACAAACAATATGGCACATATACCGAATACCAGACCTGACGAAGTGAAAATGAGAAACAAACGATCTTGCGTCAGCAAGGGAGCAAACTGATTTATCGAAGCAGACAGTATGATCGACGGAAGAATTATTCCGGAAAGAACCAACGCTGCGACCGAAATGCCAATTGCGAGACCGAACAGCCCGGAGTCGCTCCCCCGAGCAATTAAACTCATAAGAAACCTTTTCATGATAGCCTCCGATAGTATGGTTGAAAATGAACATGTTATCGATTCGATAACCGGATATCATAGCAAGATTTTTCATTCGTGTCCATAATATTGCTATTAATACTATTATTTTATGCTTTAATAAAGCAACGTATTTATTATGTCGTCAGAATTATTGACTTTTTATTCTGGAAATGTTACCATAGAAGCATGGATACGGACCTCTCTAAACTTCTCTTATCGGTCGGTTTTTCTGAAAAGGAAGCCCTGATTTATCTTGCCCTCCTAGAATCCGGAAAAACAGGCGCCACGTCCGTCGCGAAGCGTTCCGGCATCAAGCGGCCGACCGCCTACCTTATTCTGGAAGAACTTGCGGAAAAAGGCCTGATAACGCTTTCTCCCGGAAAAAAAGTCCGCCAATATCAGGCTGTCGATCCCTCCGTCATCCTGATCAGAAAAAAAACCGATTTGAGGAATTTTGCCGACATGATCCCCTATCTGCAGACAATGGGAAACAAGGGCGGAGCCGCACCTAAAATTCACTATATTGCCGACCGGGACGGCATACTCAACGTCTACGAAAGCCTCAACTACGCGAAAGAATCGTTCTGCATATCCTCTTATGCCGAAATCGAACGCAACTTTCCCGGAACCGTTAGCCGTTGGATTTCCGGATACGAAAAACGCCACTACACCGCGAATGTCCGGCACATGATCCCCGAATCTCTAACGGATATAGCATACGGAAAACAGCTCCAAGATGTCGGGCAGACGGTGCGGATGTTTCCTCGCCCCTTCGACACGGACATCGTCATAACGGAAAATAAGATTTCCATATCTTCTCTTCAGGACGTTCCATTCCTCGTCCTCATCGAATCAGAGAAGCTCGCCCGATCGCTTCGACCCATCTTTGACTTCGTCTGGGATGCGGGAAAGGATCTCGAATAGATACACGAAACCCCGCTTTCGCGGGGTTTTTCGTGACGGCGAATCGTTTCTGATACCTTAGAGGACCGCGTCCTTCGCGGCCTTCGCGAGGCGGAACTTGACCACGGTCTTGGCCGCGATCTTGATTTTCTCGCCGGTCGCCGGGTTCACGCCCATGCGAGCCTTGCGCTTCGTCTTCACCATCTTTCCGAAGCCCGGGAGCACGAACTCCCCGTTCTTCTTGACCTCCTTGTACGCGACCGCGGTGATCGCCTCGACGACCGCGACCACTTCCTTCTTCGTAAGGCCGGACTTCTCGGCCACGACCGTCATG
The DNA here is from genome assembly GCA_013334575.1 of Candidatus Moraniibacteriota bacterium. Taxonomy (GTDB): domain Bacteria; phylum Patescibacteriota; class Minisyncoccia; order Moranbacterales; family UBA1568; genus JAAXTX01. The sequence continues at coordinate 10,329 of JAAXXG010000006.1, read as the reverse complement.
AGCTGCGACTTCGTCATCTTCGCCATACCTTTATCGCCGTACGATCCGGAATCCGGATCGGGAACGGAACATCCGTTACCGGTTTATTATCAAACGGCAGGTATCACGCGGCTTCCGACGTCGCCGGCGCGGGAAACCCGCATGATTGCTTGCCGTTACCGGTCCATGATACGCCAAACCCCGTTTTTCCACAACTTCCGGCGGAAATGGGATCTTTCAAAAGCGCAGGAAACGGAAAAGCGGCATGTGTCGTTACGACTCATACCGCTTTTTCATCTCACGTTCCACTGCCCCGCGGATGGGAAATACCACTTTCCGATCTTCCGGAACGGGATATCGAGCGACCGGTTTCCCCGTTCGGAGTGGATCCGCACGATAAGCGCATACGTCCCGAAATGCCGCGTCTTCTTCACTAATCGGACACGGGCGCCTTCCTGCTTTGCGATGTTTCGCAACTCTTCCCGAAGCGGTCCCTCCTTCAAATACGGCTCGGTCCAGGGATATGCGGAACCGAACGGATCGAGATGAAGGAATGATCCGGCCCGACATGCTTCGCGCAGGAGATCTTTCGACACCTCTCTCAGTTCCGTTCTGGTAAACAACCCCGACTTCCTGCGGAAATACCCCACCGCGGATCCGATATATCCGCCTCCTACCATTGACTCCGACTCCGCGAAAAATGCCGCGACTCGTGCGATATCGTCCATCAGGAAGCGAAGGATATGGATCGCTCCGAACTCGTTCGGCAGAAATTCATGTTCATCGGACGAAAGCAGCTTCCGCGACCTTATCAGTCCGACGAAGGTACAGAGCGCTTCTTCCGCTCGGCTTCGCTTCGTGACCGCTAGATTGATCTTCACATCACACCTCCTCCGATACACGGAGTCCGGATGACGCGCGAACGATCGATTCCGCCAGCTGCCGGTCGGACACCATTCTCATCGGACCACCCCCTTCAAAAAGCAGTCTCACCTCCGACAGCACTGAAGGAAGTGCCTCCGGCGACATGATCACCTCTATGCTAGCGAGCCAGACCCGGCCCACATACATATGCAGATCACAAGCCGAAGAATGGTCCGCGGAGAAAAACTCAAGCATGGAGCATTCGCATCCTTTGATCCGGATAACGACCGTATTCGCGCCCGTCGCATTATCCGTACGAACGACGACGACTTCCACTTCACACTTCCCGAAATACCTGCCTCCTTCCATGGCAATACCCTCCTCCAGGTTATTTACAGTTGATTGTTCAGATACTCCCCTAACCGGGTCCGATGGTATCGGAAAGCTATGCCCCCGTCAAACCGATGCGGAATCCCGTTCCACCCCGAACCACACCCGGGACAGGATAGCGGGGATGACGGTCATCTGCAGGATCGGTGCCAGGCCGACGCCGAAAAACGGCAAAAGAGGCATGTATATGCCGTATGACCACATCCCTGCCGCCAATGCGACACGTTCGATGACGACCGCGACCGTGAATCCGACCAGGGCAGTCGCGGCCATGCGAATCAGGCCGTTTCCAAGGCGCATTCCGGAAACGGCACATCCGATCCACACGATGAAAGAAAGGAACGCGACGTCGACGGACGCGGCCACGACATGTATACGGATAAACTCTAAGGAGCCCGAAAAATGCGGCGCATACAGAAATGACTGAGACATCTCCCAGACAAGGTTCAACGAAAACGAAAGTACGACGAACCTGGCGATTCGCTGAAACCGCATGAAATCGGATCTTATCTCGAACATACGACTCTTCCGAAATAAGGCGTTCGCGACACCTATTCCCCTTCCAGGCCACTCCCCGCCTCACCCTTCCGGTCCGTCTTTACCGGCTTCTTCCGCTTCGGATTCATCATCGCGTTCTTCACCTTTCCCTCGAGTCGCGGCGGCCGGGTAAGGTGAAAATGTTCCTGTGCCTCCCTCTCCTTGTCCACCCCGCGGATAAGCGTCTTCTTCATACGATTGTGCGGGAATCGGATCGGGAACGGATTCCCGAAACGCTCCCGATTATGACAATCAACAAAGACGGAACTTCCGCATCTTCCGTCACGCGAAGAACGGGACCGATCATACGGACACCATACATCTTTCCGAACTCCGGCGCCATGGGATCCCGCCTTACGGCTTTTTCGCCTGTTCTTCCGGTGCCGGAGCCTCCCAGCGTGGGATCATGGGGTCGGACAGGTCCCCGATACACCTTCCATCACGGAAGTAACGACCACAGAAGATCGAATCTGAGCCGCTCGCTCTCGGCAAGTGCGGGACTCTCGATGACAACCGTCACGAGCTCCTTCGCGGCCCCGGTAATGACGACATGACCGTCATAGATAAGCATAGCCGTCTTTAGCGGATACCCCGCGGGAAGATACTTGATCTCTCGGCGCTCCGAGACATGGTCCCGTTCGCGAATGGCACGCGACGTGTCAGCGGTGTACAGGCAACGGATAGAGATATTCTTCCTTATCCGCTCCGGAACATAAACCGACGTATCGTAATCCCCATAGACCAGATGCGCTTCCGTGATGGATCCGACATGCCGAAGAACCGAACCCGGTTTCCGAAGCGAATCCCCTATGGCAGCGATATAACCGGCCTCGCCGCGATAGAAGGTCACTCTCGGCTCATCCTCATCCTTCTTCGAGAGAGCGATCAGTTCCGGCATGATTCCCCGCAATTCGTTCAGACGATGTTCCGCCCCGGAAAGTATCGCCTCCGGCTCCGTCGCGACAAAACGCAATCCGGAACGCATCCTAAAACTCCCCATGAGCCCCTTCCTCTCGAGCGACTCGAAGATCAGATAGGCGGTACCGCGCTTCAAGCCGGCTTCCGCCGCAAGTTCCGACATTCCCGCCTCTCCAAGATTGAGCGCCGCAAGATAAAGCGCCGCTTCCTTTTCGTCCAAACCACACCCCTTTAACACCCTTCTGATTTCCCGCTCCTGCATATGATCCGTATAATGTCGATATTTCTGACGACAATATATCAAATGATTTATCTCTTGTAAATGGCTTTTAATAAAGATAATTGTCATTACCATATATCAGCACTATTGTTTACTAGTCACTTTTGTTGACGATACTAATTCGAAGAACTAGAATAATCGGTCCCTTTCCAATAAAAACCAGGAGATACTCTCATGAACACACTGACAGGAATCCGCGTACTCGTAACCGGCGTCGGCATGAAGCTCGTCCGTCACATCTTCCACGACACCATCACCGGAACACCGACCCACCTTTCGATTGTCGAGAACGACGGATCGGAGTACAAGGCGAACGTCGGAGCAGCCACCGCGCTTGCCTGCGCACGGGCCGGCGCGTCAGTCCATATCGTCTCAAGGTCAAAAGAGAAACTCGATGCCATTGCGCGATGGATCCTATCGCTCGTCCCGAATGCGGACATTGCCGTTTCCCCCGTCGACCTTGGCGACACCGATCAGATTCACGCTCTTACCGAAAAAATTCCGGATAATCTTCCGCTCTACTGGGTCCAGTCGGTCGGACTCGGTGCCGGATCGGTATGCATCCCAAACGACAACCCATACCTGCCTATCTCATCCGTCCCGCGAATTCTTATCGAAGCGGAGCTATCGGTCGTACCGAATACGATTATACTGCTTCAATCGCTCCTGCCGAGATTCCGAAAGCAGGCAGAGACCCGGATCTGTATCATATCGTCAATGTCCGCCATACGCGGCGTCGTTCGAGGCAGTGTTCACAACGCCTCGAAAGGAGCTCTCGGTCGATTTGCGAACGCGGCGATGCTCGAACTCGCTCCGGAAAATATCTTCGTAACGGACATCCGTCCCGGAGCCATCGATACCGGCCTCTACGACGCACCGGGTGTTCAGGAATCGGTCCGCGAGATATGCCGTGGATACGGTCGAAAAGATACGGGATTCGCCCCTCCGTCAACGGTCGCAGACGCAATCGTCCTCGCGCTCTCGTCGCAAGCACACTTCCCTTCGATCAACCTGGTAGCACGGGGGCAGTTCCCGCATGAAGGATCCTGAAACCAAAAAAGGCCGGAGGTGCAACGCATCCGGCCTTTTCCTATGGAATATCTCGTTTCTTCTTATTCCCCCTTCGAAAAATCTTCCGGTGCCGGAGCCTCCCAGCGTGGGATCATGGGGTCGGACAGGTCCGGTGGCGTCGGGCCGAGCGGGTCGTCCTTGTTCACGTACGAGAGGATGCACTTCCCGCCGTCACCATACGACACGCGGACCCGGGAAGGATCCTTCTTCGCCGCCTTTTCCGGAGACAGTTTCTTTCCACTATGAAGATCGAAATATTCGATGGCACTCTCGTCCCGAAGACCGGTAAGCAGCAACTTGTCGGACTCGACCTTCGAATATGGTGTAAAAGCCTCGACCGGCGCACCGGACGTCGCAGCCGCCATGAATGCGTGCCAGATGGGCGCGGCCACATACACGCCGTCGGATCCCGCCTTCATCGGCGCGTTATCGTTGTTGCCGACCCAGACACCCGCCACCAAGGACGGCGTATATCCGACCGTCCAGGCATCATGAAAATCCTGCGTCGTCCCCGTCTTGGCCGCGACGGGCCGATCCGGAAGGGTCAACGGCCCGCGCGCGCCGAAAACCGGCGCCCGGGCGGAGTCGTCCGACATGATCGAGGCGACCTTGCGTGCCACCTCCGGATCGAGCACGGATGCCGGGGCCGGGCCGTCGGCATCAACGCGCGCGCCGTCGGGACCGATGATACGCAGTACGCCGTGCGTCTCGGCTCGGACCCCTTCCCTCGCGAAGACGCCGAACGCGGTCACCATGTCGAGTAACCTTACCTCTCCGCCGCCGAGCACGAGCGCGAGTCCGTACCGATCGGGATTTCCAAGCGTGGTAATTCCCAAACGTCGCGCGAAATCGATCGTCCGACCGATCCCGGCAAGATAGAGTGTCTCGACCGCGGGAACATTAAGGGACTGTGCGAGCGTCTCCCGCATGGAGAGGACTCCCCGGAACTGACCGTCGTAGTTCTGCGGCACGTACTCCTTCCCGGTCCCGTCCGGTCCGAAATCGATCGGCTTGTCGACCAGGAGCGTTTCCGGCTGAAATCCCTTCTCGAATGCCGCCGCGTAGACGATCGGTTTGAATGACGATCCGGGCTGTCTCGGCCGCAGCGCGACGTTCACCTCGCCATCGATCGACGTGTCATGAAAATCACGACTGCCTACCATCGCAAGCACTTCTCCCGTCTTCGGATCGATAGCCGTCAGCGCCGCGTTCGAGGCATTCGCCGAACGGTTCCGCACGACCCCTTCCCTGACGGATTGTTCGGCCAACCGCTGTTTCTCCCAATCGAGCGTCGTCAGGATCTTCCATCCTCCCGCCTCAAGCGCGTCGCGCCCATAGGTCTTCTCCAAGCCTTCCAATATGTAGAAAACGAAGTGAGGCGCCTGGATCGGTTGCAAGAACGGCCGGACCTTCGAAACGGTATCCGCGGATTTCGCGGCCTTAAGATCCTCCTCGGTCAGATATCCGGCCTCGGCCATCCGCGACAGGACCGTATCGCGCTGGGACAGCGACGTACCTTTCGAGGCGACATACGGAGAATAAGCGCTCGGAGCCTTGGTGAGCGAGGCCAGGAGCGCGGCCTCGTCCGGGGTGAGATCCGCAGCCGGCTTACCGAAATAGGTCTCGGCGGCAGCGGCGATTCCGTACGCATTGGCTCCGTACGGCACGCGGTTGAGGTACATGTCGAGAATCTCGTCCTTCGAGAAGAAAAGTTCTATCTTCAGCGCCATCAGACTCTCGAGCAGTTTCCGCTTCACGGTCCGCTCGCGGGTATAGTAGGCGTTGCGCGCAAGCTGCTGCGTGATGGTCGAGCCGCCCTGTTCGATCTTTCCAGCCTTCAGGTTCACGAGAAGCGCCCGAACCGTCCCTGCGGCATCGATCCCGTGATGCCGATAGAACGACTCGTCCTCGGCTGCGACCGTCGCTCGACGGACGACATCCGGAATATCGCCGTGCACGAGCACTTTCCGGTTTTCCTCTCCGTGAAGGCAGTACAGCTCGTGCGTTCCGGTACGGTCGTACAGACACGACGTCTGCGCGAGCGACAATTCCGGCAGGGTCCGCGGATCGGGCGTTCCGAACAGAAACACGCCGATAAGGCTCAGTGCTAACGCGAAAAGCGCCAGAACAACCACAGATGCGACCTCGATCGCGATCCGGCGATACGGCCGACGGGTACCGTTTACGGGTTCGCTGTTTTTCATAGACGGTGCCGCAATGTCCCGGAACGGGAGTCCGCTCATAATAGGACGGAACCACCGTCCTGTACAGTCCGGGAGGCGTCATAGCCATACCATCCGCTTCCTGCTATGATAGGCGCACGAAAACGCCTATGAAACGATTTCTTGTCATCGCCGTTCTCGCCGCGCTCGGTATCGTCAACGCGGCCTATCTGAGCTACGAGGCCTATCTCATCCACTTCGGTCCGGGTGAGGTGAGCAGCATATGCAATTTCTCCCCGACCATGTCCTGCTCGAACGCCCTCTCAAGCCCGTACGCGCTGTTCTTCGGCGCCCCCTTCCCTTGGATCGCCCTTGTCGTCTATCCGATACTGTTCGCGCTCGCCATCCGCGGACTCCGAAAGAGTCCTTCATCGACCGCCCGTATCCTGGCCGTCCTCTCGGCTCTCGGCATCGGCTTCAACGGCATCGTCATCTATCGCGAGACCTTCCTGATCCACGCATACTGCCCGCTCTGCCTGCTGTGCACCGCCTTCATTGTCTCGATCTTCGGCCTCTCGTTCTCGTTCCTCGGAAACGATACGGGACCGGAACATCCTTCGGAACAACCGTCCGTCTGAACAAAGAACGCCCCTCATCGGGGCGTTCTTTGTTTTCCGGCGGGCATGTCGGTCACCGGACCGACTCATATCCGCCGGTAATACCTTTCTTCGAGAGGACGATCTGCCACAGCTGGATATTGCGCGCCCGGAAGGACCCGGCACAGGAAAGAAGGTAATAGTTCCACATGCGGTGGAACCGCTCGCCATATTTTTCGCGCAGTTCAGGCCAGTGCCGCTCGAAGTTTTCGTACCAAGCCATGAGCGTCTTATCGTAATACGCCCCGAAGTTGTGCATGTCCTCCATAACGAATTGGCTTTCGATAG
>JAAXXG010000006.1:0-3174 GCA_013334575.1 Candidatus Moraniibacteriota bacterium | reverse complement strand
AGATTGATTGTCGCCGATGGTATGGAGCAAAAAAAGTCCGTTGTCGTCCAAACACCGACTGGCCACGCGAAAATACTCGCGGTAGTTCCGATATCCCACGTGTTCGAACATACCGAGCGACACGATGCAATCGAACTTCTCGTTCAGGTCGCGATAATCCTGCAGTCGGATCTCGACTGGCAGACCCTTGCAGTTCTCCTGTGCCAGCTCCACCTGTTCCTTCGACACGGTGATGCCCACGACCGACACCCCGTACGTTTCGGCGGCATATTTGGCGAAACTCCCCCAACCGCACCCGATATCGAGCACCCGCATCCCCGGGGTGAGCTTGAGTTTCTTGCAGACCAGGTCGAGTTTTTGTTCCTGCGCCTCGTCGAGCGTCGTCACGTCCTTCCAATACGCGCAGGTATAGACCAGGCGCTTGTCGAGCATGTTCTCGTACAGATCGTTCCCAAGATCGTAATGCTCCTGTCCGACGATAAACGACCGCCTCTTCGACTGCCGATTGGTCAGGACCGCGATCGCTATCTTCAGGATGGTGCCGAGGTCTTTGCGTATCTCGTTCGCCAGCCCGGCCGATATGACCCGATCGATGAACTGATCCAGCCTTTCGGCATCCCACCACCCGTCCATATAGGCCTCCCCGAGCCCCAGACTCCCCTGCGTCAGGATGCGGCCATACAGCCGATCGTCCTTTACCTGGATGTCCCAGGGATTGGTCCCATTTATGGCAACTCCTGCCTTTTTCAGCAGTTCCTCGACTATTTCCTTCGATCGATTTCGCTTTGCCATACGAAAAAGTTAAAACGGTTCGATTTACTTTAGAATATCCAATATATTCAAATATTTGTCAAATCCAAACGCAGACACGCACACCATCGCCTATTGTCGAATAAATCCATACCTGATACGGTGAAAGGCTGCACGGCAGCATCGTTAATTAACACGAAGACAACGGGACGATGGTACATCGGACCGTCAACTCATCACGACAAGAACGGGAGAGAACATCATGACAGAAACACAAAAAAGCGCACTCTTATCGGTATTCCACAAGGACGGTATCGTCGAATTCGCCCGGTCACTCATCGACCTCGGCTGGACACTGTATGCTTCGGGTGGCACCGCGAAGACTCTCTTTGCAGCCAATATTCCGGTCATCGATGTCGCCACGATCGTCGGTGGCAAGGCAATCCTGGGACATCGGGTCGTCACACTCTCGCGCGAAGTCCATGCCGGACTCCTCGCGACCGAAACGGATGCCGACATCGCCGAACTCGAAGCCTTGGGCGTTCCCCGGATTGACCTCGTCTGCGTCGACCTCTATCCGCTGAAGCAAGAAATCACCAAGCCGGAAATCGATCGGGAATCCGTCATCGAAAAGACCGACATCGGCGGTCCGACCATGCTTCGCTCGGCCGCGAAAGGCAGACGGATCGTCATTTGCGATCCGAATGACCGCGAACGCGTAATCTCATGGCTTCGTGCCGGCCGACCGGACGAGGATGCGCTCATTACCGAACTCGCCGCGAAAACCGAGTTCGTTGTCGCCGACTACTGCCTGGCGTCCGCGATCTATCACGGCAACGGCGATTACGACGGCATGATGGGAAGACGTGTCGCGACCTTCAGGTACGGCGAGAACGGGTACCAGACTCCGGCCGAGCAGTATGCTTATGATACCGGAGATCCACTCGCACTGAGCCGGTTTACGCTCATCGAGGGCGGTGGTTTGAGTTTCAACAACGGCTGCGATGGCGACAGGCTGCTCCAAATAGTGACGCACATCGCCGCGACCTTCGATGTCAACCGTTCGTATGTCCCACGTATCGCCATCGGCGTAAAACACGGGAACCCATGCGGGGTCGGCATCGGCATGACTGCAGTAGATGCCATACAAAAGATGGTCATGGGTGACCCGCTTGCCATCTTCGGCGGAATCATCATGGTGAACTTCGAAATCGGAAAGGACGAAGCGGTTGCGCTTCTCCGTCACGGCATGCCGGACGGGAAGAGGCGGCTGATTGACGGCGTTTTCGCCTCCGCATTCTCCGACGAGGCCAGAGATCTGCTCAGACGCAAAGAAGGCAAGTGCAATCTCCTTGCGAATCCGCACCTCACACGACTCAATCGCGACAGTCTCGATACGGAGCCGATACGACGTCCGGTCAGGAACGGTCACCTCACGCAACCGAACTATACGTTCATACTCGATCTGAACGACCCGGATATCGTAAAATACGGCGTTGCCACGCGTGAGCAGGAACAGGCGATGCTCCTTGCCAAGGCGATCTGTGACACCAGCAACAGTAATACGATCACACTGTGCACCGACAGGATGCTTGTTGGTAACGGCGTCGGACAACAGGCCCGGGTGTATGCCGCGGAACTGGCCGTGGAAAGGGCAAAGAAAAGCGGTCATCAAACGGAAGGGTCAGTAGCCGCAAGCGACAGCTTCTTCCCATTCGAAGACGGGGTCGAGGTTCTCCATGCTGCGGGTGTCACGGCGATTATTTCAACAAGCGCTTCAGTGAACGACCAGAAAGTCATCGATTACTGCAAAAAGCACAATGTCGTGCTCTACCTTATCCCCGACAAGAAGGGGCGTGGATTCTTCAACCACTAATGGGGGGCAATCCCCGTGATCAGATACTCCGCAAGGGTTCACCTTTGCGGAGTATTTTTTAAATGTCATACCATTCTAAATAATATGTTCACGAAAAGTCTGTCTTTGTCCTTACTCGGGCAGCCTGTCTCGCGTATGCCGGGGTAACGATCCATTGTTAAGACCTAGTCCTGGACCGCCACGACCCGCCCTTCGCGAAGGGCGAGGCTCGCGGAGACGGAGAGATGGATTTCTTAAAAATGGTATAACGTGAAAACAGGCAGAGAGTGCTCCTCTGCCTGTTTCGTTCATGCGGACCCGCTCACACACGGTCGATCGCCTTCGTGAACGTCTTCGGCTTCTTGGCGGCCTGATTCGGGACCACGAAGAATTCGTCGTTTTGGACGTAGGCGACCCCGAGGATGGGCGGCTGATCGGCCAGCAGTTTCTGGCGATCCACCTCTTCCTTGGTCCGGACGTACTCGACCAGATTGCTTCTTTTGAAGAATGCGACCAGTTCCTCGTCAGAGAGGCCGGTATCGACACGGCGCGGTGTCATCCGCCATCCG
>JAAXXG010000005.1 GCA_013334575.1 Candidatus Moraniibacteriota bacterium | reverse complement strand
CTCCCCTTTCCAAGGGGAGGAGGATTATTCTCTCATGCCCTTACCCGACCTTCTCCCTCCGGGAGATGGTATTCCTGCTTTCCCTCACTTCTCACTCCTCATCTCTCACTTCCGCACCTTACCCGTTCCGTTTCTCGTCCTGCGGACGAGCCGATCCGCGATACTACGACCCCGTACAGGTCTTCGTGGATCCACATCTTCTGTGGCCGAGAGCGCTTCTGATTCGTCAGATGTGCTCTCCTGGTCCTCCGGAAGATCTCTCTCCTTCCGGGAGACCGACAAGCCCTCCCGCTTGTCCGCAGAACGAGGGATGGAAACGAAAAGACGAGGCACGCGCCTCGTCTTTTTCGTATCCGATTTGTCACCTATCGTCAGTTATAAGTTGTGAGTTGTCAGTTTTTCCACGAAATCTTCCGCTCCGTCTCGGACACCCACGAAAGCGAGACCCGGGTCGCGTCTTCGGGAAGCAGGTCGCCGAGGCGTTCCGGCCATTCGATAAGGACGAGGCCTTCCGGATCGCTTATCCACTCTTCGAAACCGAGTTTCCGGAGTTCTTCCGGATCGTCGATACGGTAGGCATCTATATGGTAGATGCGGCGGATGCCCTGCGCGGAAGGGGTCGCCAGATCATAGCGATGCATGATGACGAACGTCGGACTCTGAAACGGCCCCTTTGCGCCGAGGGCGGAAAGTATGCCGGCCGAAAACGCCGTCTTACCGGCGCCAAGATCGCCGAAAAGCGCCACGACGCTCCCTGGGGATACGTTCGCAACGAAACCGGCCGCTATGCGACGGGTATCTTCTACGGATTCCGAAATGACCTCCATATGAAAAACGGGAAATAATCTTCTCCGGAAGCATATCGCACCGGTTCACTCCTGTCATCCCGGCTGATATTTGACACTGTCGGACGGAACTGCTATTTTACGCCTTCTATAGGCCGTACCGACACTTTCCTCCAGGCTATGTCTCTCTCCCCGACCGAACAGTTCACCGAGGCCGTTCTCAAAAGCGAACACCCGCTCATCATCCTGCCGACCCATCCGTCCAAGGATGCGCTCGCCGCGGCACTCGCACTGGAACGGTTCGCGGCGGGACTCGGGAAGCGTGTCACGGTGGCCGGAGACGGACTCTCGGAAAATCTTACCGGCATCGCTTTTCTCGGAACCCCGTCAACGGCACTCGATTCGCTCGCCGGCACGAGAGAATTCGTGCTTTCCTTCAACACCGAACGGAACCGGATTCTCGGCATCCGCAGCGAACAGGCAGGTGACGAGTTCCGGATCCATATCACGCCGGAGCGAGGAACGATCGACCCGAGAGACTTCTCCTTCATCCCGGCACAGCTCCAGTTCGACGCGGCCTTCGTGATCGGCGCGCCGGACAAGGAATCCCTCGGAACCCTCTACGCCGAGAATCCCGACATCTTCTACGAGATCCCGATTATCGATATCGACACGTCGGCGGGCAACGAACGGTTCGGCCAGGTAAACCTCGTCGATGTCACGGCTTCCTCGATTTCCGAGATCCTCTTCGAGTCCATCTTCTCGTTCGCGCCGACTCGGATCGGAGAGTCCGTGGCGGAATGCCTGCTTGCGGGCATCATCGCCGCGACCGAGAGCTTCCAGCGGAAGAATACGACCCCGAAGGCTCTCCAGACCGCCTCGCGGCTCATCGAACTCGGTGCGGACCGGGAAAAGATCGTTCTTGCTCTCTACAAGACCCAGCCATTCGGTCTCCTGAAGCTCTGGGGGCGGTTCATGTCGGGCCTCCGATGGGAAGAGGGCCTTCGTCTCGCCTACTCCGTCCTTTCGGTCGATGACTTCGTCCAAAGCCGAACCCGCCCCGAAGACCTGCCCGACATCCTGGACAAGGTCCGGGCGAACTTCTCCTCGGGCGCGCTGTTCGCGGCGACCTATCCGGAATCGCCGACCGTCACCGCCGTCGTCATGCGTTCCGCCGATCCGATGGCGGCGGCGGCGATCGCATCCCGGATACCGGGCTCGAACCTCCGAGGCGACATGTTATCCTTCGCGCTCCCATTCCCGTCCGGGCCCGACGCCGAGTCGGGACTCATCGGGACGGTCCGAGACGCGATTACTCCGACAGGAAGCTGAGCCCGCATATTGTCGCACCCCTCATTAACAACAAAACCGACGGAGACCTCATGAAATCATACGTCCTCCATGTTCAGAAAAATCGGCCTCTTTACGAATTCCGTCATTTCCTTCTGAAAACGAAGGATCATTCGGGAAAAATCATCAAGAACGAGACGCCGATACGTCCGCCGATCAGCGCGAATATCGGCGCCGACCCGCTCGTTCCGACCCGTTTTTCACAGTATTTCACCTTGCAGTTCGAAGAAAAGAAATTCGTTTTCATCTTTGGAAACCAGTGATCGCCGGAGGGAAAAGGGACGATAGCCCTGTTCGAGTTCCGCGGTAACACGCCGGGCGTCAGGTTCCTGAAAAGCGTCCTGACCACCCCGGGAAAACGGGATCTCCTCTGTATGGAAGAACAGGGTCCGGAAAGGTCCAGGGAGCGAATCGTCGTCGCTACCGCCCATGGCGAATCGGTCGAACAGGTCGCCATGCGACTTGCCGGCGAACTCTGCGAGATTGAAATGTTACGGTTCGCGAATCCGGGCGCCCGAATCGGAACACGACTCATACCACTCCTTCGGAAATGGGAATGACGAAGAACGGACACCCTTTCTCCACATTCCGCTTTCATCGCTTTTCCGGTACAATGAACGCGTACCGGAAGGCGGTGAGGGCGGTTTTTTCGTATGCAAACGGAAGCCCTCTCCGTATAACAGAAACCCTATGGTCCAGGTCATCCAGCAGTCGTCACAGGACTGGAAGGCGAACCGGGAACGAAAGACCGCGCAGGTCCTCCAGAAACTCGCCGGAGAATCGAAAGAGCAGGAAGCATCCCGTCGTGCCGCGGCACTCGGACTCCCCTATCTCGACCTCCATATCTATCCCGCGAATCCCGAGGACGTGACGCTTATCGCGGAAGAAGACGCGAGACGGCTCGGAATCGCCATCTTCGACAAGACCGGCAGCACCGTACGCGTCGCGTTCGCGGACCCGGAAAACACAGAATCCGAATCGTTCGTGACCCGTATCGCGGAAAGCAACCGATGGACGATCGAACCGTACGTCGTCTCGGAGCAGTCGCTCGAGAAAGTCTGGGAAACCTACGTCTCCGCGCCGGTCGTCCGAAACCTCGACCTGTTGCGCGTCTCGCTCACCGGAGAGGACCTGAAGAGGTTCGAGAAGGATTTCCAAGGCCTCCTCAGTCTCGAGCGGGCGACGACCGTCTCCATATCGCAGACGATCGAGGTCATCCTGGCCGGCGCGAATCGGCTTCGCGCAAGCGACATACACATCGAACCGGAAGCCGACGCCGTGCGGCTCCGCTACCGTATCGACGGCGTCCTTCAGGATATCGGCAGCATCTCCAAGGAAATTTACCGGCTCACCCTCTCTCGGGTGAAGATGCTCGCCCGCATGAAGATCAACGTCCGCGACCGGTCGCAGGACGGACATTTCGGGATCGAGATCGACGGAAAGAAGGTCGACCTACGGGCAAACGTCATCCCGGGAAGCCACGGCGAGAGTATCAATCTCCGCATCCTGGACACGGAAAGCGTCTTCCTCGACCTGAAGACGCTCGGACTCGACGGCGAAACGCTCGAGAAGGTGAACCACGCCATCCGGAAACCCAACGGCATGATCATCAACACCGGACCGACCGGTTCCGGAAAGACGACCACGCTCTACAGCCTTCTCCACGCCATCAACAGCGCCGGAGTGAAGATCATCACCGTCGAGGATCCGATCGAGTACCAGCTTCCCGGCATCGTCCAGACGGAAGTCTCGAAAGACCGCTCCTACACCTTCGCGCAGGCCCTGCGCGCCATCGTCCGACAGGATCCGGACGTCATTCTCGTCGGGGAGATCCGGGACGAGGAGACCGCCGAGGTCGCGGTGAACGCCGCCCTCACCGGTCACCTCCTCTTCACGACGATCCACGCCAACACCGCCGCGGGAACGGTCAGCCGTCTCATAGAACTCGGCATCAAACCGTCCCTTATCTCCTCGGCGACCGATATCATCATCGGCCAACGGCTGGTCCGCGTCCTCTGCGAGCACTGCCGCGAATCGTACGAGCCGGCCCAGGAAACCCTCGACGGCATAACGCAGATCCTCTCGGTCATCTCACCGAAGGCGAAGGTCGACATCCCCCGCGATGCGGACAGGCTCTGGAAATCCGTCGGCTGCGAGAAATGCGGATTCACGGGATTTCACGGCCGCATCGGCATATTCGAGGCATTCGCCGTCACCAAGCCGATCGAGGAAAAGATCGCCGAACTCGCGTCCGAACGGGAGATCACCCTGGCCGCCATCGAGGACGGCATGGTGACTATGCTGCAGGACGGCATACTGAAAGCCCTCCGTGGCGTCACGACACTCGAGGAGGTCTGGCGAGCCACCGGGCAGCGCGACACGCTCCAGGAAATCTACCGGGAGCTCATGCCGAGCCTCCTCTCCGGATCGTCCGTCATACCCTCGGATCTCATCTCCGAGGTCCGAAGTCATATCGCGTCGTTCGACGAACTCCAAACGTACGCGGAAAGTCTCGATGAGAACCGGTTCATCCGCGCGGTCTTCGCCGCGGCACTCATCCTGAAAGCCGGCGACGTCCATCTGGAACCGACCGACGACCGGATTCTCGTCCGTTTCCGTATCGACGGCATACTGCAAACCGTCCTTTCCTTTCCGAAAAACCTCTATCCGGCCGTTCTCGGCGAGATAAAGCTCTGGAGCGGACTTAAGACCGCGGAACGGTCCGGGGTCGTCGACGGACGCTTCACGCTTTCCGTTCCGGAGCCGTCCGGTGACGTAGGCGCAGGTAAGACCGATATCCGACTTTCCATCATCCTCGGCGGATACGGCGAGACGGCCGTGATGCGGATACTCGGCGGATCGGCGGTGGAACTCTCGCTCGAAGCGCTCGAATTCCGGAAAACGAATCTTGACCGGATCCTCACCGCGATCCGAAAACCGAACGGCATCATCGTCAACGTCGGACCGACCGGATCCGGCAAAACCACGACGCTCTACAGCATTCTCTCGAAACTGAATACCCCGGAAGTGAAGATCATCACCGTCGAGGATCCGATCGAGTACCAGCTCCCGGGAATCCTGCAGACGCAGGTCGACCAGGAAGGAGGCTATTCCTTCGCCGAGGCGCTGCCGGCCCTTCTGCGACAGAATCCGGACATTCTCATGATCGGAGAGATCCGCGACGAGGACACGGCCCGCACCGCGATCCAAGCCGCCGTGACCGGACACCTCGTCCTCTCGACGGTACACGCCAACAGCGCGGCGGGAACCGTCTCCCGACTCCTCGGCATGGGCGTATCGAGCGACGATCTCGCGAACGCCGCCGACTGCTTCATCTCGCAGAGGCTCGTCCGGAAACTCTGTCCGAACTGCCGAAAAACCGATAAGCCGACGGACGAGGAAACGGTCATGATCGAACGGATCATCGCGGAAGCACCGGAAGGAACCGTCGGCCAGGATGCGGACACGGGAACCGTCTACCGCGCGGTTGGGTGCCCGGAATGCAACGGGGTCGGCTACGCCGGACAAATCGTCCTCGCGGAAGTGCTCCTCAACGACCGGGAAATGGAGCGACTTATCTCCGGCAACGCCCTCACATCGGAAATCGAGGACGCGGCCGTGAAAAACGGCATGATACCGCTTGCTATCGACGGTCTGCTCGCGGCTCTCGAGGGACGAACGACGCTCGAGGAGATCCGGCGTATCACGAACGAATAACCGACCGTAGCGAACCGGACAAAACAAAACCCCGTCAACCGACGGGGTTTTGTTTCTTTCCGGCACATGCCCGACAACGGCACTCCCGTATGTAACGCTCCACGTATTCGCGACCGTAGTCGTATGTGATCTCTTCGTGTTCGCGGATACGCCTGCGGGCGACGATAAAGATCCTTCCACGCCGATTGACCGCCTCGGCATTCGGCCTGCAGGAATGATTCACGTATCGGGCCGTGTTCCAGCGGGGACTTCCGTCGATGTCCCAGCTCGCATTCACCCGAAAAAGATACCGGTTCGTACCGACCTCCTCGTCGGAAGACGGAACCCTCGTACCGACGTATTCGATGATCGTTTCACCCTTACGGAATTCCCTGGCCGCGAACAGTCCGAGACCCGCCGATGATCGACGGACCATAATTCCGTCTTTCCGCCTTTCCGTTTCGTTCCGGTCCATACCGATCCGATTATCGATTATGCGAGAAACCGTCCGGGAATCTCCATATTACCGTCGCGTGGAAAAAAAGAAAACGGACCGCCGGAGCGGCCCGTCGGCCCGTTCAGCTGCAGGCAATCCGAGACGTCAAGGACTTCTCGGGAAGGAGCAGTGTCGAGGTGCCGCGCAGCCGAAACCACCCGACCCATGTCTGGACATCTCGCGCTTACCGCTTCCCATGACGGTCACGAAAAACGGTAAGCGCGAGGGTAAGCCCCCGATCTTGAGGACAAAAGATAGGAATCCCCAATTTGCCTGCAGGTGAACGAGCCGGAGTCTTCTGCCCCGTCCTGAAGAACGGAACTTTCAATGCTAGCATGGGTTGGTCTTCCTGTCAAGAAGTGTTAGAATGGCACCGAAACAGGCCGGAAAGAAACCTCCATGATCACTTCTTCGGAACCGAACGAACAGGAAGACATCGCGCTCGATACCACCCTCCGACCCCCGTCCTTCGCGGAATACGTCGGCCAGGAGAAGATCAAGCGGAACCTCGGCATCTTCATCGAGGCCGCGAAACGCCGCAAAGAAAGCGTCGACCACGTCCTCCTCTACGGGCCGGCAGGCCTCGGGAAAACCACGCTCGCGAACATCATCGCCAGGGAAATGGGCGTCAACATACGGATCACGTCCGGCCCCGCGATCGAACGCGTCGGAGACCTCGGCTCCATCCTTACGAATCTCGAGGAAGGCGACGTCCTGTTCATCGACGAGATCCATCGGCTCAACAAGACCATCGAGGAAGTTCTCTATCCGGCCATGGAGGATTACAAACTCGACATCATCGTCGGAAAGGGCCCGTCCGCGCGCACCATCCAGCTCGACCTGCCGCGCTTCACGCTCGTCGGCGCGACGACCCGGCTCGGGTCGCTCTCCAACCCGCTCCGGAACCGCTTCGGCTCCACTCATCGGCTCGAGTTCTACGACCGCGACGAGATGCGACGGATCATCATCCGGTCGGCTCGCATTCTCGGCGTCGATATCGACGAAACGGGGGCCGATGCCATCGCCGCGGCCAGCCGACAGACCCCGCGCGTCGCGAACCGTCTCCTCAAGCGGGTCCGCGACTTCGCCCAGATCAGCGAACGGCCGGCCGTCTCCCACGATACGGCACGCGAGGCGCTCTCCCTCTTCGAGGTGGACGAGGCCGGACTCGAACCGACGGATCGGAATATCCTTTCGGCTATCGCGAAGAAATTCAAGGGAGGCCCGGTTGGTATCCAGGCAGTCGCGGCCGTGACCGGCGAGGAGATCGAAACCATCGAGGACGTCTACGAACCGTATCTCATCCAACTCGGACTCCTCGTTCGGACTCCGCGCGGACGGGTCGTCACGCCGGAAGGATTCGCCCATATCGGACTCCCGGTCCCCGAAAACCATCAGGACAAGCTCCTATGACCGAAATCATCAGACTCTTCTATCTCATACTGTTCATCGGCGTCAGCGCGGTCGGACTCTACGTCTGCTACCATATCCTGCGTTATTCGCTCTCACGGAAAAGCGCCATCGCGGCCGTCATCCTGTTCGCTTCCGTATTCCTCCTCTTTCTCTTGGCGAACGCCCTCTCGTTCTTCCAGGTCGACTGGGACGGACTGCTCCGAACCGCGGAAGGATTCACCTACGTCCCTTCGCAGTATTCCAGCTTCTAAACATATGCGAGACCTCTCGACCGTCCGGTTCCCTGGCAAGCACGAGGAAGAAACCGTCATCGCGGTCTACCACCGCCACTGGTTCGATATCCTCACGCACCTCTTCCTCTCGGTCTTCTTTTCCGTCATCCTGATCGGAGGCTTCGCCGTCCTTCCCGGCCTCTTCCCCGGAATCATGTCGAGTCCGAACGCTCCGTTCTTCCTCTTCCTCGAGAACTCCTTCCTGTTGTTCCTCTGGCTTACGCTCTTCCTCATCTGGATCGACGTCTACTTCGACGTCTGGATCGTCACCGACGAGCGGATTGTCAATATCGAACAGAAGGACCTTTTCAACCGGCGGGTCAGCGAACTCCGGTATCATACGGTCCAGGACGTCACGAGCGAAGTACAAGGGGTCGTTCCGAGCATTCTCGGCTTCGGAGACGTTCTCGTACAGACTGCCGGGGAAAGTCCGCGGTTCATCTTCCATAACATCCCCGATCCGGTCGCCGTGAAAGACCAGATCATGAAACTTGCCGAACGGCGACGACACGCACCTCAGACGAACGAACGGTCCGCTACTTGAACATTCGCGGATTTCGGGGTATCATCGACTCCTGAGCGGTATCCCGATCCCCTATGTCCGGACACTCCCACTGGCACGGCATCCGACACAAGAAGGCGCTTACGGACGCGAAAAAAGCGTCCGTTTTCACGAAGGTCGGCAACATGATCAGTATCGCGGCCCGTCATGGCGGCGATCCGGAGATGAACTTCCGACTCCGGCTCGCCATCGATCAGGCGCGAGCCTCGAACATGCCGAAAGACCGCATCGAAAAAGCGATAAAACGCGGCACCGGAGAGCTTAAGGATGGCGCCGCGTTCGAGGAACTCGTCTACGAGGCCTACGGACCGGGGCAGGTCGCCCTTCTCATCGGCACTGCGACAGACAATCGGAACAGAACATTCGGAGAGGTCCGGACCCTGCTCACGAAGAACGGCGGGAAGATCGTCCCCGAAGGATCGGTTTCTTATCTCTTCCGTCCTGTCGGAGAAATCGAAATCTCCCTTGACGGACGCGATCCGGACGAAGCCGAACTCGCCGCCATCGAGGCCGGAGCGGAGGATATCGAGCGTGCGGACGGTTCGCTCTACGCCTACGTACCGCAGGAGTCCCTCCAGTCGGCCAAGGAATCGCTCGAAACGGCCGGATTTACCGTTACTTCCGCCTCCCTTTCATTCCTCCCGACCCAACGCGTCACCGTGACGGACGAAGAATGGAACGCGCTTGATCGACTTCTCGAGATACTCGAGGACCACGCGGATGTCCAGACCGTCTGGGATAACCTGGAAAACACCCACGGCTGACGACGGACGCCGTTACGGACGAAAGACGGAATAAGTTCCGAAGATATGCGCATCATCGGTATCGATCCCGGCACGGCCACCATCGGCTGGGGCGTTCTCGAGGAACGCTCCGGTAACGTCTCCGCGGTCGCCTACGGCCATATCTCGACCGACAAGGATCTCGATCCCGCGACCCGACTCCGTACCCTGGCAGACGACCTCGAGAAGATTCTCACGGTCCACCAACCGGAAGAGGCCGCTGTCGAAGAACTTTTCTTTTCGAACAACGCCAAAACGGCTATCGCGGTCGCCCAGGCAAGAGGCGTCATACTCTTGACATTGAATCGTTTCGGTGTTATCATATCCGGTTATACCCCTAATCAGGTCAAGCAGGCACTCACCGGATACGGCTCCGCCGAGAAACGGCAGATGCAGTTCATGACGAAGAACGTCCTACGGCTTCCGGCGATACCGAAGCCGGACGACACCGCCGACGCGCTCGCCATCGGACTCTGTCACGCATTCTCGCGGAAATCGCGACTCTGTCGATGACGCTTCGCTTGCGGCGCGTTCCGGATACGGGGATAATGGAAACGCATAAGACGCACGAAGAACCGTATGGACTACAGCCCGATCACCGAATTCATCGTCGGTCAGAACGTACCCGCTCAGACGATGGCACTTCTTCTCCTGCTCCCCGTCGTCGCGACACTCGCCTCGTTCTTCCGACAGGTCGTCGGTATCAAAGCGTTCGGCATCTATGCGCCGTCCATCGTCACGTTCGCCCTGCTCGCGTTCGACCCGAACGGGCTTAAATACGGCATCGCCATCTTCGGAAGCGTCATCCTGATCGGTATGGTAACCCGGTACGTCCTCCGGCGGTTCCGGCTCCTGTATCTCCCCCGCGTAGCCATCACCCTCTCGGTAATCTCCTTCTCGATGCTCGGCATCCTGGTCCTTGGCGGGGCGACACACCGCACCGGACTCGCGTCGGTCTCGATCTTCCCGCTCCTCATCATGATCACCATCACGGAGAAGTTCGTCGCCGTCCAGCTCGAAAAGGGCACCCGCGCCGCGGTCATCCTCGCCGCGGAGACGCTTGCCATCTCCCTCGTCGGCTACGCGCTTATCTCCTGGCCGGCGTTCGTCCGATTCATCCTCGCGCATCCCTGGACAGTCCTCCTCACCATCCCGCTCAACGTCGTCCTCGGAAAATGGACCGGCCTCCGGCTCACGGAGTACTTCCGATTCCTGACCGTCCTCCGGCAGAAGTGACAGACCTATGTTCGAACTCCTTCGAAACAGCCGGGAACTGCTCGGGATGAACGCCCGAAACCTCGACTACATCCGCCCGCTTAACAAGCGGAGCGGACGCGAGTTCGCGGACAATAAGCTGCGCGCGAAGCGGCTTCTCCGGAAGAACGGGCTTCCGGTCCCGGGTCTTATCGCCCGTATCCGCACCCATGCCGAACTCGAAGACTTCGACTGGTCGTCGCTTCCGGGAAGCTTCGCGCTCAAACCGAACCGCGGATTCGGCGGAGAAGGAATCCTCATCGTCTACGGTCGGAAACGCGGCCGGAACGACGCCTGGGTGAAGGCGAGCGGCGCCGTGGTGACCGTCGAAGACCTCCGTACGCATATCCGAAACATCCTCGACGGATCGTTCTCACTGACGAATACTCCTGATATCGCTTTCTTCGAGGAGAGACTGAAGCTGCTTAAGCTCTTCAAGCCGTACGCGTACAAGGGCATCCCCGACATCCGCGTCATCGTCTTCAACCGCGTCCCCGTCATGGCTATGCTCCGCCTCCCGACGCGAGAATCCGACGGAAAAGCCAACCTTCAGCAGGGTGCCATCGGGACCGGGATCGACCTCGCGACCGGAACGACGACCTCGGCCGTCGTCGGGAAATCGCATCTCATCGACTATGTCCCCGGGACACGGCTCGCCCTCTCCGGTATCCGCATCCCCTACTGGAACGAGATCCTCCGCATCGCGGTGGAATCGCAGTCCGTTTCCGGACTCGGTTTCCTCGGCGCGGACATCGCTATCGACCGGGACCGCGGACCGGTCCTTCTCGAACTTAACGCCCGTCCGGGCCTCTCCATACAGATCGCCAACCTCACGGGACTCAAAGGTCGGCTGGATCGTGTGAAAGGCCTCAAGGTGAAGACGACCGAGCGAGGCATCCTCCTCGGGAAGAACCTCTTCGGCGGAGAGATCGAGGAGGAAATCGAGGAACTCTCCGGAAAGCGTGTCATCGGGTCCGTAGAAAAGGTTCGCCTCTTCGGAAAGGACGGAAAGGAAATCACGGTCGAGGCCAAGATAGACACGGGAGCCGACTCGACTTCCGTAGACACGGAACTCGCCCGCAAGCTCGGCTTTAGGGATGCCATAGCGCTGTTTGAGAATCGCATGGGAGACCGCGACGTCCTCAATGACCTCTCAAAACGGGAACGCGAGGTCCTTTTTTCCGGAATACCCGACCTTGCCGATACGGCCCAAATCAAATCGTCACACGGCACAAGTTATCGGCCCATGTTCCGGATCGACCTCTCGATCGACCAGGTGATCATTCCAGCGAAGGTTTCCGCGATAGATCGGACCGGGTTGGAATACCCCGTCATCATCGGACGGAAAAGCCTCAGAAAATTTCTCGTCGACGTCAGTAAATAACGATCAAGAACCTATGTTGCTCATATTGAAAAGCAAAAGAGAGACGGGACCGAAAATGACAGGATTTCTCGACGCACTCGGTGAAAAGCTCTCCGAAGACGGCACCCCTTATTCCGTCTCCAGTTTCGAGGATCTCGAGGTCTTCATAGAAAAAGGGAGTGTCGAGATACGAGTTGAAGAAAAGCCCGTCGACGAATGGACGACTATATACCCGAGAAAAGTCGGGAAGTACAGAGGGTTGGCGCACATGCTCTGTCGCCTCTCGGAACGGAAAGGGGTCAGATTCCTGGACGGATTCCATAATCGGACCAAGGACGCTTCGGATATGGCGAAAATCATCCAGATCTTCAATCTCGCCCTGAGCGGAGCACCCGTTCCGAAAACATATCATTCGGCGGGATATTCCGGACAGCAAAGGG
This sequence comes from Candidatus Moraniibacteriota bacterium, assembly GCA_013334575.1. GTDB lineage: Bacteria > Patescibacteriota > Minisyncoccia > Moranbacterales > UBA1568 > JAAXTX01. Next base: position 63,521 of record JAAXXG010000005.1, on the reverse strand, counting down.
AAAACGCCATCGCGTTCCTCGGCTTTCCAATCGTCGTGAAAGAGACGAATTCCTCGCAGGGATCCGGTGTATTTCTAGCGAAAACAGGGGAAGAACTCTCAAAAATCATATGCGACCGGCTTGAAAACAACGGTGGAAGGGAGATTTTCCTGCAGGAATTCATACCGAATACATTCGAATATCGCCTTCTCGTCATGGGAAATCATGTTTCCGTAGCGGAAAAGAAAACCCGTTCCGGGAAAGAGGAATTCCGGAACAACGTCCACCTTGGAGCGGATGAGGAATTCATCGACCCGTCCAAGGTCCGGGAGGAGGTGAGGATGGCCGCCGTCCTCGGCGCGGAAATTACGGATATCGAGATTGCCGGAGTCGATATAGTGGATCATCCGGAACGCGGACCATTCATATTCGAAGTTAACAGCTGCCCCGCTTTCACCACCGACGAGACAGTGTCCCCCGAAATTTCAGAGCTCGCAAAATACCTTGTTTCATGCGAAAAAAGATAGTGATGTATTTTCACCGGCGGACGATAGGCGGAGATCCGTTCGCGACGTTCGGGAAAAAGAAGATGGTTTATCATCGCCTTTTCGAACTCGGAACGGAACTCGGTTTCGATATGTTCGTTGCGAGCGGAAAGGAAAATTACGAATCCCCGCTGACATTCAGGAACGCGTATCGGTATGACTCCGGCACCTTCTTGGATTATGGGTCGATTGACGCCGATGCAATATTCGACCGAAGCGGCGGACTTTCCTTCCCTCCCGAGAAAATCGGTAAAAAAACCTTGAATAGCATCGTTTTCAAGCGTCTTTGCAACGACAAAAACGCCATGTACGGACATCTTTCCGATTTCATGCCGAAAAACATCACTATCCGGAGCAAAGAGGAGCTTCGATCCGCACTCGACGAATTCGATGCTGGGGATATCGTTGTCCTGAAACCCTCGAAAGGCATGCAGGGAAACGGGATCCTCATCGGACCGGCTTCGGAAATAGCCCTTTCGACACTCGAACCGGAAAAAGAGTATTCCTTACAGGAATTCGTCGACACCTCCAAAGGGATTCCTGGTGTCATCGATGGCCGACATGACCTTAGGATTATCATCGTTGAGGGACAAATCGTCCTTTGTCATGTTCGGACCCCGAAAGAAGGCTCCTTTCTTGCGAATGTCGCCCAGGGAGGATCGATTCGGGAAGTCCCGCTAAAAGAAATCCCGGCCTTCATTCTTGATCGGGTTTCAGAAATACAGGAAAGTATAGATACTGAGTTCGACCTCCCTCTCTATTCGATAGATTTCGGAGTTGCGGGCGGAAAAACACCGTTCGTCTTCGAGTTGAACGATCAGATAGGATTCCCATCAGAAGATATGGATTACGAGGAATTCATACGTCGGACACTGAAATCCCTTGGAAGAAAGGCTTCGACAGGTATTTGACATAGATGGATTTTTTACTTGTTTCATGGTAAAATCAGCCTACAAAAGCTGATTTTTGCTTATGAAAAGACTTTTTGACCGATTCCGGCCATCGGACGGCAGGTGGCGCAGATTGTCCGAAGCTGACAGGCGCGAATGGCCGAAAATCCTCGGGCGTATAGCCCTTTGGGGCGCCGGAACGGTGTTCATCATCGCGATCGCGCTCTTCGCATGGGTCGCGAAGGATTTGCCGAGCCCCGGGAAGGTCAACTCTCGCGTCATACCGGAATCCACGAAGATTTACGACCGATCCGGCGAACACCTGCTCTATGACGTTCACGGCGAGGAAAAAAGGACTATCGTCGCGTTTGCCGATATCCCGAAAAGCGTCCAGATCGCGACAATCGTCCTCGAGGACCAGGATTTCTACTCGCACCACGGCATCAAGCTCTCCTCTATCCTCCGGGCCGTCTTCAAGGATGTCGTGAAAGGTGGCGCGGCACAAGGCGGATCGACCATCACGCAGCAGTTCGTGAAGAATTCCCTTCTCTCGAACGAAAAGACGGTCATCCGAAAAGTGAAGGAGGTCATCCTCTCGATCGAGATCGAGCAGAAATTCGACAAGGACGAGATCCTCGCGATGTACCTCAACGAGATCCCGTACGGATCGAACGCCTACGGCATCGAGGCTGCGGCGCAGACATTCTTCGGAAAGTCCGCCAAGGATCTCTCGCTCGACGAAGCGGCCGTACTCGCGTCGCTCCCGAACGCGCCGACTTATTATTCGCCGTATGGATCGCATACCGAACAACTGATTGCCCGGAAGGACAGGGTGCTCCAGCAAATGGCGAAGCTCGGCTATATCTCCCAGGAAGAGGCCGACTCGGCCGTCGCGGAAAAGACTCTCGACCGGATACAGACACAGAAGGATATCATCGCGGCACCGCACTTCGTGATGTACGTAAAGGACTATCTCTCGCAGAAATACGGCGAAGGAGTGGAATCCATGGGTCTCAAGGTCTATACCACGCTCGACTGGGACAAACAACAGGAAGCCGAACGACTCGTACGCGACCAGGCACTCGATAACGAGAAGCGCTGGAACGCCGAGAACGCGGCGCTCGTCGCCATGGACCCGAAGACGGGGCAGATTCTTACCATGGTCGGCTCGCGCGACTATTTCGATAAGTCGATTGACGGCCAAGTAAACGTGGCGATCAGGGAACGTCAGCCGGGATCGTCCTTCAAACCGTACGTCTATCTCGACGCCTTCACCAAGGGCTACAGCCCCGAAACGATCCTCTACGACACCGAGACGAACTTTTCGACCGATGACGGGAAGGACTATACCCCGCAAAACTACGACGGAAAATTCCGAGGACCGCTCCCCATGAAGGAAACGCTCGCCCAGTCCCTCAACATACCAGCGGTTAAGACCCTGTATCTTGTCGGCGCGAAGGATGCGGTCGCGTTCGCGAAGAGCCTCGGGATCACCAGTCTCAACGATCCGGACCGATACGGACTCTCCCTTGTCCTCGGAGGCGGAGAAATTACCCTACTTGACCACGTGAACGCCTACTCGACGCTTGCCCAAGGCGGCGTACGACGCGATAAGACGGCGATTCTCCGGATCGAAGATACGAAAGGAAACGTCCTGGAACAGTATCAGGATACCACGGGAGAACGGGTTGTCGACGAGAAATACGTCGCCATGCTCGACCATGTCATGTCCACGAACGACTATCGGGCTCCGGTTTTCGGGACAAACAGTCCCCTCCGGTTCGACGATAGACCCGTCGCGGCGAAGACCGGGACGACGAACGAGTTCCGTGACGGCTGGACGGTCGGATTCACTCCGCAGATAGCCGTCGGCGTCTGGGCCGGAAACAACGACAATTCTCCCATGAGAACCGGCGCGGACGGTGTCAATGTCGCGGCGCCGATCTTCCGGAAATTCATCGATTTCGCGCTCAAGAATCAGGCAATAGAAAAGTTTCCCGAATATTCCAAGGATTCCTATTTCGAGGAAAACAAGGATGCGGAATGGATGAAGAAGCCCCTTCTTGACGGAAAACTTGATCAGGAAGAGAACGTGAAGGTCTGTAAGATTCCCGGAAAGGACAAATACTGTCTTGCGAACAAGTACTGCCCCGACAGCAAGGCTGACAAGAAGGATTTCGTCAACACGCACACTATCCTCTACTACATCGACCGAAACGACCCGCTTGGAACGAAGCCTGAGCATCCGGAAAACGATCCTCAGTTCAAACGATGGGAAGACGGTGTCAAGGAATGGTACAAGAAGAACAAAGTGAAGGGTGGAGTTACCGGAGGAGCGCCGGAAGACGAGTGTAAGGAGAGTGATTTCTCCGACTATAAGGCGAAAGTAAGCCTTTCCACTCCGGATTCCGCAGGACAATCGTTTACCGTTAAGGCAAAGACGGAGGCACCGTACGGCATCAGTTCACTCCGGATCCTTGCCGACGGGAACGAGATCGCCTCGACAAGCAATGATTCGCTGGAGACGACCTATCAGGTCCCGGATGGGAAGAATCATTCTACGATCCACATAGAAGCGATCGTGAAGGATGATAACGGGAATGAGGACGGACGTGAGTCAAGCGTCTCGGTAAGCTGGTGACCCGAAAAGGCAAGGCGGCTCAATGATAAAAAGGCGGCTCAAGCCGTCTTTTTATCATCCCCCTTAGTCGGATACGCCGACCCCCCTTACTCCGTCGCTTCCCAGCTCGCGGTTTATACGTTCCCGAAACGCCTCCCGTCCGATCCACAACTCATTCGCCCATAACGGACCGGAACAGGCGATAAACAACTTTCCGTTACGAAAAAACCGCGGCTTCAGATTCTCCCGACCACGATCGCCATACATACCGCCTATCACCCGCTCAGCCAGGAAAAAAACCGTCTTTTCGTCCGCGACAACAGCTCTCCGAGGCGCCCTACCGCCCGCAACGGACACCGGACCGCTCATCATGTCCCCAAGTCTCTTCATAGGAGTCCTCTTTCAATCGATACCTATTTCCTGATAGGCATCGCGATATAAAGGAAGAAAGGATCTTCAATCCCGTCAGAGCCAACCGACCTGAACCCAGCCGGAGTCGACGAGGAATTCAGGAGGAACGCAACCACTTCGGAAGAGACCGCGTTCAAGCCATCAATCACATAACGGGGATTAAAGACGATCTGAACCGGATCCCCTCCGGACACCTCGGCCTTTATAACCGTACGATTCTCACCAATCTCGGACGACCTGGCGGAAACCTGCACTTCACCCTTCTCCGGAGAGACCACGATCATCATCTCTCCGGTCATCTGAGACGCAAATACTCCCGCCATCCTGACAGCCCGAAGAAACTCATCCCGGGAAAGTCTGGCGACATACGAGAACTCTTTCGGAAGAATCTGCTTATAATCGGGATATTTTCCATTAATAACCCGTGAAACAATCGATACCCCGTCGATATCGAAAAACACCTGATTCTCCTCGAATGCCACGAACACGGAAACAGTCTCAGGAGAGATGATCCTGGAAAGCTCCTGCATGGTGATATGAGGGAGAATAAGAGACGGATTCTGATCCCGGAACACCTCATACCCCTCCGATCCGACATCATCTGGAAGACGGAGAACCTGTTCGGCAAGCCTGAAGCTGTCCGTCGCAGCAAGGTGGACCTCCCCCTTCAGAAACTGCATACTGATACCGGTCAACTCCAGGCGACTTTCATTCGATGAGGCACACGGGAGAATGCGCTGCAGGGCCGTTTTCAGATCCTGAGCGGGCAGCAGAAAGGAATGTTCACCTTTCCTTTCCGGAATGATAGGGAAATCTTTCGAATCGAGCCCTCGGACACGCATATCATAGCCGCCCGACGCGACCGAAACGGAATTCCCTTGCACATCGATCGATACGACATCATCCCCAGGAAGATTCCCGACGAAATTGGATATGATCTTCACCGGCGCCGCGATCTCACCCACCCCCTCGATCTTCGCGTTTACCGTCGCAGTCACCCCGATTTCAAGATTCGTCGAAGATAGCTTCAGGCGACCGTGATCGACTCTGAGAAGGAAGTTGGAAAGAATAGGCAAAGTCGATTGCTTTCCTGTAGCCCGTTCAAGGTAAGACAGTGCTTTCGAGAGATTTTCTTGAGTACAGATGATTTTCATAGACGTATACTGATCCCTCCACGGGTTATAGGTATTATTATATATATTATATATATATATTTTATTATGATTATTAGCGGAGTGGATAAGTGGAGATTTTCGATTTTTGGCTCCGTAGAAGTGTTTTTTCTGTACGGTTCGTGAGCACGTTTCTATTTTCGATATACACCGAATGGTGTATATGGAGAGGATCCATTTTATTTGTGTAGATAAGTCGGTTATTTATTCACGCTCTCTCCAGGTCGAATCCTGGTTAATCCACAACTTATCCACCATTTTGATGGTACAGCTCATTTTTTAGAGTCGAAATATCACCCTTGAGACGGAGATTCTTTTCGATGTCGGCGGATATCTTTTCGAATGCATGGAGAGCGGTCGTATGATCTCGTCCACCGAAATAGTCGCCAATCGAGGAGAACGGCATGCTGAGTTCGCTTCGCATGAGGTACATCGCAACCTGCCTCGCATGTGCGATGCCTTTCTTCCGTCCTTTTTTCAGGAGATCGTCCTTGGTGACCGAAAAGAGCTTCTCGGTAGCTGAAACGATATCCTCGGTGCTAATGGTCTTCTTATTCTGAATAATGAGCTGGGAGAGCACCTTTTCAACGAGTGATATCGACGGAGGTGTCTTGTAGAATTCCGAGTAGGCGATGACGCGATTAAGCGCCCCTTCGATTTCCCGGATGTTCTGGGTGATGTTTTCCGCGATGAACCTGAGGGATTCCTCGTCTATGGAAACGCCTTTTTCGATCACTTTCTTCTTAAGGATAGCGAGTCTGGTTTCTTCGTTCGGCTGGCTAATATCGGTGATCATTCCTCCTTCGAATCGGGATCGGAGACGGTCTTCGAGGGTAGGAATCGATTTCGGGGGGCGATCGCTTGATATCACGATCTGTTTGTTGATCTGGTAGAGGGCGTTGAAGATGTGAAAAAATTCGTTCTGAGTCTTTTCCCGGCCGGAAAGAAACTGGACGTCGTCGATGATGAGGAGGTCCATCTGCTGGTAGTATTCCTTGAACTTGTCGGTCTTCTGGTTCTTGATGGAATCGACGAGTTCGCTCGTGAAACGCTCGGAAGTGATGTATTTGATCGTCTTTTCAGGGTGCTGCCGCTTCACTTCGTTTCCGAGTGCCTGGAGGAGGTGGGTTTTCCCGAGTCCTACGCCGCCGTAGATGAAGAGCGGATTGTAAAGTTGACCGAGATTCCTGGAAACGGCGACACAGGCCGCATGGGCGAGTTCGTTGTTTTCGGCGACGACGTAGTCGTCGAAAGTGTATCGCGGATTGAGATTCGATTCATGGAACATCGCCGTCGCCAGTTTTGGTGTAGGGACGGGAGCGGTGGGATTGAACGGTTGTATGCGAGGTGGAAGCGGGGAGGATTTCGAAGCGATGTCGATCTGTTGTACGGGCTGTGTTATGGCGTCGATCGATTTCTTTATGGTCTGTGGGCCGGATATGACGCAGCGTATAGAGCGTACCGCGTCTCCTTCAAACGAGCGGAGCGACTGTATGATGGTGTGATTATATTTATTTTCAAGCCATTCCTTGGCGAATCCGTTCGGGACGCTGATAACGACGGATCCGTCTTCGATAGAGAGGATCGATGTGTTCTGGAACCAGGTGACGAAATTAGCCTTCGAAATGGAAAGCTCGATCTGCCCGAGGACGGATTTCCAGAGTTCCTGGTGGTTCATATGCCGTGATGCAGATTATAACACGCGGATATATCCTGGTCACGATGACCGGTGAATAATAGGTGTATAAGTTGATATGAAGTCTTGAAAGAGATGAAAGTAGCTATTTCATATGAAAGAGAGCGAATATTTTCAGTGGTTTCGGGTGGGAACGGTATGGCATTGACGAGATACGAAATATGAAGTATCCTGTTATTCGACCCTCCGAAGAGGGAAAGTTTTCTATCCATATACTGTTATGAAGCGTACATATCAGCCGAAAACCAGGAGAAGGACCCGTCGTCACGGGTTTTTGGAGCGGATGAGTACGGTTGGTGGTCGGAATGTCATCCGGAGCCGCCGGCAGAAAGGGAGAAAGAAGTTGTCCGTGTAGGGATCGGTATGGTGCCGCGTGTTTATCGGCTCAAAAATCCTCTCTCGGTGCAGAAGGCTTTTCGTTACGGAAAGCCCTTTTTCTTCGGAAACGTCAGTGCTCGGATCCTTTTCAATGTGGATGATACGACTAAAATCGCCTGTGTTTCGGCAAAAAAGACCTTTCGCCTGGCGACCGATCGGAACCGTGCCAGGAGAATCCTCTCCGAATCGATCAAGCCGTTTCTTGGTGGGTTTCCTTCGAATGCGTATGTAGTGCTATCCTTTAAGCGGAAGCCGGAGGGTGGAGTGGGTCTGGTTTCGACGATGAATGATATTGAAGGGCTTGTAAAAGCCATAAATTCCGGTTTTTCCGGACGAAAACAGTATGAATGAGATATTCACCGCTCTCGTGTATCAGCCGGTCTATAATCTGCTGGTCTTTTTTGCCGGACTGTTTCCGGTCGCGAATTTCGGTCTGGCGATCATCGCTTCGACGCTCGTTATCAAGCTCGTCTTTCTTTCGCTTTCGAAGCAGCAGATCGAGGCGCAGCGGAAGATGCAGGAACTGCAGCCGAAGATGAAGGAGGTCCAGGAACGTTACAAGGATGACAAGGAACGGCAGTCGCGTGAAATCATGGAACTCTATCGGAAACACAAAGTGAATCCGGTGATGGGATGCCTTCCGATCGTAATCCAGATCGTGTTCCTGATCACGATATACAGCGTCATCATGCATATATCGGAGACCGGATTCCGTGTCGATGGCGGTATTCTCTACCGTTTCGTGGCTGATCCCGGGCTTCTTTCCGGTGCATTCTTCGGATTGGCAGACCTTGCAAAGCCGAGTATCGCGTTTGCGGTACTCGCGGCGATAGGTCAGTTCTATCAGATGAAGATGCTTTCCCTGGGTCAGAACGGGAAAGAGAAGCCCTCGAAGAATGGCGGGGAGCCGGATTTCGCGACGATTATGAACAAGCAGATGCTCTATATGGGGCCGGTTCTGACTCTGTTCATCGGAATCCGGTTTCCATCGGCACTTTCGTTGTATTGGGTCGTCTCCACCGCGTTTGCTATCGTACAGCAGTGGTACGTGCTCCGTTCCGGAGCGGGGGATAAGGCGAGTGAATAACCGTCAACGAGTATGAATGAACGGGAGTTTCAAGAAGCTGTCTCATCGACCATAAGGGAAATATTGGAGACGATGGGGATTCGGGACGCAAAAATAGACGTGTATGCCGGTTCCGGTGACCGTGAGCCGGTCATGTTCTCGGTAACGGTTGATAGGAGCGACTCGAAGGTACTCATAGGACAGCGAGGAGTGGGGTTGTTTTCCTTCCAGCATCTTATCCAGACGATTGTCCGACGGAAATACCGGGAACATGCGGATTTCGGAATTGACGTGAACCGGTATTGGAAGGAAAAGAAGCGGCATCTCCGTCATGATGCCGAGGACGCGGCTCACGAGGCGGTCGCGACTGGACGTCCGATACAGATGCGCCCCATGTCCTCTTACGAACGGAAAGTGGTTCACGCGGTACTTTCGGCAAGCGAGCGGGTTGAGACGGGTAGCGTCGGGAAGGGTGAGGATCGGAGGGTAGTCGTGAAACCGAAAGCGGTTTTCTCCTGAGATGCAATAACAAGGACTGGCCTGTCGGACCGTGTCGCGCCGACAGGCCTTTTCATTTGCCATTTGTCGGACCCGACCGTACAATGATGCCTATACGGTACCTCTATGTCGACGAGAAAAATCGCCTACAATATCGTCTTCAACTCGGCCATGAAGGTCGTGACGACGGTTGTCCTGTCGCTGGTTTCGATTCGGCTTATAACCGGATATCTCGGAAAGGACGGGTTCGGTGACTATGCTACGGTACTCGCATTTTTCGCATTTTTCGCAGCCATAGCGGACTTCGGTATCGGTTCGATCACGGCCCGTGAGATATCCCGCGAGGGCGCCGACGAGGTCGGTATACTCGGTCGGGTCGCGTCATTGCGACTTACGGTGTCCGCAGCGCTGACGTGTATCGTCCCTCTTCTCCTCCCCCTCTTCTCCTATCCGCTTCCGGTGAAGATCGGCATTTGGATCGCCGCTGTCGCGATCCTCTTCTCGTCGTTCTCGATATTCCTTAACGGTGTCTTTCAGAAGAATATCGCCATGGATCGGATCGCGATGACCGAGTTCATGGGGAAGGTGGTGCAGGTGCTTGGTGTCTATGCGGTCGTGCGATTCGACTTGGGATTCCTCGGTATCGCGTCCACCCTCATCCTCTCATTGTCGTTCAATGCCGTGATAGCACTCGTACTGAGTCGGAAATACGTCCGTTTCCGTCTCGTCGTGGACGTCCCCTTCTGGAAACGGTTCCTGAGCGATTCTCTCCCGCTTGGCGGAAGCGCGCTCATCACGTTCTTCTACTTCAAGATGGACACCATCCTCCTCTCGGTCTTGAAGGGAAGTTCCGCGGTCGGAACGTACGGGGTGGCGTATAAGGTCATGGAAAACCTGACATTTTTCCCGGCACTTCTTGCCGGTCTGATCCTCCCACTTCTTTCGAGGGCGCTCTCCGTCGATAAGGAGGCCTTTCGCGGCATAGCCGATACGACTTTCCGGGTTTTCACGATCATCGCCGCGCCGATCGTTCTCGGAGGACTCTTCTTTTCGGATCAGGTCATCGGGATCGTTTCCGGGAGCGGATTCGAGGATTCCGTTCCCGTTCTCGAGCTTCTGATCGTATCGCTTGCCTTCATCTTTTTCGGAAGCTTCTTCAACATGCTCCTCGTCGTCGGGAATCGGCAGAAGGACCTCATGAAGACGCTGTTTTTCGTCGCGTTGGGGAATATCGTCGCGAACCTGATACTTATTCCGCGGTATTCGTACCTCGGAGCCGCGACGACTTCCCTCGCTACCGAGATCGTCGTGGCTCTCGTAACGGGAATCCTGACCTTCAGATTGCTCGGATACCGTCCCTCGTTCGCGAAAATCGGCCGGGTAACCCTATCGGCGATGCTGATGGCGTGCGTCCTCTTCTTCGTAAGGGGAATTCCGTTCGTCCTCGCCGGTCTATTGGGTGTTTTGGCGTATCTGGCAGCGCTTTGGTTTCTGAGGGCTGTTACAAGCGGTGAAGTCGCCGGTCTCTTCTCGAAGCGGTCGGAACGCGAGGCGGCGTTCGTCGAGGAAGTCCTCTAGAAAACATCCGTTCCGGATGATATCATGGAGGGCATGGGGTCATCTCCGAAGGTATTCGTCATTATCCTCAATTTCGACGGCCGGACGCGGTTAGTAGCCGCTCTCCGTTCGGTTTTTTCGCTTTCATACGATAATTTCGAGGTCGTTGTCGTTGATAATGCCTCGAAAGACGGATCGATCGAGGAAGCAAAGAGGCTTTTCCCAAAAGCTCATTTCATCCTGAATCCGGATAATGTCGGATTCGCGGCCGGTATGAATGTCGGTATTCGGTTCGCCCTTTCGCGCGGTGCGGCATACCTTTTCCTTCTCAATAACGATGCCGTCTGTCATCGAAGTACGCTTTCAAGGCTGGTCTCCGTGGCTGTTTCCGGTGGAAGCCGTTCTCTTCTGAGTCCGATCATCCGAAAAAAAGACGGAAAGACATGGTTTTCCGGCGGGAAGATCGATTTTCTCCGGATGCGGACTGTCCATGTCGAGCAGAGAAAAAAGCACGGAAAAGAGCCATATCGGACCGGATATCTTTCGGGGTGTGCCCTGTTATTGCCGAAGTCTGCGATTGAACGGGTCGGTCTGCTGGATGAGGGCTATTTCCTGTATTATGAGGATGCCGATTATTCGGTACGCGCAAAACGGAAAGGATACCGGTTACTGGTCGTTCCGGAAGCCGAAGTCGTCCATGAAGAACAGAGCGTATCCAATCCGGAGAAGACATACTGGCTGGTCCGTTCCGGTGTGCGTTTTTTTGTGAGGCATACGCCGTGGTACTTCCGACCGTGGGTATGGGCATACCTTCGGCTTCGGAAGGTGAAGAACGCTATCGATGTATCGCGGGGAAAGAAGGAGGCTCTTCCCGTTTCCTCCGCTTATGCCGACTCCCGGACAGCCTGAATTGTCGGTCATATTCGTAAGTTACCGGAGTGCCGGACTTCTTGAGAGGTCGCTCCGGTCTCTTTGTTCGACCCTGCAGGCTTCCGAGGGTTCGATCGAAGTGATTATCGTAGGAAACGATCCGGAAGAGAGGGAACGACTGGAGGCCTTATCCGGCATCTTCCCCGTCTCGGTTATCGTAGCTACGGAGAATCTCGGATTCGGCGCGGCCGCGAACCGTGCAGCGGGTCAGGCCTCTGGCGAATTCCTATTGTTCCTGAATCCAGATACTGAACATCTTCACGGTTCGTTCGATTTACCGGCGCGCTTCTTTCGGTCGCATCCGGAAGTAGGCGTTCTCGGCGCCCGTCTGGTAGATGGTTTCGGAAATCCCGAGCCGTGGAGTGTCGGATATCCGGCGAATCTCTTGAGAATTCTCATTGGAAAGCTGAAACCTTCCTTCCTTCGGAAGTACTGGGAGTACGATTATGCCGTGTCCGTCGGTTGGGTGAGCGGTGGCGCTCTGTTCGTTCGGAGCGCACTCTTCCGAGATCTCGGCGGTTTTGATGAGGGATTCTTCCTGTATTTCGAGGATATGGATTTCTGTATCCGTTCCCGGAAGCGCGGATATAGGACCGTATTTCATCCAGGAATCTCTTTTCTTCATCGCGGAGGAGCGAGCTTCCGGTCTCACGAGGAACAGAAAAGCGCTTATTACGGAGCTCAGGACAGATATTTCAACAAGCATAGGCCGGGATGGGAGGCAGCCTTGCTGCGACGGTTGCGATCGCGAATTATGATGGTATGAACGTTCTTCTCTTTCTGACACAGTCCTTTCTCGTTCTCCTGCCTTTCCAGGTCGCGCTTTCTCCGTACCCTGGTGTCGATCTTCCTTTTTCGAGAGCGTTTGCTCCGATACTCTTTCTGCTTTTCCTTTCGGTAAGCCTTATTCGGCGACGTCTTCATATCCCATGGTCGCGGATCGCGATATTTTTGGCGATATACCTTTCGATTACTTTTCTTTCGGTTCTCTGGGCGGAAAATACGGTGTGGGCGGTTCGACGGGTCCTGTTTTTACTGTCGTTTTTCCCTCTCTTTCCTCTCTTTTCGGGATTGCGTCAGGAGGGGGTCTCCGGCGATCGTCTCGTACGTCCATTCGTTGTCGGTGCCGCCGTCGCGGCATTCGTCGCGATAGCGGAGTGGTGTTCTCAGTATATCTTCGGGGTGAGCCGTTTGTTCGACTTCTGGACCGGAGCCGTACTTCCCGTCTTCCTTGGGCCGTCGTTTTCCGATGCGGTTGCCAGGTATCCCAGTCTTTTAGCCAATATCGGAGGTTCGACCGTACTTCGTGCGAGTGCGTTCTTTCCGGATCCTCATATCGCCGCGTTCTATTTCGGCATGGCGCTCCCGCTTTCCTGTTCGTATGCGTTCTCGGAGCGACGCCTCGCCCGGAAGGTGATGTATGCGGTTTTTTCGGGAATGTTACTGATTGCGGACCTGCTGACCTTCTCGCGAGGGGGGTATATCGGGCTTGTCGTCGGATCGGGTGTTTTCCTTTCGACAAGGATCGGATCGGTCCGATTCCGACCGAAGACGGTACTCATCCTTTTTTCCTTCGCGACGGTCTTCGTGTCCGTTCTTTTCCTTCTGCCGCAGGTCCGTGATCGTTTCGTATCCGCTTTCTCTTCTTCGGACGGTTCGAACAATGCGAGGATGAGTCTCTATGCGGAATCTCTCGGTCATATCCGACGGAATCCGTTCGGGTACGGGCCTGGAAATTATCCTCTCGTCGTCAAACCGACGGCGGAATACCGTGAGCCGATCTATGTCCATGATCTTCCGCTTGATATCGCGACGGAGTCCGGAATTCTCGGAGCATCCGTCTTCCTTCTTGCGATTTTCTCCGCGATACGGGAGACGAAGAGATCCGCGAGCGGTCCAATGTTCGCGATCTCGGTATCTCTGGCCGTCTTTTCGGGTCACGCTCTTTTCGAAATGCCGCTGTATTCGGTGCACATCCTTCCGGTTCTACTCCTGTTACTTTCGATGGCGGATCGGCAGGAAGTCGGTCAGCGAGAAAAACACCCCGGTATCATATGAGTCTCTTACTCGAAATCCTTCTCCGGCTCGTCTTCCTTTCCTTACCGCTCGCTCAGGTCCGGTTTACGATCGCCGATATCCCGATATACGTTCCGGAAGCGCTCGTTTTCTTGTCTGGTATCGTGTTTCTGTTCGGATTTCGTAACGGCTCCACACGACGATTTCATACCCCGTTTTGGCTTGTCTCCGGGATACTGCTTCTGATGGTCGGGGCGATCCTTACCGCATATGTCGGCGGAGCGGATCGCGAGGCGCTTGGCGCGGTGAAGAGCTGGATCGTCTTCCCACTGGGTCTCGGCTTTCTTCTTAGCTCGACAGCAGTCGACAGGGTTGTCCGGCATCGAATGATCACGTGGTGGTTTTTCGGGATAGTCGTGGTCAGTGCCGTATCCTTTTTCGGGGGGCGATTTTCGTCGATGACTTATGATGGAAGGCTATCATCGTTCTATCCGTCGCCGAACCATCTGGCTATGTTTCTTGAGGCCGGAATATTTTTCGGAACATACCTCGCCGCGACCGCTTCCCTGAGGCGTAATGGATTGCTTGCCGCGGCCGGAACGATTCTTATTTCCGTTGCCGTCCTTCGGACCGGCTCCGAAGGTGCGTATGTCGCGATACTGGCCGGATTCGGATTCCTTTGGCTCCTGTCGGCTTCGAAACCCCGACGACTTGTCATCGCATCCGCCATCATCGCCGTTTTGGTTTTTGGCGCGACGTTCCTGTTTATGAATGGGACGGTCACGAGACTGGGAAGCGGCGAGGTCAGGAACTCGGTCGCTTCGCGGGTGATGATCTGGAACGCGGCAGGGAGAATGATCGTCGAACATCCGATCACCGGTATCGGCCTTCGGAATTTCGAGGCCGAATACCTCGCACTGCAGCCGTTATTTCCCAGATATCTCGAGTGGGCCGTTCCTCATCCGAACAACGTCGTCCTTTCGGTTTGGCTTGGAACCGGATTACTCGGGCTTTCCGGCTTCGCCGTACTCACGGTAGGAGCGTTCCGGGTATCGTTCCGCATCCTTTGCCGCGAAAACGCCCCCATGCTCATGCGCGAGGGGGCGTTGTATCTTGCTGTTCTTGTCGCTTTTGTCGTCCACGGATCGGTTGATACTCCGCTGTTACGAAACGATCTTTCAATGGGATATTTCGCTCTACTGGGCATGATAGCCGCCGCGGGAAGCATGTGGAATCCTCGGGATACGGGTCAGGAGGATGCGTTCAGTCTTATGCGGAAGAGTTTGCCGCTCGTCCGGTCCGTGAAAAAAAGATAGCTCTGGCTCTGATCCATGAACGGATCGATGCTGTCGTATGTTCCTCCGATCGCCTCGGGATCTATGATGCGTTCGCTTTTACCTGTAGACGTATCGATTTTCCAGAAGGAGTCCTGCGTATGGATGGGTCGGTTGTAATAGTCGTTCGGAAGGACGGAATTTTCCGGAATGGAAAGAGGAAGTGCATAATAAACAGTCTTTCCATCCTTGGACCAAACGGCTTTTGAAACGATGGTCGGCACAAGGAGTGTGCGAAACTCGCCACCGTCACGGTTCGCTATCCCGAGCCGGACATCGGCCCCCCCCTTCGTCACGGTATTGCTGATAAGAACCTTCGAGCCGTCCGGAGACCAAAGGTAGTCCGCACCGAACTTTCCAGAGAATATCCGCCTAGGCTCGCCTCCGGTCGCGGGGACGATGGACATAGACGTCTCCTCGAAGGCGGACGGTCGGCTCCAGAACGAAAGGGTTGCCGAAGAGGGTATCGTCTGAAGGAAGCTCGTCGGAGACGTGAGACTCGAGATCTTTTTCCAGTCGGTCCCGTCGGGCTTTGCCGAGTCGAGTTCCGCTTTTCCGGTTCCCGGATCAGTGTAGGAATAGTAGATCCTCTCGGAGAGATTCGACCATTTCGGAGAGGATATCCCGTTTCGGAGCGGTGTCACCTTCCGATCGGAAAGCGTGACGAGATGCCAGCGATCGCCGGATTCCGTACCAAGGAGGACGAGAACCTTGCTTCGGTCCGGTGACCACGAAGCGTCGGCTGCCGTTCCGGGAAGATTATCAATGAGGATCTCCTCGGCGCCGCCTCCAAGAGTCGATCGCTTCAGATTCCGGCCGTGGAAATAGGCGAGATGCGATTCGTCCAGGTCGGTGGCACCTATGACGGCAAAATCCGTCACGGCAACGATGTCTGATTCGGTCGCTCCCTCGAGGAATGCCTGTTCCGTTTCCTGTCTCGACTCTTCGTGTTTCGTCGCGTCTACGATTGCGGTATTCCCCGTCTTCCGGAAGATAAGGTAATACGCCCCTACGAACAAAAGCGTGACTGCAAACAGCGCGATGGAAACGGTAAAGACCTTTTTCATGGGATGGAAGCCTGGGAATCGGTTAGCAGAGAGGGGTCATCTGTACGTGGATATGCGACGAGTCTTCGTACCACCAGTAGACGCCGTTCACGCGATACTGTGCGCCACCCTTATAGGTGCAGGTCGTCGAGCTGCTCTTCTGGAGATAGGAGGTAAGGGCGGCATTCGGAAGATCGATGTCGGCGGCGTTCCCGGAATAATGGGCGGAGCCCGCAGAATGATCGCCTCCCGCAAGGCTGTTTATCGTAAGGGATGCGGAGTTTGAAGCGGTGAAAAGAGCATTGAGAAGCGTGGCGTTCGCATAGCTCGATCCGGTGCAGAGGCTGCCGGATTTACAACCGTCATGACAGGTGGTCATCGCCTTTCCGGAGGACATCTCCGTGAGATTCGAAGAAGGTGATACGGCGCCGGAAGCGGATTTACAGTCGCCGGAAGAACTGATGGTCACGTTGGAGCTCGCAAGAAGCGCCTTTGCGGCCGCGGCTGCGGAAAGAGTCGAGGCTTGATTGACGGTACTGACGGCGCCCTGACCTGAAGTGCCCGTTGCTCCTGACGTCGTTCCGCCTGCTGCCTGACTGCCGGATGAAGCGACTCCGACCGTGCTGAAGACGGAAAGGTCGCCGCTGAGGATGCTTGGATTGATGAGATTGAGCAGAAACCACGCGAAGAGCGCGAGTACGAGCCCGATGATCGCGTCGGTAATGACGCCTTTCGCGTTTCCCATCGCGGAAGTGTTTCCGGCGCTCGTAAGATACATGCCTCCGCCGATCGTGATCATGAACATGGCAGCGATACCGACGGCCCACAGGGCGAATTTGTAGATACCGGTGATGTAGTCGGGAAGCTTCGCGGCGTCTTCCGCTCCTGGAATCGGTTCAAGCGGCTCGTACGTGAATCCGTCGGCAGCGAACGCCGGACGGACCGAGGCGAGCATAAAAACGACAAGGAACGCGATGAGGAGTCGGGAAACGGTTTTATGGAAGATTGTCATACGACGGTTTTATGTTCGTTTTCAGTATACCATCTTCCGCATCCTCAAAAAACCCCGGCTGGGCCGGGGTTTCGGTGCGGGTCACGATGCGTGGGAATACCTCGATAGCACGGTATGCCAATCAACGGCGTTCATGAACGCGTCGACGTAATCGGCCCGCGCCAGGCCGTAATCCCTCAGGTATGCGTGTTCGAAGACGTCCATGACGAGAAGCGGTGTCGTGCCGGAGAGGTGTCCTCCGTCGTGCTCGTTGATCCAGAGGTTGAAGAGTTCTCCCGACGGCAGGTCGTATGCGAGAACGACCCAGCCGATGCCGCGCATGGTGCCGGCTCTCCGGAAATCCTGCAAAAACCCGTCGAGACTCCCGAACCGTCCTACGATCGCTTTCGCAAGTCCGGATTCCGGATCGAGCGGTTCGGGTGCGGACGTGAGGTTTCCGAAGTAGAGCTCATGAAGTCTCATGCCGTTCCATTCCCAGCCGAAGCGACGTCGGAGCTCCGAACCCTCGATCGAGCCGGGCTCGATCGTCTTTAATCGCTCTACGACCGTATTCACGTTCTTCACGTACCCCTCGTAGAGTTTGAAGTGGTCCGAAAGAAGAGTGTCCGAGAATCCAGACGCCCCGAGAAGCCGTGAGAAGTCTTGTGGCTCGTACATATCGGTTTTCGTATTTAGATCAGATCTTCCCGACGAGGTCGATTCCCGGCTTGAGCGTCTTGGCACCCGGTTTCCACTTGGCCGGGCAGACTTCCCCGCCGTGTTCCCGGACGAACTGCGCCGCTTGCAGCTTTCGCAGGAGCTCGTCGGAACTTCGCCCGATAGTATTGGCATTCACCTCGAACGACTGAAGGATGCCGTCCGGATCCACGATAAAGGTTCCGCGCAGGGCGACTCCCTCGTCGGGGATATATACGCCGAGCATCCTGGTAAGCATGCCGGTCGGATCGGCGAACATGGGATAGTCCACCTTCCTGATGGCTTCGGAATGATCGTGCCACGCCTTATGGACGAAGACCGTATCGGTGCTGACGGAGAGGATCTCCGCGCCGAGCTCCCGGAACTTCGCATAGTTTTCGGCGAGGTCCTCGAGTTCCGTCGGGCAGACGAACGTGAAATCCGCCGGATAGAAGAAGAGAATGAGCCACGTCCCCCGATAGTCCGAGAGCCTCACCTTCCGGAACGCTTCCTGATGGAAGATCTCCCCTTCGAAATCGGGGATTTCCTCTCCGATGACGGGACCGACGAAGGTTTCGTCCCATTCGGATTCGCAGCATTCGGAACCGCAGGCGCACTGTTCGCAAGACATAGTATTGCGTGATACCGATTACGGCTTCATGATAGTTCGGCAGTACAATGGGTGTCAAAGAGGCAGGCGTATGTGCGGAGAGTCGATGTTCGTCGGGGACATTCCGATGTCACTTCCTTCAGGTGCGTCCTCATGATGCTCAAACTTACCAGGGTTAAATTTTCCTTGCCATAAGCCGGAACCCGTCGTAGAATCCGATTTCGATGTATGTCGTGACCGTATGGACCCGATGATTTGCGAAACGTTCGTCGTGCCGGAGCGTGATTCCGGAAAGCGCCTCGACGCCTTTCTCTCGGATGGGTCGCGTTCGTGCGGTCGCTCGCGCAGGGAGGTTCGTGAGGGTATCGAGTCGGGTCTGGTATCGGTAAACGGTAAACCGGTAGCCGAGCCGCGGAAGCGCGTCCGGATGGGTGACCGGGTCGAATCGAGGCTTCCGGAGCGGGTCGAGGAGACGCTTACGCCGAATCCGGACGTTCCGTTCGATATCCTGTATGAGGATAGGGACCTGCTTGTCATCGACAAACCGGCCGGAGTGCAGATGCATCCCGGAGGCACCGACACGACCGGAACCGTCGCGAACCGCATTGCCGCGGAATACCCGTCCATGCGCGAGGTCGGCTCTCATCCGCTGCGGCCCGGAATCGTTCATCGGCTCGACCGGAATACGAGCGGTGTCGTGGTATTGGCGAAGACGGTTTCCGCGTACGAACGTCTGCGAGACTTGTTCGGTTCCCGTGTAATCCGGAAGACATATCTGGCTCTCGTAAGCGGACGCGTGCGCGAGGAGTCGGGCGTCATCGATCTGCCGTTGGCTGCGCGGACCGGAACGCTGAGGCGACAGGTCGTGAAGGATCCGTCCGAGATTTCCGGCAAGGTCCGCGATGCGGTGACGGAGTACCGCGTTATCGGCAGGTATTGCGATGCCGACCTGTTGGAAATCTTCCCGAAGACCGGAAGGACTCATCAGATCCGGATCCATCTCGCCGCGATCGGGAACCCGGTCATGGGAGACCGGCTCTACGGCGGTCGTCAGATGCGTCGCGAAGGCATGCCAGATAGGCAGTTGCTGCACGCGTTTCGGCTCTCGTTCCCTTTCGAAGGGCGCGATCTCGTCTTCGAGGCGCCGCTTCCCCCGGACTTCCGGGAATTTCTCGGAGCTCTTGACGGCGCGGAAGAAGCGGGCTATCCTGATGAGGCTTCGAATCGGCATGGCGGGGCCTGATTCGCTTTTTTCTATCATACCGTATTTCCGAGACGGAAACCGCTTGGAATGAGGACATAACCGTATGCACAAGGATCTCATCGCATTCAACGCGGCTCGCCGCACCAAGGACGTTCCGGAGCTTCATTCCGGGGACGTCGTGAAGGTCTATCGCCGTATCGTCGAGGGCGGAAAGGAGCGTACCCAGGTCTTCCAGGGTATGGTCATCGCGATGCGCGGTGGGCAGAGCTCGTCGCCGACCGTGACGGTCCGGAAGGTTTCGTTCGGGACCGGGGTCGAGATCGTTTTCCCGCTCTATTCCCCCAATATCGAGAAGATCGAGGTCGTGAAGAGCACCCGTTCGCGCCGCGCGAAGCTCTACTATGTCCGCGAGAAGTCCGCGAAGCTCCTCCGCCGCAAACTGAAGGAGGTAGCGCTCAAGGTCGGCAAGGGAGGCGTGAAGTCCCAGGAAGAGATGGAACCGGAGGTCGCCGAGGATGTGGCGAGCCAGGAAGGTGCGGAAGCCGAGGTCGTGTCGGAAGCCGGGAAGGAGGAATAGTTTCCTTCCCCCACCTGCCCAGGTGGCGGAATTGGTATACGCGCTAGCTTGAGGTGCTAGTTCCCGCAAGGGATTGGAGGTTCGAGTCCTCTCCTGGGCACAATCGAACGGAGTGAGAGTGGCCAGGAAGCACGTCGACGATTCGACGTGCGGGAGGACGAGAAGGCCGCAGCGAAGCGAGGCGGGCTCACCTGGACAACAACCGAACGCAGCGAGGGTGGAAGGCCACCCTCTTTCGTTGTCCGGGTTGCATGATTCTCGGGGTCGATTATACTGACGGTTGAATGGGCCGCACGCTTAGCTCAGTTGGTTAGAGCACCTCGTTTACACCGAGGGGGTCGGGAGTTCGAATCTCTCAGCGTGCACACGGGGTTCGCCCCGCATTCGCGGGGCGTCCGGCGAATGCTGGACGAGTCCTTGAGCGTGCACAGAAAGCGTGTATAATGGGGAAAGTCGCCTGGGTAGCTCAGTGGTAGAGCAGAGGACTGAAAATCCTCGTGTCGACAGTTCGATTCTGTCTCCAGGCACAGGAAATCCTGTGGATAACTCGGGAATATCACCGTTTATCCACCGTTTCCGATCCGCGATGGGGCCGGGACTGTAGCTCAGCGGTTAGAGCAGGCGGCTCATAACCGCTTGGTCGCTGGTTCGAATCCAGCCAGTCCCACACTCCTCTTGCCGGATGGAGGGAAAGTCGGTAGCATGTCCAGGAAGTAAGCGGGTATCGTATAGCGGCTATTACGCGTCCTTGCCAAGGACGAAATACGGGTTCGACTCCCGTTACCCGCTCAAAAGAACCAAAACTCCCCATTCGGGGAGTTTTTGGTTTTCTGAGGGTAACGGGAGTCGAACGGGCAGAAGCGAGATGCGAGCGGAGGCGAGCGAATCGAGTGTAGACGGATGCGAGGAAGTCCGAGTATCCGGCTCTGCCCCGGACTACGAGGCGCCACCAGGCGCCGAGGACGAAACTCCCGTTACCCTCTCATATGCATTTCGCTTCCTGTGTGTAGCACCCTGGCTCCGCGCCTGTCACGCCGTCAAGGCAGGTTGGATCACGGAGGACTCCCGTTACCCGCTCAGGAAACTAAAAATCACTCCGCATCGGGGTGATTTTTAGTTTTGCTGGAGTTCTGGAAGTCGAACGGGAAGCATGTTCATGATATATTTCATATATGAAAAAGATTGATTTCCTGAAAGAAAAAGTTTGTCAGCTCTACGAAGCAAAGAATCCTGATCGTGCTGATTGGGCGGATTGGCTTTTCCAAAACCATGTTTTTGTCGTTGTGAATTATGCCGAGGCAATAGCGAAGAAAATCCACGCAAAGGAAGAATTGGCCATGGCCGCAGGTATGCTTCATGACATTGCCGATGCTGAGATGAGCCGCTTTGACGAAAGGCATACCAAGAGAAGTCGGGAAATTGCAGAAACCTTATTAAAAGATGCTGGTTTTCCAGATCGGGAAATCGCAACAGTAATTGACGCGATAAATCACCATGGGTGTCGCGATGGGAAGGCGCCGGTAACAAGTGAAGGAAAAGTCATGGCAACCGCTGATGCGGTCGCTCACTTGTCAACAAATTTTTATGATTATGTGCGTGAAGCCATGGGAAGAGCCGGCAAGTCTTCCGAAGAGATTGCCTCATGGGCCCTCTCAAAGATCGAGCGCGATTACAATGACAAGATATTTTTTGACGAAGTAAGAACGGAAGTGCTCAAAGATTATGAGCGGGTTAAGGCATTGTTTTGCAAATAATGGATTCCAATAGCATCCACTGCCCAGCCCAAAGGAAAGAAGAGGCTCATATGAGACTTTTCTTCTTTCTTATGGGGAACTGGAGCCGAACGGGAAGAAGCGAGTGTGAGGAAATCCAGATTTTCCAGACTCTGCTCCGGGCCAAAGGGGGCGATAGCTACCGATTATGAGGTTTTCGCTGCAGCCCTTCCGGTTGATTCCGTCTAAGCCAAGAATATTCCGGGTGTCGCAGAAAATTGTTGAGGAAAAAGATGAGGTGAACAAGCGGTCTTTTCGGTTGCACAGTAAGAAGTGCCTGAAAATATTGACAAATAAAAGTTATTAATTTATAATATTATGTTGTTTTACATGGGTAGAAATTGTATAAGACGAATCGAAAGGAACCTTAAACGGAGGAGGATCTTAACATGAGCATAACGGGCATTATTCTCGCTGGCGGCTTAGGAACGAGGATGGAGGGAGTCTGTAAGGGTGTTCCGAAGGCGGTTCTCGAATTTAATGGCTCTCCATTCATCGTCCACCAGGTGCTCTGGTTGATGGGAGTCTGTAACGAGATAATCATCGCTGCCGGTCATAATTCTGATGGCATCTCGTCTATTTTCAGACAGGAGGTTTGGAGAGGGATGGGCATTCGTGTCGTCGGAGAGCAGTCTCCGTTGGGGACTGGCGGTGCTATCCGCCTTGCAGCTACCCGGGCGTCCAACGAGCTCATCTTCGTATGTAACGGCGATACCGTCGTCAGCGACGTGGATGTGCGTCGTATTGCCGAAATACACGTGATGAGACGCTCCCAGATTACCGCCGTTCTGACGAAAAATGACGATATGGTGCAGAACTGCGGAGCGATAACCGTTCGCGACAATCTAGTTATCGGTTTCGACGAAGGGAAGGGTGAACGGAGGATCCGCTGGGACAATGCGAGTAGTACGGGGTGCTATATCATGAACAGGCGGTTTGTTCTCGAAAACTTCGAGACTTTCGGCGAACGGACATCACAACTGTCGCTTGAGCGGGAATTGCTTCCGTTGTTCGTTTCAAGAGGTCTTGTAGATGCCGTTGTCGGCATGAACAGATACGTAATCGATTTCGGCAAGCCTGACCGTTACGAGCGATTGAAGCGGATCGAGGATTCGGTCCTTCCCGCAATCACGCTCGGAGCCAGGTAGAAGAAGCTGGTTATCCGGCGCCGGTCGGATCTAATGTGTTATCCCCCGGGTCCATATAGGATGCCGGGGGATATATTTTGCGGAATATTCCGAGCATAACTTGTGAGGGAGAAGGACGTATGCTTATGAAAATAGGCGTATGCCGATTATCGCTCGTCGAGAGGCGTCCGGATATGCGCCCGAGAATACGCTTGCCGCGTTCGAGGGGGCGATACGCTGCGGACGTGGGGCGTAAGGGGCAATTGGGTTTATTTTGGGTTTGCTGTCATATCCGGTGTCTCTTTGTGCTACAATCAGTGCAATCATTGTTTTTGACTTGTCATGCAAAGGATCGCAACAAGGGTGTTTATTTACGCCTCGATCGCTTTTGGTCTCATAGGGATAACGATGATACTGATCGGGCCTTTCGGTCCGGATCAGCCCGATACGCCGCTTCAGGAGATGTTTATCCGGTTTCTCATGATCACTGTTTTCATCATCCTGCCGTCGTTTGCACTCAGTGTCGCGGGTAAATATCTGGATGGAAAATTCTAGCTGCGTTCGTTGAATCCGGCATTTTGCTTCGACTATTCCGAATAAGAGGATTCCGAAGGTTGATATCCCGTGTATAAGTGAGAAAAGCCCTTGTTCAAGGGCTTTTCTTTTTGGTTTGGCGAGGTCATTCCAGATTCTTTCGGCTCCGATCTGCTCTCTCGACGATTCGGAATCGTTTCCCGGACACTCGCCATTTGCACGGAAACTTCCCGGACTTCCGGGCTCCGCGAGGAACGACGTGGCGTTGCTTTTGGGCTATTCTTGCCATGAGGTCATCCCCTCCTTAGGATGCTTTTTGGCTTGTTTCAAATCATATCATGATTCTTTCGTGTTTTCCCCTGCTTCGCAATATTGACATTATTACAAATATGTGCTAGCATTGTCAGTTATGCTCGGAAAAACCTGGGAGCATGGCCCAAGCGGAGGGCTTGGATAAGCACTGTCAGTATCGTATGCATGGTAAACGTCTGGCGTTCGTCCTATCGATAGTGATCCTGTCATGGGCGAACGCCGCGAATGCCGAATCCGTAGACGACCGTTCCGATGCTCTGTCGAACGGGCAGAGCTCGTCTCGGATGAGTATCGACGACATCTTTTCGCTGAAGACGGCCTTCGGTCTTCCGGAGGCGGATCGGTCGACCGTATCCGAAGAGCGCGCGACTCCCTCGCCCGAGGAGCGCATCCTCGCACGATGGAAGCAGAAGCAGCTTGACCGTTGGGAGGCGCTTCCCGAAGGGGCGTTCGAGATAAATGCGTCGGCATATACCGCATCCGCCGATGAGTGCGGAAAGTCCGACGGCGTCACCGCTTCCGGTCTCCGTGTCGCGGAGAACCGTACGCTCGCATGTCCCCCGCAGTTTCCTTTCGGTGCCAAGATCGATATCGACGGGCTCGGGGTCTTCCGGTGCGAGGATCGCGGCGGCGCGATAAAGGGAAACCGCTTCGATATCTACATGGAGACCAAGAAAGAGGCCTTTGCGTTCGGCCGACGGCACCTTGTCGCGCAGGTCGTCCTCGACTGATATCGCCGTGATCCGATCGTATATCCAAGGAAAAGACCCCGTCTGACCGGGGTCTTTTCAGTTACTTCCTTTCATGCGGCCACTCGAAGACATATGTGCCGCTTACGACAAGGTAGTCGGATCGCGTTTCTTCTCGACGGATAGGGAGGATGTCCTTTCGGCCGTGTACAGGAAAACCGGATTCGGTTATGGTGTCTCGATCTTGTGTTGGAAAGCTGATTTCCGCTCTCGTATTTGGCGGGATGGAAACAAGGAGTCGTGCCGAACGGTCTTCCATGAGGTCCCAGCGTGTTCGGACGATCCCGAATGGCGAATGATACGTCGCGGCGGCATATGTCAATCCGCCGCCAAGAGCGGGAGCGATGCGGAAGACGGTGGGATCATCTTTCGTGGCGTCGACCTTTATTCCCGCGATGGATTCGAAAAACCATCGTCCGATGGATCCCAGCGCCGTGTGATTGTGCGAAAAATGCGCCTGCCCTTTGCTGTCTATCCCATCCCAGCTTTCCCAGATGGTCGTTGCGCCGTTTCTGATCTGATGGAGCCAGGAGGGGTACGTGTCCGTCTTCAGGAGCCGGTAGGCGGTATCCGCGAATCCGGCATCGTTGAGCGCCTCGAGAAGGTATGCGGTTGAAAGGAAGCCCGTATCCGGATGGTAGCCGCCGTGTTCGACGAGTTCATTGAGCCGCTTCGCAAGCATCGGCCGGAGTGCGTCGGGTGCCAGGGAGAAGGCGAGCGTCCTGACGTACACGGACTGATCGTCCGGGTTCATGCGGCCATCTCTTATGAACTCTTCGGAATACGCCTTTCGAATGTGATCGAACAGTTCCGAATAGCGTCTGGCGTCGTCGGGAACATCTAGTATGTTCGCGATGCGCGAGAGGAGGTCGGCCGAATGTGCCAGATAGGCGGTCGCAGCTACGCTTTCGCTGCGGTCATCGAGCAGGATGTTCTTTCCCATCGTGAGAGGGACTGACTTTCGTTCGCCAGGACGGAGCCATTCTCCCCAATGATAGCCGCTGTCCAGGATATACGGCTCCCGATGCATTCGGGATGCGTTCAGGCGCTCGACGGGGTTCATCCGGTGAGACCATCCCGTTCTCGACAACCTTTTTTTCCCGTAGTCGACCCAGTTCTTCATGCTGCGGTATTGTCGCTCCAGGATTCGGTGGTCTCCGGTTTGCGAATAGAGTATCCATGGTATGATGACGGCCGCATCTCCCCAGCCTGATGATCCGTCCGTTATTCTGGAAACGGCGTTCGCGCGGGCGCCTCCCGGATCCGGAATCGTATCCGGAACGAGGCCGTCCGGATGCTGGTCCGAGTAAAGGTCAGAGAGCCACTTTTCGTAGAAAGTCCTGGTATCGTAAGCGTAGGTGGCAGTCGCAGCGAACAAATGCGCGTCCGCGGTCCATCCTGATCGTTCACGGGTCGGGCAGTCCGTCGGGATATCGACGGAATTTCCCCGCATGCTCCAGAGGATGTTTCGATACAGGCGGTTCAGGTCCGGATCCGAACAGCGGAAATAGCCCGTTCGTTCAAAGTCGGTACGTATCGCGATCGCTTCGAATGAATCGGCAACGAGAATGTCCGACGGCCATCCAGAGACTTCCGCGTAGCGGAATCCATGGTATGTGAATCGCGGCTCATATTCCTCCGAATCATCCCCTTTCAGTATGTAAAGGTCTTCCTGGCGGAGTTTCGGGAGGCCTGGCGCGGTCGGCTGCAGATGTTTGAGCGAGAGTCGCCCGTTCTGGTCGAGCGTCTCTCCGTGTCGGATCCGGACGCGTGTTCCACGGGGTCCTGTAATCCGGAATCGGACGCGTCCGGCGATATTCTGACCGAAATCGAGGAGAAACGTGTCGTGGGAACACTTCGTGATGTTGATCGGTCGAAAGCGCTCCTTCCGCCTGACCGGAGGGGCGGACGAGGCCACGAGCGTGCCGAGCCTGTGTTCGGCGACTTGAGCCGGTTTCCAGTCGGAATCATCGAATCCGAAAATATCCCACCCGTCGAATTCCAGTCTGGCATCGTAGGTCTCGCCGTCCTTCAAATCGGAATTTCTGATGGGGCCGAACGCGTACTTCCAGTCCTCCCCGGTTGCCACGACCGTATGAGTCCCGTCAGTATGAAGGATGTCGAGGTGTAGTAGCGCGCCCAGAACGGTGCCATACGTATCCCGCTGCGAGGTGATACCGAGTCGTCCTCTGTACCATCCGTCGCCGACAATCATGCCGACGGCATTGCCTCCGGAGCGGACAAATTCCGTCACATCGTAGGTCTGGTATTGGAGTCTATCGGGGTAATTCGTATACCCCGGAGCGAATACCGCGTCTCCGACGGGTGCTCCGTTGAGGGAAAGTTCATATATGCCGTGACAGGACACATATGCCCTTGCGGACTTGATCGGCTGGTCGATATCGAACACGGCGCGGAAATATGGTGCCGGACGCTCGGCGCCGACGCCGTCCTCCTTTCCAGGTTCGATGAACTTTGCGTGCCAGTCCTCGGTCCTGAGAAGGCCGGTTTCCCACCAGCTAGTCTTACTCCATGGCGTCCATATGCCGTCCTGATTCCGGGATGCGACCCGCCAGAAATAACGTTGCGCGCTTGCGATGGGAAGACCCTCGTACGGGATATCGAACGTGTGCCACGATTCGACCTCTCCCGTATCCCATGTGAGGTCACGCTCCTGTTCGAGGACTTCCTTCGAAAGGGCTGCCTGAATCCGATAGGCCGTCTGAAGAAAGCCGGCTTGTTCGCTTTCGATGTGCCATTCGAGAAGCGGATTCGGTTCGTCGACGCCAAGCGGCGTCACGGAATGTTCGCAGCGGAGGCTGTGGCAGAGAGCCATGTGTTCGTTTTGTTTCGGAAATCGCCATCGACTCTTGTGCCGCAGGCGGGAATCGAACCCGCATGGCCTTGCGGCCGGGAGATTTTAAGTCTCCTGTGTCTACCAGTTCCACCACCGCGGCATATCCGCTCAAAGGGCCGATTCATTTGCTTGAGGTCCGAGGCGGAATCGAACCGCCGTGAAGGGTTTTGCAGACCCGTGCCTGACCACTCGGCCATCGGACCGTACCTCAAAACAAACCCAGGGTACCAGAAACGGTCACGGAACGTCAACGAAACGCGCATGAAGGCGGTTGTCCTCCGTTTATTCACGCTCAGGGCGGAGTTTACGTAAGAGCGCCGGGATTCGGAGGAAGTCCTGCTTGAGCGTTTCGCGCATTCCCCCGTTGTACAGCGCAGCCGCCGGATGATAGAGCGCGTAAAAGACTTGAGCCCTTCCTTGCGGGAATTCCCTGCGAAAAGCCTTTCCGTGAGACTCCGATATGCGCAGGTCCGGGAAGAAATGGTTCATAGCGTGCCGTCCGAGCGTTACGATCAGAAGAGGATCGATGATCCCGATCTGCTCGTGCAGCCATTCGGAACAGTCCCGGATCTCTTCCGGAAGCGGATCGCGGTTATCCGGCGGCCGATATTTGACGATGTTCGTGATATAGATGTCGTCGCGCCTCATCCCGATCGAGTCGAGCATCTCGTCGAGGAACTTTCCGGCTGCGCCTACGAACGGCACTCCCTGCAGATCCTCGTTCTTACCCGGGGCTTCGCCGATGAATAGGACCTCCGCTGAGGCATTCCCCGCTCCGGGCACGGCCTGCGTCGCGGTACGGCGTAGCGAACATACGCAGTCTTCCGACATGCGTCCGTTCAGGTCGAGCAGGAGACGTTTCTTGATGTCGGAAACCGCATCGTTCATAAGTGGTTGATAACTCCGTTTTACCGCACCTCCCAGCCATTTTCCGTCTCGACGATCCGGCCGGGAATCTCGAAACCGCTCGCATACTTGTGCCCCCCGCCGCCGAGGGACTGGGCGATAGCGGAGACATCCACTCCCTTGTGAGGCTCCGTACGGAGGCTGCCGCGGACCGAATCGGGAGAAATCTGATAGAAGAGAAGCGAGAAACGTGAATCCGGAACGTTATTGAGAAGCGCGGAAGCGATGTAGAGATCCTCGGTCGAAGGGTTTCCGAGTTCCTCGATGTCTCGTCCCGTGATCGCGGAATAGATCATCCCGTTCTGCGGATTGATGCGAGCTCGGGAAAGTGCCCTCCCCCACAGCTTAAGCGTGCTGATTTTGTTGTTCGAGAAGACGTCATTCGTGATCTTCGGAAGTTGGGCGCCGCTTCGGATAAGTGCTGCCGCGGCGGAAAAGGTCGCGGGAGTCGTCGAGGAGTGTTGTAAATTTCCGGTATCCCCCAGGATTCCGAGCAGGAGGGCGGTTGCCATCCGATGCGATAAGCGCACATTCGCGAACTCGAAGTAGCGATAGACGATTTCACAGGCGGACGAGAATCCGGTATCGATGATGATGACGTCCCCCTCGGGGTCCTCTATGGGGTGATGATCGATCAGGATGACGACCTTCTCTTCAGAAATCCGGTTGCGGACGGCATGAAAACCGCGATTCACGCTGTCCGACGCGATAAACGCGTCGTATTCTCCGAAATCGAGCTGATCCGGCGTGATGAACTTCGTGGAGGGAAACAGCGCCTTGGCAAACTCCGGAAAGACGTCCTGACAGGCGATGTCTACCTGCTTCCCGAGAGTCTCTATGTGTTCCTGAAGGGCGATATTCGCTCCGACGGTGTCGGAATCGGGCCGGGTATGAGCGAAGAGGAGTATTTTCTCCGCATTCCGGATGACGTAGTCGATGTTTCGGAATTCCGTGAGGTACTCTCGCATAACCGGTGTATAACTCCGAAAAATACGTCAGTCCAGGTCCCGGAGGATCCGTTCCACGATGTCGGCTTCCCGCTCCGTCGTATCCGTAAGGAACGCGATGGCCGGCAGCGGTTTCATATGAAGTCCCCCGTGCAGGATTTTTTGGATGCGCTTTCGTTCGTGCTCGAGCGTTCGCATCACGTATTCGCTTTCCGTCTCCGGGAACGGGCTGATATGTACCGATGCATGGCGGAGATCCCGTGAGACGGAGACCTTCGTTAAAGTGGCGAGTACTCCCGGCTTGAAACTGACCTCCCGAAGGATGATTTCGCCGAGCCGCTCCCGAAGGAGCTCGTTGATTTGCAGGATTCTTCGCGACATGGAGTTTCCTTTCGGTGTCTAATCGGAGCATTGTCGCGCAATCTCGGTATTTTGTCAAAGATGGGTCGTATTCGCCTGAGAAAGGTTTTTTGTGCCCCGACTAGGAATCGAACCTAGATCTCATCCTTAGGACGGATTCGCTCTATCCATTGAGCTATCGAGGCGGAACCGATGGCCGTATAGAGCGTCAAAATGGCATGAATACGGTATGGGTGTGGACCTGAGGAGACTCGAACTCCTGACCTCCTCCATGCCATGGAGGCGCTCTACCAACTAAGCTACAGGCCCAATGAGGCAATTTTAACCGGAGAAGAGGCTCCCGTCAACAGTCATAAAAACACAGAACACTATATATGTCAATTATATATATTGTTCCACGTGGAACATTTAATAAGATTCAGTAATGAAAATTTGGTCGGATATTATTTTCTACTATCAATAAATGTCATTGTTCCACGTGGAACAATGTAAGGAATATCAACCAATTTTGAATTTGTTCCACGTGGAACATTTGATATTTTAAATGAATCTTTTTAGTAAATATTTGTTCCACGTGGAACAAATTTCTTAATCATAAATATGGTAAATGTTCCACGTGGAACAATATGCACTATCATCAATATACGCTTCCTCGTTTAAGAATTAAATTGCTGAATGTTCCACGTGGAACATGTAGAGTTATATATTATTTAAGAATGAATAACTGTGATCGTGGGATATGAAAAAATGTTCCACGTGGAACAATAATAAATTTGCAGATATCGTAAGAATAGATTGAAACATATTTATAGAAAATGATTTATATAGATTTTCACATGATATGAGGAAATGTTCCACGTGGAACAATCGTAAAGAAAAGCATATTATAGAAAAGTGTTTCTGGTGGATTTGTTGATTATTGACAAAATATATATTTTATTACATAAAGTGGTAAAAAGATCATAATGAACCATGAACTGGTAAAAGAGAAAAAAAAGTGGTACAGTATCGATAAACAAAATTACCTATTGATATGAATCGAATGAAGAACCTGGTGGGTGGTCTTCGTGCCGATTTTCTTCTGTTAGCGTGTCTTGTCGCTATCGGGTACGGCATTTTCGTGACATCGGCGGAGGAGATGCGTGCCGCGAATATCGTGGATGATTCCGATCAGGACGGCCTAACTGGCGCGGAAGAGCGGCTATATGGAACGGATCCGGCGAATCGGGATACCGATAGTGACGGATATTCTGACGGCGTGGAGATCCGGGGAGGGTACGATCCGTTGAAAGCTGCGCCTGGCGATAAAATCGTACAGGAAACAAAGGCTGAAAAAAGGGATGAGACTTCGTCGGGCGGAATGGGTGGTGACAATTTGACGGACACGGTAAGCGAAAAATTGGCTGCCTTGGTGAAGGCGTCGGAGTCAAACGTGACATCTGACGGTACCACCGAGGTGTCGATAGAGGATCTGACATCCATCGCGCAGGAAATATCCGGCGGAGCCGAAGAAGTCTCGCTCCCGGATGTCGATTTGAGCGCTATCAAAGTCAAGGATGAGACCTATGCCGGGCTCTCGGAATCGAAGCGAAAAGAGCGCATCAAGGAGGATATAACGGAGTATCTTACGACCGTCTCCTTCATCTTTGCGAGCAACTCTCCGGTTCAGATCACGAACCAGAGCGAATTGCAGAGCGTATCGGAGTCGTTTGCGAACGAGGCGATCACCGCCGTCTCGATGGGGAATGTCTCTTCGTTGGATACCTATGTGGAGAGCGGGCAGCGTATGCTCGAGCAGATCAACGAAGTCGAAGTTCCTCAGCAGATGCTCGACACGCACGTTAAGGCGCTCAAGCTTGCGACGTACATGGCGAAACTGAAGGACGACGTCGGTGATTCGATACAGGATGATCCGGTAATGACGATCAAGACGCTTTCAAAGGTTCAAGGGCTGCTCGGAGTGGTCGGTGTGTTCGTGACCGACGTGCAGTCGAAGCTTTCCGACTACGGGATAACGTCTATCCCGCTCGAGCTTCAGTAATATCACGCTCAAGCATCGGCGTATGAAACAGACATCCTCAAAAAAAACTCGTCCCGTCGCGGTGGCGCTGTTGCTGGTCTGCGTCCTGTCACTCTCGGCCCGGCCGGCTTACGCATGGGGCGATGCGATTCCGGCGGCCATTCTGAAGCAGACTCTGGAGAAGATTCAGGCACAAATCGACGGCGTCCTGCTTGCAACGCTGAAATCGACGACGATCAGCCTTCTCAATACCCGCGTGATGAGCATGGTCGTCGGAAATTCGACGAAGCAATCACTGATCATTACCGATTGGAGGCAGTATCTTTATGGTGAGTCGCAGCAGAAGACGAAGCTGGCTTACGAAAGCACGTTTAAACCATTGACCCTGCAGGGGAGGGCGAGCGGATTCAATGCGGCCGGATCGAGCGGCTCGTACGAGTCGAAGCTCTCGAAGATCGCCGATCTTCACCTTTCCGGCGGATCGGGGACGGTCGGTTCGACGGCGAGGCTGAGCGAATTGAGCGGTGATCCGATCACATCCATAGGAAGTGGGGATTTTCGCGTCTTGTCGGAAATGTTTTCGACCGGAAGCGATCCGATCGGATATTCGCTGAGAGCGGAGCGTTTCGTGATGGAAGAAAATGCGAAGAATACCCAGGCAGCCCAGGTTCAGGCGATGGCGTCCGGATATAAAGGGGTCAAGGATGCCAACGGAAACACCATTCTTCCGGGAAGTACGATCGGTCAGATCGTTTCGAACGTCCAGGATATCGGAAACAAGATCATAGCGGAGGCGCAGAATCCGAGCGAACTGATAAGCGGCGCGATAGCAACGCTTGCGAACCGGATGATAACGAATGTCATTCAGAACGGTCTTGGCAGTATCCAGTCGAAGCTGCTTCGTGAGGTAGCGAGTGTCGACGCCCAGATCGGTTCCAGGATCGATCTTGCGAACCAGACGCTTGGACGCGGAGCAGCCTATTCATCCGAACTTAACCAGCAGCTTACGACGCAGATAAGTACCACGAAGCAAGGAGGGGTCGCTCCGGTCGGAGTGCGTTGATAGTATCTGCAGGCAGTCTTTCGGATATAGAAAAACCGGCATTGCCGGTTTTTCTTATGCGGTATGTGGGCGACACAAGATTCGAACTTGTGACCTCCACAATGTCAATGTGGCGCTCTAACCAACTGAGCTAGCCGCCCACATACCGTCGGAGCATCTCATTCCGCCGTATCGCTCCGAATTCCTTTGTAGCACGATACGGAGAGCTTGTGAAGAGGGGCTTCGGAAGACACCTCCGATGAGCCGAAGAAGCGGAGTCGAAAAAGCGCCGACTATGCGTGTCGGCGCTTCGTCTGATGAACGGTCTCCGCTGCTTAGGCTTTGGCGGATGCCGGCTCCGTTTCCTGATCGTCGGGCAGCGACTTGCCTGCCATGATAGTCTCGAACTGATCCTTTTCGAGGGTCTCTCTCTTTAACAGCTCATCCGCGAGCGTGTCGAGCAGCGCGCGCTTTTCCGTAAGGATCGCGCTTGAGTCGTCGAGGGCGCTCCGGACGAGATCGGCTACCTCGGTGTCGATCATCCGTGCCGTCTCATCGGAGTAGTCCCGCTCCTCGTGAAGCTCCTTCCCGAGGAAGACGAGTTCTTCCTTGCGGCCGAAGGTCCGTGCGCCGAGGCGGCTCATGCCATACCGGGTGACCATGCTTCGGGCGAGCGAGGTGGCTCGTTCGAGGTCGTTCGACGGGCCGGTCGTCGTGTCGCCGAGAATGATCCGTTCCGCGGCGTATCCGCCGAGCAGGACGCGGAGTTCATCGAGGAAGTATGCGGAGGAGTGAAGGGTCTTGTCTTCGATCGGAACCGCGAGCGTATAGCCGCCGGCGTGTCCGCGCGAGATGATGGATATCTTCTGGACGGGGTCCGCGTTCGGGCGGCTTGCCGCGACGAGCGCGTGTCCGGCCTCGTGGTAGGCGATGACCCGGCGTTCCTTCTCGTTGATGACCCGGCTTTTCCGTTCCGGGCCGAGAATGACTTTCTCGATGGAAACCGCGAGTTCGTCCATTCCGATGAGCTTCTTTGCGCGTCGGGTCGCGAGGATAGCGGCCTCGTTGACGAGATTCGCAAGATCGGCGCCGGAGAATCCGGGCGTGCGCTCCGCGAGTCGACGCGCGTTGACGTCCTTGTCGAGCGGCTTTCCCTTCAGGTGGATGCCGAGAATCGCCTCGCGATCGTTGATATCGGGGAGATCCATGGTCACGCGACGATCGAAACGGCCAGGACGGAGGAGTGCCGGATCGAGTACGTCGGGCCGGTTCGTCGCGGCGATCACGATGACATTCGTGTCGGTCTCGAAGCCGTCCATCTCGACGAGGATCTGGTTGAGCGTCTGTTCGCGCTCATCGTGTCCGCCGCCGAGGCCCGCTCCCCGGTGGCGGCCCACGGCGTCGATCTCGTCGATGAAGACGATGGCGGGAGCGCTCTTCTTGGCCTGCTTGAACAGGTCACGGACGCGGGAGGCGCCGACGCCGACGAACATCTCGACGAACTCGGAACCGGAGATATTGAAGAAGGGGACGCCCGCCTCGCCGGCGACGGCCTTTGCCATGAGGGTCTTTCCGGTTCCCGGCGAGCCGAGCAGGAGCACGCCCTTCGGAATCTTCGCACCCATCGCGAGGAACTTCTTCGGATGCTTCAGGAACTCGACGATCTCACTGAGTTCCTCCTTCGCTTCCTTCGATCCGGCGACATCCTTGAACGTGACGCGCTTGTTCTTGCTCTTCGGATCGAGAATCCGCGCCCGGGACAAGCCGAAGTTCATGGCTTGCGAGTTGCCCCGCTGTGCCTGGCGCATCATGAACCACACGAATCCTCCGACGAGCAGGAAGGGGAGCAGGAAGGGGAGCAGGGCTCCCGTCCAGAATGCGGCTCCGGATTCCTTCTTTACCTCGACGGCCACTTCGGCGAGCCGATTCTGGTCGACTCCGTAGTTCTTCAGGCTTTCCGTCAGTGACGATTCGGCTTCCTTCTGCGCCTTCTCCTGTTTATCGTCCGAAAGGACTACGGACAGATCGTTTCCCGATATTTCGACGGATTTGACCTGTCCATCGTTGATCTGCCGGACCAGGGTCGAGAGCGGCACGTTTTCCGGTCGAGGAGTGCTTTCCTGGGAAAGGATGAGTATGCCTCCCACCACGAAGACGAGCAGGATGATCGTCGTGATGTTTTTCATGATCTTATCCATAGCGTTGGTCTGAAGGTTATACGTTATGTTCCGTCCGTATCATGCTTACTTTATCACCTCTGACCCTTATACTCAACCGTTTTGACGTAAAAACGCGGATTTTCGGAGATTCGCTCCGGATGAGCCTATCTGCCTCGCGGACGAATGTCTCGGAGGGGTTTTTCCCGGTTCCGGAGAGTCGTCTGAACAGGCTCCGAAGCGTTTCGGCACGGCCGTTCTCCGTCAGGCCAAGGTAGTCGTCGCGTGAGAAGGAAGAGGTATCGGATCGTACTTCGTCCATACGGAGCGAAATAGGTGCGTCACCGCTCTCGCTCCGTGTTCGTGCCGTTATGGAAGCCAGTCGAACGATAGCCTTCGAGACTCCCGGCCGGTAGTCACGCTCGAGGAGAGGGATGAGTTCGTGTCGGATGCGGTTTCGAAGGATGGAGAGGTCCCGATTAGAAGCGTCTTCCCGGTATTCTATCCGTTCCGTTTCAAGGAACGAAAGGACTTCCCGCTTTGTCGTGCTGAGAAAGGGGCG
Source organism: Candidatus Moraniibacteriota bacterium (assembly GCA_013334575.1). Lineage (GTDB taxonomy): Bacteria > Patescibacteriota > Minisyncoccia > Moranbacterales > UBA1568 > JAAXTX01. The sequence goes on along the minus strand of JAAXXG010000005.1, from coordinate 27,961 downwards.
GATGACGCGATCTTTTCGCGGTCGCATACCGGTCAATCCTTCCGGTCCGGTTCCACGGAGGAGTCGGATCAGGATGGTCTCGACCTGGTCGTCCGCCGTGTGGGCTACCGCGATCGAATCGAACCCTTCTTTCTTGGCGATACGATCGAAGAATGCATAACGGATATCCCGAAGCGTTTCCTCGTTTGACGATGCGGCTCGGTGCGGACGAGCGAGGAAGAAGGGGATATCGTATCGGGAGGCATATTCGCGGACCAGAAGCTCGTCTTGGCCCGAATCCTTTCCGCGGAGACGGTAGTTCACGTGGGCGATGCCGATCCGGAGTCGGAGCTTATCCCGGAGGTACAGGAAAAAATGGAGCAAGGCGACGCTGTCCGGTCCGCCTGAGACCGCGATGAGTACCGAGGTGTCGGAACCGAGGAGCCGGTTATCCGTGTCACGAGTCCGGACACGCTTCAGGAACGACCGCCCTTCGTAGGAGGTCGGTCGCCAGTCCTTAGCGTCCGTCTGTGCGGGAGAGGCACGCACGGATGATGTTTTCCGCTTCCGAGACGGCTCTTTCGAGCTCTCCGTCGCGGTTTTCGATCGTGTAGTCATAGATTTCCGTATGTCGCATCCACTCTTCCGTATACGCCATACGTTCCGCGATGTATGCATCGGATGCGTTATCCCGGTTCCGGATACGCGCCTCAATGCTTGAAAGCGGAGCGGTTATGAGGATGGCGATAATTTCTGGGAAGAGTCTCTTAGCCGTCATGACGCCCTTCCATTCTATCTTCCAGATGCCGATCCTGCCCGATGAAATCACGCGCTCGAGCTCGGCCATGGCGACGCCGTAGAAGTTTCCGTTGTATTCTTCCGCCCATTCTGCGAATTCTCCCGCGTCGATGCGTGATTCGAACGTTTCGCGGGAGACGAAGTAGTACGGCATACCCTCCGATTCGCCCTTTCGGGGCACTCTCGTCGTCGTCGTTATGACACGTTCGGTAGGGAGTCTCTTCGAGAGCCCGTCGATGATGGAATCCTCGCCGGCACCGGACGGTCCCGAAAGGATGAAGAGGTTTGAAGCGTTCATATTCCTGGCCTTATGTCGATGTTTCCCGAAACGAAAGGGTCCCGCGCGCGGCGGGACCCGGTCCGAAGCTATTTCTCGTCCTGTTCCCCGGAATCCTTCTTCCGTTTGCCTTCCTTGATGGGGAGGAGTCCCATGCGGTGGGCGCGCGGCTCGATCGAGAGGATCTTCCAGTCGTAGGTCTCGCCGACACGGAAGACGTCTTCCATCTTGCGTCCCGGGTAGACATCGTGGAACTCGGAGACGTGCGCGAGGCCGTGGATGTCCTTGTCGAGATAGACGAAGGCTCCGAAGTGGTTGATCTTGTCGATCTTGCCGGTGACCGTCTGGTTGACCGCGTACCGTTCTGCCACCTTGGTCCACGGGTCCTCCTTGAGGGCCTTCATGGAAAGCGAGATGCGGGTCTCCTCGATGCCGATGATCTTGGCGCGGACCTGGTCGCCGGTCTTCACGATCTCGCGCGGGTCGTCGATCAGCTGCCAGGCGAGTTCGGAGATGTGGACGAGTCCCTCGAGCTTCTGTCCGGCCTTCTTTCCGTCCTCGGAAATCGGGGCGTCGAACTTGACGAACGCGCCGAAGTCGACGACGCCGGATACCTCTCCCTCGATCTCGTCGCCGACACGGAGCCGGTTGATGAGCTCGCGGTCACGCTCGCTCTGAGCCGCCTTTTCGCTCACGATGAGCTTCTCGTTCTCGCGGTCCACGTCGAGAAGCCGGACGCTGATCGTCTGGCCGATGAGGGCGCGGAGCAGTTCCAGGATCTTGTTCTTGTCGCCGTCCTCGACGCGCGGATAGTGCTCGTTGGCGAGCTGGGAGACCGGGAGGAAGCCCATGATGCCGTTGAGTTCGACCATGAGGCCGCCCTTGTTGGCATCGAGCACCTTCGTCTCGATGACAATCTTGTTCTCGAGCTTGTCGATAAGGTCTTCCCAGGACTTCTCGTAGGAAGCTTCACGGATGGAGATCTCGATATCGCCGTCCTCGTTCTCGAAGCTCATGAGCGTTCCGCTCACTTCCTCGCCGACGCGGAGCTTGGCGTTGCCGCCGAGGCCGCTCTTCATCTCCTTGCCGAGGACGACGCCGGTCCCGAGGGGGCCGAGGTCGACGAGGGCATGATTCGACGAGACATGGATCACCGTTCCGGTGACGACGTCTCCGATAGCCGGGATGATGACGGTGTCCTCCGAGAGGAGGGTCTCAAGATCCTGCTTTTTTGCGGTACTCATATGCTTCTGCGGTCGGAGCCCGGCGGAAAAGGCTCCATTATGGGATTAATGCCCGCCTGACGGTTTCCCTGACAGCCGGGAAAAGCGTACGGGAAATGATACATCGTATCGCGCATTCTGGCAAGTCCGGGGCAGAGGGGTGACTCTTGGCAGGGAGAAACGCGGCATGCTAGACTTGATGTGGCCGGTACGGCCTTTTTCAGTCATGACAGACTGCCATGAACATCCAGTACTACGGCGACTACTGCTTCAAGATCACGACCAAGCCCGCCGGACGCGCCACCGAGGACGTGGTTATCTTTACGGACCTTCCGGGAAAGTCGACCAGTATCCGGTCGCCGTTCGGTCATGCCGATATCGTTCTTCTGTCGCATCTCGATCCCGCAGACGACGCTCTGTCCGGATTGAAGGATGATCCGGTCATTATCCACACGCCCGGCGAATTTGCCGCCAAGGGAGTGGGAATACTCGGTTATCCGTCCTTCAGGGATCAGAACGGCGGTGTCGATCGCGGGCAGAACACGGTTTTCGTCTTCGATTCCGAAGATGTCCGTCTCGCCTATTTGGGCGCGATCGGACACCCGCTCGACGAGAAGACGGTGGAGCGCATCGGCGATGTCGATATCCTTTTCGTTCCGGTCGGCGGCGGCGAGGCGCTCGATCCGAAGAAGATAGACGGCATCATCCGTGACATAGAGCCAAAACTGGTCATTCCGATGCACTACGCGCTTTCCGGAGCGTCTATCTCCGCCGAAGGCCGCGAGACTTTCTGTCGTGAGACCGGATGCAAGGTCGCCGAGGATCTTCCGAAACTCAATTTCAAGAAGAAGGACCTCGATGGGAAGAGCATGGAGATAGTCTTCCTGCAGAAGTCCTGAAACGGATATGAATTCCATTCATGAGCGGGTCGATCGTATCCGGCGCGAGCCGGAGCATGTCCGTGTCCGGTACGTGTGGGCGATGGTAGCCGTCGTCATGACGATGATAGTGCTGCTCTGGGTGGTGACTCTGCGGGACAGTCTTCGAAAATCCATTCCCGCCGATGCCGATACGCTTCGGAAGTCCGCGGCGCCGACGGTGTTCGGGGATACGGAGGAGGATTCCGCGTCACGTTCCGCCGCCAAGCCGTATCTCGGCGAGGGAATCGGGACGGGGGCGACACGATAGGGTAGTGGACGGAACGAATCACGATAACCGAACGGCCATATGGAAGAGGTGAGAAACGAAGTCGATATCCACGGGAGGATAGAGCCCCGACAGATTACCGACGAGGTCCGTCAGTCGTACCTCGACTACGCGATGAGTGTCATCGTCTCGCGGGCGCTTCCGGACGTGCGGGACGGTCTTAAGCCGGTTCATCGCCGCATCCTCTACTCGATGTGGTCAACGGGACTCAGGTCCGGGGCCAAATTTCGGAAGTCGGCGACGGTCGTCGGCGAGGTGCTTGGCAAGTATCACCCGCACGGTGACACGGCCGTGTACGACACGATGGTCCGCATGGCACAGGATTTCTCGCTTCGCTACCCGCTTGTCTGGGGACAGGGGAACTTCGGTTCGATGGATGGCGACAGCGCCGCCGCCTACCGCTACACCGAGGCCAAACTCGCCCAGATCGCCGAGGAGATGCTGGTCGACATCGAGAAGGACACGGTCGATTTCGTGCCGAACTTCGACGGGGTTCACCAGGAGCCGACGGTGCTTCCGGCCAAGCTGCCGCAATTGCTTCTCAATGGGACGGTCGGTATCGCGGTCGGTATGGCGACGAACATCGCCCCGCATAATCTTGGCGAGCTCGTCGACGGCATCTGCCACCTGATCGACCACCCGGACGCGAGCGTCGACGACCTCCTGGGATTCGTCAAGGGGCCGGACTTCCCGACGGGCGGTATCGCGTACAATCAGGCGGATATCCGCGAGGCATACGCGACTGGCCGAGGTAAGATCGTGACCCGCGCCAAGGCCGACATCGTCGAGACCAAGGCTGGAGCGTACCAGATCGTCGTCTCGGAAATGACGTATGCGACCAACAAGGCCACGCTCATCGAGAAGATCGCCGAGCTCGTGAAGGACGGGAAGATTCAGGGTATACGCGACCTGCGCGACGAGTCCGACAAGGACGGCGTACGGATCGTCGTCGAGCTGAAGAAGGACGCCTATCCCCAGAAGGTCCTCAACCGGCTCTACTCCCTGACCGACCTGCAGAAGAACTTCAACGTCAACATGCTCGCGCTGGTCGACGGGATCGATCCGCAGGTTCTCGGTCTCAAGCCTATACTCGAGCACTATGTGGCGCACCGAGAGCAGGTGGTGACCCGGCGGACCAAGTACGAGTTGGAGAAGGCGAAGGACCGGGCGCATATCCTCGAGGGGCTCAAGAAGGCGCTCGACCATATCGACGAGATCATCTCGACCATCAAGAAGTCGAAGACCAAGGAGGAGGCGCACGGAAACCTGCAGAAGAACTTCCGGCTTTCCGAACGGCAGGCGACCGCGATCCTCGAGATGCGGCTGCAGACGCTCTCCGGCCTTGAGCGGCAGAAAATCGAAGACGAACTCGAGGAAAAGCGCAAGCTCATCGCGCACCTCGAGGACCTTCTGGGGAGCCGCGAGAAGCTGCTCGGCGTCGTGAAGGACGAACTCATCGAGGTCCGTGACAAGTACGGGGACGCCCGGAAGACGAAGATCGTCCGTGGCGGCGTGGGCGAGTTCAAGCAGGAGGACCTTATTCCGAACGAGGACGCCATCATCACGCTTTCCGAGGACGGTTACATCAAGCGGATGAACCCCTCCGTCTACCGCGTGCAGAAGCGCGGCGGCAAGGGGGTTATCGGCGCGGTCACGAAGGACGAGGATAAGATCTCCATGGTGCTCTCGCTCGAGACGCATGCGGACCTCATGTTCTTCACGAACACCGGAAAGGTCTTCCAGCTCAAGGCGTACGAGATTCCCGAGTCCTCGCGGACGGCCAAGGGTGCCGCGGTCGTGAATTTCATCCAGATCAGCCCCGAAGAGAAGATTACCGAGATGGTAGCCCGGAAGAAGGGTGACGATACGAAGTATCTTTTCATGGCGACCCGCGGAGGAACGGTCAAGAAGACGAAGATCGAGGAGTTCGAGAACGTGCGTCGCTCCGGACTCATCGCCATCAACCTCGAGAAGGGCGACCTCCTTAACTGGGTCCGTCCGACGACCGGCGGGGACGACATCATCCTGACGACCCAGGACGGTCAGGCGATCCGGTTCAAGGAGACCGATGTTCGCGCTATGGGCCGCTCCGCGGCGGGAGTCCGCGGTATCCGGCTCGTTGACGGGGACGAGGTGGTCGCGATGGATGTCATCGCCAAGGGGGAGAAGGGGCTCGAACTGCTGATCCTCTCACAGAACGGCCTCGGAAAGCGGTCCGAGCTGAAACACTACAAGGTCCAGAAGCGTGGCGGCTCCGGCATCAAGACGATGAAGGTGACCGACAAGACCGGCAAACTCGTGGGAGCTGCGATCACCTCGATGGGCAATATCGAGGACGATCTGATTCTTACCTCCGAGAAGGGGACGATCATTCGGATCCCGTTCAATTCCGTTCCGCTTCTCTCTCGCGTCACGCAGGGTGTCCGCGTCATGAAGCCCCAGGCGGGCGACAAGGTCGGAGCGTTTACGATGCTCTGATATCGGGGAGCTTACAACTGACAACTGACAACTGACAACTGACAACGGGGAACGGAAGATAAGAAAACGAAAGCCCGCCGAAAGGCGGGTTTTTTCAATTATCCGTAACTTACAGAAGCAGAGTATATAACTATTATTTTAATTAATATATGGCTTATTAAAGGCAAGCTTGACAAGGCACGCGATAAAACCTACCATTAGGTAGGTGTTAAGCTAATTGTAAAAGTACTATGGAAGAAGCAATTATGTCAAAAGTAAGGAGTCGCAGCGTTGCATACCCATCCTTGACTCTGGAGAAGGCTATTGAACTTTCGGGGAAGCTTTCGAGAGAGCTCGGAAAGGGACCATATTCTAGAGATATGGTTGCTCGCGGAATTGGACACGACCGGCTATCAGGTCCAGCTGCCAGAAAGGTTGCAGCGTTAGTTCACTATGGATTACTCGATCGTACTGGAAATGCGTATAACCAGAGCGAACTAGCACGTCACATTCTTAATCCGATAAATGAGTCTGAGAAGCGGTTGGCCATAATTCAGGCAATAAAGACGCCCAAGCTCTACATGAATTTCATTGAGCGGTTTCAAAATCAGGCGCTTCCTGCCATGCTAGACAATATTTTCATTCGAGAGAAGATAACCCCAAGTGTTGCTAAGGAGGCCTCGGAGACGTTTCGAGAATCCTTGATTTATTCTGGATTACTTAAGAATGACATAGTTATAAATCCTGATGAGGTTACTGAGTTAGACTCAGACATTCAAGGCCCTGTCGAGTCTGAGAAGCTGGGAAATTTTGCTACTGAAAACGAGACCCCTTCTGAATCCGTGAAGGAGATTGTCTCTATGGAAAGGTACCACGAGTTCGTCTTCAAGGGCGGAGTAAGACTAGTAATCCCGAAATCAGAGTCCGTTGATGAGGCAATTTTGGATGGTGCCTTGAAGGACTTACGATCTGAAATCAAGGTTTTCTCGGAAAAGTACTGTTCGGAATCTTCTGAATAATGTAGTGAAAAAACGGTTTCTATGAAAAGCAAGGTCGCAATACATTCAGTGAATTGCCACCCGGTCATCAAAGTGGGCATGCCTTCGATCATGCGCATTGAGCTTGTTCAAGGAAATGATTTGAGGTCATATGAAATATTTTCTGGTCTCGCTTCAATTTGCTTATCAACAGCCGTTAGTTTTTGGACGGCCTATTTGAGTCTGCCGGAGCCTGCTGAGGGGGCGTTGTTGTTTAGCGCGATTTGCTTTTCTCTGTTCACAGTAGTTTTAGTCGGTTTTATGGTATATTTTTGGAAGAAGGTTCATGAAACAAAATCTGAAAAGACAATCGAAATGACTGACTAATCAGTAGTCTTGCCAAGATTACTTATGGTTTTTTTGCAATAACTTGCCAACATTTCGTACTCGTGTTATCGTGTGGAGGTTAATTTCATAGGGTGAAGCGTACAGCGGTGCGGGTGGAGGTCCTTCGGGATCGCGTGACAGTCGTCACGGCACGGCGGTATGGCTTACGTAACGGTATGGCGCTCACGCATGCGCAGAAAGTCCGGGTGACCAAGGAAGTCGTCCGGCACGACAAGGACACCGGCTCGCCGGAGTACCAGATCGCGATGTTCACGGAGAAGATCAAGCGGCTTACGGCCCATCTCAAGAAGAACAAGCAGGACTTCCATTCCCGCCGCGGCCTCCTCAAGATGGTCGCCAAGCGCAAGAAGCTCCTCGCCTATCTCGAGAAGACGGACGAGAAGGCGGCGAAGGGTCTTCGGAAGAAGCTCGCGCTCTAGCGCGGAGGCCGCCCGTATGGGCGGCGCTTTGTTTCCGGCGAACCCGGAGGTTTTCGGGGAAATCTTTTCAGTAGTGATTGTCATTCCGACCCGGAGCCCGGCGAATGCAGGGGGAGTCTTCGAGTGGAGGAATCTGTTATACTTATCGCACGGATCCCCCGACTTCGCTCGGGATGATGTTGATAAGGTCTTATTCATACATGTATGGCAAAACTGGCAGAACAGCGCGTCGGAGTGTTCGTGGACGTCTCGAACCTCTATCACAGCGCGAAGGTGGTCTATAAGAAGAAGGTCAATTTCAAGAACGTCCTTACGGAGACGGTCGCGGGACGAAAGCTTATCCGCGCCATCGCCTACGGCATCTCGACGGCCGAGGCGACCGAAGAGAAGTTCTTCGAGACGATCGGTACCTACGGGTACGACGTAAAGACGAAGGACCTGCAGATCTTTCCGGACGGGTCCAAGAAAGGGGACTGGGACGTCGGTATCACGGTGGATGCGGTAAAGATGGCGCCCAAGCTCGATGTGATCATTCTCGCTTCGGGTGACGGGGACTACATTCCGCTCGTCGAATACCTCCAGAGTACCTTCGGGTGCCGGGTCGAGGTGGTCGGGTTCTCGGAATCCGCGAGCGGGAAGCTCGTCGAGATCGCCGACGAATTCCTGAATCTCTCCTCGGACCGGAGGAAGTTCCTGCTCGGAGGGAGATAAGGGGATTGATTTTCACGAAGGCGTCCCACGCGGGGCGCCTTCATTGACTTTCATTCCGCTTCCCCCTAGAGTGGCGGTGAAGGTAATCATTCATATTCTCGGGCGGATCGCGGCGGCTCAAACTCAAAAAAGAGGCAGGAAAAGCCTTTCTTCTCTCCTTTTTGCGTTTCGGGTCTTCGTCGTTCCGAGCCGGGACGACGGCTATGCAGGAACTGAAGAGCTGGTCGCTCCAGTTGGGCGGCCGGGAGCTCCGCATCTCGACCGGTCTGCTCGCGAAGCAGGCGAACGGGGCGGTGACGGTTCGCTACGGCGAGACGGTCGTCCTCGCGACGGCGGTCATGTCCAAGAGCGCAGGGCAGTCTCGCGGGTATTTCCCGCTCATGGTCGATTACGAGGAGCGGTATTACGCGGCTGGAAAGATAAAGGGATCCCGCTTTATCAAGCGTGAGGGTCGGCCGTCGGACGACGCGATCCTCTCGGGTCGCGCGGTCGATCGCACGATACGCCCGCTGTTCGATGGGCGGATGCGCAGCGAGGTACAGGTCGTCGCGACCGTGCTTTCGATCGACGGAGAGAACGATCCGGACATCGTCGCGATCATCGCAGCGTCGGCGGCACTTGCTATTTCCGACATCCCGTGGAACGGGCCGGTCGCGGCTGTCCGCGTCGGGCGGATCAACGGGGAATTCGTGCTCAACCCCTCGACGGAGGAACGGGAAAACGGCGGAAACACACTCGATCTCGTCCTCTCCGGCACGAAGGACAAGATCAACATGATCGAGGCCGGTTCGAACGAACTTCCGGAAGCCGACATGGCCGCGGCGTTCCGGTTCGGATTCGAGAACGTCCAGAAGATCGCGCGGTTCATCGAGGATATCCGTGCCGAGATCGGCAGGCCGAAGGCGAAGGCGATCGTGCTTTCGGGGCCGGAGGGTTTCGATGAGGACTTGAAGGCGTTCCTTCGGAACGAGGGACTCGCCGATGCGCTGTTCTCCGACAAGAAGAAGGAGGAGAAGTATGCGGCGCTCGGGGCGATCGAGGAGAAGATGAAGGCGTATGTCGCCGAAAAGTATCCGGCCGAGGCGGGCTCGCTCGGCGAGATCTCGCATCTGGTGATGGACGAACTTTCCGATGAGATCTTGCACGAGAAGGTCCTCCGCGAGGGACGCCGTCCGGACGGACGCAAGATGGACGAGATCCGTCCGATCTCGGCGCATGTCGGCGTGCTTCCGCGAACGCACGGGACGGGACTCTTCACCCGCGGCGAAACGCAGGCACTGACCGTGACGACCTTGGGCGCTCCCGGCGACCAGATGATCGTCGATACCATGGAAGTGGATATGAAGAAGCGCTACATGCACTTCTACAACTTCCCGCCGTATTCCGTGGGAGAGGTCCGGCCGATGCGCGGCCCCGGACGGCGCGAAATCGGACATGGGGCGCTCGCCGAAAAGGCGCTCCTGCCAGTGCTTCCGCCGCAGGAGGAGTTCCCGTACACCATCCTCCTCGTTTCCGAGGTGCTCGAATCCAACGGCTCCTCGTCGATGGCTTCGACCTGCGGCTCCACGCTCTCACTCATGGACGCGGGCGTTCCGATCCGGAAGCCGGTCGCGGGCATCGCGATGGGTATCATCGAGGGCGATGGGGAATACCGCGTACTCTCGGACATCCAGGGTCTCGAGGATCACTTCGGCGACATGGACTTCAAGGTTGCCGGGACGGCTGACGGTATCACCGCGATGCAGATGGACGTGAAGATCGACGGATTGACGCCTGAGCGCCTTGCCGAGGCGCTTACGCAGGCCAAGGAAAGCCGGCTCTTCATTCTCGGGAAGATGCTCGAGGCGCTTCCTGAGCCGCGCAAGGAGATGTCTCCGTACGCGCCGCGCATTATCACGCTGCGTATCAACCCGGACAAGATCCGCGATGTCATCGGGCCCGGCGGCAAGATGATCAACCGGATCATCGACGAGACGGGGGTATCGATCGACATCGAGGATGATGGCTCGGTCTTCATCACCTCGACCGACGAAACGAGCGCCAAGGAGGCCACGGAATGGATCCGCAACCTGACCCGCGAGGTGAAGGCCGGAGAGCTGTTCCAGGGCCGTATTACCCGGCTGATGAACTTCGGCGCCTTCGCCGAGGTCCTGCCGAACCAGGAAGGGCTTATCCATATCTCGGAACTCGCGGATTACCGCGTCGAGAAGGTGGAAGACATCGTGAAGGTGGGTGATGTCGTTCCGGTCGTCGTCAAGGAGATCGACGCTCAGGGTCGCATCAACCTCTCCCGTCGGATGGCGCTCAAGCGCGAAGAGACCGAAGGGACGCAGGAATAGCGGCCTCTCTCGGAGGAGAAAAGGAAGCGGCGCGCCGGGCGCCGCTTTTTTTCCGCTTGCGACGGTGATATACTGGAGCCGTTACCGTCAAGCATGGCCCTATGAGCGATCTTAAGGAGATTTTCGATAAGCACAGCCATCAGGATGATCCGAATGCGGTTCCGGTCGAGGATCTTCGTCATGTTCGCGTGATGCAGGATGATCTCGACGAGCTTTCCGGCAAGGGGAAGACCTCGAAGGAGTCGGATCATGACGATGTGAGCGCGGCACGCGGCGGTTCGGCTCTTGCCGGGAATCCGTTTCTTGGCGCGGATGCTTCGGCGGATGGAGCCGTTGCGCCGGCATCCGTTTCCGGAAATCGGTCAAAAGGCGGCGAGAAGACGAATCCTCTCGCATTTCTTTCCTCTCTTTCGATGTTCGTTCCGAAGCGTGAGAACCTGCGACTGATCGGGGCCCTGGTCGCCCTGGCGGTGCTCGGTGTGGCGGCATTCGCGTATATGACGAATCGGAATGCCGACGTCCGGGAAGCGGGAAATGTAGCGGAGCAGGCCGTTTCTCCGACTCGGTCGGGAGACCTCGGGGTCGAAGATGCCGGAACATACTCCGCATCAAAGCCGAACTACCTCAATATCGACACGGAGTCGTCGTCACGTGAGGCGATACTGTCGGTATTGGACAAGGCGGCCACGGGAGTTTCTTCCATGTCTCCGCTCGTTCCCGTGGAATTCCTCGTCCGCGATACGGATAACAACCCTATCGCGTTCTCGCGATTCGCCTATCTGCTCGGCCTTAAGGTGCCGGAGACCGTGCTGTCCGATCTGGATGAATCGTTTTCCGTCTATATGATTCCGGAGGCCGGCGGTGTCCGTCGCGCATTGGCTCTTTCCGTAAAGGATAAGGAGGCGATGCGGAACATCCTTCTTTCCGAGGCGCCGGAGACCGAATCGGCTATGCCGTCGGCATTCGCTCCGGTCCTGTATACGGCAGATACGAACGTTCCGTCGCAGGCGGCGTTTCGCGACGGATCTTTCGGCGCGTCGAAGACCCGCTTCGCTATCATCTCGTCCGATTCGGATCTTTCGTTCGACTACATGCTTCTCGGCGATCGTCTTGTCGTCGGAACGAGCAAGGATTCGTTCCGCGCCGTGCTCGGTCGTGCGATACAGAAGTGACGGAAAACGGCTTGAACGGGGAACGAAAAGAAAGTGGGCGACTTCTTTTTCGGACATGAACCGGCAGACTTCCGTTCATGATCGTGCGAGTGTCCGAAATTCCCGATGAATGCTGAGTGGAATGCATGTTACGATTGACCCTCGTCGTTTCGCATGCTATAATGGACCTGTAAGTACGTTGAAAACCCGAGAACGAGTGAACGGGGAAAGAAGTTTCAGCCACGATACTCCCCCTGTTTGTGGCTGAGACCTCTTTCACTGTTCAAGTATGGAAGTTCCTTGTACTCGCGGATCGGCACGCGGACCGCTCACGTTCCGTTCCGCGAGTACGAGATCCCTCTTCCGTCGCCCCGGATCTGACACGGGGACCCAAAACAAACATAAACAACGCCGAAACAATAAATACTCGGCGCGTTTATACAAAAACAAAAAGGGAAAATCCGTTCTTTTTACTCCAAAGGCCAAGCGCCAGAGAACGGTGAAAGAAAAAAGCTGTCGAAAAGTCAGACAAGACGGCAAAAGGGAAAAGCATATCCACAAACTACACGAGGTCTTTATTGACGATAGATACCCTCATCACCCGAAGGGTTATATCGCAGGATCGCGTGTTGGGACATGCGGTCGGGCGTCGGTGCTCCAGTCATATATTTATTTATTTGGACTACGGGCCTGGCGCCCGACAACCCAACAATATCCATACGGAGGGCTGTCGGGCGGAGACGGAAGCGGCGGGTGCGGTAAGCGGATGCCTGAGAGGGCGTTTTTTTGTTGGCTGGAATGCCTGAACGGGATATCATGCCAATATGATGACGCGGAGATTCCACCTTCGGGACGAGACCGGTAGGCGCGGCGAGGATGCGGCCGCCCGATATCTGCGTTCAAAGGGGTACCGTATACTGGAACGGAACTATCGTAACGGGCGGGGGAAAGCGGTGGGCGAAGTCGATATCGTCGCTTCGGACGATAGGGGAATCGTCTTCGTGGAAGTGAAGGCTCGTATTGCCGATGCCTCGGTGGAAGAGGTCTTTCCCGAGGAGGCGATTACGCCTTCGAAACTTAGGAAATTGGCCAGGGTCGCCGAGGAGTATCTCCGGGAACGAGGGAAGCGGGATGTATCATACCGTTTCGATGCCGTTCTGATCGTCTTTCGGGTCGGGGAGAAGGATCCGAATATCAGACATTTCGAAGGGATATTCATCTGATCGCTCCGGCCCCGGTGTTTTCATGTGGCTTTACTTCGGGGATTTTGGGGCGTACAATGACCTCGTAACCGGAAATTGCAACGATATGACCATGACCGAAGCGTTCCGCGAGGAGATGAAGGCGGCATTGCTCGCCTCGAAGAGTCGGCTCGAATCCGAACTCGGCTTGTTTGCGGACAAGAAAGACGGCGAGTACGAGGCTCGATACGAGGATATCGGCACGGACCGGGATGATAACGCGACCGAGGTCGAACAGTACTCCGATAACGTGGCGCTCGAGGAGAATCTGGAAAGTCAGCTTAACGAGGTGAAGGAAGCGCTTGGACGAATCGAGGCCGGGACCTATGGTATCTGTGCCGAATGCGGTCAGGAAATCGAGGAGGGTCGTCTCCGAGCGTATCCGGCCGCAAAGGAGTGCATATCCTGCGCGAAGGCTTAGCGTGATGAAGGTGAGGTACCATGTCCCATCGACGGAAAAGGGTCGTGACGCGATGGCGTTCGCGGCCCTTTTGTTTTCGGATCTGTCCATAAAGGCGGTCTTCATGGGGCACCCGGGTTCGTCGTGCAATCCGTTCGGGCCGTTGGGCGTTTCCGGTGACTCGTCGACGTACGCGGCCGTCTCGGCGATCGTGCTCGGAGGTCTTGCGGTCGTATCGTTTCGGGGAGATATGCGGTACGGAAGGCTGCCTCTCATATTCATTCTTGCCGGAGGAATCGGAAATCTCGTCGATCGTATCCTGTGGGGATGTGTCCGGGATTTCTCGGTCGTCTCCTGGTTTCCGGCTTTCAATCTCGCCGATGTCTGGCTTACCGTGGGTGCCGTATGGTTCGTGTTCGCATATCTGTCCGAACGATCGGACGGGTGACACCGTATGATATAGTGAGAATAAAGAGCAACTATGCCAGCACGGATCTATTCGGTCGCGACGGTGGGACTCGACGGGGTGGCGGTGGAAGCCGAAGTCGACGTGCTGTCGCAGGGATTACACGCCTTCACCCTGGTCGGACTTCCGGACGCCTCCGTCAAGGAATCACGCGACCGCGTGAGTTCCGCGATAAAGAACAGCGGTTTCAAGCCTCCGCATCAGAACGGCCGGATCACGGTGAACCTTGCGCCGGCGGACCTGCCGAAGCAGGGGCCGGTGTATGATTTGCCGATCGCACTCGGATACCTCCGGGCGACCGGTCAGCTCGAGTTCGATCCGAAAGGAAAACTGTTTCTCGGCGAGCTCGCGCTCGACGGGGCGGTGCGGCGCGTAAACGGCGTCATTTCGGCGGCAGTGTTCGCCCGCGATGCCGGTTTTGCTGAACTCTATGTCCCGACGGAGAACGTCGAGGAAGCCTCGCTTATCCCGGACCTTACGGTCTATCCCGTTCGGAATCTGTTCTCGCTCGTTTCCCATCTTCTGGGTCGGGAGCGGATCGAGCCCTTCGTAAAGGACGAAAGCGAAAGACGGGAGGATAAAAACGAGGGGATGGACATGTCCGAAGTGCGGGGGCAGGAACATGCCAAGCGCGCGCTCGAGATCGCCGCAGCCGGCGGACATAACGCGATACTCGTGGGGCCGCCCGGTTCGGGAAAGACTCTGCTGGCCCGTGCGCTTCCGACTATCATGCCGGCCCTCTCCCTTTCGGAGAGTCTCGAAGTGACCAAGATCTTCTCCGTGGCCGGAAAACTCGGAGGCGGGAAGGCGCTTGTCGACCGCCGGCCGTTCCGTTCACCGCATCATAGCGCTTCGGCGATCTCGCTTGTCGGCGGTGGAAGCGTTCCGAAGCCCGGTGAGGTGAGCCTTGCGCATCGCGGCGTCCTTTTTCTGGATGAGTTCGCGGAGTTTCCGAAGGCCGTGTTGGAGAACTTGCGCCAGCCGCTCGAAGACGGACATGTCTCGGTGTCCAGGATCAGGGGCACGAGTCGGTTTCCGGCACGTTTCACCCTGGTCGCCGCCATGAATCCCTGCCCGTGCGGCTATGCCGGCGATCCGGAGCGCATGTGTTCGTGTTCGCCGTTTCAGGTGAACCGGTATAAGGAGAAGATTTCCGGCCCGATCCTGGATCGGATAGACCTGCAGGTCTCCGTTCCGCGGCAGAAGATCGAGAAGCTCGAGGATGGCCCGAAAGGTGAATCGAGCGCCGAGATACGCGGGCGGGTGGAGTCGGCGCGGGCGCGGCAGATCGTCCGCCTCCGTGATTCCGGGGTGCTGACGAACAGCGAGATGGGCCCGGAGCTTATCCGGACGCACTGCGTGCTCGATGATCCGTCCAGGGAACTGCTCCGCCGCGCGGTCTCGGAACTGCGGCTTTCCGCGCGGAGCTACCATCGTATCCTCAAGGTCGCACGGACTATCGCCGATCTTGCCGATATGGATGACATCACGCCGGCACATGTCGCCGAGGCGCTGCAGTACCGGTTCCGGAGCGAGTAAAGAAAGGCCTTCCGGGTAAATATCGGCAGCTTGTCGATACGGTCTTCGCGGATTAGAATCATGTTTCTTTCTTTAAACACGTAAACAAAAGGAGGGGGGGTGGAGAACGTTAACAACATCCTTGGAATGCTTGTCGCACTTGTTTCAATTGCGGTCGTCGGCAGTTTGGCTTTGCAGGCCTGGAAGAATTACAAGCGGAAAAGCACGGAAGGATTTTCTCCGTCTATTCCGTATGTCGGAGCGCTGGCTTACTCCCTGTGGGCCGGATATGCCTGGACAAAGCAGACGCCTGATTATTATCTCGGATACTCTCAGGCATCGGGTGCCCTGGTCGCATATCTGCTTGTATATCAGGTTATACGCTACAAACGTACGGGAAGCACTCCATCGTGAGTGCTTTTCTTTCACCTTCTTTTCGGGTACCCTAAAAGACGTATGAGGAGACGGTTTTTCATTCCTGTTCTGTTGATAGGAGGCGCGATCGGCGCCGTTTTTTTGCTGTCCCATGGGAAGAATCGGATTTATGACCCGTCCCGATCGAAGGATGTGACGATCATCCTCGACGGGTTTCCTATGACGTTCGAGCGGGTCACGGCGGAGACGATCGGGAGCCTGGTCGACACGTCGATCGACGGACTCTCTCCGGACGATACCGTCATCCCTTCCCGGGAGACGCCGCTTTCGTCCGGTATGCGGGTGACGGTTTCCCGGAGGAAGGAACTTCGGGTGACTGCGGACGGGGAAACGAAGGATCTTTCGACGGATGCGCGGAGCGTCGGAGGGGCACTTATCGAGGCGGGCATTTCGCTTCGTGAGGACGATCTTGCCGATCCGGCCGAGGAAACCCTGTTGGTCGGAAGACGGGCGAAACTTACGGTGATCCGTGTCGAAGTGCGCGAGGAGTCCGCGGATAAGAAGATCGCCTACGAGACGAAGACGAAGGAGGATGATTCGCTCAGCTGGCGGAAAAAAGTCGTTGAGACGAAGGGGGAGAACGGTGTCCGTACTTATCGGTACCGCGTAAGCTATCATGACGGAAAGGAGGTCTCGCGGAAGCTGCTCGGTACCGAAGTGACGAAGGAGCCGGTGGCCGAAGTCGTCGTCCAGGGGACGTACGTCAAGGTCGGAAAGGCGGACAAGGGGCTCGGTACCTGGTATTCGTACACGGGGAAACTTGCGGCCGCGAGCCTCTCGCTTCCTTTGGGGAGCTATGCGCGGGTTACGAATCCGGCGAACGGAAAGTCGGTCATCGTGGTCATAAACGACCGTGGTCCGTACGGCAAGGGGCGGATCATCGACCTCGACAAGGTCGCCTTCGAGAAGATCGCCTCGCTCGGTTCCGGCGTGATCGAAGTGAAGGTCGAACCGGTGCTCAATTAGGTTCGACGCTGGCGAAGGGGCGAGAATGAGATATCATAAGGGCATATGGAACAGGTGAAAGCAAAAAAATCGCTCGGGCAGAACTTTCTTCGGGACACGGATATCGTCGAGGGAATCCTTTCCGTCGCCGATGTCCGACCGGAAGACCGGATCCTTGAGATAGGCCCCGGTACGGGAGCCCTTACGTCGCATCTCCTGGAGCGGGCAGCGTCGGTGCTGGCCGTGGAACTCGACCGCGACCTCGTGACCCGTCTCGGCGAGACCTTCGCCGCGTCCGCGAACCTGTCGCTCCTCGAAGGGAACATCCTCGAGCTGGATGTCGCCGCGCTGCTTCGGGAATCCGGTTTTGAGGACGGGGCATACAAGGTCGTCGCGAATATCCCGTACTACATTACGGCGCCGATCATCCGTCTTTTGCTGTCGCTTCCGATACGGCCGGAGCGGATCGTTCTCATGGTTCAGGAGGAGGTCGCCGACCGGTTGGCCGCACCCTCGGGAAGCATGAGCCTTCTGTCGCTCATGGCACAGTACTACGCGACGGTATCGAAGGAACTGTTCGTTCCGCGGACGGCGTTCTTTCCGGAGCCGAATGTCGACAGTGCGGTCGTAAAGCTGGTGCCGCAGAGGCCGTTTCTCAAGGAGGACGACCGGAAACTGTTCGGTCTCGCGCGGGCCGGGTTCGCTGCCCGGCGCAAGACGCTCGCGAACAATCTTTCCTCAAGTCGGCGGATTCCTCGCGGAGAGGTAGAGGCGATCTTGTCCGGAATGGGGCTTGATACGAGGATTCGGGCGCAGGAGCTGTCCGTTGCGGACTGGATAGGCCTCGTCGGTCGGATCGGGGAATCGCGTTCCTGAATACGGATGCGAAAAAGACCGGGTACCCGGTCTTTTTCTTTTGCCGATCCGCAGGTCCATTCTTTGCTATGGAACGGAGCGCGCCGGAAGGTAGTCATCTCAGTTCAGGAGGAAGACCGCGGTGATGCAGCCGTATAGGATGATGAAGAACATGTTCCAGGCCGGGAGCGATCGGAACGATCCCCATCGGCTGCCAGGCCGGTTCGCCCGGCGGACCGAGAGAAAGGAGAGGCTTGCGAACAGGAAGGCGGGAACGAACAGTCCGGCGTCGTGCAATGCGATGGGGCTTACGGCATAGCAGAAGAACAATAGGATTCCGACCAGGAATCTCGCCCGTTCCTCTCCGAGTAGGACCGGAATCGTGATGACGCCGTCTTTCCGATCGCCCTCCATGTCCTTGAAGTCCTTGAGCGGGATGGTGACGGCGTAACAGATGAAAAGATAGACGAGCAGGGAGGAGGGGATCGGCGATATGGAGGCTATCGGCGAGGCGAACTCGTATCCGGCGAAGAGGATCGTCATGCCGGCGGCGGCGGAGAGGAGTGTAGCTATGACCGGTATCCGCTTGAGCCGAAGAGGCGGAACGGAGTAGATCCAGGCGATTCCCTGATATGCGAGGATGAGCAAGGCTGCCTTTGATGAGACGGAAAGCGAAAGTAGGATGGAACCGGCGAAGAAGAACACCCCGATTTCGCGGTAGAGCGCGGCCGGGATATCGCGGGTCGGAAGCGGCCGTTTCGCGTTCGTCACCTCGTCTATCCTGCGGTCGGCAAGATCGTTGGCGACGACCGAGGCGAGCCAGGCGCAGACGACTGCTATCGACATGACCGCGGTCGCGATTAGCTCGAATGGCGAGAACGACTGGTCGGCGCCCGCATAGACGATCGCCAGGGTGCCTCCCAGGAACAGCAGTCCTCCGTGCCACAAAACCTGCGGCCATCGGACGTTTTTCAGGAGAGCGAGGAAATAGGTCCGCTCGAACCGGAACAGGATCGCAGCGACGACGACGGGTAGCAGGACCGAATAGACGAGGATCATCGTGACATGCGTCGCGTCGAAAAGACTTGGGACGGGCAGGGAGAAGAGTTGGCGAGGCGAGAAGAACATTCCGATCGCGTCGGCTCCGGTTACCGAGAGAAACCCTTTCGAGGGACCGAGAAACAGGATCGCGATCCAGGCGGGCAATGTCGAGACGACGAACAGGACGGAATATGTTGCGACGGCTGCCGCGAGTGCGCGGAGCGGGCCCCGTTTCCGGCTTCGTATGAGCGTATACCCGGCTATTCCGACGGCCGAGAGGGCGACCTCGAGACGGATGCCATAGGTAATCCCTGAATCCGGCGTCGAATCGAAAAAGCCGATGAACGAGCGGAACAGTTCGGTGAGACTGCCGACCTCGTACGTGGAAAGAAGGGCGGCGCCGCCCGAGATGATCGCGTCGGTTATCGGCGGCGTGAGGACGAGCAGGAACGCGAGAAGGGAGACGTTCGCGGCGGCGCGGAGCGTCACGCTACCGGCCCGGCGGACGATAGGGATCAGAAGGAGCAGCGTGAAGAGGAATTCGAGAAAGTAGTGTGCGAAGAGGAGGAAGAAGGATGAATCTGACCGAGGTGCGAATCCCGAGAGGACGGTCTCGATGAGGATCCGCGATATGACGATAGCAAGGAACGTCGCGATGAACAGGGTTGGAGAGAGTTGCGCGTCTTCGATCGTCGCGACGAACGACTTCGTGGCACGGAGGCTTTTTTTCAAAAGACGGCGCGCGGTTTGTCTCGGTTCCATAGGCGATGTTTATGCGGTTCCGTACCGGATTATACCCCGTTTTTCCGGGTTTGCCCCGTCCGGAGCCTTCGGCTATACTGGGCGTGTCCGGATAATTCGTATCTGAAACCGTATGAATATGCCCATACTTCTCGTTGTCATCGTCGCGGTCGCGGCGTGGGCGGCGATCGCTTACAATCGCCTTGTCACGCTCAAGAACCGCACCGACGAGTCCTGGAGCGATATCGACGTGCAGCTCAAGCGTCGATATGACCTCATTCCGAACCTGGTCAACACCGTGAAGGGGTATGCCGCGCACGAGTCCGGTGTCTTCGAGAAGGTGACCGAGGCACGCACGCGCGCGATGGCTGCCGGTGATGCGCATGCCAAGATGGAGGCGGAGAACGCTCTTTCCGGGACGCTCAAGAGCCTGTTCGCGGTCGCGGAGAACTATCCGGAACTGAAGGCGAACGAGAACTTTCTCGAGCTTCAGCGTGAGCTGTCGGACACGGAGAACAAGATCCAGTCCGCCCGCCGTTTCTATAACGCGAACGTTCGCGATCTCGATACCATGATCGAGTCGTTCCCGACCAATATCGCGGCCTCGATGTTCAGTTTCCGGAAGCGTGACTTCTTCGAGCTCGAGGAGGAGGCGGCGAAGAAGCCGGTCGAGGTCTCGTTCTAGGGCGCTCCCTGGAAAGTCGGTTCCGAATCGGCTATAAAGGAGGGGCGCGTGGGCGCTCCTTTCTTCTTCCTAACGTTTCCGTCTATGGCATCCGTCTATACGAGTTACGATCGCAATACGTCGCTTACCTGGGTCTATATGACCGGGTTTCTCGTCCTGGTCATCGGTGCCGGGTACGTATTCGCGCAGGCGCTCGATGCGCCGGGCATACTGCCGTTCGCGGTCATCTTTTCCGCGCTTATGAGCTTCGGCTCGTACTGGTGGAGCGATAAGATCGTCCTGTCCATGAGCGGCGCGCGACCGATCGGTCCGGACGACGACCGTGAGCTGTTCCGGGTCGTCGAGAACCTTTCCATCGCGGCCGGACTTCCGATGCCGCGGATCTATGTTATCGACGATACCGCCATGAACGCCTTCGCGACGGGGCGGGATCCCGAACACGGAGTCATCTGTTTCACGGCAGGACTCCTGTCGCGCCTCGACCGGTCGGAAATCGAGGGAGTCGCCGCGCACGAGCTCTCGCACATCGGGAACCGGGATACGCTCCTTTCGACGGTCGTCGTCGTACTGGTCGGATTCGTGGCTCTTCTGGCCGACTGGTTCAGGAACATGGTCTGGTACGGAGGAGGGCGCCGTCGCGACGATCGGGAAGGCGACGGGCAGCTTCAGATGATTTTCTTTCTGCTCGCGCTCGCGCTCTCGATTCTCGCGCCGCTTGCGGCGATGCTTATGCAGCTTGCCATCTCGCGCAAGCGCGAGTTCCTCGCCGACGCGTCGGGAGCGCTCCTGACCCGATATCCCGAAGGGCTTGCCTCGGCCCTGCGCAAGATATCCGCGGATACGGAGCCGCTCGAGGCCGCGAACCGTGCGACCGCACATCTTTATATCGCGAATCCTTTCAAGGGGCGGAAGGTCGCGAAGCTGTTCATGACCCATCCGCCGGTCGAGGAGCGCATCGCGGCCCTGCTCGGCGAGCGGGTCGGGGAGGACGGGGAATAACGAAGAAAGAATCAAAAAGACGTATCTCCTCGTTTTTTGAAAGCCTGATTCCTATCGCTATCCCTTATGTCCGATTATCGGGATTTCGTGAATATGGCTCGGGAGCGCCGGCAAAAGGGGGCGGCGCTCCGTTCGGACGTCCTGTTCACCCGGCATGCCGAGTTCAAGATGAAACAGTACGGACTGTCCGCGCAGCGCGTTCGGTCGGTTATCCGGAATCCGAAGCGGCGCGAGGAGGGTATCGCCAAGGATACCGTCGCCGTGATGCAGCCTTCTTCCGTGAAACGCAAGGATGGTAAGGAGACCTGGGCGCAGGAGATATGGGTGATGTATGCTCAACGGAAATCAGTTAACAAGAAGCAGAAAACAAATAACTCGGCATCTGGGGATTCCCGTTATCCATTATCTGTTAACTGCTCTCTGCGGGTTATCAGTGCGTGGCGGTATCCGGGAGTGAGTCCGAAACGCAATCCCGTCCCCGAAGAGATTTTGCGGGAAATCGAGGAGGGGAGTATCCTGGAATCGGAAGGAATAATCCTGTAATCGCAACGGATATGTCGGAAGAGACGAAGACGGAGGAAAAGAAGACGGAAGGAACCGCGTCGTCGGACATGAAGGGCGTCCTTGCGCAGCTTGAAGCGATCCTCGACGAGTATATGGTGAAGAAGGCGCCGTTCGCCATTCCCCAGAACGGAAAGGACCTTATCGTGAAGGTCGCCCCGTATCTCGTGATCGTGATGGCGATCATCGCGGTGCCGGCACTTCTGGCCGGACTCGGACTGTCGGCCCTGCTTGCCCCGTTCGCGCTCCTCGGCGGACACTACGGCGTTGCAGCATTCATCTCGTTCGTCTTCGCGGCGATCTCGCTCGTGCTCGACCTGTTGGCGATTCCCGGACTCTTCGCCCGCTCGGCGCGCGGCTGGCGACTCTCGTACTACGCGACGCTCGTCGGTCTCGTGGGGAACATCCTGTCGTTCAACGTGATCGGCGGCCTCGTCGGCGCGATCATCGGCTGGTACATCCTTTTCCAGGTGAAGGACATGTATACGAACTAGGTTCGTGCGTTCGGTTCGATATCGATACGAAAACCGCCCGACTCCGGGTGGTTTTCGCATTCTTGACGCGATTTGACATCGATGGTAGTATCGACGGTCTTAACAATGGATTATTTTTTCGAACCTTCAAAAAGGAGAATATCATCATGAAACGAGGTAATAATAACGCCGTATTGCCGGCCGTAGAGCTGCGACTGGAGCATGAATTGCTCCTGAGGGAGTATGCCGACCATCTCGATATCCTGCCCGGGACGGCCGGCTGGAGGCTTCTGCGGCAATCCCTTGAAGCGCTACTTCGTGAACGAGCCGAAATCCCCGATCTTTCCGAACGGCGACTCGTCGCCCTCGCCGGTATCATGGCTGATTCGTTGAATGTCGAAATGGCGTTGAGCGAACTTCCTGTCTCGGGGAGTAGTATCGAAGCCCTGAGAACTGAGCGATTGAAGACGGCGATCAGACAATCGGCATCCTGGTCGTGCGATCAGGACTGGTCGCCCGAGGCCATCGTTCGGGAAGGGCGGCTTCTTCATGCTTCACTCGAGGTGTTTTTGGGGGCGCCGGTACCTTTTGAATGAAAGGCCGACGAAATTCCACAGAAGACTGCCATAGCCGACAAACGGCATGGCAGTTTTTCTTTTCACGGGGCGCGGATTATACTGGTAATGATGGGAAGTATCCTGTCTCTACGGAGGTATCCTTTCGGAAAAGGGCTCCCGCAAGAAACGAAACCTCCAAAAACATCCTATGAAAAACACCAAGATCGTCGCGACCATCGGTCCCGCTTCGGAGTCCAAAGACACGCTCCGGGAACTCGTCCGCGCCGGAATGAACGTCGTCCGGCTCAACTTCTCCCATAACGAGCATGCCTGGCACAAGGCGGTCATCGGCCGCGTGCGCGAGCTTTCCGAAGAATTGTCGACGCCGATCGGTATCCTGGCCGATCTGCAGGGACCGCGGATCCGCGTGGGGAACGAAACGGAGATTCCGGTCGCTGCCGGACAGTCCGTCCGTATTTCCGACACGGCGCATATGGAGGCGCTTGCCGATTCCAAGGAAGCGACTATAGTCCTCGATGTGGCCGGAATCTCGGATTCGCTCGAAGCGGGTCACGAGGTGCTGATCCAGGACGGGACCATCCGACTCGTCGTGACCGGCCGGGACGGGGGATTCGCGACCGCCGAAGCGAAGAACGACGCCGTGATACGGCCACGGAAGGGGGTCAATCTTCCCGATTCCGCGTTCGACCTGCCGGTCCTGTCGGAGAAGGATCTTCGCGATCTCGCGTTCGTGCTCGGGGAGGGGGTCGAGTATGTCGGGCTCTCGTTCGTGGGATCCGCGAAGGATATCGATCGTGCCCGTGAGACGATGAAGGAGATGCTTCCGGAGGGCGTCGCGCTGCCGGAGATCGTCTCGAAGATCGAACGCAGGGAGGCGATCCGCAACCTCGACGAGGTGATCGGCGCCACGGATGCGGTCATGGTCGCGCGCGGCGATCTGGGTATCGAGATGCCGGAAGCCGAAGTGACCCTGCTGCAGAAGGATATCGTGCGGCGCAGCCTCATGGCGCTCAAGCCGGTCATCGTCGCCACGCAGATGATGAAATCCATGGTGGAGGAGCCTATCCCGACCCGTGCCGAGGTGAGCGACGTGACGAACGCGGTCGTGGACCATGCGGATGCGGTGATGCTTTCCGAGGAATCGGCGATGGGAAAGTATCCCGTCGAGACGGTTGCCATGATGCGGGAAATCATTACGAAGACCGAGGAATCGCCATTCGACGACGTGTACGACGCGCTTGATCTCAACGTCCATTCCGAATACGCGATGCTGATCCGCAGCGTGTACGAGCTGGCCAAGAGCTTCCGGACGAAGGCGATCCTGCTCCTGTCCATGAGCGGGTACACGGCGAAGCTCGCCTCGCACTTCCGTCCCGATACCGGTATCCTTGTCGCCACGAACGACCGCACGACCTACAACCGGCTCGCGTTGCTGTGGGGTGCGCGGCCGTACCTTTTCGAGGGTGACCGGAACCTTGATTCGTTCATCGATAAGATGGTCGATCGGGCCAAAGAGGACGGTGGTCTCGCGGCCGGAGACCAGGCGGTAGTCTTCCTTGGGCGCGTCCCCGGCGAGCGCGACATGATGCGTCTTGTCGGAATACGGGAAATACGCTAACGGACCGACATGGAACGGGAGTTCGTAGGCGCTTCATCGATAGCGGAACAGGAACGGAGTCGGAGAAGGCGCGTCTTTCTTGACTCCTGCGCGCAACAACTTCAGATGCTCGAGCAGGAAGGGGTGTTTCCGAGTGACTATATCGAGGCGCGTTTTGCAGCGGCCAAGCTTTTATCCGGCGATTTCGAAGATCCCGAAGCCGAAGGCGAGTCGTTCGCGAAACTCGGCATGGAAGAACGGAAACGGTTCCTCGGCGCGATCGACAGGCTGGTCGGAGCTATCCGTCCGGCGGTTGCGAGGATTACGGATCGACTGGACGGGCTGGAGCGGGGAAAGCTTGCGGGAATCATCTGGAAAGAGGCCTTACCGGTCAGCGTGCAAGATATCCGGGAGCATCTCGAACGGCCGTGGAGGGAGTTTCTTGATGTCGTGCGCCGCTGGAAAGAGGATCAGCTTTCCCTGCTTCTTTCGGTCGAGAATCCGGACCTGGACAGGCTTACCAGGGCCTATGAGAATCTGTTCTCGTGGAAGGATTCGTTATCGGATCCGACCGACGGAACGGACGAAGGCGATCTCACGGCGCCTCCTTCGGTCCGCATGTCGGAGGACGGATTGAAGGAACTCTTCTCGTTCGCCGAAGACCGGCTGCTTCGAAAGGCGGATGATTTTCTCGGACGAATGGATGACATATTGAGGCTGAAGGGGGACGATGTCCTGCTTCTGCCGGAATTCGAGGAGTCGCTGTATGTGGAGTACAGGAAACTGAGCGACAGGTTGGATGCCTTCCATGGGGACTCGGCGAAGGTGCAAAAGTGGTTCAAGATACTGGATCAGCTGACGAGGGATTCCCGATGGAACGACGTATTCAAGTCGTTCGACCGGGCGATCGCGAGGGTGGCTCGGCGCGATTCGGGAGATAAGCCCATTTCGGAATCCGATCGCGGCTAGAAATCCTGCTCTTGCCCGACGGAGCGAAATACGATAGGCTGGTCTCCTGGGGAGGCGGGCTCCGTTTCGTTCGAAGGGCGCTTTCTCCCGCGGAATTGGAGACGTGGCCGAGAAGGTTGCCAGCCAAAGGCTTGTCATCCTTTGGGCGAAAGGCGCGCGCCTGTCCGAATTCAGCAGTTGTCAGTTGTTCGTTGTCAGTCGTCAGTTACTATTGGAGAGGTGGCCGAGTGGTTGAAGGCGCGCGCTTGGAAAGCGCGTTAGGGGCAACTCTACGCAGGTTCGAATCCTGTCCTCTCCGCCTTCGCTACGCTGAAGCGTAGTAGCTATGGCGTGACGCAGTCCGCTTACGTCCTTTTGGACTTTAGCGTGACGCAGTCCGCCAGATACGCGAAAGCGAGACAATACGCTATGCATTTCGTATACAGTTTGAAATGCAAGGACGGGTACTATATCGGTTGCACCGACGATTTGAAGGAACGCCTGAGCCGACACCAGAACGGGTATGTTCCGGCGACCAAGAACCGTCTTCCGGTCGAATTGGATTTTTACGTCGCGATACAAGTGAAATACAAGGCATTTGAATTCGAGAAATATCTCAAGTCCGGATCTGGTAGGGCATTCGTAATGAAGCATCTTCTTTAGAAATACGGCTCCCATTAACGGGGAGTCGTATTTTTTCGGTATGTGTGCGAGGATGGGATTCGAAAGCCGGACCCGCCCAAGGGGCGGGGAGGCGGGGTCGCGACCCCGGGCGAGACATTCTTATGCCTTTCGCCCGGGAGTTGTGACCGAATCCTGTCCCTCCGTAGCCATTTGCTGTAAAATGGAAGAAGTCGAATATATTTTGCCGATTATCATGCTCGAGGTCGGGCGATTCACGAAATACCATCGGAAAAGATTCGGATATTGTATGGCTTACGAAAAACGTTAATTGCTCGTATCTATGAGTAAAGAATTTCCGTCACCGGAGTCGAAAAAAGTTATTACAAAGGAGGACGTCATAAACATATACAGGAAATTTATCGATCGCGGAATAAAAGATCCCGAAGCTTTGAATTCTGAAAATGATCCGGAAGTGCGGGAAGCGCACGAACTCTATTTTAAATATCTGGATCAGTTGGATGCTCTCGCTCAGGGGGATGAAGAAGCGGAGCTGAGAAATAATGTCTTCAAGACCCTTCTCTATATCGATGCGGGTTTCGATGATCCAGAATATTTGGATAAGGTTCTTAATAACTGGCTCGTGCGGGATGCCGAAAGAGCGGAGAAGCTAAGCGATAATCCGGAGCGAGCCGAAACTCGCCGGCAAACAGCCGAGGCGATGAATAGAGTCAGGGCTTTATTGGCCAAAAATACCCGATAATTTCGTTCCCGGCGGGAGTTCGGCGCCTTCTTCGAGGATATGGATTATTGCTGCGTTTTTCCAAAGAATAAGTTTGATCTTCGTCGATAAAATACCACACCGAAAGAAATACAGCTCCCCTTAACGGGGAGTCGTATTTAAATATGGTCTTCGGAAATTAGTTCGAAAACGGCGTAGTTGCCTTCGGTGGCCTCTTTGACACATTTACCTAACCTGCTATTATCCGAGACTACAACTTCCTTTAACAATTCAGACAAAAATGCCATGACAAAGCAGGAACTCTACTCGCTGTTTTTCCGCTTGTTTCGGGAATACCGGACGGCGCTTATGGCTGATTTTTATGAAGAAGAAAAGGGGACGAAGAAAAGGGTTGCAGAGGCAAAACAAATCATTCTTCATAACGTACAAAAAACGAACAGATTCAGCTATTATGCCTTCTCCGGTCTTCCATTTAGTGCGTACAAAACGGTCAGTAAGGCAGTGGAGGGTGAGGCGGACCATATCGGCGCGCTGAATCGGTACCTTGAACGTTGTGCCGAAACGCTCAGCAGCGAAGTATCGAGGATCATGGAAACTCGGAAGGAGCCATGGAATATTGCGACGGAAATAGCGACGTTCAGGAGTCTTTCCGAAGAATACCGCAAGCTGTTTGAGGGGAATTATCCCTTAAGCGCGAGTATCGAACCCGAATTGCGTTCGATCAGAAGGCGGATGATCGCGATATACACCCACCCGAAAATGGGAGAGATGGCGCGTTTAAAATTCTTCCTGCTGGAAGCGATTGCGAAGCCGACCGGTTATGAGGAGTCGACAAACGGACTGGATGCCGCACTTTCAAGGGAAGCTTTTGCTCTGCTTGAAAAGCTTCAAAAAGCACTCAAGCGTACGTTGAAGAAACAGTCAAAAAAACCGCGGTAGACGCTAGGTGTCTATCGCGGTTTCGATTTATAGAAAAGAGGCGCTACCATTTCTGATAACGCCTCGGTTTGAGATGTGGACATCGCTCAGATATTTTTGAGTGTGTCGGAAATTTGCTTGATGAGCATGTCTCCTTTCAAGAGGACGCTTTCGTAGGTAAGCCATCCGCCGCGAAGGGTAAATACGTTTCTTCCTTCACCATGCTTAGCGATGATTCGCTTGATGCGTTCC
>JAAXXG010000015.1 GCA_013334575.1 Candidatus Moraniibacteriota bacterium | reverse complement strand
GAGGAAGTAGTTGGCCATTTAAATACTACTGACTTCCTAAAAGATATTCGAGAAGAAAAGAACGAAGATCTTCAAAGTGAAACTATATCACGCATAATAAAATCTCTGATTGACGCCGGGATACAAGGTACGAGCGGTTCCATTTTTAATGTTTTCAAAGAACGCTTCAACTCCGTCGGCGTCGGACTTTTCGACTATCCGGTTCTCATGGCGGCGGACATACTACTCTATGACACGGCGGTGGTACCGGTAGGGGATGATCAGGTCCAGCATATAGAGCTGACGCGGACTTTGGCGCGGCGCTTCAACGATCGTTTCGGTGAGACCTTCCGGATTCCCGAGGCGCGCATCATGAAAGAGGGCGCGCGCATCATGGGGCTCGACGACCCGACGAAAAAGATGTCCAAATCGGCGACGAGCGGATACAACGCGATCGCGCTTACTGATGATGCCGAGACGATCCGCAAGAAGATCAAGAAGGCCGTGACCGACAGCGGCTCCGAGATCGTCTATGCCGATGACAAGCCGGCGCTTCGGAACCTCATCAATATCTACACGCTTCTTTCGGGTATCCCGATTCCCGAGATCGAGGCGAAGTATGTCGGGAAGGGATATGGCGATTTCAAAGCCGACCTCGCCGAGGTCGTCGTGGACTTCCTGACGCCGTTCCAGGAACGGATGAACGGCTATTCCGACGAGGAAACCCTGCGGATCCTCCGTGAGGGCGCGGACCGCGTCCGTCCGCTCGCCGCGGCGAAACTCAAGGAGGCCAAGGAACGGGTCGGATTCCTGATTTAGGGCGTATGTCGTTCGAGCATTCCTCGATGCATGTTCCCAGGCTCGGTCGGACGGAAGGGGAGACCGGATCAAGAAATGAGCGCAAGGCGTTCTCGCCTCGTGAGATGCTTACGACCGCGATGCTGCTTTTCCAGCTGCAGGGCGCGTCGTCTTTCGCTGCGGAAAGACCGTCCGCGGAACGGGATGCGGGCGTCGTTCCGGAACGGACCGGCAGGGCGACAACCGAGAGTGTCGGTGAACTGGGAAAGTCGTTCGAAATCCGTGAGGCGGAACCGTCCGCGGATTGGGTCCTGGACCTGCAACGGGATCCGGAAACGAAACGTGTCGCCGATGAGATACGCGCGTTGCAGGGCGAGGTGCCGAATGATGATCATGAACGCGGCTTGATAATGATCGAAACGGACGATGGGCAATATACCGTACAGCGTTTCGAAGAAGGGAGTCGTGATAGGTTGCAATTCTCGTATTCCGGGCTTCGTGCCAGCATCGCTTCCGCCAAGTCTGTCTACGTCGTGCATACGCACCCGTTCAGTCCGGATCTGGAGGCGTCCTACAGTCAGCGTCATCCCGGGGATCATGTCGTTGTCCCGCCGTCGTTGGTCGATCTTTTCGTGGGTATACGCGATGTCGCCTGGTTTCCCGGCGGGATGAGCGGGAAAATCCGTTATGTCGTCGTCGACGATTCCGGAACGGCTTGGCGGTTCGGTATACCGGAGCGGGGAGCTTTCATCGATCAGGCACTGGCTGTTTTCGGTGCGCTTGATCTGAGTGAGGCAGTCCGGCGTCCGGGGTCCGAGATGGATTCGTTTTTACGTGAGAGTCTTTCCGGGAGCATAAGTGACCGGGAATTGGCCGGAGTGGATCGCCTGCTGCGGACGATGAGACTGATCCAGTTCGCGACCGGTAAGGAGCGGTCTCAGCTGATCGCCGATTTCTGCAGTGATGCGAGAGGACTTGGTATCGATATGGACGTATCTTTTCCCGAAGAGCACTGAGATTGCTGTTCGGAGTAGACGCATATTTCTGAGAAAATTACTCAAAAAGGCTTATTAAAAGCAATTTTCGAATTATCTGAAGAATCGTTTCGAATCTTGACAGGATTAAAAAAATGCGGTATCATGTACCGTTGGATAATTCAGCTCCTGGGGGCCGGCGCCAACATGCAGCTTAAATTTCATTGTATTTAGTGCAAACGTTTTTGTTTTGTTGTAACCATAATCTTCATCAACCTCCAAAATTACAAGGAGGATTTATGTCCAAGAAGCTTTTCTCTCATGCAGTTTCCGCTGCCCTGGTTGTCTGCGGTATTTTCGGCAACAGCGCGGTTAACGCACAGACGAAACCCGATATCCGCCAGACCGGCATCGGAACGGCCAAGATGGCATTTCAGGCTCCCGGCCATGACGGCCAGGTGATCGTACTGGCAGGATGCGGCCCGGCTGCCGATGTGCCGCTTACCAGTGTTCCTGGCGCTCAGGTACACCATGGCGCAGCAACCATGGTACTCTCCGTTCCGCTCTCAGCCTACAGCGGAGCAGACGGAAAGACCGGCACCGTGTTCGCGGTCAATCCGACGGTTGTCGATCCGGCAAGCAATGCCGTGATCGAAGTCGGCGAACTGCTGTATCTCGCGGTGGACAACGGCGATATCCGCCTCGCCACCACGGACGAACGAAGCCTGTACGACGAGATGTACGTCAACAGGTAACGCGGTCCGTGCTCAAGACAAGAAGGGTGATCCGATGATCGCCCTTCTCTTTTTTTCTCTTATTCTGCCAGGATCCGGTTCGTAGGGCGGCTTTTCCCTGGCTTGAAAATATGTTTCGGAACGGATGGCATAGCATAGTCGGAAATACGGACTATCGACCATCTCCAGGATAATCGCAGGCAACTTGTCATAGCGGACACACCGTTTCTTCGCCGGTGCTTTCCCTTAATCGGGCAAAGGGCGTGTCTTCAGATGTTTTCGATGATGGAAAGTTCTCGTTCTTGCTCTTCATTCAGCAGGAACAGTACCCCCTTGGATTCCGATACCTGGTCATTTCGTGTGCCTAAGGCGCATACATTCGGCGGATTGACTTTCTTTCGGTTTTCGGTATAATTCCGAGCACTGTTATTTAACTCGACAATCTTAAAGGAGGAGGTCGTTATGCCGATTCGAAGGCTGTTTTCGATAATATTTCTGTTCTGGACGTGGTTTGTTTCGCCTTGCGCCATTCTTAGGGCGAGGGAGGTTATCGGATCGAAATCCGGAATCGACCAGATGAATCCGGATCCAGTCGTTACGAATCCAATCCTGGTGATATACCGCCCCGAATCGGACGGTTCGCCATGTCCTGTCACGGACAAGGTCAAGTGGGACGATGCACCGGAGGGGTTTGGATGGTACACGGTTCCGAAGGGGCAGCTCGAAAGAACGGTTGCTCGCGACATATGTGGCAACGATCCTCTTCGTATTTGGATCTTCTGCCGAGTGAACCGCCTTGATGAGAAGCATATGCTTTCGAGGGTGCTCGTTCCGATCGATCTTGATGCCGCTTCGGAATATACTCCGATTCCGAAATGGATAGCGGATACGGGAGAGTCGATGATCGTCTTTCGAAGCAGACAGTATTACGGAGTTTATTCGGAAGGGCGCCTGGCCTATTGGGGGCCGGTCAGCACCGGAAGGAAGGGGCATGAGACTCCGCTCGGAACCTATCGGATCGTTTTTCGGCAGCAGCGATATCCGGGGTATGATCCGAAACAGTTCGAATGGTTCATGTGGCTTTCCGGCGATGACGGCAACGCTATCCACCGTGGGCCACTTACCGGGGAGGCAGCCTCAAACGGATGTATCCGAATGCTGTTACAGGAGGGTCTCTCACTCTATCGATGGGACAACCCGGAGCTTCTGGTCCATGTCGTTGAAGGGAGGTGACGGATGCGTCGGGCTTTCGAGAAAACACGACCGTGTCATCATGATGACGCGGTCTTTTTTACCTGTCCGGAGCGAGACGGAGGGTATGAAGATACGAAAAAATCGTTCCTTCGAGACGAGTCTGCCGGTTGCATGCGAGCTTAAGCCCGAGTCATTTTTTGTAGATCAGGTTATTTTTTGAGGCAAAGTGCGTTTTATTTCTAATAAAATATTATAACATATTATTACATTTTATGTAACTTTACGGATACTTGTAACACTGCTAATCTTTGCACCAGCTGAGAAGGAAATTCCAATTCCGGAATATCCTTGAAGTCCAGCTCTTTCAAAACCCTAGACTATATCGATCATGAAAAAGACTTTCCGCGGCATCATTGCTGCCTCCGCCCTCTTCGCCTGTAGCGTTATCCCTGGTGGCTTTGCCGGTGCGACCACCATTCCGAACGCACCTGTTCTCGGAGGCATTGCTGGTAAAGCTATGTCTTCAGGTGCTGCTCTCATGAGTTTGGGCGCTCTGAACAGTCCGGGTACTCCGAAGACCGGTGTGTCGTTCATCGATGGCGGTATGCAGACTGTCAGCGGCATCAAGCTGGTCACCTCTCCGAACCCCGAGATCAAATCCTACACTGCGACTTCTGGCTTCGGCGTCACCAGTGACCCGAACAATAATGGTTTCCAGATCGCCCAGAGTAACGAGATTTCCGGCGTAATTATTCAGGCGCCTGTCGGCCAACCTGGCCATCCTGGTCAGCCCGGCGGCGGCCACTGATCCAAGGCTGGTAAGCGGAGTAACACGTGAGGTAAACAAAAAAGGTCGGGGGAACATTCCGGTTAACGGGATAGCAAAGTCCTCCGACCTTTGCCTATTTTTTATCAACGCAGTTGAAACTTAACGAAACACATGAAACACGAAGCCTTGAAAAAGTGGGTGGCGATCCTTGCCTTCTTTCTTGCGCCGGTCGGCGCCGCTATTGCCGGGGAACCGCCAATGGCTCCTGGAAGTACCAATACTGATGTTCAGATGAATGTCGGAACGGATGTCTTATCGGTTATGTATCTTCAGCAAAACAGTCCTGAGACGAAGTTCGTGGCGAACCCGAGCCTCATGGTAGCTCCGGTTACCGGGCCGTCAACGCTCATGTATGACAACCACTATGGCAAATTCTCGCCGCAGCGGAGCCAGGCATATCTTTTTTCCTACGCTTTGAAACACGGCTATAGCTCGCGTGGTTCGCGTCGTGTGACGGAGGATGGTCAGAGTGGCTGTTCGCTGGTTGCGGCTACGTACAACAAAGCCGAGATAGCGCGGTTGAGTGCCGAAGGGAAGAACCGTGAAGGGAATTCCGAAATCACACTCAACCTGTCCGGCGAGTCGTATGGTAAGATTATCGCTCCTATCTATGCGCAGGGTAAGCCTGAGGATTGGGCGGAGGCTGGATGGTTTACGCTCGGTCCTGATATGGTCGATTACGTGAGCAGTGTTATGAGGCTCGGCACGAGGGATGATATCGAGATTCTGACCAACACCGAAGAGTGTCTCTACCTCGAGTTCCTCCAGGCGTCGAAGACTGGCGGTAAGAGCGGTGGTATCAGTCTCGGCACGATCCTGAGAGGGATTTCGATTACGGCAAACAGCGGTGTCGGAGCATCGGATTCCGATCAGATCACGATTAACGGTCAGCAGACTAACATTGTTGGTTATGTCGTCCGGAAGGAGGCGCCAAACGGTAATGCGAACCTGATCAGGATTTCAGATGCGTTTCCTTCTGCTCCTGTCGTCGTTCTTCCGGTGGTCAGTCCTGACGCAGGTAAGGCAGCGGCTGCGCAGAAAGCTCCCGGCACAAAGAACAAGCCTAATCACTGAACAAACCTGCAGGAAACCCTGCACAACAACACTTGTTTGCGCAAACAAGGGTCACTTCATAAGAGTGACCCTTGAACTTTTTCAGTAAGCATTCCGAAGAACGTAAGACCCCGCACATGCGAGGTCTTTTTTCGTTTTCCGCCCGCGTTCGGATTCCGCTTGTCAGCCGCGGATGATCGCGAGCAGTTCGTCGCGCTTCCTTTCCATCGTGTCTCGCGACTTCGATTCCACGTTGAGTCGTATGAGCGGTTCGGTATTCGACGCCCGGACACTGAATCGCCAGCTATTCGAATCGTTCTTCTGATCGAGAAAGTCGAGGGAGATCCCGTCCCGGTCGTCCACCTTCGATGCGTTCCCGATGTAGAGCGATCTGATCTTCTCGACAGTCGACGGGACGTCCGCGACGGACGAGTTGATCTCTCCGCTCACGAAGTACCGGTCCCAGAACAGTTCCTGCATGATCTCCGAGAAGGACTTCTCCTGCCGGGAGAGGAATTCGAGGATCATCACGAACGGGATCATGCCGCAGTCGCAGAAATAGTAATCCCGGAAAAAGTAGTGTGCGCTCATCTCGCCGCCGAAGACGGCCTTTTCCCTGAACATCCGTTCCTTCATGAACGAGTGACCCGCCTTGTTCGGAAGATCGATGCCGCCGAGGTCGGATACGGTATCCTCGATGGCCCAGGTGAGGCGGGTATCATGGACGATCTTGTCGCCCCGGTGTCTTTCCAGGAAGATCCTCGACAGCAGGGCCGTGATGAAATAGCCCTCGATGAATTGCCCCTTTTCGGTGAAGAAGAAGCAACGGTCCGCGTCCGCGTCCCAGGCGACTCCGAAATCGGCACCCTGCTCCACGACGAGCGCGGAGATTTCCTCCTGGTTCTCGGGGATAAGCGGATCCGGTCGTCCTTTCGGGAAGTTCCCGTCCGGCTCATAGTTCAGCTTCACGATATCGAGGCCGAGGCCTTCGGTGATCCGGTCGAGCGCGACCCCTCCGACGCCGAAGTTCGGATTCGCGACGATCTTGAACGGTTTCAGTTTCGAGAGGTCGGCGAACGAGCGGACCTTTTTTGCGTAGTCGTCCATGATGACCTTTTCCTCGATGAGGCTCCGGTCGGGATCGTTCTTAAGGGTTCCGTCGGGAATCTCGAGTTGTTCGGCGTCATCGCGGATCTCGAAGAGTCCGGAATCCGACGAGATCGGCTGTCCGCCTTCGCGGACGATCTTCATCCCGTTATACTCCTTCGGATTGTGCGATGCCGTGACGGTGAAACCTCCGTTGTACCCGTATTCCGCGACCGCGAAATACAGCATGTCCGTTGAGATGCTTCCGACGTCGATGACCCGTACTCCCTGGTCGGTGAGGGCCTTCATCGCCGCACGCTTGAGCGAGGGCGACGAGAGCCGGACGTCGCATCCGACGACGAGCGTGAGGTCGTCCGTCCCGCGTTCCTTTACGAGGAAACGATAGATGGCCTTCGCGATCCGGTACGCGCCCTGTTCGTCGATCTCGGACGGATAGATGCCGCGGATGTCGTATGCCTTGAAGATCTTGGGATCCATAGGGTCGGAATTACGAATCAAGAATCAGCTTTATTATAGCATTTCTCAGCGAGTCGGAAGACTTGAAGGGGATGGGAAAACGTTGTATATTGACGCAGATATACGACTTGAGGCTTCGGCATGATTCTTTCTTCTTCATTCATGATTTCTCTCAAACTATGAAAGCAGGTATCGTCGGGCTGCCGAATGTCGGGAAATCGACCTTGTTCAAGGCTCTGACCCGCAAGCAGGTCGATATCAACAATTACCCCTTCTGCACGATCGAGCCGAACGTAGGCATCGTCGAGGTGCCGGATGCGCGACTCGCGAAGCTCTCGGAGTTCTCGAAGAGCAAGAAGACCGTTCCGGCGGTGTTCGAGTTCGTGGATATCGCGGGCCTGGTGAAGGGGGCGAGCGAGGGGCAGGGGCTTGGTAACAAGTTCCTCGCCAATATCCGCGAGACGGACGCGATCGTGCAGGTGGTGCGCGTGTTCGAGAACGGCAGCATCATCCATGTGAACGACCGCGTCGACCCGAAGGACGACATCGATACGATCAATACCGAGCTCGTGCTGGCCGATCTCGAGACCGTTACGAAGCGCAAGGACAAGACCGTCAAGGACGTCCGTGCGAACCGGAAGGGCGCGGCCGAGGAGATGGAGTGGCTTACGGCGCTCGAGACGGCACTCGGCGAGGGGCGGCTCGCGAACGACGTCGCGCTTCCCGGTGATCCGGATGAGGCGGCGAAGTTTCTCCGGGGGCTGCAGCTCCTTACGGCGAAGCCGTTCCTCTACGTCTTCAACATGAACGATCTTGACGCGTCGCTCCCGCCGGAACTCGCGGCTCTTCCGCACGTGCGGCTCGATATCAAGCTCGAGGAAGAACTGCTCGACATGACGGTTGAGGAGGCGGAGGAACTTGGAATGACATCGCGGCTCCCAGAGCTTATTCGCGAGGCATATTCGCTTCTCGGGCTCGAGACGTTCCTCACGACCGGTGAGGACGAGACGCGGGCGTGGACCATCCGTCGCGGTTCGACCGCGCCGCGCGCCGGAGCGGCGATTCACGGTGACTTCGAGGAGAAGTTCATCCGCGCCGAGGTTATCTTCTGGGAGGATTTGCTCGCGGCGGGAAGTTGGGGCGCCGCGCGCGAGACGGGAAAACTCCGCCTCGAAGGCAAGGAGTATATCGTCCGTGACGGCGACGTGATCGTGTTCAAGGTTTGATTGCGAGCTGACAACTGACAACGCCTCTGTCTTTGCGAGGGAGTTTTCGACCGAAGCAATCCAGGGGCAAGGAGTCCTGGACCGCCACGCCCTCGAAGACTCGGTCTCGCGGAGACGGACTCTTTAGGCAGTCTGATGAAAAAAACGCGCGTGTTATGAACAACTCACGGCTCACAACTTCGCGACTGATAACGAAGAAGTGAGAAGCGTGGAGTGAGAAGTGAGAAAGAAGAATCGGAAAGGAAGAATGAGAGTCGGACGAAAGTGAGTGGTGATCGGGTATATAGTGAAGCGATGATAGATACTCCTTCTCCCAAAGGGAGAAGGTGCCGAAGGCGGATGAGGGCGATGAAGACCCTCACCCTGACCCTCTCCCGGAGGGAGAGGGGGAAAGGGAAGGGCTTCTTCTGGGAATAGCGAAAAACGTTGTCAACATCCTCTTCTCCCATCGGGAGAAGATGTCCGAAGGACAGATGAGGGCGATAGGTGTTGATTTCGAATCCATGGGGTTTGGAGGCGTTCTTAGTAAAAAATTCGACTTTTCGACCTTATGGATATTTGACTCACTTCTTGACATCTCTTTTTAGCAATCTATAATGGAGAGTGCTAATCCGGGGTAACCAATAACCGACGACTGACAGCGTATAACTTACAACAGAAATCGGAAGGACCTGAATTTGTCCCGGTTGTCAGTTGTTCGTTGTACGTTGTGAGTTACATAACGAATATGGCAAAGCAGATCGCATACAGTGAGGACGCGCGCAAGCGCATCAAGGCAGGGGTGGATCAGGTGGCGCACGCGGTCAAGGTGACGCTTGGGCCCAAGGGGCGCAACGTGATTCTTGCCAAGTCCTACGGCGGGCCGACTATCACGAACGATGGCGTTTCGATCGCCAAGGAGATCGAGCTCGAGGACAAGTACGAGAACCTCGGGGCGGGACTCCTGAAGCAGGTGGCCGAGAAGACCAACGATGCGGCCGGCGACGGGACGACGACCTCGACCGTCATCGCGGCGGCCCTTGTGCGAGAGGGGCTTAAGTTCGTCGAGACCGGCATCAATCCGGTCGGGATCCGACGCGGCATGGAGGCGGCCAAGGACGAGGTGATCGAGGTTATCCGGAAGAACTCGAAGAAGATCTCGTCGAAAGAGGAGGTCGCTCAGGTCGCGACCATCTCCGCCGAGTCGGCCGAGATGGGGTCGATGATCGCCGAGGTGATCGACGAGGTCGGCAAGGACGGGGTCGTGACGACCGAACAGTCGAACACGCTCGGACTCACCAAGGAGATCGTCGAGGGCATGAACTTCGACAAGGGCTATATCTCGCCCTACATGATGACGAACGCCGAGTCGCAGACGGCCGAGATCGAGAACCCGGCGATACTCATCACGGACCGCAAGATTTCCGCGGTCGCGGACATCGTCCCGGTCCTCAACAGTCTCGCGCAGTCGGGCAAGAAGGACGTGGTCATCATCGCCGAGGACGTGGACGGCGAAGCGCTTACGACGCTCGTCGTGAACCGACTCCGCGGCGTGCTCAACGTGCTCGCGATCAAGGCGCCGGAATACGGCGACAACCGCAAGGCGATGCTTCAGGATATCGCGGTCCTGACCGGCGGACAGGTCATCTCCGAAGAGAAGGGGATGAAGCTCGAGACGGCGACCGTCGCGATGCTCGGATCGGCCGCGAAGGTGATCTCCAGCAAGGATGACACGACCATCGTCGGCGGCAAGGGGAAGAAGAAGGACATCGACGCGCGTGTCGCGGAGATCCGTACCCAGATCGAGCGGACCGAGAGCGACTACGACCGGACCAAGCTGCAGAAGCGTGTCGCAAAGCTCTCGGGAGGCGTGGCGGTCATTCGCGTGGGGGCACCGACCGAGACCGAGCTTACCTACATGAAGCACAAGATGGAAGACGCGGTCGCGGCGACCAAGGCGGCCATCGAGGAGGGGATCGTCGCCGGCGGTGGCACCGCTCTCGCCAAAGCGGCCGCGACGGTCGCGGCGGCGCACGCGAAGAAGGAGGAAGGGCACGAATTCCGGGCAGGGTATCAGACGCTCCTCCGGGCGCTTGCCGAGCCGCTTCGCCAGATCGCGGCGAACGCGGGCGAGGAGGACCCGGCGGTCGTTCTCAACAAGGTGACCGAGGGAAAGGGGATGAACTTCGGCTACGACGCCTTGGAGAACCGCTATGTCGACGACATGGTGAAGGCGGGAATCATCGATCCGTTGAAGGTGACGCGTACCGCGCTCGAGAACGCGGTGTCGGTCGCAGCACTGCTTCTGACCACCGAGGCGGCGGTCGTCGACCTTCCGGAAGAGAAGAAGCCCGCGATGCCCGACATGGGCGGTATGGGCATGGGCGGGATGATGTAGGCAAGAGAAGGTGTATTTCGTAAATGAAAAACTCCCGGAAGGGAGTTTTTCATTTCATGAACCTTCTCTTGATAAATGTGGTATTATAAATAATAGCAGATGTGATTCTCTTTCTTGATTAATATTCCGAATCAAATATATGAGGCATCACCGTCTCGTCGCGGCGTCCCTATCGATGTTCGTCTTGTGGGTGTTTTCTTTTCCTGTCGCGTCTTTCGCGCAGACGGTCACCTCGGATTTTTCGACGACGGCGATCGACCAGTTCCGTCATAGTGACGTATATCCCACGCTGACGCCGGAACTTCAGAAAAAAGCCGAGGAAGGAATCGTCGCGTCTTCTGAAGGGTCGTTAAGAAAAGCTTCCGTTTTCAGTAAGTCGCCGTGTCCGCAGGACCTGATCTCATCCGGTGATCAGGGCAGGCCTATCGTCGCGGTGAAGCTGTCCGGGCAGCCTCTGACGCAGGAAGGACAGTCCGTCATGTCTGCGTGTATCAGGGCGCCGCAGGCGGTCATCGCCGGGGCCGTGCTCACGCTGTCGCTTCGGGACGGAAACGGGGCAGAGATTCATGCGGCAACCTTTCGTGGTGACGCGCTTGGCGTGCCTTATCTCGTTCAGGAAACGTTCACGATCGCTTCCGTTCCCGAAAGCCTTGTTTTGTCGGCGGAGCTTTCCCAGGACGGGAGCGTCGTCGATCGGAACGAGACAAGGTATACATGTGATGATTATGCCGGATCGAAGTGTTCCGAATTGCCTTTTTCCGAGATCGGGCGGCAGAGCTCGTTCCTGACCGGCAGAGCGGGAGTCCTGCTCGGACTTTTCGTCTTAGTTCCACTGGTGCTATTGGCTTGGTTCCTTGTGAAGAGGCGGAAGTCGAAAGCCGTCTTGTTCCCGGTGATCCTGTTTTCTTTCATTCTTTTCGCTCCGCATGGGGTTCGGGCGCAAACGTATGACACGACCGGCAGCTATGCTTACGTAAGCGGCAGTTGTACCGGAACGTATTGGTATCACTCGTTCATTGATTCGCACTTCGGAGTTTGGTATGACGCCGAAGGGTATTGCACCTTCGTCGATACGCTGACGTGTCCATCCGGATCGGGAACCATCGTGACGGTGAAATCGGGAGATTGTTTCACGAATACGGTTATCAGTACGACTTCGACGTATATCCCCGGTCCCGTTGCCGGCGCCTGGTCCGACTGGTCCGCCTGCTCCGCGACTTGCGGCGGAGGAACGCAGTGGCGCGGATGCAGCAATCCCTATCCCTCTGACGGGGGCTCTCTCTGCCTATTGAACAACGGCACATACGGGATGCAGGAGACCCAGGCCTGCAATACCCAGCCCTGTGCCGTTCCCGTAAACGGTACCTGCGGCTACACCGAAGTGCCGTCCCTTTCTTCCGTCCCACCGAGCGGTTCCCTCTCCTCGCTCTGCTCCTCCGGCACGGCCTCTTCCGTCACCGGAACCGGACCCTGGTACTGGACCTGCGTCGGATCGAACGGAGGATCGACTGCCAACTGTTGGGCGAACAAGTATTGTACTCCCGCAGACTGCGCCTCCCGATCCGGACAGGTCTGCAAAGGGGAGACATTCACCGCGACCGATGGTTGCGGGGCGAGTCAGGACTGTACCGGTACCCGGAACTGCTCGCTCAACTGGAAGGAAGTGACGCCGGGAGAGTGATTTTCGCCTGGTATCTGTGGAATCGCTCCTATCCTTTTTCTCTTTCGTCGAAGGGTGACTGTCGATCTTCCGGAGGAGAAGAAGCCTGCGATGCCCGACATGGGCGGCATGGGGATGGGCGGGATGATGCGATCTTGCTGCGCGAAAACGGATGAAAAGACCCTGGGATCCGGGGTCTTTTTCCGTTTTTTTGATGTGGTCCCTGAAGGTCGTCTCCGGGAAGATCGTCGGTGATCGGCTTGGTCGGTCGGCGAATCCGTTTGGGGAGACTTTTTGTCGGCCGCCAGTCGGTTCGATGCGTTCTTTTTCTCGTTTGGTGGAGAATGGCGCTGCGCTATACCGGCGACGGTCCTCGTCGTGAACGTGAAAGAGTGCTATACTGTCGCCATTGATCCGCAACAATGAAAACGAATGCGTTGGTAATCGGAAGCGCGTCGAGTTCTCAATGCCCCTTCTCTTTTTTGTCGATGGAGACAGACGAAGGAGACCGGGCAAGTGGGTCTTTTTTTATTTTCATTCATCATTCATACGATTCTTATGAGTCTTTGTAGGAGGGGATGCGCTCAAAAGGTATCGCGCGTGTTTTCATGCGCGATGATCGCGGCGGGTCTGTTCGTTTCGGTCGGAATCCCGGCGTTTGCGAGAGCGCAGGAAGGTGATACGGACGAGTGGGGAGTTGCCGGGCCCGCATCGCGGATCGGAATACGGGACGCGGTCATTTCGAATCAGACGGAGCGGTCGGTCTCGGTCTCGTTCGACGTTCTGAACGAAGGAAGCGATATCCAGACGGATTTGCGCTTCGCTCTCGAGATCCTGTCTGCTTCCGAAAGCGGATCCGTGATAGATCGGCTCGTTTCGGACGAGTCGGTCGTATTGGGCAGCGGAGCCCATTCGGAAAAAACGCTTCGCTATGATGCGGCTCCGGGCATGTCGGGGCGGTATTTCGTCCGTATCGTCGCCGGAACGTCTACCGGAGCCGGACTCGGCTCACTCGATGTCGGAACGGT
The DNA here is from genome assembly GCA_013334575.1 of Candidatus Moraniibacteriota bacterium. Classification (GTDB taxonomy): domain Bacteria; phylum Patescibacteriota; class Minisyncoccia; order Moranbacterales; family UBA1568; genus JAAXTX01. The sequence continues at coordinate 5,941 of JAAXXG010000015.1, read as the reverse complement.
CGACTTCACTTCATCCGGAATTGAGCAAGTCGTTCTTGATCCCGAGAGCTGTTTTCTTACCGTCGGAGACGAGCCGATCCGATACGATATCCGCCAAGGAACGGATGTGGGCAGCGGTGAGACCTTGCGGCTTCACTGCCAGATAACGAACCATGGAGGGGCGATATCGGTTTCTCCGGAATATTCGACCCGACGATGGTCGGCATTCGCGTCCGTGCTCGATGAGTTTCCGGTCGAGGAAGTCGTTCTTCCGTCGGGTCTTTCGGAAATCCTTTTGCCGGTCCCGCCAAAGTCGGAGCCGGGCGTTTATTATGTTCGGGAGACGTTGATGTCAAAAGGCGTGGAGGTAGCGTCTCCGATATCGTTCCGATACTTCGTTCAGGGGGTTGCACCGTCGATTTCTTCCGTTCGCGTCGACCCGTCTTCTTCGGAAAGCGGTTCTCTGAAGCTATTCTTCTCGGTTTCCGGAAACCCCGACCAATATCTCGGGTCCCGTTCTGGCGACCGTCCGTTTTCGGGAGGGTCGGTCAAAGCGGCTTCGCTCGGGTCTGGCGGAAGCGATTGTTCCGTCGCGGTTTCCGTTCCGATATCCACGCTGGATCGGTACGGGAACGTTTTCTCGGGCCCCATCGACCTTCCGGTCCGCGCCGGGTGTTCTGCCGAGGCGGTAGTTCTTACGGTTTCCGATAATGGCCGGGAGTATTTTTCAACCGGAAGACTTCCTATCGTCCCGGGAACGTACGGAGCATCCGCGGAGGAAACGGCTTTCTCGGGTGACGGATCCGAAAACGGTCTTCCGTCCTGGGTGAGTCCACAGGTCGTCATCGTATCCATCCTTGCCCTCCTTGTCCTGATTCTGGTCGGGGTTCTGGGCTTCCTTCGGATGAGGCCGGTGCGCGGAGGTCGGCGGCTCACCGTCGTGTTTCTCCTGGCATCGATATTCGGGACATTCGGCCTTGTCAGTCCGGTTTTCGGTGCCGGCGTCTCTCTCGAAACCTGGGTCGCGAACGACCATGTCGACCGCTGGAACCTGCACGAGTCGGTATCCGCGCCGGTCGGACAGTGGACTCCGACGGTCGGGGACGACGGCAACCGGACGGGAACCGACGATCAGGCGTTCGCGGTTCGCGGCATGGTGTACGGTCCCGATGGAGGAACGCTTTCTCTCGAATCCTGGGTCGCGGACGACCATGTCGACCGATGGAACCTGCACGAGTTGGTATCCGCGCCGACGAATCAGTGGACTCCGACGATCGGGGACGACGGCGACAGTCCGGAAAGCGACGATCAGGCATTTTCGATTCGGGCGAAACTCGACGATAATGCCGAAAGAAATTACTCGAGTTGCATACTCAGTCTCGAAACCTGGGTCGCGAACGACCATGTCGACCGCTGGAACCTGCACGAGTCGGTATCCGCGCCGGTCGGACAGTGGACTCCGACGGTCGGGGATGACGGCAACCGGACGGGAACCGACGATCAGGCATTTTCGATTCGGATGAAACTCGACTGCCCGAATACGCCTCCCGGAGTGCCGACCGTGACGGGACCGGCTGTCGGACTTGTCGGAACCGCGTATTCCTTTACGGCTACCGCTTCCGATCCGAGCGGGGACATGGTCCGTTACGGCTTCGATTGGAACGGAGATTATTCGGTCGACCAGTGGACGCCGTTCGTCTCTTCCGGTATGCCTCAATCACTCGGATACGCATGGTCTTTTGCCGGCATGCAGACGTATCGCGTAATCGCGCAGGATGCGGGGGGAGCGGTGTCGGATTGGGGAAGTGGTCGGATTGACGTCGGTGTCGACGGACGGTGCGGTTATGCCGAGGTCGTATCGCTCACATCCCCTCCGCCGAACGCCTCTTTGCCGACGCTGTGCGCTTCCGGCATTCCTACGGCGGTGACGACGAGATCGTCCGGGTGGTTCTGGAGCTGTATCGGTACGGGTGCCGGCGCGACGGCTGATACTTGCTGGGCAAGCCGATACTGTGCGCCGCCGGATTGCGCTTCGCGGTCCGACCAGGTCTGCAAGGGGGATACGTTTACCATGGTCGACGGGTGCGGCGTGAACCAGACCTGCAACGGTTCCAAGGTCTGTTCGCTTAACTGGCGCGAAGTCCCTCCGGGAGAGTAAGGAACGTGGAACTTCCGGGGTCGTTCATCTTTCGGAGAGTAGTACGATTCGAAGATTCCGTTTCCGCGGATCGTGCCGGAGTCGGTGTCGTTCTCATCATTCTTCACAGGACCGCTTGCGAAAACGGCATCCGTTCAGGAGGGCCGTTTTCCATTTTCAAAGAGTAGGGTACAATGGAAGTAAGTAAACATTCCTAACTTATGAGGCGATTGCTCATCGGGGTGCTCTCTGTGAGTATCATGTCGTTCGGCCTGGGCGTCCAGAATGTCGGCGCGGTTGCGGATCAGTCCGCGGTTCTCGAAAGTTTTCGTCAAAGCGGTGCGTATAGTCGGCTTTCTCCGGAACAGCGGGTCCGTGCGGAGAAGTCGATACTTGGTTCGATCGGGGTCGATCAGTCGAAGATCAACTATTTCAGTCAGGAGGCGTGTCCTCAGGACCTCCTTCGGAACGTCGATGGCGAGTCGTTCCTCGTTTTTTCGTCCGTTTCCGGGTATCCCGTCGAGCAAGATGGCAAGACGACGATGAATGTCTGCGTCCGCTCTCCTCGGTCCGTGGTTCGGGATGCGGAATTGACGGTTACGCTGACGGATGGAAACGGGAAAGAACTCCGGCGGATGATCCGGACCGGTGATGCCGCTCCGGTTCCCATGGTAGTGAGGGAGAGTTTCGATCTGCAAGATGCTCCCGAGCGGTTGACGCTTTCGGCGGAGCTTACCGGTGATGGAAAGTCGCTCGACAAGAAGGTCGTCTCCTATTCCTGCGAGGATTTTCAGGGGGTCGGATGTAAAAATGTCGGCGTCGCGTCATTCCTGGACGGCAACTTCGGGCTCTTCTCGTTCGGAACCGCACGATTCATGTTCGCGGTCTTCATCGGCATGCCGGTACTTCTGCTTCTCTGGTTCATTATTCGTCGACGAGCGAAAAAGATTACCCCTCTTGTCTTTCTGATTGTCGTCGGTCTTTCCGCGCTTGCTCCCTTGCCGACCCGGGCTCAGGTCGGGACCGCCTTTACGGATTACTATGCGTACACGAGCGGGAGTTGTTCCGGCGAGGTTTGGTATTACGCGGTCATGGATATCAACTTCGGATTTTGCGGCATGTACAATACGCTGAACTGCCCGTGTCCGTCGGGGCAGGTCGGGAACATTACCACCATTACGGCGGGAAACTGCAATACTCCAAGCGTGACGACAACGAATACCTGCGTCGCCGCTCCCACCCCCATAAACGGCGCCTGGTCCGACTGGTCCGCCTGCTCGGCAACCTGCGGCGGAGGCACGCAGTCCCGAACCTGCACCAACCCGGCTCCGGCGAACGGAGGAGCTGCCTGCGTCGGTGCCGCTACCCAATCCTGCAATACCCAGCCCTGCGGATCACTCCGTCTCTGCGTCAACGGATCCGAGCTTTCATCCCTTTCCCTCTCCTACGGAGAGTCCCGTTCCCTCAAGGCCTACTACGATGCCGGATCCGGCTGCTCCGGAACCGACGTCACGGCTTCCACCACCTTCGCGAAGGCAAGCGGACAGGACGCGGTGACTCTTTCGGGAATCGGCACCTCGTCGGTTTCCATGTCCGCGAACAACCCGGACACCGGTTCCGGGCAGCAGACGGCCTCGGAAACCCTTTCCGCCTCCTTCTCCGGACAATCGAAATCCGTCGGAATCTCCGTTCTCGAGGTGTGCGCTCCCGCCGACTGCGCTGCGCGATCCGGTCAGGTCTGCAACGGAACATCCTTCACTTCTACGGACGGCTGCGGCAATTCCCAGACCTGCACCGGTACCCGGAACTGTTCGCTCAACTGGAAGGAAGTGACGCCGGGGGAGTGAAGTGGTGAGAAGGGAAGGTCGTGTTTTCATCGGAGAGGGTGACAAGGAATAATCCGGAAAAATCTGACAAAAACATGAGAAGACTACTGTTCGCATTGGCTTGCGCGGGAGCCCTTGCCTCACCGGTAACTGCTCAGGAGCTGAACGTATCGGATCTGGCCGGTTCCCATGCTACGGGGAAAGACGCTGAATTCATGGAAGGGTTCTTTCCGTGCGCGGCCGTTCTTCCTGCGAACGCGGCGATCGCCACCGTTCATGCTCAGGAGAGTCGTTTGTCAGCTGGTCGGACGGTCCATTTTTCCGGTTCCGTAAAAAACACGACCGCGATGCCGCTTTCCGGAATCACTGTTCTCGCGCGGATAGTGAGGGAAGTCGATCTCGGCGGAAGTTCCGGAAAAATGTATTCCATCGTCGGCGAACAGTACGTGTCGGACGGACTCGCACTCCCCGCATCTTCCGAATCGCCGATCGGGTTTTCTTGGACGATTCCCGATAACGCTCCTTCCGGAAAATACGAAGCGGTACTCTTGACGACTCTTGGCGACCGGGTAGATCAGATCGCCGCCGTCGATCGATTCTCCGGTCCGGGAGGTGATGGCGTTTTCGAGGTTGACGGAATTCGCGTCCCGTCGGTCATTATGGATCGGACATCGATAAGGCTTAATGGACAGACGATTTCCGATTCGGAACGCTTGCCGGAGTTTCCGAAGGAGGCGCCGGTCGAGTTGTCGATCGAGGTTCGGAACCCGACCGAAGAGACTCAGCAAGTGAACGTTCTGTGGACTCTGCTCGGACAAGGGGATGACTGGGAGAATTCCCTGATTGACAGCCGGAGTGAAACGGTCAGCTTGATGCCGGGGGAAACGAAAAGGGTGTCGTTTTCGAGTCAAAAAGGGATTAGCGCGCTTTCTTCGGTCCGTGTGGAAGCCGGGGTCGGGGATTATCGAGTGATGACCGGCCAAAGCTTCATTCGCGAGGGGTTCGACCGCTTCCGAATCGGGGCGGTCGGTATCGGATCATATCCGCTTCATGAAGGCGAGTCCGGTTTCATGTACGCATGTTATTATTCCGTCGGTTCTGGCTCCCCGGAAAACGGGCGGATGTCTTTGGAGGCGATAGACGAAAACGGGCGAACCGTCGAGAAATTCGACTCGGACGTGCGCGTATCATATTTGAAGGGGATATCGAAACATTTCTTTCAGCCGGCAGCCTCCGCGTCTGATTTCCGGGTTCGTGCGACTCTTTCGCATGACGGGAGGACTGTCGCTTCGAAAGAGGCAGGGTTTCGATGCCGGGATTTGGACCCGTCCCGTTGTATGATGACGGAAGGCTTGCCGACCTCTCCGTCGGCGAGGCATCTTCCTCTTGTCGTTTGGGTAGTCGCTTTTATATCGGTCCTCTCCGGAGGAATCATCCTGTTCACTTATGTCCGTCGAAAGAATATCGGGCGGTCATCGGGTGTGCTGCTATTCTTTCTGATCGGTTCGGCAGCGATTTTTTTGAGAGTTCCGAGCGCGGCAGCTATCAGTATCGATGAGTACGAGAGCAAGATTTACTCATTCGGCCTCCTTTCGGCTCCATATTCGGACGGAAGCTGTTCTGGAACAACCTATGGGGTAATAATTCCGATCGCCGAGTCTCAACCCGGGGAAATCGGATTCGGTATGGGATGGGGAGGAGCTTTTTTGCCCTTGTTCAACAAAGCGACATGTAGTTGTCCTGCCGGGCAAGTCGGCTCGACCATTACGAGGGATTGTATCGCGATCGGTGGTGAGAGTAATTGCAATAGCATGACCGGATCCATTAATCTTTTCGATTCGTCTCTTACGTTTCACACGTTTGTAACCGGCTCCTGCGTCGCCGCTCCCACCCCCATAAACGGCGCCTGGTCCGACTGGTCCGCCTGCTCGGCAACCTGCGGCGGAGGCACGCAGTCCCGAACCTGCACCAACCCGGCTCCGGCGAACGGAGGAGCTGC
>JAAXXG010000004.1 GCA_013334575.1 Candidatus Moraniibacteriota bacterium | reverse complement strand
TATGGTAGGAAACCTGGACCGGACCGAAAAACAGATCCAAACGGAAAGCCGTAGATTCCGGATCAAGTCCGGAATGACAGGGGGGGGTAAACGTTTCCTATTTCTTCCGCAAGGCAAGCGTGAACCAGTCCTGACCGCGGAGCGATTGCCGATTCTCGTAAACCGCCTCGTAGCCGGTCCCGGCAAACTTCCGGATAAGGTCTGGCGTATAGAAATAGAAGGTCCGGGTCCCGAACTCGTCGGTACGTATGGATCCTTCTTCCGGATACTCCCCTTCCTTGAGCGAGAGATAGAAGATGCCGCCCGGCACAAGCGCCGCATGCGCCCTGGCAAGAATGTTCGCGACATGATCCCGGTCGGAATGGAGGAGCGACGCGAACGCGACGACCGCATCGAGTCCTTCCGGAAACCCATAGGTCTCGATATCGGCGACCTCGAACTTCGCTTCCGGAAACGCCTCCCTCGCCATCCGTATGAACTCCTCGGATATATCCACGCCGATATACCGGTCCGTCCTCAGGAGGAATTCCGCCGCCTCTCGTCCGTACCCGCAGCCGATTTCGAGGACGAAGGGATGTTCCTTCCCGACCAATCCGAAGACCCGCTCCACGTCGTCGACACGTGTGCCGATTCCCTCGAACTTCCGCGCCATCTCCCGCGCAGCCCGCTCGTACGTCTCGATGGTCTGTTGCTTAAGGTCGATCATAAGTCATCAATTCTCTTCATATATCCGTCCCTTGTTTGTCATCCCGGGCTCTTGACTGGCGTATGCCGGTTGACCCGGAATCCAAGAAACAGGGCCCCTGGATTCCGGATCAAGTCCGGAATGACAGGGGTAAAAACATTCATCGAAAAAAATACTGTAGGCCGGACGCTGCCGAGCGGATTGCGAAGAGGACGAGGAGCAGCGCGAGGAATTTGTACACGAACGAAACAAGCCCCTTCCGATGCAACAGGTCGCGGAACCGCGAGAAGACGAACGCAAGTCCGGTCATCGCTGCGAGCCATCCAAGTTCGAACACGAAGAGGAAGAGAAATCGTCCGGACGGGACGAGCGCATCGAGCAAGAACGCCCGCGGCACGGCGATCGTAACCCAGAAGATCCAAAATCCCCCGTTAAGAACCGTAAGCAGCATGATCTTCCGGAACGGGAACACCTCGCCACCTTCCTCGGGCACCGACGATATATGCCAGACCTGAAAGGCGAGCCACAAGAGCACGCCCGCCCCGGCGATCGAGACGAGATGGAACGCCGACTCGGGAACGGACAGTCCGGAGAAGACCAGAAGTACAATGAGCGCGACGAGCGATTCGGCGACGAGCGCACGAAAGACGACGCGCAGACTCCGCGCGAACCCGCGCCCGAGCACCTCGGCGAAGACCGACGCCATCATCGGCCCGGGCACCGCCCCGCCCACCAGCCCGAGCAGGAACGTTTCGAGAAGCGTTGTCAGTAGCAGCATATGTTCTACGTTTTTCGTTTCACTCCAACAGCATATATGAATCATACAACCCCGTCATCCCGGGCTTGACCCGGGATCCAGGACGATAAGTTTTACTGCAAACAAAATCTTCACTCTTTTCCAACATTGCGAGGGGTTCGTCATTCCTGACGAAAAACGACAACCGCCCGCGCCATCCAAAAAATACCCCACATTCGATTCCAACCCAGTACTACCATATTACGTAATATGGTAGTAAATCAGACCAAAAAACGCATCTGAACGGAAGCCGTAGATTCCGGATCAAGTCCGGAATGACAGAAAAATGAGTTCACTCGCGCACCATCTCCCGCGTAGCCCGCTCGTATGTCTCGATGGTCTGTTGCTTAAGGTCGATCATGAATTTACAAAGGAAAAAATCACTTCAGATATTGATTTCTATCTCGCAAGCGCTGAATTTCATTTCTCGTAGCATCAACTTCCCTTTGCAGAGAATCAATTTCATCCTTCTGAGAAATAATCCGGTCTGAATAATTCTTATAATTCTGATTGTACTGAAGGTTCAGCTCGCTTGTTGCTTTATTTGAGAGTATCAATTCCCAGAATACCGTCGTTAGTGTCGTCACAAAAAATAAAACAACAGCGACAACGACGCCAACTAAGAAATTGTTTGTATTACCTAAATCTGACTTATGCCGTTTTAATTCTTTATCAAAATCATTTTCTTTCTCTTTTATTTCATCCAGAGACTCTCTTACTTGTTTCACTAAGCTGTCTATTTCTGATTTCTGCTTTAACTGATACTTTGCTAGTATGCTTTTATCTGGATCATCGTTTTCAGTCGCAATTTTTTCTACACCTACTAAAGAATTCTGCCAGGAACTCCGAAAAGATTCAGGAACAACGCCTGTGGAAAGCCCTTCTTCTAGACCAGAATAAGAATACGCCATCTCTTCGATCATACGAACACCTTCCTTACTTCCACCCCTGATTGACGATACGGAACGAGACCTGCTCCTGCTGGACGTTCACGATCCCCTGCGGGGTCTGCTGCGGAACGACCTGCTGGGTCTTCTTGAACTCCATACGGATCTCGAACCGGTTCGACTTACCGGCACTCTCGATTGCGGCAATGACGTAGTCCTTTTTATTCTCGGCGCGGAACTCGCCGACTTCGGCCTCGGGATTCCACTGTCCATGAAGGCCCATCGAATCACGATAGGACTCATACAGCGAGGCGAGAAGCGAGGCGAGTTCATCATCGGCGTACGAAACGCTTTTGATACCGAGGTCTTCCTTGGCCTCGCGGCGACCTATCACGTACTGATGCGAATAGAGTTTCTCGGTCAGAGCGTCTATGATCATCTCTATCTCGGATTCTCCGAGCGGCTCGCGATGGCTCCCAAGAAGCCGCTTCGCGAGGATGCGGATGAGCTTGTAGGTACGGTTCACGTTCCCGAGCGCGAGCGGATGGACGGACGGAGTGCTCTCCGTGAGCTTATTGAAGACCTTCGTCAGTTCGGCCTCCTCGGTAATGCCGACGCGGTTCTTCGCGAGATCGAAGTATGCCATCACCTCCTCAACGGAGATCGGAATCTTATTCTGAACATTCTGCGGATCGGAGGGATTGAAGGGGTTCGCCGTCGAGGGATCGATCGGGGTCAGTTCACCCATATCGGTCATCACGATCTCGTCGGCCCCGAGCGAAATCATCGTCGCCGCGCTGTGTGCCTTGTACGGCACGAGAACCGAGAAGGTATCGCAGTACTCACGGATCATCGAGACGAGCCGCCACGGCACCATCGTGTCCCCACCCGCGCTGAACAGGACGAGGTCGATCTTCGGAACCTTGCCGATCGAGCGCAACTGCTCGCTCATATACGGGATGATATCCATCGCAATGCGTGCATTCACCGGACCCTGCCGATCGCTCGTCACATACGAGATAGCCTTCGATCCGCGAAGTTGTTCTATCTTCTTGAGAAGTTCGGTGCGCTCCATAGGAAGTTCAAGAATAGTTTCTCCCTTCACTATACGCCGAAAAACCCCTTTGTAAAGCCCCAATCAAGCCACAAAGCTTGCTGCACCAGAAAACATATGCCGTGCATATTTGAACACATCAAAAGTTACTTCTCCCTATTTCGCCTCATCCAAGCCCTTTCCTGACGGTTGACGATGCGGCTCTTTTCTGCTATAATAGAATGCCATAGTAGTCTTCACATCACCAACCTCAACCAGGGCCCGGAAACGGGTTTACTCATGCGCAAATTCACGCTTGTCGGGATGATTCTCGGTATCACTCTCTTTCTTTTTGCCGCGTACGTAAAAACAACCAACCCACTGGATGGCGCGGAAGAATTCCAACGTAAACTGAAGAATATTCCGATCGGATCCTATATTATCACCAAAGAGAAAACGTGTCTGAGAATCGAGTCGAAATCCGCCGATCGCGACAGTCTTTCCGTCTATACCGCTGACGGTACGCTGCACAAAATCGGAATCGCCAGCCTCTCCTACAAGACAGATTTTCTGTACCTCCCCGGAGAAGAAGCGTACGAGGCTCTGGATAGAAGCTTCCGCAACATAGCCAACGAATCTCAGATATCGAATGCGCCGAAAGGCTCCCTTCTGATCCGGAGGAATCAATCTAACGGAAGAATGGAGCTCGGCATGATCATGACTCCCCGAAGCATCTCTGATACTGTAGCAATCTGCTGGAAAAACGGCTCGCGGTCAAAATCAGAACCGATACTTCCTCTTGCTCGAAAAATAAACCGAGTCATAATCCCGTCCGAACAGGACTATGGGACGTACGCGTCCCTGTACTACCGAAATATTTGCCTTCCGGAAGGCTTCAGGAAAAACTGAAAACCGTGCATCATCACGAAAGAAGGGATTCTCCAAGAGGATCCCTTTCTTCATTCCAGCCCGAGCTTCCTCATCCGTGCGCGGATGCTCCTGGGTCAGCGACTAAGGACAGCGGTGTGATTGACGGTCTCGCCCGACCCTGATAGGCTACCGTATTCGTATTCTTCACAAGCAGCAATTCTTCAACGCCAAATCATGCATATCATGGAACTAAAACAGTCTATCCTCATTTCCGGCCTGCCAGGAGAAATGGCGACACAGGTGACACAGGCATTACTCAACGATGACCGCTACGCCGTCATCCGGTACGCGCTCGTCGGTCCGGATACGACGACGAAGACGGTATCGGTACGGTCATCGGCAGACAAGAAGACCGTCTTCAAGACGATCGGCCCGGATGGCCGCGAGGCGAAACTCCGCGAGCTGAAAAAACGCTACGACGAACTTATCATCGTGGACTATTCCGTCCCGTCGGCGGTGAACGAAAACGCCGAACTGTTCTGCAAGGTCGGCATCCCGTTCGTCATGGGCACGACCGGTGGCGATCGCGAGGCCCTGGAACGTACCGTCAGGCAATCCGGGGTTCCGGCCGTCATCTCACCCAACATGTCCCCGGCGATCGTTCTCCTGCTCTCGATGTTCGAGCACGCGGCGACAACCTATCCGGACACGCTCAAGGGCTTCTCACTCGAGATCGTCGAAAGCCACCAGGCCGGAAAGAAGGACAAGAGCGGGACGGCGCAGAAGGTGGGCGAGCTCCTCGGACGGCTCGGCGTCAACTATCGCGGCGAAGATTCGATCAAGGCGATCAGAAACCGCATGGCACAGCTCGCGATGGGCATCCTGCCGAAATATCTCGACGGCCATGGCTGGCACACCTACCGCCTGGTATCACCGGACGGCAGCGTCACGCTCGAGTTTACGCACAACGTGAACGGCCGACAGACCTATGTCGACGGGACGATTCCTTGCATCGATTTTCTCATGAAAAAGATCGAGGAGACGCAGTACAACGACTTCACGAACGAACCACCCGACACCTACTTCACCGTGATCGACGTCATGAAAGGGTGACCGCCGTATCGGCACAAAGAAAAAAGAGGCTCTTCTCGCGAGAGCCTCTTTCTTCATGCCAGCCCGAGCTTCCTCATCCGCGCGCGGATGCTTCCGGGCTGACGGCCGAGGGTCTTTGTGATGCACCATGCATGTTCTATTTCTTTTCCGACCTCAATCTCTTTTCTTTTCCGGTTTTCATCGGCGGGAGAAAGTTCTCTCCGGAGACGACACGCTTCCCGGTCTTCGATTCCAGTTCGAGACGGGCGTTTTTCGCGATGCGTCCGCCTTTCCGGGCCGGAACCGTATTCTCCGAGAATCCGGTCGCACCCGTACTCTCGGCGATCTGCCGCGTTGACAACTCCGCAAGCGCCGTCAGGACGAGCTCCGCTTCGTTCATGTGGTCGCGAAGATTATGCGCGGTGTCCAGCTTCTTGAGCGCTTTGTGTTCCCGGACACCGAGCCCGGACCACTCCTCGTGGATGATATTCGTCAAAATGGCGTACTCGTCACCTTCCTGCACATCGTGGTCCTTCCAGTAGTCGGTCAACCGGTTTCGCGTCTCCTGTCCCATCATCCGTTGCCGGATCCATTTCTCGCTCCGGCCGTATTTCTTCCACAAATCCCGCGCCCGGTCGATGCCTTGTGACGGGTCCCGGATCTCGGCGATCCGCTCGGTCCCGACGCGCGCCAGCCAGAGTTTGAGCGGTTCCGCCTTCGGCGACGGAACAGACTGGATGAGCCGGAGCAGGATTTCGATATCGGCGACGTCCGTTTCACGCATCTTACCGTCTCGGGCGACGAGCTTCAACCGGTCACATTTTGTGACCACTTCACTTCCCTCCTTCTTGAGCCTGCTTTTCAGGGTCGTCCAGTAACTTTTGGCCTTCTTGAAATCCGTCTGATCGGTCAGAACCGCGACGATATCGATGACCGAGAAGAACCACCTCTCTCTATGCCAGACCTTCCGGATCCGCTCTTCTTCAAACGGAATAAGGGATTCCATAGCGATGCGATTCTTTGTTTACCGTTCTTTCATATACTATGATACGACACGGCCATCAGGAAGACAAACGCTGCGAACAGGATCGTCAGTCTCCCTCCAGCCCGAGCTTCCTCATCCGCGCGCGGATACTCCCCGGCTGTCGGCCGAGCGCTTCGGCGATGGATTTCACATCGGCGCCGCCTTGGAAAAGCCTTCGGAGCCATTTGTCCTCGTCTTCCTTCCACGGCATATACGCCTTGGGATGCTTCTTCCGTATCTCGTCGAACCCGCCGCCCGCACCGGCGGCTTTCCGTTTTCCATTTCCCTTCTTCGCGGTTCCCTTCGCGCGGCCGTGCGGACCGCCTTCTTTTTTCCCGGACACCCCGCACAGGACCAGGAACGCCTCCTCGTCCTTCCGTATCTCCTCCTCGCTTCGCGAACCGTACGCGCGTTCGGCACGCTCGCTTTCCTCGCGGAACAGGCGGTCCTTCTCGCGTACCGAGGGATGCGTCGCGAACGCCCGGTCGGAAAGTCCGACGAGCGAGAGCCCGGCAAGCGTGCGCACCCGCGAGAGCGCGACATACCCCTGCCCGTATTCGAAGACGCGCGAGAGGTCCATGACCGCCGCATCGAGCGAGACACCCTGACTCTTGTGGATCGTGATCGACCACGCGAGCCGAAGCGGGATCTGACGCACTCGCGCGACGATCTCCTCGCCCTCCTCGACCAACCACTCCGCAGGAGCGACCGTCACTGCCTCGCCGTCTCGCGTCCGGACGATCGGAAACTTCTTCGCCGCATCGAACCCGATGACGGTGCCGAGCGTCCCGTTCACGTACCCTTCGTCCGGATTGTTCTTGGTGAACATGACCGATGCGCCCTCCTTGAGCTCGAGCCGCTCGGGCGAAAGACACCCGCGCACGAGCGCTTCGAGCGGCTTGTCCGGTCCGCGCTTGGCCATGAGGAAGACGCGCGACCTGCCGGGCAGTCGGTCGAGTGCCGCGGCGTTGAGACCGTCCACGTCCGCGTTATGCGAGAAGAGTACTGGCAGATCCTCGTCCGGCACGTCGTCCCGCCCAAGAATCCGCCCCCGCACGAGCGCGAGGTGTTCCTCGCCGACCTCGTCGCGGCGGATCGCCGAAAGGACCGAAAGGAACGCCGGGTCCTCCTGCCGGTGCTGCTCGTGAAGGTAGCAGACGACCGGACGAAGCGCATCCCAGGCGGACGACTCGAACGCGAACCGCGAGGCGCCCTCGCGCGAGACCGGCGGCAGCTGGAAGAAGTCGCCGACGAGCACGACCTGCAGTCCGCCGAAGGGAAGCGACGTCGATCCCTTCGCTCGGCGACACATCCGCTCCACGAGCGAGAGGACCCGGGCGTCGAGCATCGACACCTCGTCGATCACGAGAACGCGGGCCTCACGGATCCGCCGTACGGCCCTCCGGTTCTTCACAAGCTGCTCGAACCCTTCGTCGCTCATGTCACGGTTCGCTCCGACGCCGCTCCACGAATGGATGGTGGTACCGCGGATATGCGTCGCCGCGATCCCGGTCGAGGCGGTCATCGCGTACGGGATCCCGCGGGAACGCAGGTACGCCGCATACCGGTTCACGACATGTGTCTTGCCGGAACCGGCCTCCCCCGTAAGGAAGACCGACGCACCGGTTCTGAGAATGGAGAGGGCCTGATCCTGGGTCATAGGAAAAGCGTACCATCCCATCGAAAATTCCGACAGGGCTTTTCGAAGACCCTTGACACGCCACTTGTTTTCCTGTATTTTCATTCCGTTGTTTTACATCACGTCAACGGCCGGATATCGGCCACAGATCCAATCTACATGGGAAAACACAGAAGACCGTACTTCATGGTCGCGCCGTACGTAGCAGTTCATCTCGATACGAAAGATGGCCTCGACATCATCAAGGATACGCCGTTCGAAAAGACGGCTTGGCAGCTCCAAGACCGCCTCTATGTCCCGCTGCGGAGGATGCCGAAAGAAGCGGCCGGCTTCATTTTTCCGGACTGCTTCCCGCGCGAAAAGATCAGACTGCATATCGCTGAACGGTATCGGAAAGATGGCGGCGCCACGGTCGTGTGCGGATTGAAAGGCGGAAAACTGCGACCGCATTTTCTCTACAAGTCCCCCCTCCCGGACTACCTCACGTGCTGGTTCTCCGCCATCAATACGGCCTACACCGTGACCGCCTGGTACGAAGAACGGAAAATCATTATCAAAAGGCGTTCCCTGGTGATAGAAGATCGGTCCGTCTTCATATCGGATCTGCTGGAATCAAGACACGAATTCGGTTTCGGAGACGCGCTACCTTCCGATCTCGAATGTTTCAGGGACGCCATAAATGCGGCCATCGCGAAATCACAGTACCCGAAGTACAGAATGAGCTACTTCTTCAACCCCTGTGGAAAAGAACCCGGCCTGACAGTCTGAAAACCGTCAAACGATGAAGCCCGGCATGAACATCGCCGGGTTTTTCGTATCCTGTCCGCCGTCAGACACTTCTCCCTGGCACGCTTTGGGCTCGCATGCTCAAATACGCCGAACCGCTCCATCCTTTTTCACATGCTACATCACTCATGGCCGCCTTATTCATAAAATTCGGAAATTCGCCGTAAAAGCCGAGTTGTCCCGCCAAGACGCCGTCGCATCGTCACGGCTCGTCAAGGCGCGCCGGGGGGGTATTGACCGACGAAAGACGATATCGTATCATGCCACGTCGCCCTTTCACAAAACGAAAAACCCCGGAAAACGCCTCCGGGATCGGATTCGCAAACTTCAAGCCAACAGAAAAGCCATGCAACTCAGACTGAATGAAATGACCCAGCCGTTCATCTCGATCTGGCTCCCCCGTGACACGCTCTCGAAAATAGCGGAACGCCTCCCTTGGATAACGGCGACGCTGGTCAGAGTCAGCCACGACTCCGCCATCGTTTCCCTCCCGAGTCTGCTCGAACGGAATCGGCAGTATTACCTCGATCCGCAGTTCAACGAGATGCGTCTCAATCTGTGTTTTGCGGAGCACATCAGAAACGACGGGACGGTCGTCGTCTGTGCGGAAGACGGAAAGCCGCTTCGTCCGTTCTGGATCCGGGACGATCAGCTGGGCAGCTCACGCGCCCAAGCATGGTTCTCGAGTCAGAAGAACCTGGTAACGGCATGCTACCGGCCGGACGGGACGGTCGAGATCGCGAAGCGCCTCATCGTCCGCGACCGGATATCCGTTACTTCTATCAACCTGGAAAAGGCCATCCTGATGCGGAAGCGTCCGTCGGATACTCCGGGAGCGTTCGGTCCGTACGGTGATGCAGTCGCGGCCCTCCTACGCAAAGTCGGAAGTGAAGACCGGATCCACGCGTTTTACCATCTGGAGCGGCGAACCGCATAAGATCACATTCCGACGATAGGCGCTCGACCGACTTACCTCAAACGAAAACCCGTTCACCATGAAACGACCGCAAAAAGCGTACCGGGGACGGGAACCGTTCATCGCGGTTGTCGTCGATATCGAGAGAAAGCTCGACCAGGAACTTCTCGAAGCGAGCTGGATAAGCGGCGGAAAACGGATCGTGCCGTTACCGATTCTCGACGCGAACAAGAAGGCGTTCCACGTTCCCGAATCACTGCGGAACCGACGGCTCCGACTCTTCGTCCCGGAAACGTACTCGCAGAATACCGATGCGGCGACAATCGTATGCACGCATAAGGGAAGGAGGTTCAGGCAATGGTTCAGGGATGTCTCCGACGATATGCCGCCGGAAATCACCGCCTGGTTCTCTCCGGATCAAGGCTATACCGCATACACCGTCCGCGCCAAGACGCAGAATCCCAGAGTGATCATCAGGAATCATGCGATGGGAGACGTTCAGGATGGCATTATCAGGATCTTCGTAAATAAAATCACCGACGAGAAAATCGGACATCTCGACAAAATAACGCTTTGCAGATACGAGGAGACGATCCGTGCCGCACTCGACAAAGCGTGTAACAGAAAGAAAGATCTCGAAATGACCGAGAAAAATCCGCTTTTGCGGATCTCGTACTTCCACAAAACGACCGATCAGGCCTCGCCGTAATACGCGAGGCCTTTCACTTGTACGCAACCGGTTGACCGGATCCGTCCGCTCAGGTATCATCTCTTTTCGCCCCTTACCATCAATTCTTAAACCAAACCGCCAGAAATACCTATCATGAACTATTCCGGTATCCCGACCTCTCCGCACATCACGGTTGCCATTAGTCGCGACGAATTCGAATCGGCCGTCCGTGCGACTGAGCTGCGAAGACTGCTTCTCGCAAGAAACGACAAACGTGCCATCCTCAGATTACCGAAATCGAAATCCGAACATGGACTTTTTATCGTTCCGGAACCCCTCCGAGGAAAATTGCAACGGATCAGCTATCCGGAACGTTTCCGGGATGCGGACAGATCCGTCATAGTGGTCTGCGGACCTTCGGGCCAGAAACTGAATCCATACTGGCTTCAGGAAACCGGAAAGAACTGCGACATACAGGGGTGGTGTTCGTCCGCGCATTCGATCATCACGGTTACCCGCCGCGGCAGCGGAATGATCGAAATTGTTCAACGAAGCATCGGTGCCCATCTCACGGGCGACCTCGTATTCCTCAGGAAACGCGCCGTAGCAGAAGGACCGGAAAACTTCCAATCATGGATTCCCAAGCCGTTCGCGGATGCGGTCATGGCGGTAAAGTACAAGGCGGCCCTGAACGATCGGACTATGCCGTACTATCTCGGAAATCCGAACCGACAACAGGAAGTCCGACAGTAATACTGTCGGACTTTTTCGTACCTACAAGTGAAAAAGCGATTCCCGGATTCACGATCGACTTCCGATACGCATGCGTCTGTATAAACCGAAAACGCCCCCGACGGATCGGGAGCGTTTTCTTCGGGACATGCGTGTCGGGCCTATTCGGCGGTCTCCTCGACAGCCGCTTCCGGTGCCGCGTCGACATGCTCGCGGAATCCGGTTCCGGCCGGGATGAGCCGACCGATGATGACGTTCTCCTTGAGTCCGCGGAGACGGTCCTCCTTGCCGGCGACCGACGCGTTGATGAGGACGCGGGCGGTCTCCATGAAGGACGCCGCGGAGAGGAACGACTCGGTCGAGAGCGCCACCTTGGTGATGCCGAGGACGAGCTGCTCGCCCTTGGCCGGTGCCTTTCCGACCGCCGTCGCGTCCGTGTTGGACTCGGCGAACTGCGCGGACTCGACGATATCGCCGGGCAGAAGCTCGGTATCGCCCGGATCCGTGACGCGGATGCGGGAGAGCATCTGACGGATGATCACCTCGATGTGCTTGTCGTTGATGCCCTCGCCCTGGCTCGCGTAGATCTCCTCGATCTCGCGGATGATGTAGCGGTGGAGAGCCTCCTTGCCGGAGATCTCGTAGAGCTTCTTGAGGTCGAGGTGTCCCTCGGAGAGGACGGAACCCTCGCCGATAAGATCGCCTTCCTTCACGAGGACCGAGAGATTCGCCGGGACGGAGAATTCGCGCTCCTCGCCGTCGACCGTCGCGACGGTCACCTTGATGAGCTTCTCGCCGTCCTTCGAGACCGACTTCACGGTACCGGCGACGTCGGCGATGACGCCCTCGGACTTCGGCGTGCGGGCCTCGAAGATTTCCTCCACACGCGGGAGACCCTGCGTGATGTCGGATCCGGCGATACCTCCGATGTGGAAGGTACGCATGGTAAGCTGCGTGCCCGGCTCGCCGATCGCCTGCGCGGCGACGACGCCGACCGAGGCGCCGAGCTCGACCATCGCGTTACGGCCGAGGTCGACACCGTAACACTTGCGGCAGATGCCGCGGGGAGCCTTGCAGGACACGAGCGAACGGATCTTCACCTTCTGAATGCCGGCCTTCTCGATCTCGGCCGCCTTCGGCTTCGAGATGAGCTCGTTCTTCTTCGCGATGATCTCGCCGGTCTCCGGATGCTTGATCGTCTCGAGCGCCACGCGGCCGCGGACGCGTCCGGCGAAGCTCATGCCGATCGACTCGGAATCCTCGCGGTACAGGTACGAACCTTCGGTATCGCCGCAGTCCTCCTCACGGACGATGATGTCCTGGGACACGTCGACCAATCGGCGGGTGAGGTATCCGGCGGTCGCGGTACGGAGGGCGGTGTCCGCCATACCCTTTCGGGCACCGTGGGTCGAGATGAAGTACTCGAGAACGTTGAATCCTTCCTTGAAGGAACTCTTGACCGGGAGCTCGATGGTCTCGCCGGTCGCACCGGCCATAAGACCCTTCATACCGGTCATCTGAACGACGACGGATTCGGAGCCGCGAGCCTTGGAGTAGACCATGGAGTAGACCGGCCCTTCCTTGTCGAGCGACGCGCGGACCGCCTCGGTGATGGCGTTCTTGGCCTCGTTCCAGATCTCGATGACACGGTTCTTGCGTTCCTCGTTCGTAAGGAATCCCATCTCGAACTGCCCCTTCACCTCGGTTACCTTGGCCTCGGCGTCGGCGAGGATCGCCTCCTTCTCGGTCGGGACGACGAGGTCGTCCATGCCCCAGCTGATACCGGAACGCGAGACCGACTTGAATCCGAGATCCTTGAGCTTGTCGGCGAACTTGGCGGTCTCCTCCTGTCCGACTTCCTCGAGCATGCGGGCCATCACGCCGTTAAGACTCTTCTTCACGAACTCCTCGTTCACGAAGCGGAGGTGTTCCGGCAGGATGTCGTTGAAGAGGACGCGTCCGGCGGACGTCTCGATGATCTCGCCGCCGTAGAGGAGCTTGATCTTCGCGTTCACGTCGATGATGCCGTTCTGGTAGGCGAAGATCGTCTCGTCCATCGACGAGAACGCCTTGCCCTCGCCCTTCGCGCCCGGCTTGAGGTGGGTCAGGTAGTACGCGCCGAGCACCATGTCGAGCGTCGCGGACACGATCGGGTCGCCCGAGGCCGGCTTGAGCAGGTTCTTGGCCGAAAGCATCATGTTCGCGCTCTCCCAGCGGGCCTGATCGGTCAGCGGGACGTGCACGGCCATCTGGTCACCGTCGAAGTCCGCGTTGAACGCGGAGCACACCATCGGATGAAGGCGGATCGCCTTGCCCTCGATGAGGACCGGCTGGAACGCCTGGATGGAGAGCCGGTGGAGGGTCGGGGCACGGTTGAGGAGCACATAGTGATCCTCGATGATCTGATCGAGAATCTCGTATGCCTCCTCCGCCTCGGCGTCGACCATACGGCCGGCGGTCCGGACGTTATGTGCGTCCTCGCGCTCGATGAGCTTCTGGATGATGAACGGCTTGAAGAGCTCGAGCGCCATCTTCTTCGGAAGTCCCGCCTGATGCAGCTTGAGTTTGGGACCGACGACGATCACGGAGCGGCCGGAGTAGTCGACGCGCTTGCCGAGCAGGTTCTGACGGAACCGACCCTGCTTGCCCTTGAGGGCGTCGGCGAGCGAACGGAGCGGACGACGCTGGCCGGTCGACGCGGCGGCCGAGGCCTGTCCGCGACGGGCGCTGTTGTCGAAGAGCGCGTCCACCGCCTCCTGCAGCATGCGCTTCTCGTTGCGCGTGATCACCTCCGGCGCGCCGATCTGGAGCAGCTTCTTGAGCCGGTTGTTGCGGTTGATGATGCGACGGTAGAGGTCGTTAAGGTCGGATGTCGCGAACCGGCCGCCGTCGAGGGCGACCATCGGACGCAGGTCCGGCGGGATGACCGGAATGACGGTCGGGAGCATCCACTCGAAGCGAAGCCCCGCCTTCTCGAAGCCCTGGAAAACCTTGAGCCGCTGGAGCAGCTTCTTGGGATCGGACGTCTCGCCCGCCTCGAGCTCGGCACGAAGCGCCTCGATCATCTTGGAGACGTCGACCTTCTCGAGGATCTTGCGGACGGCCTCGGCGCCGATACCGGCCGAGAAGACCTGTCCGAAGCGCTGCGAGAGGTTGAAGTACTCGAGCTCGGAGAGGATACGGTACGGCACCAGGTTCTTGAGTTCGTCCTTGGTCGTGCGGTACTGCTCGCGGAGCTCGTCGAGTGCCTCGTCCGAATCCTTGAGTTCCTTCTGTTTCGTCTTGTACTCGGTCTCGAGTTCCTTCACCGCCTTCTCGCGGAGGGATTCGTTCACCTCGGTAACGATGTAGGAGGAGAAGTAGATGACCTTCTCGAGGTCCTGCGGCGAGATGCCGAGGACGAGTCCGATCTTCGACGGCACGCCGCGAAGATACCAGATATGGGAAACCGGCGTCGCGAGTTTGATGTGCCCCATCCGCTCGCGACGGACGATCGCGCGGGTCACCTCGACGCCGCACTTGTCGCAGACGATTCCCTTGTACCGGATCCGCTTGTACTTGCCGCAATAGCACTCCCAGTCCTTGGAAGGACCGAAGATGCGCTCGCAGAAGAGACCGTCCGGCTCGTAGCGCTGAGTACGGTAGTTGATGGTCTCCGGCTTGGTGACCTCGCCGGTCGACCACTCGAGGATCTGGTCCGGGCTCGCGAGCGTAAGTTTCACGCTGCTGAAATCGCTGACTTTCGTGATGTTTTCGGTGCTCATAGGGATGGCGTTAGAAGTCAGTGAAGCTTAGAGGTCACCGAAGTTTCGTTCCTCCGCGGGAGTCGCCTCCTCGCCGTCCTCGTCGTCCGTCTGCGCCCCCTTGAGCTCGACGTTGAGACAGAGGCCCTTGAGCTCGTTGACGAGCACGTGGAACGAGGCCGGGATGTTCGGGCTCCGGATCGGCTCGCCCTTGATGATGGACTCGTATGCCTTCGACCGTCCGAGCACGTCGTCCGACTTGATCGTGAGCATCTCCTGGAGCGTGTACGCGGCGCCGTATCCTTCGAGCGCCCACACTTCCATCTCACCGAAACGCTGGCCGCCGAACTGTGCCTTGCCGCCGAGCGGCTGCTGCGTGATGAGCGAGTAGGGACCGATGGAACGCATGTGGAGCTTGTCCTCGACAAGGTGGTTCAGCTTGAGGATATACATGATGCCGACCGTCGACTCGTTATCGAACGGCGCGCCGGACTTGCCGTCGACGAGACGGATCTTGCCGTTCTCCGGAAGACCGGCCTTGCGAAGCTCGTCCTTGATCATGTCCTCGGAGACACCGTCGAGTGCCGGGGTCGCGACCGTATAGCCGAGCTGACGGGCCGCCCAGCCGAGGTGCGTCTCGAGGATCTGTCCGATGTTCATGCGGGACGCGACACCGAGCGGGTTCAGGATGACGTCGACCGGGGTGCCGTCCGGAAGGTACGGCATGTCCTCGACCGGCGCGATATGCGAGATGACGCCCTTGTTTCCGTGCCGACCGGCGAGCTTGTCGCCGACCGAGAGCTTGCGGACCTGCGCCACCGAGACCTGGATCTGCTCGAAGACCCCCATCGGAAGCTTGTCGCCCTTCTCGCGCGAGAACACGCGGATATCGACGACCTTGCCCCGCTCGCCATGCGGGAGATAGAGCGAGGAATCCTTCACGTCGCGAGACTTCTCGCCGAAGATGACGCGCAGGAGGCGCTCCTCCGCGGTGAGGTCGCCCTCGCCCTTCGGGGTGATCTTGCCGACCAGGATATCGCCCGAGGAGACCTCGGCACCGATGCGGATGATGCCGCCCTCGTCGAGGTTCTTAAGCCGGTCCTCGCCGATGTTCGGGATGTCGCGGGTCACCACTTCGGGACCGAGCTTCGTGTCGCGCACGTCGATCGAGAAGTCCTCGATGTGGACGGAGCTGAAACGGTCGGCCTGGATGACACGCTCGGAAACGATGATCGCGTCCTCGTAGTTGAAACCTTCCCACGGCACGAACGCGACGAGCATGTTCTGCCCGAGCGCGAGCTCGCCGTGATCGGTCGAGGAACCGTCGGCCAGAAGGTCGCCCTTCTTCACCTTGGCGCCCTTGGTCACGCGCGGCACCTGGTTCATGCTGGTGAACGAGTTTGACTTCGCGAAGGAGAGGAGCTTGTACTCGCGATCGAAGTGCGCCTTCTTGGAACCGGCCGGCGCATCCTCGCGGACGACGACGTGTCCGCCGTCGACCTCGATCACCTCGCCGTCGCGGGCCGCGACGACCGCCTGACCGGAGTCCTTCGCCGCCTTGTCCTCGATGCCGGTACCGACGATCGGAGCGGACGGAACGATACAGGAAACAGCCTGCCGCTGCATGTTCGAACCCATGAGAGCGCGGTTCGCGTCATCGTGCTCGAGGAACGGGATGAGCGCGGTCGCCGTCGAGATGCACTGCTTCGCGGAGACATCCACGTAATCCAGGCCGTCGATGTCCGCCATGCCCGGCTCGCCCTTCATACGGGCCTCGACCGAATCCTCGAGGATGTTGCGGTGCTCGTCGAGCTTGATGCCCGCGTGAGCGATCGCCTTGCGGTCCTCGACGATGGCGTTGATGTATTCGATATCGAGCGAGACGAACGGACGGACCCGGACGGCCTCCCCCTTCTTCGCCTTCGCGACGGTTTCGGCCGTCTTCGCGTCGACGATCATCTCCCCCTTCTTCGCGGCTCCCGCGATGTCCTCAGCGAGGATGCGCCCCATGAGCGCGTCCTTCTCCGCGGAGACCTCGCGCCGCACGATGAAGTACGGGGTCTCAAGGAATCCGTACTCGTTCACGCGGGCATAGGTGGCAAGATGGCCGACAAGACCGATGTTCGGACCTTCCGGCGTCTCCACCGGACAGATACGGCCGTAGTGGGAATGATGTACGTCGCGAACCTCGAATCCGGCACGCTCGCGGGTAAGGCCGCCGGGACCCATCGCCGAGAGACGACGCTTGTGCTCGAGCTCGGCGAGCGGATTGACCTGGTCCATGAACTGCGAGAGCTGGGAGCTCGAGAAGAACTCCTTGACCGCCGCGGCCACCGGACGCGGGTTCACGAGCTGGCCCGGGACGACCGTCGTCAGGTCGCAGGTCGACATGCGGTCCTTCACGTTACGGACCATGCGGTAAAGGCCGACGCGAAGCTTGTTCTGGATAAGCTCGCCCACGGCCCGGACGCGCCGGTTGCCGAGATGGTCGATGTCGTCCGGACGCGCCGCCGGGTCGTTGTTGAGCCGGATGATCTCGCGGATGATGACGACGAGATCCTCGGGGTTGAGGATGCGGTTCTCCTGCGTGTCCTCGCGCTCGACCTCGAGCCGCTGGTTCAGACGGTAACGACCGACGGTACCGAAGTCGTACCGCTCGAAATCGAAGAACATCGAGTCGATCATCTGCTTGGCGTTCTCCTCGGTCGCGAGGTCGCCCGGACGGATCCGCTTGTATACCTCGCGATACGCCTCGCCGCGGTTGCCGGCCACATCCTTGCCGAAAGTCGTCTCGATGAAGGAGACGTCGCCCGAGTCGATGTCCGAAAACGCCTCGCGGATGCCCTTCTCCTCGAATCCGAACGCGCGGAGGAGCGTGGTCACCGGAAGCTTGCGCTTGCGGTCGATCTTCACTGAAAGGACGCCGTCGAGGTCGGTCTCGATCTCGAGCCATGCGCCGCGGTTCGGGATGATCTTCGCCCCGAAAAGCCGCTTCCCCTTGTTGAACTCCATCGTGAAAAACACGCCGGGGCTCCGGATAAGCTGCGAGACGACGACGCGCTCGACGCCGTTGATGATAAAGGTGCCTCGTTCCGTCATGATCGGGAAGTCGCCGAGGTAGATTTCCTGCTCCTTCACCTCGCCGGTCTTCTTGAGGACCAGGGTCGCCTTGGCGCGCAGCGGCGCCTCGTAGGAAATGTTCTTCGCCTTGGCCGTCTCCGGATCGTACTTCGGCTCGTCGAGGTAGTAGTCGGTGATCGAAAGCTCGATGTCGCGCCCCGTAAAATCAGTAATCGGGTTCACCTCGTCGAAGAGTTCCCGGATACCCTTCTCCCAGAACCACTCGTAGGAATCCGTCTGGATCTCGATAAGGTTCGGAAGCGAAACCAGGACCTGGTCCCGGAAGAACTTCCGTTTCGAGAGCGACGACTGGGAACTCGCGTGCTCCTTCACCCGGAGCGAGGACTTCGTCTGAGGCATACGAAAATTTCCATCGCCACTTCTTGTCTTCTTCTCGGGAGCGACCCGAAGGCAAGCAGGGACTGATGGTTCTGGTTATCTATGAAATTGATCCACCCGAGAGGTCGCGGAACATTCTCCTTTGGGGAAAAAAGGAAAAACTCGACGTGCAAATCCGCGCCGAGGCGCGGTTGTTTGTTTACCCCTATCGAAAGCCCTCTAGAGCGGACTCCCTATGCAAGTAGACTCATGATACCAATCGGCCGACTCTCTGTCAAGCAGCCAATTTTAATCCAAGAATACGGCTCTACAAAGCCCCTTTCCCATTTGAAGCCTTTAAGTCGCCCGTTCCAAACTCCCATGCCTTCGCCACGGACTCGCCGATCTTCACCGATGTAAACGAATCCGAAACGTCGGTCTCGATACCGAACGAAGGCACGTCCGCCGGCACAAGACCGGTCTCCGTCAGAATGCCATCGATCGCCTCGAAAAGCTGTCGCCCCATATCCCGCGACTCCGGCCACTCCCGCGACACGATCTCTTCCACGTCCTTCAGCAGGACGAGTCGCGACGACTCCTTATCGATGTTTAGATTGAATGAATACGTCATACGGTAGTCTCCAGGAACGATTTGAGTGCAGCAAACGGTTTCAGTCGGAGATAGGTCTTCCGGTCGTCTTCCTCGTTGAACTGCGCACGAGTGATATCGTACCCTTCCGGAATAAAGATGCGATCCCAACCATAGCCTCGATCGCCCGCAGGCTGATTCGCGATCCGTCCCGGCAACTCGCCCTCGATAAGCTCAAGGGTGTTGCCGTCAAAATACCCGAAAACGCACCGGGCTATCGCCTCGCGAGGCTTTCCGTCGAGCATCGAGCAGATCGTTTCAAACGGAACCTCCTCCACGAAAAAACGGATGAACGGCCCCGGAAGCCGACCGAGTGCGAAAAATTCAAGCGAGACATCCTCGACGATAACCGGCGCTCCGACCGATGCGTATGCCTGTCGGACTTTGTGTTCGACGATTTCCCGGAGATCAAGCGATTGAAGTTCGTCGAGATCCAGCTTCCGATGTTCCACCGGAAAGCCAAGGTACTTCGCGAGATAGTCCGCCTTCGCCGGATTTCCGGTTACGAACGTAATCCTTTTTCCCATGTCGTTTTTTCTTTACTCTCTCATCCTGCTCCAGTCGAACCCCCATGGATCGGTCTTGCGGCCGGGTGCGATATCGCGATGTCCGAGGACGTACTTTATGTCGTACTCCCCCTTGAGGTACGTGACGAGCGACCGGAGACTCGCGTACTGCGCCGAAGTCGGCGAGTCCGTATCCTTCTCGATGACCTCGATGCCGATCGAGAACGCATTCGCGCCCGTACGGCCGTCCGGCATCGTGGAGACTCCGGCATGGTATGCGACATCGCGATCCTCGACCAGCCGGGAGATGCCCCCCTTCCGATCGATCAGGTAGTGCGCCGAGACGCCGTACTGCCGATATTCCTCGATGACGCCCGACACCGAATACGGATCGTCCCCGATCGCATCGTAGGAAGAATGAACGACGATCGTATCGATATTCCGCGACGAGCGATCCTCGTACCCGAACGTGACAAGCCGATCGGTGATTTTCGGAGCCCGAACACCTCCGACCTCCTTCCGGGACGATACCGTATCGGGCTCAGTCGCCTTCTCGGTACCCGCGGATGACACAGCCGCTTCCGGCGCACCCGTTCCGCCTTCGATCGAAACCTGTTCGGACCCGTCGGCCGTCACGGTATCCCCCGCCTGCGAGTCGGAATCGGCCCTTTCCGCGGATACCTCCGTCGGCACCGGATCACTCACGGGATTCTCGAAGGATCGTTTCCCGCTGAACGAGACACGCAAAAGCGTCACCGCGAAACCGGCGACGATCAAGACAGATAAGCTATATACGATAATGCTGCGACGCAACATACCGGAAGCGACAAGACTCCTACATCGCAAGTCCGAGAACCTCCCCGAGAGTCGGATGAGAATAATAGACAAGCACGTCACTCGACGGATCCAGCAGTTCGACCATTTCCATTTCCGGCCGAACGATCACGGAAAATCCCGGCGTCCCGACATGCTTCCCCTTGAACGATTCGTAGTCCGGGACGGTAAAATCCGCATCGCCTCGTTCCCGTCGTTTCGGATCCGGCTTTCGTATCTTCAATATACGAAGGTCACCAGCATCGGTCGGAATAGGCCTGATCAGAAAGACCGGACCCGTCGTCGTTTCGGTCACGACCCGGCCGAGCAACTTGGCGGCGGCGAACGTTTCCTCGTAAGCGTCAGCAGACTGAGTGAACACACACGCGTAGTTCACTGGCGCCACATGTTCCGATGTCCGCTTGACACTCAATCGGAACGCATCATCCACGATATCGCGAACCAGTCCCAGCAGCTCGTCCGTAGTCATATTCGAAACAAGTCGACTTTCTCATACTCTATCGTGAAGAACCCGAGCTCCGCAAGGAATACCAAAACCGCCCCGGCATCCGCCGGGGCGGTCGGAAGCGGTACGGGACGCTATTTCTTCCCCTTCTTGCCATGTGTCGCTATAAGCGCCGCAGCCGCACCGAGCGCCGCCGATATGCCGGACGCGATCGCCATGGCCTTCTCGGGATTCTTGCGGATGTAGGCGTCGGCCTGCTTCACGGCCGTATCGACCGACTTCTTCATCTTCGCGGCCTCCTTCTCGACCGACTTCATCCCCTTCGCGACCTCCTTCTCGAAGTTCTTCCGGAACGCCTCGACCGATGACGCCTTTACCGGCTTCTTCGTCGACTTTCTGATCGTTTTCTTCGCCATACCGTTGTTGTTATGGTTTACGGTCCGTTTATTATTCCGCCGCCCTATCGGGATCGACGGGCGAACGCCGACACGATGATCGCCGACATGAATACCAGCGCCCCGACGATCACCTCGCCGACGCCGGGAGCCCCGTACAGGTAGTCGAGCAGCTTCGCGAATCCGCTGAACAGGAACCAGATACCGAACACTCCCAGAATGACGGCGAAGGCCCGCCGCAACGCCATGCCGAGCGCCTCGTCGACCATGTCGGCGACGCTCGAGACGACGCTTTCCAAAAGATGCTTCACGCCACCGAACACGGTATCGAAAATGAACGGAAGGCCGTAATCGTTCTCCGGCTGACTCTCGCGCTTGGTCTTGTTCCCTTCCGGGACGATGTCGATACGCATAGGTTTGTTTCTTATCAATAGTATACACGAAATATCGCCCTCTCTCAACGTCGTCGACCGCGTCTGCTATGATGTGATAAAACCGACACCGAAACCGACACCCATGGGACACCGAACGGTCATTCCGCTCCTGCTCTGTTTCTCTCTCATCGTCTGCGAGGCGGATCCCGTCATCGCCGACGTGACCGACGGGGCCGGGAACGTCGCTACGACGGAGTCGGCCACGCCCGACACATCGGATTCCGAAGACACCGGGCCGTCGGAATCATCACCGGAATCCGTTTCCGCCGAATCGACCAAGGCAACGGAGGCCGAGCCCCCGACATCGCGGGTATCCGCCGATGACGCTCCG
Source organism: Candidatus Moraniibacteriota bacterium (assembly GCA_013334575.1). Taxonomy (GTDB): domain Bacteria; phylum Patescibacteriota; class Minisyncoccia; order Moranbacterales; family UBA1568; genus JAAXTX01. Next base: position 61,717 of record JAAXXG010000004.1, on the reverse strand, counting down.
GCTACGATGGAGGCGTCTTCGGATACTGCGGATATTCCGCCGGTCGAGGTCGCCCCTTCAGCAACACCGGCATCATCCGGAGCCGACAATGCGGAACCGTCGGACGTTTCGGCGTACCAGACAACGGATTCCACGGGCATTACGACTCTCCCGACCGCATCCGGAGCCGATCCGGCGGATGGACCTTCGAAAGACGCCGCTACCGGACCGATCCTGAACGAGCTTCAGATCGCCGGAGATACCGTAAACGACGACTTCGTCGAGCTTTACAATACGGACGAGGCCGCCTTCTCCCTGAAAGGGTTCGAACTGCGCCGCAAGACCAAGGGGGATACGGCGACGAAGGGCGCGCTCTTCCATGCCTTCTCGGATACGGATACGATCCCGGGGCACGGATACTTCCTCTGGGCGAACAAGGACGGTTCCGCGGCATTCATCGGACTCGCCGATGCCGTGAGCACGAACAAGACCTCGCCCGCACTCACGACGGACAATAGCCTCGCGCTCTTCGATGACAAGGGCGGCATGGTCACATCCGTCACCTGGGGTTCGGGACATACGGCGCCGTTTTCCAAGAGTATCGGCGACAACCCGGGAAAGAACGAGAGCCTCGTCTTCGACCGGGAAACCGGAAAGTGGTCCCTCTCGAAGCTCCCGACGCCTACGAATCATAGGAAAGAGACCGTCGAACCTACTCCGGAACCGGCTCCGGTTCCACCGTTCGGAACGATCCTCATAAACGAGTTTCTCCCCTATCCCGAATCCGGCTCCGACGAGTGGATCGAGCTGCGGAATACGTCCGCCGCGTCCGTCGACCTCTCCGGATGGGCGCTCCGCGACGCTTCCGGCAGGACATATGTATTCGCAAAGGGATTCTCCGCCGACGCCGGATCGTTTCCGATCATCGACGCGAAACTGTCCGGCATCGCGCTCAACAATACCGGGACGGAAACGCTCTCCCTCCTTTTTCCGGACGGCTCCGTAGCCGACTCGTTTTCCTATTCGAAGACCGAACAGAACGCCTCGTATGCCCGGACGGGAGACGCGTTCCGATTGACGCACGTCCCGACACGAGGCACGCCGAATACGTTCGATCCGGAACCGGTCATCACACACATACCTCCGGTCGGCATCGTGCGCCTCAACGAGCTCTTCCCGAACCCGAAGACGAAAGGCGAACCGGACGAATGGATCGAGCTCTCCAACGCGGGCGACGAACCGGTCGGACTTTCCGGATGGACCGTCCGGAGCGGTGCCGGAAAATTCACCTGGACCGAAAAGACCGACCCGACGTACATGACGATCCCGGCGAAAGGGTATCTCGTCCTTCCACGCTCGCTCACCCGGCTCGCACTCCGCAATTCCGACGGCGCGGTCTCGCTCGTCGCGCGCGACGGCACGATAATGGACGCGGTCTCCTACGAAACCGCGTCCGAAGACGCCTCGTACGGGTATTCCGGAAACGGGAAATACCGATGGAGCAGGACTCGCACGCCCGGCCTCGACAACCTCTTCGGCAAGGAGCCGAAGGCAAAAGAGGTCTCGATCCCGAAAAAGGGATACCGCGGCGTCCTGACGCCGTTCTCGACCGAAGGGAACAAGAAGAAGATGAAGTACGTCTGGGACTTCGGCGACGGACACCGGAGTTACCTCGCCTCAACCCGGCACCGGTACGAAAAGACCGGCACGTACGAGGGAACGCTCACGCTCCGCGACGGCACCGAGGAATACGTGAAGCCGTTTTCGATCACCATCGCCAAATACCCCTCGAGGAACCTGCATCTGACCCGGCTCTGTCCGAATCCGACCGGCAGGGATACGGATTCCGAATGGATACGCATCCGGAACGATTCCCCGAAGCGGGTCCCGCTCTCCGGCTGGAGTATCGCGACCGGCTCGGACATGTCGAAGCTCGTGAACCACGCGATCCTCTCGGACATCTCCGTCGATCCCGGCGAGGAGATCATCCTCCGTCATGCGGACTCGCGTTTCACGTTCCCCAACGGACGCGCCGTCATAGAACTCCGCCGCCCCGACGGGAAGACCGTACAGACCGTGGAATATTCGTATGGAAAAAGCGTCCCGGACGACGCCGTCTATGCCGATACGGGAGCGGGTTGGGTCTGGATCCTTGCTTCGGAGGACGATACTCCGGAAACGGATGCCGCGGCCGTGGATATAACCGCGGAAGAAACGGGAGCGACGCTGACCGGTATGACCGAGAACCCGACCGTCGATCGGATCGGCTTCGACGAATTCGTCTCGCTCGGCACGCCCGTCCGTGCCGACCTTCCGGACACCCTCCCCCGCGTCCTCGGTGCCTCCGACGAACGGCTGCGAAACGGTTCCGAACCGAATCCAGGCAAGCTTTTTCTCGATACGCTGTTCCGTATGTTGAACAGCCTCGCGACCGGAACGGTTTGATTGCGGATATCGCCGGAAACGTTGAAAGCGGGAGTGGTTTCTCTCCCGCTTTCGTTTTTGGTTTGGCTCCCGTCAATTGCCTACGTACAGGTCCTCTTGCGGAACCAGATGGAGACACAGAGCGAGTGCTGAGTGTACCGGATGTGTCAGAAACTCCTGGAAAAGATGGGTCTCCGATGACGGCATCCCCATCGACTGGTCGAAGCCGGGCAGAACCTCTTCCCGGATGACCGTCATGAACTGCGGACCCCTTTTCCTGGTGCCAAGTCTCGCCGTCGGAGAGCAGCTATCCACCATGAAGCCGACGCCTTTGGCATGCATGAGCGGACTCAGCGATTTGATCGCCTCGATGATGCTCTCGTTGCAGACTTCGCTCCAGTAATGGCCGTTCTCGCGGAACACGTCGACCTGTGCCATCATCATGGCGACATAGAAACCGGCGACCATCGGATCGATTTCCCAGTTCATGCGCCCGCGATTCTCCCGAACCCGCTTGCCGACCGTCCACATGTCGGAACCGTCGATCGGTTTCATCGGCTGATTCGCCATCGCGACCACTTCACGGATCTCGTCTCCGGAGTAGACACTTTCATAGATCTGCTTGATCAACTCCTTCGCCGGACCGTACATGACGATATAGGCACGAGCGAACTCCTCCACACCTCCCTCCTTTTCCGAAACCTCGCGGTAGAGTCCGAGCAGTCCGCCATGCCGCGAGATGCGATCGCTGATCGGGCCGGTAATGCCTTCGACGGCCAGATTGAATGCATCCTCCTCTCGCATGCCGTTGGCGACGAAATACCGGTAGGTCTCCTCGACAAGCGCCCACAAACCGCCAAGCAATACGGCACGTTCCCCGACCAGATCGCTCCGATACTCCTGCCGGAGCGTCGTCCAGGAAACAGACGGCGCGCCGATCAGGATCGCCCAGGCAAGCGCGACGTCACCGGCACCGCCATAATCGCGCTCCACCGTGAAAGAGCATGGGATTCCGGCACCGTTCCGCTCGCGCCCCTGTTCGTACCACCAGCGGACGGACGGGCCGACCCCCTTCGGACAGACCCCGATGACGCTGAACTTGTCCGGGAAATACTCGCCGACGCTTTCCAGATGACCGAGCAGGAACCCGTGCGCGAGACCAAGAAACGCTCCCGGACGCATCGCCTCGAAGATTTCCTTATACAGCCTGACCTGTTCCGAGTCGGGAATCAGCAGGATGACAAGGTCCGATTTCCGGATGACGTCAAACGTCTCACCGAGCGTGCCGTTTTCTTCCGTAAATCCGTCGGCTATTGCCTTCGCCCGGGAAGCACTCCCCACCGAAAGACCGACTCTGACCGTGATATCGACCCCTTTGAGCGAATCGCGGAGGTTCAACGCATGCGCGTGCCCCTGCGAACCGTATCCGATGACGCCGATAGTGTAAATACTGGTGCTCAGAAGCACCTTGGCTGCGGCGGGAAACATATCCCTCCCACCGATAGCGACCCATTCTTTTGAACCGGGAAAGACCAGTTCTTTACCCGGAAAAATCTTCGATACGAAAGGCTTCATGATACACCCCCATGGTTGTCGACACGGATGACCCGCGTCTTGTTAACGAAAAAATCAAGCACCCTGCTTGACAGATAGCGGAAAAATCCTAGCAAGAAAGCCCTTTTCGGTCAAACGGGAGCCGGATCGCTCCTCGATTCCCTCTTCCGGATGTTCAACGGGTTCGTGACAGAAACAACCTGACTCGTACCATGAAAAGAGAAAAGCGACCGGAAATATCCCAGCCGCTCCTTTCCTTTTCGGTTACAGCATACGGTCTTTTCACCGAAACTAGACTCCCCCGAAAAGGTCGTGAATACGAAAAGAAACCAATTCAAGCTTCACGAAACGTGCCGAATATCATCAGTCAACATCGAGAACGAGGATAGAAACTTTGAAAGCGGCACGATTCTCGCGCCGCTTTCGGTTGTCATGTGGTTTATTCAGCTCTGATTGATTGCGGAACCACATGGATATTTCTCCAGCCAGCGAAGCCATCGACATATTCCACGACAGCCACCCCTTGAAAAGTCTTTTTTCCTCGGACAGGAATCTCGTCTTTTGGAACACCTTCCGTCAGCCTCGCCTTGAGAGTAGGGAGCGTAGGAAAACCGGGTTGCCAATTCAATTCCTCCTGAAATTGCCAGCAATGCGGATTATCGACCGGATAAGTCTCCGTGGTTCCGCGGATGAGATCGATACTCTCACATTTTCCATCCTCGTACCTCGCCAAGAAGCACAGGCGATATTCCCTGCTCCCACTTATCGAAACCTGTTCCATCGGCACTTCCCTTGTAAGATCGCTGCCAAGCCTCCAGCTGTCATACTCCCGGATACCAAGCCATGCGATGCAAATTAAAATGCCGAAAAGGGCCGAGTTGACCAAGAACAGATTGATGTTCGTCCTTTTTAAACTATCCATGAGTGCCTCCATTTAAGATATTAATCCCGCGACCTTCTTCGGCTCGCGGGATCAGACCATTCAGTAATCGTACGGCATTATTCCGGTTGCCCGAGCACGCCAAGCGTGCGGCTATCCGGACCGTTTTTGATCAAGAACCAGATAGCACCAAGAAACAGCCCGAGGACGGCAAACATCATGAATTCTACGGCAAGCCCGGAACTATCCTGCCAAAAGTCTCCGCGTCCGTTTGAAAGGCTGATATACCAAACATGTAACGCTATCAATCCAGACACGACTGGGACGGATCCAAACAGAAACTTCGGCCTCAGCGACACCTCTCGCTTCGAGACAAGGAAAGAAATCCCCATAAAGCCGACGACGTCTGTCAGGAGCATCGTGTTGATAACATCCCCTGCGGACTCGACCATCGTCCCGGAACCGAACGACGAAAATATCGTGTACATCAGATACGGGAAAAAGAACGACTGCGGCGTGAGGGTTTCTACACGCATGGCGAGAGCATACATCGAGTAGGCCGCAAGGGCGTACACCGAAAGACGAATGCTCCATTGAACCGGGTAACTTCCGTTGTGTTGCATCATGATTTCAAAGTCTTTTGGTTGAAAAATTGTTAAGCACAGGCACGCTACCACTAGAACACGCCGCTGTCAACCGCCCGAATTAACTTACTTCTACAGATGAAAAACAAGGCTTCAAATTTGAAAAATGGAGTCATACGAATCCATTTTCGCTAATATTTTGATATTAAGCTACCCTACGCCTCTCCCGACGCTCAACGCGTTCGTGACGGGAACAACCTGACTCGTACCATGAAAAGAGAAAAGCGACTGGGATATTCCCGGTCGCTTTCACTGTTCCCGCAAACGATCGTTATTGAATCGGAAACGTCGTACCGGGAATAAGATGGATATTCGTCCAGAGAGCTTTCCCGTCATGCAACTCAACCGTTCCAGTCCCACGAAAGCACTTTGTCCCTTTTATCGGGATGGTCCTTTCGTCTATCTCAGCTGTCAGACGATTCTCAAGGGAATGGGGATCTTGGTAGCCCAAGGTCGCGACATAATCCAAGCGCCATGAACTGCCGACCGTCGTATGTGGGACAAGTCGTATTTCCTTGAGTGTTCCGTCGGTGTGAACCGCCAAAAAATCGAATCGATAGAAGCTGTCGCCCTTTTTCATTACCTGCTCCCGCGGTATCTCCGTCATGAGTCTCTGAGCGGTCTCATGATTGAAATACTGTACCCGTAAGATAAAATAGAGAAGGTAGAACAGTGCCACGATAACAACGATGATGCGAAGAAAATCAAGGTTCGTTTTCCCTTCCCTTCTATTTCGTATGCTCATTGTTTCCTCCGGTCCAGATAGTTTTAAGTGACTCGCATTGAAACTCCTTGCCACGACACTAGTGGAAGCAGCCGCCATTGTCAATGACGAAAGGCCTCATCACGAATATCTTGCTCCCTATAATACCGGATGCATGCGGTAGTAATCGAGAAATTCCGAATCCTTGCCCGCCATGCCGAAGACTCCTCGCGAAGACAGACAGAAACGGGACCCGTACGGGCCCCGTTTCTCGACGGCAATCGAAACGGTCGATTACACCTCTCCCGACTTGCGCGCCCGGCCGTAGGCATCCGCCGCCTTGATGGCGTTGAAGACCGACTCCGGCGTGACCGGCACGAGTTCGTTATAGATGGTCTCGCCCTCCGCACAGGCCCGGACCGCGACCTTCATGAGATCCTCGTCGGACACGTCCGCGAGTCCGACCTGAGCAAGCGTCGTCGGAAGGCCGACCGACTCGCAGAAGTCGTAGACGTCGTCGATGAAATCGGCGGGCTTGTCGGTCAGGAAGAGCGAAGTGACGACACCGATCGAAACCTTCTCGCCGTGATAGTACGCGTGCGTCGGCTCGAGGACGGTGAGTCCGTTATGTACGGCATGGCACGAGGCGATACCGCCGCTCTCGAATCCGAGACCGGAGAGGAGCGTATTCGCCTCGACGACCTTCTCGAAGGCGGGCGTGACGGTCCCCGTCTCGTTCGAGACCTTCGCGGCGACGCCGAACTCGAGCAGGGTATCGAAACAGAGCTCGGCGAGGGCATACGCGGTCATGCTCCCCTTCTCGCCCGCGAAATTGTTCGCATATTTCGTCTGACACGACTTGGCCTCGAGCCAGGTCGAGAGCGCATCGCCCATGCCCGACACGAGGAACCGCACCGGCGCCTTGGCGATGACCGAGGTGTCCACGAGGACGACGTTCGGGTTCGCCGGCAGGAAGAGATAACGGTCGACGGCGCCCTCGTCGGTATAGATGACCGACAGCGCACTGCACGGCGCGTCGGTCGAGGCGATGGTCGGCGCGATGATGACCGGAAGCGACAGCGCGTGGGCGACCGCCTTGGCGGTATCGATCGTCTTGCCTCCGCCGATCGCGATCACCACGGAACTCCCCGACTCCTTCACGAGCCCGGTGACGCGACCGATCTCCTTGTCGCTGCACTCCCCGTTGAACTTCTCGAACGCGATCTCGACCTCCTTGCGGATGTCCGCCTCGTATCCGGGCACGATATGCTCGAACGCGTAGGGATCACAGATCGCGAACGCCTTCTTACCGAACCGGGCCGACTCCTTGCCGAGCCTCGACAGGGCCCCAGCGCCCTGGACATACCGTCCCGGGAAAATACTCGCCTGAATCATACCGATATTCCTGTTACTTTTTACCCCGACAACGGAAAAGACGGGCGCACTCGCGGCACACCCGTCTTTCACGACAGTTACAGTATAGCACCTTTTCGGACCGCCGTAAAGTGCCGACTGCCATCAACGACAAGAGGCGGGCCGGAACGACGTAAGGGCGCGTCAAAACGTTGAAAGCGGCACGGATGTACGTACCGCTTTCGGATTATTCGCCTCCGAGAAAGGAAATCCTGATGCAGGAATCAAGTTCCGGAATGAGTGGCATCGTGAGCGCTTCTTCCGGCGTGACCCAACGGAAGCCCTGATGCTCTTCCGGATTGATCACCGTCTCAAATCCGTCCGGGGCATCGGTACGGAACATGTGATAGACGAACTCGTAGTCCGGATATCGCACATACAGCGTGCGTTCGAAACCGATAGCATCCCTGGAAAGCGCGACGAATCCCGCCTCTTCGGAAAGCTCACGCATCATGGCGACAATCGGCACCTCCCCTTCTTCGACCTTCCCGGCAGGCACACCCCACGTATTCCCCTCGGGTTTCCATGGTTGCCGAGAAGGAGAGCGAGGCGACCATCGGATCGCATGAGCCAGCAAGCGACGATCTCGAACTTCGGATCGAATCCTTCCGGTTTCTGATAAAAGTACATAGCCGATCTGTTTTAAGGGTTCATGATATGTCCCCGTTCTATCGTTCCCGGAAGATTCCGTCAAGAGTTTTTATCCTCGACGGTCCATAACCATTCACGACCAGGATACATCACTTATTCGATAAGGAAACTTCGGTCAATCCGGAGTAAGGCTCGCGCACCAAAAAAATCACCTTCGCACACAAGCACGAAGGTGACTCCAATTTTTTTGAAGAGACTTAATCTCCTGTCGAGTCTCTCCCGAAAATAATTTTGACTGCCTTCACGACCGCCAGGATGGCGACGATAAGGCACGCCACCCCCGCCAAGAGGAAGAAACCTCCTACTAGCGGGAATGAAGAAACTGGCAAGAAGGGATCAATCCCCTCTATCACGGCATACGCAACGTACGCCACGAAAGCGATCTTGCCTGATTTTATTGCGGCGGCCAGACACACCACCACAAACTCAGCCAACAGAACGGCCACGAAAAGCTTCTTCAGGAAAGACCAAAAGGCGGTCGCTCCATCGTTAATGTCTTTTATGATCATCTTTTTTAAGTGTCTAAGTTTTCGTTGTCTTTATTTGTTTTTATATTATATATCAAAATTTAAAATATGTCAATATCATTCTAAAAAAGAACGAAAAATCTCTTAATAAAGCCATAACATGCAATTCTGCGGATACGAAAAGCCCGCGGAGTCGATCCGCGGGCAAGAGAAATGATGTCGCCTATTTCTGAACTCCGAACAGCGCTCTCAAAAGATTTCCTGTTGCTTCTTTTCTCTTTTTCGCATCATCCTGCTCCTTATCTCTACGGGTTTTCAGCTGTTTCAGCTCGTTCAGAAGCCTCTCTTTCTCCTCTTCGGAACCGGCCGCGTCGATCCTTTCCCGCATCCCTGTCTCAAATCGATCGAACCGTTGCTCCTCGACAACCCCTTCCAAGGCACCCATTGCATCATAGGTCTTGAGGCCGGAATCCTTCATGCGAGTAAGCACTTCCGGATTCATGAGAGCCTCCTTATAATCAACAGTCCCCTTCTGCTTCCGCTGCTCAAAAAGCGCGCTCACGTACTGGAGTGTCGCAGCAGCCAAAGGAGCCGTTACCAGCAAAACTGTGCGGAACTTCTCCGGTTCATGCGACAGCTCGCTTTCGCGATCCGATTCTCGATTCTTCGCCTCCGATTCTGCACCTGCCGACGTATGCGATTCCATTCCCATAATGAAGACTTGCTGCGGTTTAAATCGCCGTCCGTGTTACGCTTCGGGCGCCTGACTGACGACTTCCCCCGTCTCTGACAGACGGCGATCCGCCTCGTCCAGAAGATCCGAAGGAATCATCGAACGAAGATATTCGACATCCTCCTTAAGAGCGGCGTCCCATGCCTCCTCGTCAAGATTCACGACCGCCATGATCTTCCGACGCAGGCGCGCGGAAAGCGACGCGATATTCTTCGGATCCTCTTCAAGAAACCGAAGGATATCGGCACACGCCTCGTCCGGCACATACCCGAGGATATCCTCCCACATCCGACAGTCATCATCGGACGATACCCCTCGAACGACCAGGAGAATCTTGTCCTTACACTGTTCCATAAGACGTACGAGTGAACATTTTTTCTGAGCGGGTAACGGGAATCGAACCCGTGTCCCTAGCTTGGGAAGCTAGTGTACTACCATTGTACTATACCCGCCTTGCCCGGAACCACGCGTTCCGGCAGTTCGGAAATATTGTAGCACGCGAGAACGTACTGTAAAGGGAGCCTCTTCTCCGGCCAAGGAGACGCCGGCCCGCTTCCGACGGACGGCCCGCCGTGATAGAATGACCCGGTAACATACTGCCGAAACGTCATGAACCGATTTCTCACCAAGGGACGCGTCATCGCGATCCTCGTCGTTCTCGTATTGATCGTCGGGGGCTGGTTCCTCTACTCGTATGCGAAGAGCCACAAGCAGGAATTCGCGGTCGGAGGACTCTCCCTCCTCACGAAAGTGACCAAACTCCTGCCGATCGAGGCGGATACCAAACAGGAGATCGCGACCGTGGACTCTCTCGTCTCGACCTTCACGAAGCAGGACGGTGTTACCCACACGCTCCTCGTGATGCTCCAGAACAACTACGAGCTCCGACCGGGCGGCGGATTTCTCGGTCAGTACGGCGTGCTCAAGGTGAAGGACGGGAAGATCGTCTCGTTCTCGGTCGAGGATGCCAACCTGCTCGACCAGCGCATCACGGCCAAGATCACCCCGCCGTATCCCCTTACGCGATACATGCAGATCAAGAAATGGAAGTTCCGCGATTCCAACTGGAGCCCGAGCTTCCCCGAAAACGTCGCCAAGGCCGAGTACTTCTACCGTCTCGGCGGCGGATACGAGAAATTCGAGGGTGCCATCGCGGTGAACGCCGACGTCCTGAACGACGTGCTCGGCGTAACCGGACCCATCACCATACCGGGGTTCGGCACCTACTCGAAAGACGGCGGTGCCATAGACCTGGAAGAGGATGTCGAGAAGGCCTACCTCGGCGACGACGTCCCGGCTGAACTCAAGCAGGCCCGCAAGAACGTCATGAAGAAGCTTGCCGCCGAGATCGTTTCGCACGTATCCGGCATCGGCGACCTGAAGAAGCTTACCGACCTCGGCCTCGAGGAGCTCCGTAACAAGAACGTACAGCTGTATTTCAAGGATGAGGCCCTTCAGAAGCAGGTCGAGGCGGTTCACTGGGACGGCGAAGTGGAAAAGGACTGGACCAAGGACTATCTCATGGTGGTCGATGCCAATGTAGGAGCGCTCAAAAGCGACTACTATGTGAAACGGTCACTCGACTATGTCGTAGACTTTACCGTGGAAAAACCGACCGCGACGGTGACCTACACGTACGACCACACCGCGACGCACGGAGACTGGCGGACCAGCGACTATCACTCCTATGCGCGCGTCATCGCGCCGAAGGGATCCGTCTACGTCGAGAACAGCCGACAGAAGACGGGCGGCGTCTCGTCGGCCGATTCCGCCGACTGGAACAAATCGGTCTTCGGATACAAGGTGGACTGCCTGATCGGCCAGACGCTGCCGACCTCCATCAGTTATACCCTCCCCTCGACGGTCACGGCGGAGAATTACGAACTCCTCATCCAGAAGCAGTCCGGAACGGGCACGATCCCGGTCAAGGTCACCGTAAAGGCCAAGGACAAGGAGTACGTGCAGACCGCGGATCTCCGAAAGGACCTTCGCCTCTCCTTCCGGACCACCGATGAAAAACGATAGAAAAGGGTATCGACGGAACCGATTTCCGGCCTATCGGTCCGTCCGATGGGCCGGTATCGTTTTTCCGGCCGACGGTTGATACTTCTCCCGATGGATGCTACGCTCGAGATATCATGCGATTCCACCCCTATGAAGATCGTCAGCGCATGCCTCGCCGGAATAGGATGTCTCGTTGGGACGGGACATCGAAACCCTGCGCGGATATCGTGGAACTGATACGGAAGGGTGAAGCGATTCTCAAGGCGAATTCCCCTTCCTGCGGATTCGGAAAGACGTACGATGGCACGTTCTCCGGAACGCTTACCGGTCGGGACGGGATAACCGGAGAACTGTTCAGAAAGAACGGGATACGGGTCATAACGGAAGAAGAGCTATGAAACACCTCGAAATCGCAACCGTCCGCCATTCGCTCGCGCACATCCTCGCGATGGCGATCCTGAAGCGCGACCCGAACGCGAAGCTCGGCACCGGTCCCGCGACCGACGACGGATTCTTCTACGACGTCCTCCTCTCCGACGGAATCACCTTCTCGCCGGAGGACTTCGACGGGATCGTCGCCGGCATGCGCGCGATCATACGCGAAAACGCCCCCTTCGAACGGAGCGTCGTCACGGCGGATGAGGCGCGGCATCTCTTCGCGGACAACCCCTTCAAGCTCGAGATCGTCAGCGAGGCGGAAGCGAGAGGCGAGGAAATCACGGTCTATCGGACCGGGAATTTCGTCGATCTGTGCGCGGGACCGCATGCCGGAACGACCGGCGATATCGACCCGGAATCCTTCGCGATGAAGGGGCTTGCCGGCGCCTACTGGCGCGGAGACGAGAAGAACCCGATGCTCGTACGCATCTCTGGCTATGCCTTCCTCTCGAAGACTGAACTCGACACCCATCTCGCCATGCTCGAAGAGGCGAAAAAACGCGACCACCGCAAGCTCGGAAAGGAACTCGGCCTTTTCACCGTCTCGCCGCTCGTCGGCGCCGGACTCCCCCTTATGCAGCCCAAGGGCATGATCATCCGACAGGAGATCGAATCACTCCTCTGGCGACTGCACCGGGACCGCGGATACTCCCGCGTCTGGACCCCGCACATCGCCAAGGAGGCGCTCTACGAAACGTCCGGACACGCATCCAAGTTCGGCGACGAGCTCTTCCGCGTCTCCGGCAAGGAGGAGAAGTTCATCATGAAGCCGATGAACTGCCCGCATCACATGCAGATCTTCGCAGACAACCGGTTCTCGTACCGGGACATGCCGGTGCGTTACTTCGAACCGGCGACCGTCTACCGCGATGAAAAATCCGGTCAGCTCGGCGGTCTTACGCGCGTCCGCGCCATCACGCAGGACGACGGTCACCTCTTCTGCCGCGTCTCACAGATCGCGGAAGAGGTCTCGACGATCGTCGGCATCATCCGGACCTTCTACACGGTCTTCGGCATGATGGACGGCTACTGGGTCTCGCTCTCCGTCCGCGATGGAGAAAAGGAGAAATACCTCGGTACCGACGAGGCATGGGAAGCCGCCGAGACGGCGCTCGAACGAGCGGCGATGGAGAACGGCCTCAACTACCGACGGGTTGAAGGCGAAGCCGCATTCTACGGGCCGAAACTCGACTTCATGTTCAAAGACGCCATCGGGCGGGAGTGGCAACTCGCGACCATCCAGTGCGACTTCAACCTGCCCGAACGGTTCGATCTTTCCTTCACGAACGAACAAGGGGAAGCCGAGCGCCCGGTCGTCATCCACCGTGCCATTTCCGGATCGCTCGAGCGGTTCATGGGCATCATGATCGAGCACTATGCCGGCGCGTTCCCCTTCTGGCTCGCGCCGGAACAGGTCCGCATCCTTCCGATCGGGGAATCGGAAGCGGCGTCGGCGAAGAATGTCCTTTCCGAACTCCGCGCCGTCGGCATCCGCGCCGAACTCGATCTCTCCGACGAATCCCTCGGCAAGAAGATCCGCAGCGGCAAGGTCGCGAAGGTTCCCTACCTCGCGGTAATCGGAAAGCGCGAGGCTGAGAACGGCTCCGTCACGCTCGAGAGCCGCGATCATGGCAAAGTCGGCGAACTGACAATCACGGACCTCGTCGCCCGGCTCGCGAAGGAAACCGACCCGCTCACATAGTATCGGAACGAAAAAGGAAGACGAGGCCCGCGAACGGGCCTCGTCTTCCGTTCGGGCGGATACGGCTAGTTCACGACGTACGGGAACGCGTCCAGAAGCTCTCCGGAGTAGTAGAACTCGTAGCCGAGCGACCCGAAGCTGTACGAAGCGTCACCGACCGAGATCGAGCTCCCACCCACCTTCGGATCGGCGTTCGGCTTCGACTGCGGAAACCCGACATTGAAGAGTGTCACGGCGATTTCCGGCCGATAGACGATATCGTATCCGGCTTTCTTCCATTGCTCGAGCATTTGCCGAAGATACAGGGCGCCGTACAGGTAAGAATAGTAATGATCGCCATCCTCCGTGAGCCGCGCATACCGCGCCGAGGAAACGTCCGCCCCGGCGGGATAGTCGAGCAGGTTCCGATATTCCGGACCGAGATAATACGGCGACGACGGATCGGAAAGATGAGCCTCCGTCTCCGCGGCCGCGGCATCCTTGATACCCATCACGCCGAGTGAGATCTTATTCGCGTTCCCGAGGATCTTGAGCGGCTCGAAGACCTTCTCGAAAAGCTCCCGTTGCGAATGGAACAGCCGCAACTGCTCGACGATGGCACAGGAGACAAGAAGGCGCGGCTCGACGCCCGCTGTGACGGCGGCCCGATCGATCGCTTCACGGTCCTTCACGATGGCGGAACGGATGGTCGACCATTCCTTGTCGTTCATCCACGGAAACAGGCTCGCCCCGGAAGCGTTCCCATACAAGGAACGGAGTACGGACTCATCGGACACGTTCGCGGATCCGTCGTCGCACGACCCGAACGGGTCCGGATGTCCGGACTCCTCGAGGCGGATTTTCGCGGCAAGAAGCATCTTTGCGGTAACCTGATCCGAATCGGTCATATCGAGCGCCCCGAGGACGGAGCGTGCGCTCGCCGGAGCATAGCCGCCGAGAATGCCTATACCACAGAGATTCCGTGCCCGAAGCGAGCGCTTCCGGGACAATTCGGCAAGGCGTCGATCGAGCTGCGCGAACGAATCCGACGAACCGGACGAGACGACCGTCTGATCCGTCTCGGTTCCAAGAACGATCGGCTGGTATTCCCCGTTTCTCGGATCGACTCCGCCCTTCACGTCCGTCAGATGGAATCGCACCGCAAAAAAGCCACCCACAAGAACAAGTCCCGCGGCGGCGAAGATGTGGAGGAATACCTGATAACAGAAGAAAAAGATCCGACGCATTTCCGGAATGGCGACCGCTACCGGTTCAGTATATCATACGTCGATTCGGATCGGGCGAAACGGGAAGGAGGCGTTCGCACGCCTCCTGTCGGAAACCGAAAACCGAAGAGCCGGCTATTTGATCGAGACCAGCTCCGTCTCAAAGATAAGCGTCGCATTCGGCGGGATGACTCCTCCGGCTCCGCGTGATCCGTACCCGAGCGAGGCGGGAATCGTAAGCCGACGCTTCTCACCGACCTTCATATCGAGAAGTCCCTGGTCCCATCCGGCGATGACCTGTCCCCCTCCGACCGTGAAGGAAAACGGCGTCCCACGGTCGAGACTCGAATCGAACTTCGTCCCGTCCGTCAATGTCCCAGTGTAATGGACGGAGATCGTATCTCCCTTCTTCGTCATCCGGTCTCCCGTCCCGTCCGCGAGCTTCTCGATCTTCAGTTCGGTGACTTCCGTCATAGTCTTGTTCTTATCGCTGCTTACCGGTTCCTTCCGACTCCCTTGCGACACAGTCGACGCGTCGCGACCCGACCCCGCACTCTTGTCCGTTTTCACCTCGACGGCGTCGCCCTCCGATCGCGAATCCGTTATTTTGCTCCCTCCCGGCGCTCCCACGAGCAGCCAGACCGCGAATCCGAACGCCACAGCCCCCAATGCGAGAAAAACCTTGTTCATACGTCGTACGTTCATTTCGGGGACAGTATATCACGGACAGAATAGATTCGGTATTCCCCATATTCCAGACTCCCATTCACTCGGCTTCCAAGAATGACGAAGATGTCGTCTTCGACCGCCCTGACGGCACCTCGTTGTCCGAGACGGAGCCGGATGTTCGAGCCTCCTCGCAGCCTACGCTCGGAGACTCGCTTCTGCCCGTTCGATTCCCATCGCCTCATAACAGACAAAAGAGACTCCTTCACGGAGCCTCTTTTGTCTGCACTGAGCGGGTGATGGGAATTTCGTCCTCGGCACCTGACGGTGCCTCGTAGCCCGGGGCAGCGCTGAATGCTTCCTATCCGGTCGCATTCATCGACGCTCGGAGACTCGCTTCTGCCCGTTCGATTCCCATCGCCTCATAACAGACAAAAGAGACTCCTTCACGGAGCCTCTTTTGTCTGCACTGAGCGGGTGATGGGAATCGAACCCACATCCTCAGCTTGGAAGGCTGATATAATAGCCACTATACGACACCCGCTTCCCGCGAAACCCGGCGGTTTACGCGACATTCTTCGATCCCGAACCGGTAAGCCCCGCGAACGGATCCATATGCACATTTTCCGGCACAACGCCCATCCCGAGCAGAACGGACTTCATCGAATCGGCGAATGCCGGCGCACCGATGACATAATAGAGTGCTTCCCGCCATTCTGGCAAGTGTCGTTCGATCATCTCCGCCGTAATGTATCCGCGTTCCTCACCCTTTTGAGACGGCTCATTCTCGGCTTTCGTCAACGTCCAGACATACGAATATCCCGGAAGATCCGTCGAGAGCAGCTCTTCGTGGCAGGGAACATCCCGAAGGGTCCGATTCGAGGAGAACAACACGAACTTCCGCCGATCCCCTTTCGAAACCGCATCGCGAATCATCGAGCGTGCCGGCGCGATTCCTACGCCACCGCACAGTATCGCGATCGGACGGCTCTCTTCATCCGGAACGGTCGCGTTCCCGAGCGGCCCACCGACTCCTATCGTCTCGCCCGGCACCAGGTTCCACATCGTCTTCTTGAATCCGGTCGATCCCGCCCGCATGACGAACGTCAGTTCGCGATCACCGGGTGCCGACGCGATCGATATCGGACGCATTCCGGAACGGACATCCGGCTCGACAAGTCGCTCCGACGGGATCCGGATCATCACATACTGCCCCGCGCGGAACGAGAATCCATCCGGCTTCGTGAAGAAGAACGCCTTCGTGCGGTCGGCGACCGTCTCGACCTTCAACAACGAAATCGGCAGGAAATCCATAGATTTTATTCTTATTCCCTTATCCGTCATTATCGATTCGGGCACTTGTCAGGATACACGGAATCGTCCGGCATACGCCGGACGCCCGGCGAATGCTCGGGCGGACCGGGACTATCTCTCCTGCGGAGCGACGACGACCCTGGAGACCGTCGGACAATCCCGCTGTCGGGACACCCGGAATCGGACCGGGACTATCTGCTCCCAAAGCAGACGTACTACCACTATACTATGTCCCGACAGCGTTATTGTCCCCAGACGTACTACCACTATACCCTGTCCCGATAAACTTCGACAAAGGGCTCCCTACGAAAGTCCGGACGCCGCTTCCGAAAAAATCCATCCTTCGATATATCGAGCCGCTTCTCGTCCAGTCTACGGACATCCCGGAAAAAAGCAATATCCCGCCCTTTCGGACGGGATATTGCCCTATCTTTTGTGTTCGGGTTCCACGGGATGGTCCGAGCAGGAACCGATCCGCGTCACACGACTACTTGACGGCCTCTTTGAGGGTCTTCCCGGCGGTGAATTTCGGAACGGTCATGGCCGGAATGATGATCTTCGCCTTGGTCTGAGGGTTGATTCCCTCGCGAGCCGCACGGCTGGAGACACGGAAGGTCCCGAAACCGGTGATGGTCACCTTGTCTCCCTTTCGGAGCGAATTGGTGATCTCATCGACCATCGTCTCGATGACCGCCTCGACGTCCTTCTTCGAGAGATCGATCTTCCCGACGATGGCGGCGACGAGTGCGTCCTTGTTGACGTTTGCCATAGTGTTCACCTGCCTTCCTAGGATCTCGTCCCGGATAAATCCGGGAGCTGGCTACGGATTACCTCCGAGTCCCATTCTACCTTTTGGCTGAAAAAAAGCAAATCACGTCGGACTGTCAACCGTACGCTATCGGGCGAATTCGATCGCGCGCGTCTCGCGCATCACCACCACGCGGATCTCTCCGGGATACTTGAGCTCGTTCTGGATCCGGTCCGCGATCTCGCGCGCCAGTTTCGTCGCGCCGAGGTCATCGGTCTTCTCGGGATTCACGAACACGCGGACTTCGCGTCCCGCCTGGATGGCGTAGGACTTCTCGACGGCCGTAAACGAATTCACGAGCGCCTCGAGCTCCTCGAGCCGTTTCAGGTATTTTTCCGCGGTCTCCTTTCGCGCTCCCGGACGGCCGGCCGAGATGATATCGGCCGCGGTCACGATCGCCGCTTCGACGGACGTCTGCGGATACTCGTCATGATGGCTCTTCATCGCATCGATGACCTCCTTCTGAACGTTGAATTTCTCGAGGATGCGGATGCCGATGTTGACATGCGTCCCTTCGATCTCGTGGTCGACCGCCTTGCCGATGTCATGCAGAAGACCGGCCTTCTTGGCGACGGCGACGTTTGCCCCGAGCTCGGAGGCAAGTGCCCCGGCGATATACGACACCTCGAGCGAATGCAGGAGGACGTTCTGCTTATAGCTGTACCGGAACCGGAGCCGGCCGAGGATATACAGGAGTTTCGGATGAAGTCCGGCGACGCCCGCCTCGAACGCGGCGGCCTCACCGGCCTCCTTGATCTTCTGATCGATGTCCTTTCGAGCCTCCTCGACGGCCTCCTCTATACGGGCCGGGTGGATGCGCCCGTCTGAGATCAGCTTCTCAAGCGCCACCCGGGCGACCTCGCGCCGGACCGGATCGAAACCGGAGATGACGACGGATTCCGGCGTATCATCGACGATAAGCTCGACACCGGTCTCCTTCTCGAGGGCGCGGATATTCCGCCCCTCCTTTCCGATGATCTTCCCCTTGATGTCGTCGGACGGGATAGCGACGGTCGTCGTCGTGAACTCGGATACGTGCGAACGAGAGTACTTCTGGATGACGGCTGCCATCAGGTTGAGCGCCCGCTCTTCGACCTGATCCTCCCCCTCCCGTTCGAGCTTGGCGATACGGGACGCGATGACATCGCGACTCTCCTCCTCGACGGCGCGGAAGATCTCCTTTTCCGCCTCTTCCCTGGACAGCTTCGCGATCCGCTCGAGCCGCTCGATCTCCTCGCCTCTCAACCGTTCGGTCTCCGCCTGGATGCCTCGGATCTCGTCGGCCTTTGAAAGCAGCTTCTGCTTCTCGCGGTCCACCTCCTCGAGCCGCTTCTCGAGCTGTTCCTCGCGCTTCTCGACGCGCTTCTTCTGTTCGCGGAAATCCTCTTCCTTCGTCTGCGTTTCCTTCTTCGCCTCGTCAAGAATGCCGACCGCCTTGTTCTTGGCGTCCAGCGTGATATCGGCCGCTTTCTTTTCGGCCTCCTTCAGCATCTTCTCGGCCTGTCCCTCGGCCGTCGAAAGCCGGGTCTTCGCCATGGACTGACGGGCGAGATAGCCCGCGACGGAACCGGCCGCCAACGCGACGGCGGCGGTCAAAAGCATGGATACGGTCATAGGGAGTGTCGCTCTCCCGGCACGGCGCCGAGACCGCGCGGACTAGGACCGCGCGGACATGACGCGAGAAAGAGGCGTCCGGCAACCACCGGAACCGTTCGGAGAAATCTGAGAAATAGGTGAAAATCCGATCCCTTTCATAGTCGTTCGTCGCTGCCGCAAGGAGAGGGGTACAATGGTTAGTAGCGGCTTCATCATAGCCTCGGCGGGTCGCTTTGTCAAAGCGGGATCGCGGGTGGTATACTTCAAAAGCCGGATTTATACCGAAAATAACAGAAAGATCGTGTACCGACCGTTCGTCCTCGTGGTCCTCGACGGCTGGGGGGTGAGCAATATCACCCAGGGAAACCCCATCCGCGAAGCGAAACTGCCCACGTTCGAAAAACTCAACCGGTTCTATCCCCTCACCACCCTGCAGGCGTCCGGCATCTCGGTCGGCCTCCCGTGGAACGTGGTCGGAAACAGCGAAGTCGGTCATATGACTCTCGGAGCCGGGCGCGTCATATACCAGAACCTTCCGCGTATCGCCCTCTCGATCCAGGACGGGAGTTTTTCGCGCAACCCGGTACTTCTCGCCGCCATCGAGAACGTCAAATCCCGCGGCGGGCGCCTCCACGTCATGGGACTCTTAAGTTCCGGCTCCGTCCACTCCAACAGGGATCATCTCGATGCCATCCTGAAAGCGGCGTCCGACGAAGGCATCTCCGAGACGTTTGTCCATATCTTCACCGACGGACGGGACTCCTCCCCGACAGACGGAACCGTCCAGATACGGGAACTCGAAAAACGAATGCGGCTTCTCGGTACGGGACGGATCGCCTCGCTCATCGGACGCAACTGGGCGATGGACCGCAACAACAACTGGGACCGGATCGAAAAAGCGTACCGGATGCTCACCGAGGGAAAAGGCGAGCACCTGACCGACCCGTCACTCTATCTCGAACAGTCCTACGCGAAGGGAATCACCGACGAATTCATAGAACCCGGCGTCGTCTGCGAGAACGACGAACCGATCGGGCTCGTCCGCGAAGGCGATTCGATCATCTTCTTCAACTACCGCGAGGACCGGGCGCGCGAGATCACCAAGGCCTTCACGCTCCCGGGATTCGAGAACTTCGAACGTCCGAAGTTCCTCGACATCCATTTCGTGACCATGACCGAATACGAACGGGACCTGCCGGTGTCGGGAATCCTGTTTCCGCCCGAGACCGTCGAGCTCAGCCTCGGGGAAGTCATCTCCGAAGCGGGCCGCAAGCAGCTCCGTATCGCCGAGACCGAAAAGTACGCCCACGTCACTTACTTCTTCAACGGAGGAAAGGAACGCGCCTTTCCGGAGGAGGATCGGATCCTCATCCCCTCGCCGATCGTCTCACGATTCGACGAGGTACCGGAAATGAGTTCCGGAGAGATCACCGAGACGCTTATCCACGCGGTCAGCGAGGGAAAATACGACTTCATCCTGGTCAACTACGCGAACCCGGACATGGTCGCGCACACCGGAAACGAACAGGCCACCATCGAGGCGGTCCAGTCCGTCGACCGATGTCTCGCCCTCGTCATCCCGGCCATCCTGAAAGCCGGTGGAGCGCTTATGATCACCGCCGACCACGGGAACGCCGAAGAACTCAAGAAGGCGGCGACCGGCGAGACGGACACCGAGCATTCGATCAATCCGGTCCCCCTCTGGTACATCACGCCCGACAACCACCGCGAGAAGGACGCCTCCGTGATGGTACGCGAGCAGAACGAGGTCCGAGGACTCCTCTCCGATGTCGCACCGACGATCCTCGAGGTCATGGGGTTGCCGCAACCGCCGGAAATGAACGGTTCAAGCCTGCTGTCGATCCTGAAATAACGACGGAGCCGGAATCGAAAAAGCCCCTTTCGGGGCTTTTTCGATCTTCCACGGATACCGGCGATCAGGAAATCACCTTATCCACGATACCATAGGCTTTCGCCTCGTCGGCGGTCATGAAGTAATCACGTTCGGTATCCTTCTCGATCTTCCCGAGCTTCTGTCCGGTGTGCTTCGCGAGGATCCGATTGAGCCGGTCCCGCGTCCTGAGGATATGCCTCGCGTGAATCTCCACCTCGGTCGCCTGCCCTTCCGCGCCGCCAAGCACCTGATGGATCATCACTTCGCTGTTCGGAAGCGCGAGCCGCTTCCCCTTCGCGCCGGAAGCCAGAAGGAGCGCCGCGGCCGAGGCCGCCATACCGACGCAGATCGTCGAGACCGGCGCCTTTACGTGCTGCATCGTATCGTAGATCGCAAGCGCGGCCGTGACCGATCCGCCGGGCGAATTGACATAAAGCCGGATATCCTCCTTTGAATTCTGCGAATCAAGAAACAGGAGTTCCGCGATCACGGTATTGGCCACCGGATCATCGATTGCCGAACCGAGAAACACGATGCGGTCCTGCAGGAGGCGCGAATAGATGTCATAGGCCCGCTCGCCGAGACTCGTCTTCTCGACGACCATGGGCACCAGGTGCTGGTTCTTCATAGGTCGGAAACGTTAGGAGGAGGTACCGAAACCTACAACGGACCTCCGGCCCGCCGGTTTTCATCCCCGGTTCAGAGCGATTCGAGCAGCGCAAAAACCTTCTCGTTCCGGAGACGCTCACGGATCGAGGCGTAGATCGCCGGAAGATCGAGATCCTTCTCCGCCTGACGGACGCTCTTTACGTACGCAAGAACCTTGTTCATCTCGGATTCGATCTCCTCGGACGCGACCTCGATCTCGCGTTCCGCGGCGATCGCTTCGAGCGCGAGCTGCGAAAGCACGCGCTTTTCGGCCTGAGGTTTCCATTCGGCTGCAAGGTCGTTCTCGCTCTTCCCGATCCGATCGAGATAGTCGGAAAGCGAGAGTCCGGTCATAGACGCCTGATGTGAGAACTCGCCGATCATCCGACGGAGCTCGTTCTCGACCAGCACGTCCGGCAGCTCCGCTTCGACTTCACCGACGAGCGCCTCGAGGATATCGGTCCGACGCTTCTCCGCTGCCTGCTCGCGACGCTCCGCGAGCATCCCCTCGGAAATGCTCTTCCGAAGCGCGGCGAGATCCTCGAATCTCCCGAGGGACTTCGCGAAATCGTCGGTCAGTTCCGGAATCTCCCGCTCCTGTACGAGGAGAAGCTTCACGCGGAACTCGGCCGGCTTCCCGGCCAGCGTCTTCTCGTGATATTCCGACGGGAATGTCAGCGTGAACGCCTGCTCCGTCCCGGGTTCCATTCCGATCACGCGCTCCTCGAAACCGGGAATGAACGTACCCGATCCGAGAACGATCGGGTGCTTTCTGCCGGCGCCTCCCTCGATGGCGACGCCGCCGCGGGTCACGTCGAAGTCGACTTCCACCGCGTCACCTTCCCGTGCGACGCGGTCGACGGTAACGAGCTTCGCCCGGCTCTTCGCGAGACGGTCAAGCTCCCTTTCCACCTCCTCATCCGGAACCGCGACCTCTTCCTTGGCATGCCCGGCGTTCACGGCCGATACCGCCTTCGACCATCCTTTCAATCCGGCTTTCGGCATGACGGCCACCGTCACGGTGAACTCGAGCGCGCCTTCCTCCTTCACGTCGTCGAGCCTGATTTCCGGGCGGCCGATACCGTCGACTCCGGCTTCGCGGAGCACCTGCGGAAACAGGTGGTCGATCGCATGCTCGGCCCCTTCCAGAAGGACAGTCGACATTCCGAGCTTCTTCTCCAGCACCTCGCGCGGGACCTTCCCCTTGCGGAATCCCTCGACCTTCACCTGCTCCGAAAGATGGGCCGCCGCATGGTCGATCTCCCCTTTCCATTCGTCCCACGGGATCGAGACGGCCAGTTCGACGGTCGATTTCGGCAGTTTCTTCACGTTCACGTCCATAGTGATTCCGAACCCACAACACGCGACCCGCGACGTACAACGAAGTCGGGTCGTCGGTTGTCGGTTGTTAGTTGTCAGTCATTCTTCTTCCCGTACTTCTTCGCGTAGAGCGAAAGCCCCTTCTTCACGGCCGCGACGGCCTCCTTCTTCCCGCGGAACTTCTTCACGACGACCTCTTTGCCTTCTTCGATGGACTTGTACGTCTGGAAGAAATGCTGGATCTCCTTGAGCGTATGCGGGTTTATATCCTTGAGATCCTTCACGTCGTCCCAACGGAGATCGTCCTTCGGGACGGCGATGATCTTGTCGTCACCCTCACCGCAGTCGATCATACCCATCACCGCGACCGGGCGCACCTCGACGAGGATGCCGGGCGCGAGCGGATAGGTCGTGAGCACGACCACATCCAGAGGATCGCCGTCCTCCCAGAGCGAACGCGGGACGAAGCCGTAGTCGAACGGATAGTCCTGCGCGGTCTTCATCGCGCGATCGAGTTTGATGAGCCCCGTCTCCTTGTCGATTTCGTACTTGTTCTTGGTGCCCTTGGGACACTCGATGATCACATTCACGACCTCGGGCGCCTTGGCGCCTTCGGAAATCTCATGCCAGAGGTTCATATTGGAAACGTTAACCGTTTTGAGAATAGGGACGCTGCCGCAAAGACGCCTATGCGGCAGCCGTCATGTCGTCCCCGCCCGCCTCGACCGGCTCTTCCTGGGCCGGCTCCGCCTCGATGGCGGTCGCGCCCGTCCCGGACACGTCGATACGCAATCCGACAAGCTTCGCCGCGAGGCGGACGTTCTGTCCGCGCTTCCCGATGGCGAGTGAGAGCTGATCCTCGGGAACGACCACCTTGGCCCGACGGCCTTCGGCCTCGTCCTCGACGATGTCGACCGACACGACCTTGGCCGGGCTCATCGCCGCGGTCACGAACTTCGGCAGATCCTCGTTCCACTCGATGATGTCGACCTTCTCGCCGCCGAGTTCGTCGATCACGGCCTGAACACGAGTACCGCGCTGACCGACACAGGAACCGATCGGATCGACGCCTTCCTGATTCGCGGACACCGCGATCTTCGTACGGGATCCCGCCTCGCGGGCAATCGCCTTGATCTCGACGGTCCCGAGCGAGATCTCGGGAACCTCGAGCGTAAACAGGTGTCGGATCATCTCGGGATGCGAACGGGACAGTACGAGCCCGGGACCCTTCGATTCCGCCTCGACGCGGACGAGATACACCTTGAGATGCTGCCCGATCCGATAGAGCTCGCCCTCCACCTGCTCCGACGGGAACAGGATACCGACCGACTTACCGAGGTCGACGTAGACGTTGCGGCCCTCGATGCGCTGGACGATGCCGTTGACGACTTCGCCCTCGTGATCCTTGTACTCCTCGTACATGACCTGGCGCTCCGCCTCGCGGAGACGCTGAATGACGACCTGCTTGGCAGTCTGTGCCGCCACGCGGCCGAAGTCCTCGTGCGCCGGAAGTTCCGTCTCGATCACGTCGCCGACCTTCGCGTCCGGCTTGATAAGCTGCGCGTCCGGAAGCGTCAGGTCGCGCTCCGGATTGTACCGGGAAAGCTTCTCCTCACCATCTTCGGCCGTCTCGCCTTCCGCGACCGGCTCAGTCACCGGAGCCTCGGCCTCCTCGTCCTCGGATTCCTCCCCTTCCTCGACGAACTCGCGAGTCGTCTCGTCGACGACCTCCTTCACGAGAAAGAACCGGGCCGTCTTCGCGACCTCGTCGAACTCCGCGCGAATGACCTGACTCTTCTTGCCATAATCGCGCTTGTACGCGACGGCGAGCGCCGCCTCGACGACCTCGAGAACCTTCTCCTTGGGAAGTCCCTTCTCGTCGACGATCTGCATGATCGCGCTCCCGAACTCCCCGAGCCGTCCCGAGAGACTCGGCTCCGGTTCGGGCATTTTCTTCCGTGCTGCCATACCGTTTGATTACGGCGTCTCCCGGCCGGAACGACCAGAATACGCCCTATTTAACCGATTATCGGCTCCGACCGGCATCGTTCTCAAAGCCCCGACGAGGGGCTTCTAAAGAAAAGAAGTCCGCTCCTCGCGAACTCCAGCCGACCGTCACCGTATGGGTCAAGTATAGCGCGGAACGGCCCCGATGTCAAACGGCCAAGAAAAAAACGACCCTTCTTAAAACCACCTCGGAACACGCTGTCGGACAGACGTTAAAAACGAGAGTGCGAACCCCTGAACGGCAGGTCCGGAAACCCGGACTGACACCGACTCGTACTTTCCGAAAGAAATCATGAAAATGCCTATAAAAAGCCATTATTTAAGCTCCCTCTCCGTCCGACCACTCGCTGCTCCGTATAATTGACTTTTTTGTTTTTTTATGCTAGAATACCCCGTTACGGATCCGTGCCCGAAAGGCCAACCAAACCGTAACGGGCACCTGAACAATTTTTTCTGCATCAAACACGACACTAAACGGAGGGACATAATCATGAAGTCTTACCCATTTGGAGAACGCCTCACGGATCTCACGACTCTCGTTGTAACATTCCTGACACTCTTTAAGGAGTCGAGGCCCGGAAATCACTCGATGCCTGTCGTCGGAAAGGATTCCACGAACGGCTTTCTGGAATGGCTGAAAAACATGCTGCTGGCAGCACTCACCAGTCAGGACACCGCCGCTCTGGACTTCGTTGTCGCCCTCATGAGATCCAAAGAAGACAAGGAGCTCGTCCGCGCGTTCATCGTTCGCTTGAAAAAATTGGACGAGGCCGACAAAGGAAAGCGGGTGGCATCCCTTGCCACGAACATCTTCTTCAAAAAGAACGCGACTGAGACGGTCAAAGAACTGAATCAACCGTCCCAGTCCGCAAAGGGGAAAGGATCGAAGAATGGTTCTGAACCAGCCACGGTCACCATCAAGGAAACGACGAGATCGCCGCTCGAGGATACGCCGGACGATATCAGGGTGAAATATCTTGAAGATATCGCCGTACGGATCAATGAAAAGATAAGAAAGGACAACCTGACCCGCGAAAAAGCCATCGACACAGTCATCGACGAACTGGAGGCGAGCGGATTCATCTCGACGGAATCGTTCGAGAAGCGATTCGAAGAGATCCTGGACGCAGTCCGGAAGTCGAACCTCCCGCTTCTCTCGACGATGCTCGAGGCGCAATGGGTCCTCGGTTCGGACGAGTACGAACGGGTAAGGCGATCGGCCATAAAATCGACGGACGACGCATACCCGAACGTCCCGGACATATGCGCCCCGAACGCCAGTCAGAAGAAGCAGGAAAGCTGTGCGGCACGCAAAGCCTACTACGAGAAAGAGCTGGAGCTCCGCCTCAAGTCGGCGATGAGCGAAAAGGTCGAGAATCACCCGAAAGCGTCTGAGAAGCTTCCCCTGCGGTGGAGGATTGCCGGATGGGTATCGCTTGCCTTCTGTGTCGCCGTCGTCGCCCTCGCCCAGTATTGTTCACAACACTAACAACAAATAATCACCGGGTGCTCGTATCCGGTGGGGAGGAAAAAAATAATGAGATTCTTTTTACGACATAGTCAGAACGTGGGAGAAGACTGGCTCGCGAAAGCGAACGTCCTCCTGAAAAATGCCTGGATCGCGATACTCGCCCCGGCCGCGGTACTTCTCTCGCTTATGATGCTGTTCAGCTCGCTCGGATGGAGCATCGCGGTAGCGGCTTTGCAAATCGTGTTCGCATTCGCGGGAACCTTCCTCGTTCTGCGTGCTGAACCGCTTTCAGCGTCGTTTGCCGCCGGCGCCGGTTTGAACGGAATGCCGTCAGTCCGAATCCCTCAACTGTTGACCGCCCTCTTCACGAAGGAGAAGTTTCCGGATTTCGAACTCAAGAAGTTTGCGGAGGCGGGTGGCGAGGAGGTGATGAAGATGATTCGTCTGTGGGCCTACGTATACATGGGGATCGGCATCTTCGGAGCGGTGCTGACGATATTCCAGCTGCGAAACCCGGTGGCGATTGCCATCGTGCTCGCAGCCTTATGCACGTTCGGTGCGAAGGATATCGCCGAGCCCGGCAAAGGAAAGTGGTTCGTCAAGATCGCGATCTATGCCGGTATCGCGGAGCTCGTGTACGGCCTCATCCTCGCGTTCGCTCCGGGAATCCCGTTCGAGCTGAAGGCACGAACCGTCGGAATCGACGTCGAGTTTCACGTCCCGAGCGACATCTCGCAGCGCACATTCCTTCCGATGCCTGTGGAAGGTGAACTGCGTTTCAAGGTCGTAGGAGAAAAGCGTCTCCATGTCATCCGCAGGGACGGCGGGGTCGACGAGTACTACGACCTGAAACGGACCGACCGGGGAGACACGAGCGCCGTCTGGAATTATCCAGACAGTCCTCCGTACGTCATCATGCTGAATGGCGTCTCCGAAACGCTGTTCTCTGACCAAGACCAAATCATCAGGAAGAAAGGAGGAAAAATAATCATCTCGCCCGGTGACAAAGGAGCTCATGTCACGTTCAACCTGTGCGAGCCGACAGAAAGCCAGTTCCGCACTGGCGATAAGTCGATTGAACGCACCGTCGTCACATTTCGTCTCTGGCGGCCGTGGTTAGCCTGGTAGCCCGTCAATCAAAAAAACACAAGAAGCGGCCCCTGGGAAATCCTCCCTCGGCCGCTTTTTTTCTTCTCCTGGAAAAACCGAGTCCGCTACAACAACGTCGCGATGGTCCGCACGATGATGAGTGAGACGACGGCAAGCGAAAGACCCATGACCGAGTACTTGACGATACCCTTGGCCGTTTCGGCCCGTTTCTCGTCGCCGGCAGCCGCGAAGAACATGAGCCCGCCGATGACAAGCATGATCATGGCGAGCAGACCGACGATGGAAAGCAGGAAATTCAGAACGTTCTGCGCGACCTCGACCGCCGATTTCGCACTGCTTACTTCCGACGGAACCTGCGCACCGCCCCAGCCGAGTATGTTGCCGATCTCCTTAAGGAGGGACGGCGCCAGGACTCCGATAGCGAGTCCGATCATGGCCGCGGTGATCATCGCCTTGGCCTTGTCTATCCTCTTGGAATCGCCGCCGGAGGTGATATAGAATATCCCGCCGAGCACCAGGAAGATGAGCGCGAGCATGACGATGATCCCCTGGAACGCGGAAAGAAACACTCCCGTCGCCTCCTGAACGGTCGAGAAATTGAGCGGATTCGTGAACGTGGCCGTGGTCGAAACGCTGCCGCTGGCTGAAGTCGTCTGCGCACTCGACGACGCGGTACAACAAGAATCGCCGCTCGTGCACGAACCGTCGGAAACCGTGCCGCTTGGACAGTTTCCGACGGAATAACAGCTCCCCGACCGACCGCTTGTTCCGGTACACGTTCCGGACGTCTGACCCGCCGAAGTAGCAACGCAGCAATTTAGTCCGCTATACGACGCCCCGCTTTCGGCAGTGCACACGCCGTCCGCCTTTTCCGCAGAACTCACGCAGGTCGCCCGACACGATCCAACAACCTTCGTCGTATTCCCGGTACAGGTGCCTGCCGATCCTGACGATGTCGTATAGGAGGCGCAGGTTCCATTAAGATTATTGCTTGTCGCATAGGAATCGCAGGCTGCCAAAGAAGCAAATCCGTCGTACGTTGCGCTCTCGGTCTTGGTTCCGGTAAACCGATACGATCCAGCCGCACTGTCATATTTACACGTTCCAGCGTAACCGTTGCTGACCATGTAGGAGCTGCACGCCTCTGGCGTCGCGAAACCGGATTGTGTCACGCTGGTCGTCTTGGTGCCTGTAAATTTCCAAAGCGTAGCAGCGGAAACCTGAGGAATGGAAATTACAAACAAAGACGCACTTACCAAAAAAATAATGACTTCCCTTCCCGCTTTTTTCATAAGACGTGCATTCTTGTATTCAGAACCTCCCGACAAGGATTTCAATACTTCACCCCGCTCCCTCCGGTCGTCGATGACGAGCCGTACGACGTCCCCGAAGCGCCGCCGGTCACTATCTGCTGTACGGTGAAAACGACGGCGTACCCGAGCAACGCGACGGCGACCCCGATGACCGCATACTTGATATTGTTCTTCGCGCTCTCCGTCCGCTTCTCGTCCCCTCCCGCGGTCAGATACATGATTCCGGAGACGACGAACATGATCATGGCCAGCAAACCGAGCATCCCGAGCAGCCAGTTCATGATATTGATGACGACCGTATCAGCGGCGGTATCCGGAAGCCCCGTCGAGGACGCCGACGGGACACAGACGCCGTTTATGAGCTCGCCGTTGGTACACGTCGCTGCCGCGGAAACATCGGCCGTCGGAACGAGAAGAAGAAGACCGAGAACGAGAAGGGAGCGGGATGCGTACGTTCGCATAAGCGGGAAGGTTGTTTCTTTCCCTCATCATATCGTCGGGTACGAAAAAAGACAACCCCGCAAAAGCGGGGCTGTCTCGTTCCTGCGGGACGCGTCAATAGCTTCCCGACACCTTGTTGCTTCCGAGCAATCCGACCACCGTGTTGATCACCACGTAGCCGACCAGCGCCACGATGACGGCGATAATGGCATAGGTCATCATACCCTTCGCCTTCTCGGTCTTCCCCTCGTCTCCGCCGGCCGTCAAGTACATGATACCCGCGATAACGAAGGAGATGATCGCTCCGATGCCGAGGATACCCAGCACCCAGTTCATGACGCGGATGAGGATGACCCCGAAGTTATCGGTCGTAAGTCCTCCGGTCGATGCGACACTGTTGTAATTGCTGCCGCTCGGCACCTGCCCGAACTGTGCGAGCGCCGCCGACGGAAGCGAAAGCGCCGCGGCGAGAACGCCGTATCCGATCTGCTTCATCGATTTCATGCGTTCACCTCCTTTCCGTTTGGATGTCGTACCGTCGGATTATAGCACGCCGGCCACGGTACGGACAACGACGAGCGACGCCACGCAGACGAGCGCCCCGATGACCGAATAGACCATGGCATTCTTTGCCTGCCGCATCCGTGATTCGTCTCCGCCCGCAAGCGCGTACGCGACACCGGCGACCGCGAACGAAAGCATGGCGAACGCACCCGCCAGACCGAGGACGAGCGAGAGCGCATTCGCGAGAATGGTCGCGACCGGAGTCGCATCCTCGATGACACCGGCCGCCCGAGCGACCGGCGTGCCGATCTCCTTCAGAAAATCCATATATCTTCTTCGTCAATCGCCCGGAAGTCTCCTCTGCTGCTGAGAGAGCTGCGAGAATGCCGCGGAAAGTGCCTGCTGCAACGCCGTCTCTCCACGGTTCACCGATTCGATCGCATCGGAAAGGATCTGCTCTGCGCTCTCCGTATCACCGACCCGCCACCCCTTGGCGATCAGGTTTCCGTACGCGAACGGCGCAAGCCACGGATCTTTCCGCTGTTCCGTAATGAGATCCCGTCGCGCCGCCGGCTGCCCGGTACGGGCAAGGATCGTCGCGGCAGGATCCTCCTTGACCTCCACTTGAGCAGACGAGTCCGTCATGAGAGCGTTCCGCAGGACGAACGCGTTCCCGGGATGCGGAAAGGCGAGATAGTGCAGGAACTGCCAGGACTCGTGAGCCCGGATATCGTTGTACTTCCCGTCCGGGAACGTCTTCGTCTTCTGGTCGGTTGAAGGGGCCTTGCGGTCCTTGGCGACGACGAACACCCAGTAGTTCGCGAAGTTCGCGGGTGCGGCCCCGCGGATCTGGGGAAGCGGAGCGACCCCGAAATTGAGTTTCGCGTTCTTCTTCCTGATCGCGTCGACCTGCCACGAGTAGTTCATCATCATCGCCAGATTCCCCTCGGAAAAGGCGTCGATGGAATAATGCTGGTCGGCATTCCACGAATACCGTTCCGAACCGATACTCGCGAATCCGGCATAGTATGACATCGCCTGACGCATCGGTTCCGATGACACGTCAACGTCGTCACGGAATCCGTCTCGGAGCGTCCTGATACCCCGCTGTTCAGCCATTGCCATGAGAATATCGGTCGAGCGGTTGATGTTCTTCGAAGTTCCCAGCGCGACGCCCGACTGTCGTATGTTCCCGTAATAATCGACCGAATTAAGCAGCTTGATATCGGTCTCCAACTCGTCCCACGTCAAGGGCGGCGTCGCGATGCCGGCGGCATTCAGCAGGTTCTTGTTGTAGTAGAGCCCGAGCGAATCGACGGAAATCGGTGCCCCGTAGGTACGTCCGTCGACTACAAGATCGTCCGCGGCGACATCGACGAACGCATCCCGGAAGTCCTTCTCACTGAACTCGTACTCCGGAGCCGCCACGATCAGGTTCCTGAACAGCGGAAGCCACGAACTGCGGATCAGGAACACGTCGGGCCCGCGCCCCTCCGCGAACGCGGACAGCAGGTCTTCCCGGTACGTATCCGCAGTCATCTTCCGGTACGTGACGGCTCCGATATGAGACTGCGCTATGCGCTGATAGGTGCTCAATGCGCCCTGATAGGCATCAGAATCGTCAAAGATACCCCAGACTTCCAGATCGATCTTATAGGAAGGTGCCGTCACCTTTCCGCATCCCGATAGCACGACCGCCGATGCGAGAAGCGGAAGTACGAGAAGCATCCTTGACCATGTCGAGAAACGTCCCTTCATACGCCTTATTTCGTCACGAGAAAACCGTAATGGAAAGCCCCAACCTGAAGATCGCGGACATCGGAAAACCCGGCCTTCCGTAACAGGTCCTTGAGCGCTTCCGGCGGAACCCGGAGCTCCTGATCGGGCCCGATTCCTCCGCCGGAAACCGGCGCCCACTCCATGATGATCGCGTGCCCGCCGGGACGGAGCACCCGGAAAATCTCGCCGACCAGAATCTCCTTCTTCGCATTCTGAAACAACACGTCTTTGAGGATGACCCAGTCGACACTCGACGGACCGAGTCCCGAACCGTTCGCTCGCTCGAGATTGACTCGCTTCGTCGTGATATTGCGGAGCCCCTCGGTCTTGATCCTCCCCTCTACCGCGTCGAGCGCCGAAGGAAGCACGTCGAGCGCGATCACGTTTCCCTCGTCCCCGACCGCCTTCGCGAACTCGACGGAAAAATATCCCGCCCCGCACCCGAAATCCGCGATAGTGCCCTTCGGTCTCTCGGGAAGGGCACCGATGACCTGCCTCGGATCGACAAACGCCATGGAAGGCATCATAGGATTCACTCAGTCTTAACGCACGGTTCGGACGATTTGCCCGATTCCTTTAAATATAGTACAACAACTGGAGGCGTTATGGAAACGAAGGAAAGGTAGCCGAGTAGTTGCCAGCCAAAGGCTGGTCAGCCTCTGGTGAAAGGCGCTCACCTGTGCGAGTCCGTAGCCGCCGGTCGTTCGTTGTAGAGGTTGTCAGTTGAATATAGGAAAGGTGACCGAGTGGTTGAAGGTACCGCTCTCGAAAAGCGGCAGGCCCGCAAGGGCCTCGAGGGTTCGCCCGGGCATTCGCCGGGCGCCCCGCGCATGCGGGGCGAATCCCTGACCGGAAATGGGAGGATCATTTCGAACAATAGTATATACTGTTAGACATATAGGAAAGGTGACCGAGTGGTTGAAGGTACCGCTCTCGAAAAGCGGCAGGCCCGCAAGGGCCTCGAGGGTTCGAATCCCTCCCTTTCCTCAACGGAAATCACAAGACCCCAAAACGGGGTTTTTTGATTCTTATATGTAAAGCCGGATTCCCCTCTTCTCCTTTCCATGCCATAATAGACGTGTATTTGGCAATATAAAGCCGAAATAAACAGTAAGACGAACGGATATGTCGCAGAAGAAAATCGCGGAGCTGTTCGATTTCACTGGAAAGACGGTCATCGTGACCGGTGGCGCCAACGGTATCGGGTACGGCATCGCGAAGCGTTTCGCGGAAGCCGGTGCGTCAGTAGTCATCTCGGATATCAACGAAGAGGCAGGCGTCGCCAAGGCCGAGGCCATCGCTTCGGAGTTCGGAGGGAAGGCCATCTTCGTGAAGACGGACGTCTCTTCGGAGGCAGACGTTGAGGCGCTCGTCGCGAAGACGAAGGAAGCCTTCGGAAGCCTCGACGTGATGGTGAACAATGCCGGTATCTTCCCGACCTCACCGGTCCTCGACATGGAGGTCGGGTTCTGGGACAAGGTCCAGGCCGTGAACGGTCGCGGAGTCTTCCTTGGCTGCCGCGAGGCAGCCAAGGCGATGGTCACGCAGGGAAGCGGAACGATCATCAATATCGCCTCGATCGACGCGCTGCATCCGAGCATGGTCGGACTCGCCGCCTATGATACGTCCAAGCATGGCGTCTGGGGCTTCACCAAAAACCTCGCGCTCGAACTCGCCCCTCACAAGATCCGCGTGAACGCCATCGCCCCGGGCGGTGTGGCGACCGAGGGTGTGGCCGCGATGAGCGAAGGGGCCCCGGCGATGACCGACGAGCAGATGAAGGCGTTCCTTTCCGCCATACCGATGGGCCGCTACGCGGACCCCGACGAGATGGCGACTGTCGCACTCTTCCTTGCGAGCGATGCGGCAAGTTATATGACCGGTTCGATGGTGGTCGCCGACGGTGGATCGCTCATCTCCTGATTCCGGACGATTCCGAAAAGCCGCCTTCGGGCGGCTTTTTCTGTACCCGACACGGAACGGGTCTATAATGGGGTGGAACCCGTATCCGGGTCGTCTCGCCGCAATCCGCCGGCGGCCACGGCCGAATCCGTATGGAAAACCGCAAGAAGATGCTCGTCGAGCTCAACCGCAGACATTCCGAGATGTTCATGGCGCAGCGGCTCGAACGCGAACTCTATCTCGCGCAGCATCCGACGAAGATCGTCGTCTTCAAGTGCATGGACGGACGCGTCCACATGCCGACTGTCACGAAGACGCCGTTGGGAATCATGCGTCCGTTCCGGAACATCGGCGGCAAATTCGACCTCGGTTGGCCATACCTCAACGAAGCGTTCGACCAGCTCGTCACAAAGGCCGTCTCCGAGGGGAAACGCGTCCTCGTCCTCGTGAACTACCACTTTTCCGCCGGAGACAAGCAGCGCGGTTGCGCCGGCTTCGGGCACGACAAGGAGGCGTCCATGCGGTTCACCGAGAACTTCCGTCAGCAGATCCTGCGCATCTACGGAAAGGACAACGGGGTTGTCGTCCCGATCCGGGTCGGTCTCGAGACGGACCGCGACACGCTCATTTTCCACGGGGATGGCGGGAAGCAGATCGACGTCTCGACACTGTCCGACGATTCCGACGGCGCGCTCCGTCTCCTCTTCCGCGAACTCTATCCCTCCATGCCCGATCGGGTCCTGGCCGACCTCCTTCCGCTCGTCCAGGGAAACATGGGACGCATCGCCGAGACTTCCATAAGCGGGAAGCCGTCCGAAGACCTCGTTCACGGCGAGTGGATCCTCGCCATCGGGAAGGGATTCGACTGGCTCCACGCCCCGAACATGGCCCTCATCGTCGGCCCGTACGACCCGAACGTCGGCGAGCCGATCGCGACCGCGGCCGATATCGTCGGCCGGAACGTCGAGGCCGGACGCGCGCCGGACGGATTCGTGCTGCTCAGCTCGTCGATCTTCACCGACGCGGAAGAGCGCGTCCGCGCGAAGGAACGGAGCCTCTATCTCAACCGGCTCGGGCGCGAGATCATCGGGAAACGGCATCCGGAACTTATCGGTCTCATGCACCCCATGCCCGTCATCCTGGACTACGCGACGATGCAGATGGAAGTCGTCGAGGAATAGAAGCATGACGAACGAAAGAAGACCGGATGTCTCCGGCCTTCTTTCGTTTGATTCAATTCCTGTCCATTCCCTTCGCTGCGATCCACGCAAGCTCGAAGATCTTCTTCATCGCGTCGGCGATCTCGCCGGACTCGATGATGATACCGAGTTTCTCCCGCCACGACGCGATCATGATCTTGTTGTCGTAGATTTCGATATCGGGAGAAAACGTGTATCTGTCCGCCGGAACGAGCGCTAATTCTCGCGCCTCATTCTTATCCTCGCGCACTCTCTCATAAGCAAGCGGCGTCTCCGGAACGATTCCGCGCGCAAATATCCCCTTTTTAGCACGCCTCTTGTAATAGTCCGGGAAATATCCAGGCAACGCCTTGTGCATATCTTCATATGTCGCATAGGCGACAATCGGCCCAGTCGCGGTCAGCGTATCCTCATACACCCGCTTCAATCCCTCTTCGCCCTCATAAAAATATACTTTCGGTCGATCTCCCTTCCGATACAAAGAAGTCATTTCAGGCAACAGTCCATCCAATTGCCTCGTAATCGCCTTACGCGACTCAATCTCAGAATACAGATACTTCACGAGATTCTCGGGCGACTCCGCCATATATTCCTGTTTCGGTTTCTTGCCGGACACGCTCACCAAACCTTTTCCCGTCAGACTGTCTAGGATTACGTATCCGGTCGTCCGGTTCACATTCGCTCTCCGAGCGATCTCGGAAACCACGCCGCGACCCATCTCGAGAAGGGTAAGGTACACCGCGACTTCCTTATCCAGAAAACCGGCTTTCTTCAGGAGATTTTCTATTTTGATCAGGCTTTCTTTCATATGAAGCCATTATACTCTCTAAGTACTATTGTGTCAACATATTATAACAATAATTTATTATATTACATTTTATCCTATTTTAAAGAAAAAATGATATATACTTTTGATAATTACTATTGACATTTTTTATATTATCTGCTAGGATCCCATGTCAGGATGAAGCCTGACGGAAAAAGTCCTCTTTAACAAGAATACCTGCTACCATGAAACATCCAGACGACAGCCTAGAGGCAAAAACGATCGTCCCAAGGACAACCGCTTCGGAAAGAATAGCGACCTTCCTCATGCCAGTGCTAGATGAGTTTAAAACCCTGCAAAGAGAGCTGGATGATGCGAGGGAAAAACTATTCAGTATGCGTTCTAATCAAGAAAAAAGAGGGAGGCGCATTTGGGCATACGCCTTGATACTGGCATCTCTAGTTGTAATAGCTATAAAATTTCAATTTCTTCCGAATCGTCCAATATTGTTCCATTTACTGATTTTCATAGTCAGCACGTTGATAATCCGCTCATGTCTGTTAATATGCGCCCCTTGGCACAAACAGGAAGGGCAGAAAATCGAGATTTTAGAAGAAACTACACTACCTGCGCTTAAAAAGAAATTTCTTAACGCTCTTGAAAATGGAACTGAACTTCTTTACGCGGATCAAGCCTTTGCGAAAAGCCTTCAAGAAATAGGCAGGAAGGCTGAACTCAACATTAGGCGGCTAGACATAAGATTAAAAAACTTTCCCTTTATTACTCTTATCGAAATAAGCCGGATAGTCACACGCGAAGTGTCACGACCCGAAGAAGAAAAACGTCCACTGGATTATGAAAGAGCGGTGCGTTTATGGTTTGATTTCAATGAAGACGAACTCAAAATTGAGGAAAAGATCCGTGTCGCCGATACCGCATCAAATCGACTCTACTTCGAGTGGAGATGAAAGCGGAGATGACTCACCAAGCGGAACAGCTGTTCCGCTTTTTATATGCTTACAACGGGACCGAAGCCGAAAGCCCGCCTTTGGAAGCCGTATCCTGACCGCCAAGCATACGACCGATGCTCCGACCGTTTTTACGATGTCAACGGTCATTGAAACCAGTCCCAGCAACAGGAAGAGTCATCTCGGAACATGATCGATCCCGCCTTCCGAAAAAACCACTTGGGCTTCCCCTATTCCTTCTTCGGTTCGATGCCGAGTGCGCGGACGGCGTCTTCGGACTTGGAGAAGATCATCCCCTCCTTCTCAAGCCGGCTATAGGACTCGAGTCCTTCCTTGAGCAGGTCGGCGATCGCCGGATCGATACTCGTAAGGGCGACCTTCTGCCCGCGTGCCTCGATGATCGAGATGATTTCGTTGAGCGCCTCGATGCCGTCGATATCGATGAAATGGACCTCACGCAGACGCAGGATGATCTCCTTGTATCTTTCAAGTCCTTCCTCGAAGCGGCTCACGTGCGCCCGACAGTTGAAGTAGCAGAGGCGTCCGCGGACGGAGTAGAGCAGCACGTCCGCGTTCTCCTCGGTCTCGCGGAACTGGTCCCCCGAATGCTCGCCGACGATTCCCTCGTCGTAGCGGTTGAACCGGACATGGAAATGCCCGCGGGACATCTTGTCGACCGAGAGGAGGAGCGAGAGGACGACACCGAGCAGGATACCGACGATCGGATCCTCCGCGACCGTCACGAAAGCGACAATCACCGAGATCACGAAGATCGACTTGTCGAACCGGAAGAACCGGAAGAAATGCTCCGTCTCGACCATCTGGATCGCGACGAAGACCAGGATGGCCGCGATGACCGCCATCGGGATGAACTGGAAGAAGCGGAGCAGGAAAACCGAGATGACCGTCACGGCGACGGCATTGATTATGGCGGATGTCTTATGATCCGCACCGCTCTTGATGTTGAGGGACGTGCGCGCCAGGGCGGCGGTCGCCGGCATCCCGCCCATGAGGCCGGATACGACGTTCGCGAGCCCGAGTCCGAACATCTCCTTCCGCTCGTCATGCTTCGTCTTCGTCATGCCGTCCGCGATCTTGGCCGAGAGCATCGTCTCGAGGATCGCGATGAGCGCAATGACCAGCGCTCCCTTGAGCAGCGCCGCCGAATAGAAGAAATGAGGCGCCGAAAAGAGACGGAATCCCATATCCCCGTACTTCATACCGAGCGTCTCGAGCGAAAGCGGGATGATGTCAGCCTGCCCGAGATAGCCGAGCAGGATACCGACCGGAGCGAGGAAGATGGCGCCCGGAAACTTCGGCACGTAGCGCTTGAAGAGGAACAGGCCGCCGAGGAAGACGAGGAAGACGAGGAAGGTCGGCAGCGAGAGATCCGGAACGTGCCGGAACGACTCAAGCAGGTTCTCCGAGAACTTCTCGTGCGACGGGAGCCCGTGAAGTCCGAACGCGGCGTTCCACTGGTTAAGCCCGATGATGAAGGCCACTCCCAGGGTGAACCCGTGGATTACGCTCGACGGCACGAGGATGAGATACCGCTCGAGCCGGAAGAAGTATGCCAGGAGAATGATGATGCCGGCGAGGATCGCGAGCATCGGCACGCTTCCGATTCCCTGCGAGAAGACGAAGGTCGCGATGATGCCCGAGAGCGCTCCCGTCGGACCGACGATATTGTAATGGCTGCCGCCGAAGGCTGCGGCGATAAGACCGGCCCAGACCGCTGTCATCACGCCGATGACCGGCGTCACGCCGGACGCGACGGCGAGCGAGACGGACAGCGGGATGGAGATGAGCGAGACCGTGAGTCCCGACTTGAGGTTCTTCCTGATATTCTCGGCAATCGGCATACGGATTGATCTGCGCCGCGGCGCTTACGGATGATGTTTCCCGAAGGCAAAACAAAAAGACCACTCGGAACCGGAATCCTTTCGTCTGTCCGGTCGCGATCGGTCTTTCTCTTTCCTCTTCAAGTAACGTGGCCCGAAACGACGAAACGCCGTTCCGGAACGCAACGTTTTCCATGATAGTCCTCCGTATGGAAATGTAAAGCGCAACCCCTCCGATACGCCCCGGAAACGGCCTTGACAAACGGGAGTCATCGGGCGTACAACGTGACAGAGCTAACAGTCCCCTAACACCTCAACAAAACCGTGCACCGCCCATGCCACTTACAGCGACCCGGACGGGAAATCCCGTCGCCTCACTCGCGGAGCACCTTATATCCGCATATGTCGATGCTGTCGGATCGAGAGATCTGTCACGTGTCATCGGACTCTTCCGAAACGACGCCAGGCTCATATCAACATTGATCCCACGTAAGCACGACGGCCTTACCCAGATTCGAAACTTCTACGAAGTCTATTTCGGGATTATCCAGAAGACCGAGGTTATCGAGTTTCTCGACAGCGTAGTTTTTATGGAAGATGACTGGGGTGGGCCGTCAGTCGTTTCCATAATGTTCTGTTTCAAGGCCACTGTCCCGGGACTCCTTAAGAACACCCGCGACAACGACCCGGAAGCCGAGCCTTTTTGTACGTTGTACACGGATCTTACGCTTACCTTCAGTCGAGAAAAAAACGGGAACGAATGGAAAATCGCCCAGTATCAGGAAACCCGCCGTTCTCTGCACCATCAATGAAGCCACAAGACCTCGGGAACCCGAGGTCTTTGCCGTTTCCAGGAACCTTTACACCCCCGAATCCGCGTGCTAGGCTTGAAATACCGATTTTTCGCGTATGGAAGGACTGTTTTCCGCATCGGTAATCGTACCGCTGACCCTGGCCAGCATCGGCATCGGCAGCCTCGGACTGCTCGTTTCCGTCCTTCTCTTCTTTCGTGTCCGAAAGCTCCGTAAAGACCTGACCGCACTCTTCTCCGGCAAGACCGGAGTCGACCTCGAAGAGATCATCCTGAAGCAGAAGGAAGGACTCGACGCGGCCGACGAAGAGATCCGAAAGCTCTACGGTATCGCCGAACAGCTGTACCGGCTCGGCCAGGAAAGCATACACAAGACCGGACTCCTCCGATTCAACCCCTTCAAGGAGGTCGGGGGAAACCAAAGCTTCGCGGTCGCACTCCTCGACGGGAAGAATACCGGATTCGTCATATCGTCGATCCATACGCGCGAAGGGACGCGCGTGTACGCGAAACCGGTCGAAAAGGGCTCCGAAACGAAGGAATATCCCTTGTCCGACGAGGAACGGCACGTCGTCGGGGCGGCTGCCGGAAAACGGCCCGTAGCATTCGGGAAGACAAGGACGGAAACGAAAGGATAAGCTAACGGCATCATCATGAACGAGACGAATCAGACCGACGTCAAGAAAGTCCCCCTTCCGGCGACCGTTACCGTCAAGGACCTCGCGGACCGGCTGGGACTTCCGGTGGCTCAGGTCATTACCGAGCTCATGAAGAACGGCATCCTCGCCACGATCAACGAGGAGGTCGACTATGAGACCGCGAGTATCATCGCTTCCGATCTCGGGTTCGAGGCGTCGCCTGCCGAGGAGGAAGGATCCGCCGACAAGCCGCTCGATCTCGAAGGCCTTCTCGCACTCTGTGCCAAGGAGAAGGAGGGCGAGAAGAAGCTTTCGCCGAGAGCGCCGATCGTAACGATTCTGGGCCACGTGGACCACGGAAAGACGACGCTGCTCGACACTCTCCGCAAGGCGAGCGTCGCGGCCGGAGAGGCGGGGGGCATCACGCAGCACCTCGGTACCTACCAGGTCAAGAAGCGCGGCAAGCTGATCACCTTCATCGACACCCCGGGACACGAGGCTTTCTCGGCCATGAGAAAGCGCGGTGTCTCCATCGCCGACATCGCGATTCTCGTGGTCGCGGCGGACGACGGAATCCAGAAACAGACCAAGGAGGTCATCACCTACCTCAAGGAACGGAACCTTCCGGTCATCGTCGCGATCAACAAGATCGACAAGCCGGACGCCAACGTGGCACGAGTGAAACAGGAACTCGCCGAACACGATATCCTCATCGAGGAGTGGGGCGGAAAGATTCTCTGTTCCGAGATCAGCGCCAAGCAGAACGTCGGCATCGACTCGCTCCTCGAAAACATCCTCCTCGTCTCCGAGGTCGAGGAGTTCGTCGCCGATCCGAAGCGAAGCGGTCTTGCCGTCGTCCTCGAATCCCACCTCGACAAGCAGAAGGGGCCCGTCGCGACCGTCCTTGTCCGGACCGGCACCCTCAAGGTCGGTCAGGATGTCGTCGCCGGAGGCGTCTTCGGCCGCATCCGACGCATGGAAGACCATGCCGGAAAAAGCCTCGAGACCGCGGGTCCGTCGGTCCCGGCGGTCGTCTACGGATTTCACGATGCGCCGCAGGTCAACGACGTCGTTTCGGTCGAGAGCGGCAAAGCGTCGGCCCGCGCCCGATCACAGGCCGTCGTCTCCGGCAAGAGCCTCAAGATGAGGGCCGAAGAGGAGGAAGGCCGGAAATACCTCCCTTACATACTCAAGGCCGATGTCCAGGGGTCGCTCGAGGCCATCGAACAGATCCTGGGGGCGATCGGAAACGAGGAGGTAACCCTCGAAGAGATCTCTTCCGGGGTGGGAGCGGTCACGGAATCCGACGTGAAGATGGCCGCCGGAGCGGGTGCGGTGATCTTCGCCTTCAACGTGGAACCGACCCCGGTCGCCAAGCGGATCGCCGAAAAGGACGGCGTCGCGATCGAGACCTTCAACATCATCTACAAGCTCGTCGATTCGGCGAAGGAGCGCCTTGCGGACCTGCTCCCCCCTGAAATCGTCCGCACCGATTTCGGACTCCTTTCGGTTCTCGCGGTTTTCAAGACCGGGAAGCGCGACCAGATCATCGGCGGCCGGGTAAGCGAGGGCAAGATCCTCCGAAACTCGCTCATCGAGATCCGCCGCGGAGGAGAAACCGTAGGAAACGGGAAACTGCTCAATCTCCAGCAGAACAAACAGAACGTCGACGAGGTCGGCCAGGGAAACGAATGCGGGCTCGTCTTCGAGGGCAGCGAGAAGGTGCAGGTCGGGGATACGCTCGCCTGCTACAAGGAAGAAACCCGCCGTCGCACGCTCTGACCGGGAGTACGTCCCATCATCGGAGGCGATTCTGCCCGGAAACGGGCGAGAAACGTCCCGGGAAACTTTTCCTATGGATTTTCTCGACTCAACCCTCATCCCGTCCCCCGTTCTCGGGATCCTCGATACGCTCGGAACGAACGGGTACGAGGGACACATCGTCGGAGGCTGCGTTCGGGACCTGTTCCTTGGGCGCGAGCCGAAAGATTGGGACATCACCACGGACGCGGAGCCGGAGGACGTGCTGCGGATGTTTCCCGACAGTTTCTATGAGAATGATTTCGGGACCGTCGGCGTGAAGACGGAACCGTTCCTGCCGCGCGGAAAGGCCGGACGCGAACACGACGTCGTCGAGGTGACGACCTACCGGACAGAATCGGACTATTCGGACCGCCGCCGTCCGGACCGGGTCACGTTCGTGACTTCCCTCACGGAGGATCTCTCACGTCGCGACTTCACGATGAACGCGATAGCCCTGTCGGTCCGGAAATCCGAGAAGGAAGGTCGGCGCGAAGTCGACATCGTCGATCCCTTCCACGGCAGGGACGATATAGGACGGAAGACGATCCGGACGGTCGGAAATCCCGATCAGCGCTTCGGGGAAGATGCGCTACGAATGATGCGGGCTATCCGCCTGTTCTCCGAACTCAGGAAAGACGGCGCTCTTCCCGACGGCGACTGGACGATCGAGACGACGACGCTCGCCGCGATTGGAAAGCACTCCGCACTTCTCTCACACGTATCGATGGAACGGATCCGCGACGAATTCTCGAGGATCATCCTGTCGGACAGCCCCGCTGACGGGGTGGAGCTCCTCCGGACAACCGGGCTGCTCCGACAATTTCTCCCGGAACTCGAGGAAGGTGTCGGCGTCGCCCAGAACCTCCATCACCGGTACGAGATCTACGACCACAATATCCGGTCACTCCGCGCCTGCCGCTCGGATCGGCTCGACGTTCGGCTGGCGGCACTGTTTCATGATATCGGGAAAACGCGCACCAAACGCGGTTCCGGATATCGCGCCACGTTCCACGGACACGAACACGTGGGAGCGCGCATGACCCGGAAAATCCTCGAGCGGCTCCGGTTCCCGAAAGATATAACGGATCGGACATCGCTCCTCGTAGATCAGCACATGTTCTACTACAACGTCGACGAGGTGACCGAATCCTCGGTCCGACGGCTGATCCGACGGGTAGGACTCGAAAACATGCGGGACCTTATCGAGCTCCGCATCGCGGACCGGCTCGGTTCCGGCGTCCCGAAGGCGAAACCGTACAAGCTCCGACACCTCGAATACGTCATCGAGAAGGTCTCGAACGATCCGGTATCGGTAAAGATGCTCGCGATCGGTGGAAACGACCTTCAGCATGAACTCGGACTCGCGCCCGGACCGAAGATCGGTGCGATTCTCGACGTCCTCCTCTCGGAAACGATCGAGGATCCCTCCCTCAATACCAAGGAAACGCTGCTCCGCCGATCGAAGGAACTCGACAAGGAAGCCCTTGATACGCTTCGCGAGCGGGCGAAAGAGATCATAGAAGACCGCCGGCAATCCGACGACCGGAAGATACGCGGACGACACCGGGTCTCTTGAAGAAAGACCGGCCTTTCCTTTTTCCGAAAACCTGCTAGAATGGGTGCCATCGCCAAGTATGCCCCTTCCGGGAGCCCTCGGCGGATGCGGAGTGTGGTATAATGGTATTACGCACGCTTCGGGTGCGTGTAACCCGGGTTCGATTCCCGGCACTCCGACAGGATAGCGGCATGGTCCGCCAACGACGCCCGAGAGGGCGTTTCGTGTTCCATGAAATCCGGATTTCTTCCGAACGCGTTATGAGAATCATCGTCGACAGCCTTCCCGCCGACCCCGTCACCGTCCTTCGGCGCCTGGGATACGCGTTCCAACGGAAAGAAGGAGCCGAAATGAGTTTCGTCCGTCCGCTTGCTCGATCGGGGTTTCCCCGATTCCATTGTTACGCGACGATATCCGGAGCCTCGATGACCATAAACTTCCACCTCGATCAGAAACGGGAGACCTATGGCCAAGACACCCGGCATCACGGCGAATACGAGGCGGATGGCGCGCTCAAGGAAGAGGCGGATCGGATGATTTCCCTGCTCGGAAACGGGTCCCGTATCCTCCTGTAGCGAATAATGCGGCCGATGTGGTGAAACCGGTAGACACGCATGGTTTAGGACCATGTGCCGAAAGGCGTGGGGGTTCGAATCCCTTCATCGGCACCATATGAAAACCCTGCGTCATGCGGCGCAGGGTTTTCATATTCATTCGATTCCTTACCGGTAACCCGTTCAAGCACCGCGGTTCCGATCCGTAGACGGCGATTCCGGAACGAGCGAGAACGCGAATCCGACCGCAAAGAGAAGCAGCCCGCCGGAAAGGATGGCTCGAATCGCGAACGAAAGGACCGGCGAAACGTACCCGGACAATGCCGCAAAAAACCGCTTCGTTCCGGATAGCGCCGCCTCCTGATACGCGACGTTCGCGACCTGTGCGCTTTGAGAAACGGTCTGAGCGGCGGAACTGAGTTCCTTTATCCCCCAAAGGTCACGCAGGGCGATCCGCTTCGCATCGGATTGC
The DNA here is from genome assembly GCA_013334575.1 of Candidatus Moraniibacteriota bacterium. Classification (GTDB taxonomy): domain Bacteria; phylum Patescibacteriota; class Minisyncoccia; order Moranbacterales; family UBA1568; genus JAAXTX01. Next base: position 17,540 of record JAAXXG010000004.1, on the reverse strand, counting down.
ACGATGTCGGCAACGAGGGACACGTTGAATACCGTTCCAGCCGGATAAGTCCCAGGGTCGTAGTCAACTCCGAAATAATCCCCTTCTTCCGTGGTCCATACCGTCTCTCCGTCATATGAAACTCCGTTTATCGCCCAATTCCTCGTTGAGAGCGGCTCGACGAACGACGGAACGAATCGCGCCCGCAGTCGGATCGGAGAATCGGAGAATTTCTCGAAAAATACCGAGCTGTACTTGTCAAACGTGCCTCCGTTGAGATCGGTATACTGACCGACATAACGAGGCCATGTAACGGACTGATCGACAGGTTCGAACACGATTTCCGGTTGGATCACGTTGAAGGCACGCGTCAGACTGACCGATCTTCCGGTTTCTACGTCGACCGCATCCAGTTTGGCGCTGATGGTCGTTCCGGGATCTCCCACGACCGCGAAGAACACCTCGTTGCCGTTTATGCAATCCGCATCGTCGGAAACGGACGAATCACAGGCCAGCGGACTGCCATCGATCGTCCAGCGGAAATCGCGGAGTTCGTTTCCGGTATTGTCTACCCGGAGTCCGATTATCTCATCCTTGACCACGCGGCACATGACACGATCGAGATTGTCCGAGGCCTCGGCGACCGTCGTCGGATTCGAGTGATACACCGAACAGATCGGGGTCAGCGGATTGGAATCCGACCCGTTGGAGTCGCCGAGAGACACCTTGTACGACGCCCCGTTCGAAACCGTCCCGGACACGTAGGGAAGGATCTTCTTGTCGGTATTCGCGATGCGGACGATCGCATCGCTTTTCCCCGTCCGCGCCACGACTCCGCCGAAGTTCTCGCTCGCGGTAACGGACACGCGCATGTAGATCGGATTGACGTCGGAAAGTCCGCCGAGGATACCGCTTCCCATATTCAGCTGGATCGGAACGGAGTTGAGGCCGTTTCCGGAGCAGGTCGCCCCGTCGTCCGAAAGGCGACACGTGGACGGAAGAAGTCCGCTCTCCAGCAGCATTCCCGTAATGGTCCTGGAAGACTGGGCGTTCCAGTCCACCGAATCGTCGCCGATTTCGACCTTCCACTGATACAGGACTTCGCTCTCGGGACGGTCGGAATTCGATATGCTGGCCGTCGCATTCACCACATCCCCCGCCTGTTCGACGGTCTGATCATTCGCGGGATTATCCGGAGTGGTCATGAGATCGACTTCGAGCTTCTTCGACCGCCCCTGTCCGCCGACGAGCGGATCGACCAGATCACGTTCGAGACACTCGTCCAGGTCATCCGCGCTCATGTTCACCGTCGGGATGTTCACGGAATACCCCTTGATCGATGCGTTATACGAACTCTTCAGATTCGACGGAATGCTGCAACCGTCGCCCGAGAACGCCCAGGTGATCATCATCGACGAATCGTCATGTTTCGTCGAGATCATCGAATTTCCCTCGACGACGATCCCGACCAAGTCCCCCGTCTGATAGTTCCAGCTGAACGTATCCATACCGAGCCCGACAACGTTGGATTCATCCTTGTTGCCATTGTCTGCCGTGTCCGGATCGTTCGGATTCGTTCCCCAGAAGAACTCCTCACGCGTGCCGAACCGACCATCCCCCGTCTGCTGACCGGTACCGGACGGACGGGCGAACAAGTGTACGCACTGCTGACCGTCCGAGACGCCGGACGTACAGGTCAGGTTATCCTCGGTATGGACGATGTCGAACGTCGTATTCACGTAATCCGGATCGACGCAGCGGGCAAGCGTTCCCGTCGGACAGGACGGCGTATTCGAGATGCAGGATGGATTTCCGGAGACATTGTATTCGTATACCGAAGAAAGGTCGCTTGCGACGTTCTGGTCCGCAGAAACGCATGCCGGAATAAACCCGTCCGTCGCGCACTCGAACTGGTCGGTCGACTCGGACGACGCGAGTTCGTAGAAATCCCCGCTACTGGAGTCGTGGATATAGCACCAGTCGTTCGTCGTGTTGATTTCGGCCTTTCCTCCGAACTCCGCGTCATAACCGTCGTCATCGGAATCCGACCCGTATGAAAACGCAGCCTTATCCGCCCCGTCGTTCGCAATGATCCGCGCAGCGGCCACCTTCCAGTCGTTCACCGTGATACCGCCCGTCCCGTCCGCATTGCAGTACGACGGTTTTCCGGAAGCGCTCCCGAGGTCGCATCCTTTCCGCTTCAGGAACCACGTGTAATACAGCTGATCGTTCGGATTCGAAAAATAGATCGGAAACGCCTTCGCGGTGATCTTCTGCCCGTCGCGCGGATCCGTCGGACTGAACACGACCGACACTTCAGGAGCGAACTTCTTATTGTCCGATACGTTGAAATCCTCTCCGAGATTCTGTAGCGACGACTGGTCGATATGATACCGCTGCTCAAGCTGACTCGCGACCTTCGACGGCGAAGGAATGGACAGGGCGACCGCCGAAGGAGCGGAAGCGACCGGAGCGAGAGCCGTTACCGCGACACAAGCGAACAGGAGAAACCTATGCGGACGGGAGACCTTTTTCATAGACGTGTTCCGTTATCGGACGACAAGAGTAATGATATCCGAAAGAAAGAGGACCAGCCAGGAAGTCATCCATGCCGTAGGAACCGTCCCCGTATAGGCGGCTACCAGGCCCGAGGCGACCGAGGCGAGTACGAGAGGCGCATCCGTCCATCCGATTCCTCCGGCCGAAAACCCCAGAAGCGCGACGAAAAGACCGGCTTGGGCGAGCGCCGCCCATATGCCGTATCCGCGAAGCCAGACGATCTGCACGAGGCCGCGGAAGAAGACATCGTACAGGAAGGCGATCGCGCCGACCAGGACGACTTCGTATAGGACGAAGAACATGAAGGAAGCGCGGACCGCCGAAGGGAGCATGCTCGCCCTCTCCACGTGAAAGGTGGAAAGAAGGACGAACCACAGGGCGACCGTCGGGATGGCGACGAGCGGAACGGCGAGGGCGCCATACGGACGCGAGGGTGCCCTGAATCCGAGCGATGAGAGCGGCTGCCGCAGGATGAACCGACCGTACAGAAACGGCAGGGCAAGAAAAAGGATCACACCGAGAAGGACCGACTGCACCGTCGGATTCAGCCTTGATTCCTGCGGAAAAAAGCCGTACAGGAGCAGGGTTCCGAATACGAACGCCGCCGTTTGGAGGAACCGTTTCCGGTCCGGGGAAAAGGATATTTCTTTCATACTTTTTTCTCAGTATACCCCAGTTCGGACACCTTCGGAAGCCTACCGGGAACGGGGAACGATACTCTCCCTCGCGAGCTGATTCTGTTTCGATTTCATGTACTTGAGAACGAGCGCGGCGCAGGTCTGAAGCGGCAACAGGTTCACGACGGGAACCCCCTCGACAAGCCAGATGACACCGACGACCGCCGCACGCTTCGCTATCAGCTTCGTCGCGTTTCCCGCCGCTTGCCTCCGAAGGTTCGGGTCGAACACGATCACGATGACCTGACCGGTGGTCGGTATCACGGAAACAAGCGAGGCTATTCCAGGAAACCACCCCGACGCGAAATCGAGCGTATCGTCCATGGCACCGAACATACCGAGAAGCATGAGCGATGTCGGCGACATTTCGCCCGTCTCTCCGGTACGGACGGCCGCCATGGACACGGCGGGACCTTCGGTATCAGACACGAACCCGGACGATTCCTCGTCGGGATCGGACGGACCTACCGTGTCTTGTATATACGTCGCCATAGCCGATCGTTACGGTCCGAGACAAGAAGCGGTTCAGTACGTCGACCCGCCCTGCGACTCGTCGAACTCGCGCTTCGCATCCTCGATCTCCAGGAGCTGCCGGGGATCGGTCGTGATGACCTGGTCCTCGCTGTACGACGCGATGACCTTGACCGCGACATGCTTCGTCCCGGCGAAGAAGATCCCCTCGCCGACACCGGACTCGAGCAGGAGGAACTTCTCGTGATCGGTAAGATAGAACGTCTCGGCGATGAGATCGATGGAGGCCGGAGACTGCCGGAGCAGGAGCTGGATGGATGAGTTGGTGACGATCGGTTTCCCGTATCGGGAAGCCATGAAGTCTCCGATATCCTGCGTGATCGTGGTGAGTCCCGCATAATATTTCCGGCAGCGCTTCGCGATCCCGAACATGAACGCGGCCGCGTCCTCGTTCTGCATCATGATCCAGGCCTCGTCGACCACGATCATCCGCTGCTTCATCTCCGCCCTGATCTCGTTCCAGATGAACTGGAGAATGACATACATCGCGATCGGACGCAGTTCGCTCTCGAGGTCCCGGATATTGAAGACGACCATCTGCCGATTCAGGAGGACATTGGTCTGATGGTTGAGGAATCCTCCGAAAACGCCGTCGGTATACCGCTCGAGCCGCGCCGCGAGCGACTCGCCGCCTTCAAGGTTTCGGAGGACGGAATGAAGGTCTGACATCGTCGGGAACGACGACGATGTCAGCGAGCGGAAATCGGACAGTTCCGTGATATCCCGGATGGCATACGTCTCCCGGATGGCGCGGTCGAGAAGCGAGTCCTCGTCGGGCGTCACCGAACCGAGCATGATATGCAGGAGACCGATGAGATTGGCGACGTGACTGCGGAACGCCCCCTCGTCGTCGTCGGACTTTCCGATACGCGGCAGATCGAACGGATTCAGATGTGCGTCTGACGAGAGGGATATGCCCACGAAGGTCCCGCCGACGGTTTCGCAGAGATGCTGATATTCGTTTTCCGGATCGATGATGATCACGTTCGTGCCGAACATCATCGATCGGAGGACTTCGAGTTTGATCGCGTAGCTCTTTCCGGCGCCGGACTTGGCGAAGACGACCATGTTCGCGTTCTCCATCTTGAACCGGTCGAAGAGGATGAGGGAGTTGTTGTGCCGGTTGATACCGTAGAGAATCCCCTCGTTGGAAGAGAGGTCCGATGAGACGAACGGGAACGTTGTGGACAGCGGCGACGTGTTAAGGTTGTTCGCTATGTCGAGCACATCCATACCGAGCGGCCGAGTCGCGACGAACCCCTGATCCATGCGCAGGACCGCGGGCTTCGAGAAGACGAGCTGCGCTTCGAGAATCGATTCGATTCCCTGCGTAAGCTCGGTCAGCGCCTTTTCGTCCGAGGCATATACGGTCATGTAGACACCGAACCGGAAGAACTTTTCGGTCCCCTGCTGAAGGCTGTCTCGGAGCTCCTCGATATTCTCGAGCGCCGACTCGAGGACGGGGTCGCGAATCTTCCCATCCTGAGCCTCGATGGAAATCTGCGACTGGACCTGCGTTGCCGACTTCCGAAGGTCTTTCATGATATCCCGCGTGTCGATGGGATGGATGAAGAACGATATATCCATCGGTGCATCCATGTTGATGATAGGCGAAAACCAGTTCGTACCCAGATATTTCGGATACGCCATCACGAACAGCGTCCGGGCTACCACATCGCCCACCTGTATTGAGGCGGGGGCAAGCCTGATAGCCGGAGGGGCGATCAGGTCGCGAAGCGTCGCGACGCCGCGGTCATAGAGGTCGTTCCGACCCGTCGCGTTCCCGATTCCGGGAATGGAAACTTTCGGAATCTGAAATCCCCCCTTCTTCGTCGCGGAATCCCGATTCGGTACCGGCGCGACAAAGGATGGCGATTCGGTCCGGATCTCGGAAGCGACACTCGAGGCGGGTTCCACATACGAAGGAGCGGGATCAGCCGCATTGAAGCCCGCATGATGAGGCATTGCCGGAACAGAGACGTCCGCGGAGGATCGCGATGAGGTAGTGATGGACGGTCTCGTTGGCTCCGAAAAGGAGCTGTTTGGTACCGGTTGCGCTCCGGCAACTTCCTTGGATTCCGGAATCTGAGCCTTCGGGACGGGAGCGGCTTTACCCCATGAGGAATAAACCGGCGGAACGGAGGCGACAATCCGCGGGTCATCGACAGGAACCGGAACAGATTGAGCCGGAACCGACGGCTGCGAGTCGCCGACGAGTCCCGAGGTATGCGCATCCGGAACGACAGTCGGATACGAAGCCGGGGAGGCGCCCGGCGCCTCCGGCCTGAAAAACGGATCCGGAGCGATATGGGACGCATGCCCGGCGGGACCGGGAAAACCCGAAAGTCCGGACATGTGGGACGGCTCCTGAACGGAGTAAGCGCTCGGAAACGACTGAGAGATCGGCGCAGACACGTGTCGGTCGTCCTCCTCGTCCTTGAAGATGATGGTGTTCTTTTTCATACGGTCAGCGGCTGGAGGAAAGTTCCATTCGATCGACATCGCGTATCACGGTCGTCGTGAAGACGGACGGGTTGTACGTATTATAGAGAAGTTCGATGACCTCTTCCGTCCCGAGCATCGACGTTCGGACACCGGTCCCCATGAGTGCCGCGGAAACCTGATCCGCCCGCTGGAACAGCTGACTCCGATACGTCTCAAGCGTCTCACCCGATACGGCCGTTCCGGATTTCGGGGAAAATATCCCTTCCAGTTTTCCGAATAGGCCTCCCCGTTCCGTCTCGGATGGCGCAAACGGCACCACGATGTAGAAATACTTCGACATTATGTTCGAGACTTCGGTAAGACTCTGCACGAAATTCCGATACTCGGATATCTGAAAGCGCAACAGTTCGTTCTCCTGCCGGCGCTCCTCGTCGTCCAGGCGAGCCAGGTACGGATCGATCCGGAAACGGCGGGAGTGGACCACGATCTGGAGCGGAAAATCGAGCGAATTCAGGAATCCCTGATACTGGGCGATGATGGCATCCTGTTCCTCGGTCGACTTGAGATCGAAGTTTATGGACGAAGCCAGCAGGATGCACCGTATGGACCCGTTCCGAAGCACGATCACCCCGTCGCGAACGTCGGCTACGTCAACGTACTTCTGCGTGCTCGCGGCGTCCGAGGTCGCCGGCTTCGGAGTCAGGAATTCCATACGGTTAGCATTCGTTTCATTTCCGCCCGAGAACGCGCGACGACCCGGAAATCAGGTCGCCCGCAACCGGACATCCCTACCTCCCGTCCATCATCCTGGCAACGCGTCGTATGTCTTCGGGCGACGGAGTCTTCCGCTGCGGCAGAGAGGACTCTGTCGGACGCGCCTTTCCTGCGTTCGAAGTCGTAGGAAAAACCGCTTTCGGCCGACTCCACACCAGGAGTTTCGGCCGGAACAGGAAGAAGAACCCGTGAGTCACGTAGGATATGAGCGGGAATCCTCCCGGCCGATAGAACGCAAGGAGCACGAATAAGATGACAACCGGAACCGCGATGATATAGGTCACGGGCCCCGGAAAAACGGTCGCGATCACCAGGATGATCGCGAACATCCCTATCATCCAGAACAGCTGCTTCGCGGTCAGCGGACCGGCAACCTTGTCCTCGACATCTATGAACTGCGGTACGTTGAACATCATAGCACGGTATCGTTCAGACTCCGAGAAGAATCAGACCTGCTTCCTGTTTCCACCGCGCAGATCGACCACGTTTCCAGGCTGCACAACCGACAGCGGAGCCTTCCGCGCGCTCACGGGATGGATATGGAACGGATTCAGATCCGGCGCAGCCATATCCGGAGCGGACGCCTGTGCAATCGATGGAGATGCGACTCCGAAAGCGGACTGCCCCGACGGAACGGCCTGAGGAGGCGTCGGACGGCGTATCGAAAAATCCCCTTCCTGTTCCGCCTCGACCGGAAGCGCGTGAGACGAGGAGAATGAGAATGAGCCGCCCCCAATCGGAAGGTCTGCCGGAGGAGTCGGGACGAACGAGACGGGTTTTCTTGCCGGCGCCTGCGGCGGAATCGAGCCGGAATGAGACGTAGTAGCTGCCCGCTGCGGGACAGACGCGACCGGAAGCGGCGAGGACGACCGGGTCCCGGCAGAGACGTTCGGACGCGACGGTGACGCAATCGACTTCGAACCGGAAAATTCAGGAAACACGATCGCCGGAACCGACGAATCTATCTCGAGCGGGACATTTTCCTCCATGGACCTGAGGATGAGATTCAGGCGTTCGCGCTCTTCCGCGGACAGACGCTTCCCGTTCTCGGAATCGAAGATGAACTTGCCGCGGAGCATCGGCTCGTGATAACCAATTCCGAGCTCGTCGCGGTAGACGCGGATCCAGTTCGCAAGACTCGCGCGAACCGGCTCGGACTGATTCTTCACGCGGATACGTTCCTCCGTGATCGCCTGCTCCCCCAGTTTCGGATACTTTCCGATGGCGGACAGGAGCGGAAGCTTCTCGGTCGACTTCACGCCATCATCCGAGTGAATCGAACGGTCATCAGCGCTCGGATGAACGGTTAGCACCTCGCCTTTAAACGCGTTCACGACTTTTTCCGCATCAGCTTTCTGTCGACCGCTTCTGACAAGATATTCGAGCAACCTGTCACCGCATTCCTGCGCCGGACACTCCCGAAGATAGTATCTTCGCGCTGCGACACTGAGATGAGCGATATCGGCCTCGGACAACGAGAATCTCACCGATACGTCATTAAGAACGGCCGGCAGTTCTTTCGAGGTCAGAATGTCACGAATCTCCGGCGGAACGGCGTCGAATCTCTGCCAAATTTCCATGTCCTCTTCCGGAGTCGTCCGATATTCCCCCTCGAACATCCGTTCCGAAGCGAACATCGGAAAATAGCAATGCCGAGTCCGATAGTCCTGTGTTTTGGTATTGCTCATATCGCCATCTCCCTCGAATGATCACGTGACCGACTTCTCATTACGGACGGAGCCCCGCACTGCTCCAGGAATGCTTCTGTTCGGAATTAAGATTCTTATAGGCTTCCTGCATATCCTGAAGTGTCCATTCTCCGGATGTATATTTATCCTCTATGAATGTCTTAAAATCCGCATCCATCGCTGTGGCCCTGTCGCCATGAAAATCCTTCATCTTCCCTATTTCTGCCGGAGTCATCTTTCCGAAGTATTCCTCGTGAATCTGAGCTGTGGATCTGCCATTCGCATTATTGGCAATCTCATAATCGACCATCGCCTTGATACGCCCTTCTTTTTTCAACCTGGAATCCAACTTGGCCTTTGCCTGCGACCGCAGACTGGCATTCCCCGCGAGCGCGCCAGCAGTCAGAAGACTCCCGTACTGGTTCGCGTCCATCTTCAACGCATCGCCGTCAACCTTCTCGATCATCGCCGAAATGGACTTGAAATCATCGCCGAGATGGCCGATGGACTCGACCAGCTTGTCCGCGTCCTGGATAACCTTCTTGTCAACTCTCCTGATTATTTCAGCTCTACTCTCCTGTTTCTGAGCTGGAGAACCGCCGACCGACATAAGCACCTTGTCGAGGTCGTCCTGATTCCGAATCGCGTCCTTCTTGAGAAGTTGCTTCGCCGCAGCCTCGCGCTCGGACGCGGTCGCGGTGCCGCTGGTAACGATCGACCTCAACTTCGCTTCGTCATGCTTCTTGTCCTCAAATTCCTTCTCCTTATCCGAGACATTACGCTTATGAATCTCGTCACCGGCATTCGTCCGCCCCTTGCTCCACCCCTTCTCGAACACATTTTTCGCGCGCAATTCGGAATCCTTCTGCCTCTCCGAAGCGTTCCCGGCCCATTTAATCGCCTTCGCCCCCTTCTCTCCGCCGATGTTCTTCCCGAACAATTGTCCGGATTTCGGAACATTCTTAAGAGCGGCTCCAGCCCCCTTCGCATAGGCTCCGATCCTACCCCCTTGCCCCACCGTACCGACGAACAGCGCCCCCTTCCCTCCCCACTTCGCCGCATTCTTTCCTGCCATCTTCGACGTCTTCTGCGCCCAGGACGTGATTCCGGCCGCACCCTGAATACCAGCCGTCTGTCCAGTCGAGATTGCCATCCAGATGAGCACGATGGGGACGATCGTCTGTGCCATGGATGCGATCAGGGTCTTGTCATCATTCGTCGAAGTAAGGTTGGAACTGTAATTCGAAAACGTACCGGAACCGAGCTGATCGTTCTTGAAGTTCTGAAGAAACGTAACTGCAACGAGCATCATGAGCATCGCCGACGGCCCGAAGATCGCATACTTGAACAGATGATTCCACCACTGCTTCGCGTACCCCTCAAATCCCGGTATCGCCGTTCCAGCGAAGCCGAGCGGCGCGAAAATAATCAACACCGTAAGCATTATGAGTCGGATAACGAACAACACCGCCATCACCAGAAGCGACATGCTGAAAAGAAACATGAAGATAATCGAGATAATAAGTCTCGTCGTCATGGTAGAAGGATCGGAAAACGTCGCGTAGAAATCCTGAAAATCCGGGACCATTATCTGCTGCAATCCGCTCGTCGAGAAGACCGTTCCGAACAGCTGCGTCGGATTCGGAGATGAATTGTCCCGAAACATGCTCTCCATGAAGAAATACATGGGAACGTTCGTCGCATCGATGATGAACCGCGTCACCGGAAAACTGAAGTTCACCAGAAGCGCCATGAGCACGAGATGCCACAGGAGCTTCTTGTAGTTGTAGGCATGCACTTGGAAGATCGTCGCGAACGCGATGAAAAGGATCGTCAGGATGAAGAACAGGTTGAAAAAGTCCCGAACCATCCTCCAAAGCGTATAAACGCTCGCCATGTTGAGCGTATTCCGGACGGATGTAGGGTCGACTGCCCACCCGAAAATAGTCGTGGCAAAAATTAATATCAGCGTCTCGAACTTGAGTACGATCCAAAGCGCAAAGTTTATCAGCCAAAGAAAAGGTTTTACCGCATTTCCGATGACAGCGTCTGCGAACCATGCCCCGATCTTGTCCGCTACGCTTACCTCAGCATCCCCGTCTGCCGCCTGCGCCGTCACGAAAAAACTTCCGTCACCGGGATGGAAGACGGAACCGTCGATACCGACATGGAGGACGAAGAGCGCGGAAAGAAGAAAAAACGAGACCGCGAAGAAGCTTCTTAACCCGTTTTTGTGTCTGTTTGAAAACGGCAGCGTCATGGCCGAAGATTAATATCAGTCCATGCGGGAATTATACACCGGATTTCCGAAAAAAGGGAGAGCGAAGTCAAACGGAAGGCGGACTCCTGTCAACGGTCCATGCTCCGATCAAGTTCGAACCATCGGTTCCGCTAATAGATGTACCCCTTGATCACCCGGCTCGACGTCGGAATGACGCGGCGGTCGACCTTCCCCCATCCGCGATAGTTCATCTCGGAAACGGTAATCGATCCCGCCGAGACACTCTCCACGATGGCGACATGTCCGTAATAGCGGTTCTCGGTCGTCACGACAATCGCGCCGCGAGTCGGCGTCTTGCCGGTTCTGTACCCCATCGACCTCGCATTGAAGAGCCAGGTTCCGGCATTGCCGCCCCATGGAACATACCGCTTTTGCGCGACATACCAGGTGCAGTACCCGTACGGGAACCGATGTCCGCTTCCGGCCTTTCCGTCAAGCTTCCTATACCCGCCGGACACGTCCGTCACCTCTCCGGCAGAGGAGGAAGAGGCATACTGACGACGCGCGAGTCCGGCTGTCTCCTCCTGCCTCGGAAGCTCCTTGAATCCGCCGGGGATGACGATAGACGTACCGACTTCGACCTCGCCGTTCGCCGGAAGCCCATTATACGCGATAATCTTCTCCCGGTCGGCCTTGTACTTCGCCGCGATGGAATCGATAGAATCCCCCGCCGCGACCGTATGGGAAAGGCCTGCGACCGGAAGAAGGAATATCTGGTCGCCCGGCTTGATGGAATCGACGTTATCAAGATCGTTCGCCCAGAGAATGGTATTGACCGTGATGCCGTGAGCGGCGGCGATACCGGAAACGGTATCGCCGTTCCGAACGGTATAGATAGTTAGGCCTCCGTCCTCTTCGGGATCCTTCATGATGGAATTCCCCGACTGAGCCGACAGAAGCGCCCCGTCCTGAAAGAATGCCGCTTCTTCGCCGCTGGTACGTTCGGAAAGGTCGAGCGGAACGGACGGAACCGAAAGCGGCGCCATGGACAGGCTCTCGCCGCGCCCTTCGACTTCAGCAAATCTCTTTCTCGTACCAGTCGGCGCGGCTGACACATCCGCCGTACGGAAGTATCCGAAAATAGGACTCGTGCCACGCTCGTGGGCGACATTGGTCAGCGAGACGAACAGAGCGCTAGCGGCGACCAAAAGAAACGGGCCGTACGCCCGAAAAGCCCGGACCAAACCTCCGACACGACCGCTTTTTACGAAGTCAAGCGTTTCACGCTGTAAGCGGTGCATCTCGGTCTCAACGATCGAAAACCAGTCCGCAATCCGTTCCGAGGCGCGGGAAAGCCGTTCTTTCAGATAGGAAAACGTGATGATAGGGTATCCCCTTCCTCAAGGGAAAGCGGTAGTTCGGTGCCTGACCGACTCAGACCGGTGCGAACATCGGCTTCCTCCTTCACCGTATTACGTGAGTCAGTATAGCTTCAAATACCCCTTCCTGTCAAAGGATTTTGCCCGAAAAAAGCCAATTTTCATCTTTAATGAGCCACTCACTGCCGGAGGAAATCCATACGTCTGATACCGTGTATAATATCGTCATGAGCATGAAACCGAAAGCACGGAAAAGACCGTCGAATGACCCGATATTCGGCCTGCTTCAGCGTTTTCTCGAGCACCTCGAAATCGAACTCGGTAGATCGCCGCGGACGATCGACAGCTACGGCCGATCACTCGAAAAGTTCTTCTCGACGGCCGGTATACGTCGTTCCGAAGACATCACGACCGACCGGATTCGCAGATACCGTATCCTTCTGAATCGCGAGACGACCCTCCGCGGTGAGCCTCTCCGAAAAACGACTCAGACGTATCACGTGGTCGTACTCCGCTCGTTCCTCAAATACCTCGCCAAGGAGGATATCCGTACGGTACCGGCGGAGAAGATAGAAGTGGGAAAATCGCCGACACGACAGGTCGATTTCCTTGAGCTCGACGAGGTGGAACGACTCCTATCCGCGGCATCGGGAACCTCCCTCCGCGCGTTGCGCGACCGGGCCATCCTGGAACTCCTGTTCTCGGCCGGCCTGCGTGTTTCCGAACTCACCTCGCTCAACCGCGATTCGGTCAACCTGAACAAGGGAGAGTTCAGCGTCCGCGGCAAGGGCTCGAAACTCCGTGTCGTCTTCCTCTCCGACGACGCCCGCGACGCGCTTTCGCGCTATCTCGACAAGCGGCGCGACATGGATCCCGCCCTCTTCGTCGCCGTTCCCGTCTCGAAGAACGGCTTCGTCCGAGAGCGCGGATCCACCGACATCCGACTCACCGAGCGGAGCGTCCAGCGCCTCGTCAAGAAATACGCGGCCAAAGCCGGCATCGTGAAGGACATCCACCCGCATACTCTCCGCCATTCCTTCGCGACCGACCTTCTCCAGAACGGCGCCGACATCCGCGCGGTGCAGGCCATGCTCGGTCATTCTTCCATCACGACCACCCAGATCTACACTCACGTCACCAACGAGCGCCTTCGCGAAATCCACGAAGCCTTCCACGCGAAGAAAAGACGGAAATAAACCTCCTCGCGACGAGCTGCGAGATATCACCAGAATGGTCATTCCGGACTTGATCCGGAATCCAGTCCCGCCTTGCGGGACCATTCCGCGGCAAGCCGTTGGGTATCGGACCCGGAGAAGAGAAAAAACCGACCCCGAGGAGAGGGTCTGCTCCGCACACCCTTAGAGCACATCGACCATCTTCGGTTTCCGATCCGCGAACGAATACAGCCTGGCCGGTCGGCTCGGGCCCGATTTCCGAATCTTCCCCGTCTCCTTCACGAGGCCTATCCCGACGATCTTCTTGCGGAAATTCCGCTTGTCGAGCGGACGATCGAGGATGCTTTCATAGACCGTCTGCAGCTCCGTCAGGGTGAATTCCTTCGGAAGAAGACCGTACGCGATATTGGAATACCCGAGTTTGTTCCGAAGACGGTCTATACCCGTCGTGACGATCTTCGCATGATCGAACGCGAGCTCCGGAAGCCGCGAGACGTCCTTCCAGGCGATATCGGAATAGTATTCGATCGTGTGCGGCAGGTATTCCTCCCCGTTGACGAGCGCGAAATACGCGATGGAGACATTCCGCCCCCGCCTGTCCCGGTCGAGGTCACCGAACGCGCCAAGCTGCTCGAGATAGATCCCGTCGACGCCTGCCTTCTCGGAGAGAATCCGCTCCGCTGCCCGGTCGAGCGACTCGTCCATGCGGACCAATCCGCCGGGAAGCGCCCACTGCCCCTCGTACGTACCTCTCCCGATCCGGATGAGAAGCACCTTGAGCGCGCCGTCTATGACGGCGAAAATGACGGCGTCCGTCGCGACCCGCGGCGTTTCGATGCAGGCAGGGATCAATTCTTTCGTGTTCTTCATACACGGTAAAGGTACACCACGCGCGAAAGCGGGTCAATCGCGTCACGGATATTTTCCACCGGGATTCGCAAAAGGACGCCCGGACAAAAGAAGAGAAGCCGGCGATGATTTCGCTGGCTTCTCTTTCAATCTCTCTTTTCCCGAAAATTATTCATGCTTCATCCCTTCGAATACGGAATGTGACTCATGATAATTTCTTTCACCTCATCTGCCGAAGTTACCGGCTTCAGAAAGTGACTCGCGTTAGGATAAATCGCTTCGGCGATGACCAGTAAAAGATCCGCGATACCGCCGGAACCAAGCACGGGCACGACTACGGTCGGTCGTACGCCCCCTCCGTTCCGCTTCATGGCGAGCGAGACTTCCGCCTCCGCCCCGGGCCCACCGCCGATAACGACCATGACGTCAGCCAGACTCGCGAACACCGGTGATTCATCGCCCCACTGTCCGTGCTCTTCATCGGGAGTCCCGGGCCGAACGGCGAACGGACCGACTTCGATCGCGAGATCAAGCAAGTCCGGCGGCAATGCATGCTTCCTTCCGCGTCTCGGATAGACGCCGATCGTCTTCATGTTCTGATTCCTCGCCGCCAGATTACCGAGAAATGGAATGCCCCACTTCGTCCCACCGGTCTGAACAGCGAAATGGTTCGCATTAAGGCCGCCGAGCATGGCGTGCAGCAAGTCGCTTGCCTTACGTTCCGCATCGGGATCTTTCGGATCCAGTCCGCCACTGAATGCGACGATGCCCTTGAGGTTATGGTCCTGCAGGAATCTCTCGATAACATCCTGATAGCGAAACGTCTTGGTTCCGGCCTCATCCGGAATCCTCAGAGTAAAACCTTCCCTTCCGCTCATTCTTTCCTCCAATAGTTAAATTGCACAAAAATACGTCGCTCAACAGACAGCGAAATATAACAAAGCCATACCGCTCCGTCAAACACACCTATGGTCCCCGCAAGCCTTAAAAAGGAAATCTGAGGGACTCGTACTCATTCCCTTCTTTTTGAAAAACTTGACAGGATTTATATAGTGTGTATACTACACTTAGTAAGTTTGAAACCAAAGCAGGGAAAAAAGGGACGCAGGCAACCGTCCGCGCGACGAGGCGAAATCACACAAGTCCTCGCATTCAAGCGGAAATATGCTTCCTCCCCAGCGAGCCTTCGGCTCGGATCTTTTTTCCCTACTTAGTGTAGAACTTACATAATGTAACGAGCCCGACTCTGCGGGCGGCACCTTAAAAACGACGGCCGGGAAACCGGTCGGAAAATAGAGCAACGGGTACGGAAAGACGGTCGAGGCGGCACCCGCATCGGACACTGTCCCCTGCCATACTCCCCGACCCAGAACCGGGCTTCGCCCGGCATTCTCTTTCCCTACTTAGTGTAATTGTAACAACAAAAAGACGGCCAACCGTCGATTCCACAACCGCGGCACCCGCCGCACAGACACAAGGAGAACACCATGAAACGCACGAAGAACATCCATCTGCTCGTCATTGACCCGCAGAACGACTTCATGGACATTCCGGGCGCGGCCTTGCCCGTCCCGGGCTCAAGCGACGACATGCGCCGCCTCGCAGCGCTCATCCGACGGATCGGGAAGCGGCTCTCGGACATCCACGTTACCCTCGATTCGCACCGCGTCATCGACGTGGCGCACCCCGGCATGTGGACGGACGGAAACGGGAACCTGCCCGCCCCGTTCACGATCATAGGCGCCGGAGACATCGCGGCCGCGCGCTGGACGCCGAGGGTCCCTTCGCTCCGGAAACGGCTGCTCGAATACGCCCGCGTGCTGGAGCAGAACGGGAACTACCCGCTCATGGTCTGGCCGGAACACTGCGTGATTGGCACTCCGGGACACACCGTCCAGGCCGATCTCATGAAGGCGCTTATGGAATGGGAGCGGAGTGAGATCGCGAACGTCGACTTCGTCACGAAGGGAACCAACGCCTTCACCGAGCACTACGGCGCGCTCATGGCCGAAGTACCCGATCCGGAAGACCCCTCGACCGGCCTCAACACGGGACTCCTCGAAGTCATGCGCGAAGCGGACGAGATCCTCATCGCCGGCGAAGCACTCAGCCACTGCGTCAAGTCGACCGTGGACCAGATCGCGGACCATATCGGCGAGGAACACGTGAAGAAATTCCGCATCCTCTCCGACTGCTCAAGCCCGGTCGCCAAAGTCGGTGACGGACCGGATTTCCCGGCGATCGCCGCCGCATGGATTCGCGATATCGAGGCCCGCGGCGTCACTCTGGTACGGTCGGACGAATACCTCGCCTGACCGACCGAAAGCCCGTCACGCGAAATGAAAGAAGGAAAGAAACCACAAACGAACAAGGAGGACATCATGCCACGATTCACATCGAATGACATGGAACAGCACCGGATCGGCAACTCGAACTTCACTTTCGAAGGTACGAGGATCGAACGGCTCGGCGCGACCAAATACACGCTCGTCACGATCGCCATCGACGTGACGGGATCGACATCCCGTTTCGCCGACGAGCTCCGCCAGGCGCTCATCGCGGCCGTCGACGGATGCCGGAAATCGCCTCTGGCGGAAAACCTGCTCGTACGGGTCGTCATCTTCTCGAGCGACATCGGCATCGTCGAGCTTCACGGGTTCAAAGAACTCCATGAGATCGACACGAGCACCTACGGGCCATTCGATCCGGATGGGCTCACGCCGCTCTATGACGCGACCTTCGCGAGTATCGGCGCCATGGTGGAATACGGGCAGCGGCTCATGGAGAACGACTACCTGACGAACGCCATCGGCTTCATCGTAACCGACGGAGGTGAAAACGCCTCGACCCAGGTCGGCATCGGCGAAGTGCGGGCGATGCTCCGCGACGCGACCAAAGAAGAGAAGCTCGAATCGCTCGTCAGCATCCTCGTCGGCGTGAACGCGACGCAGGCATCGGCCGCGCTCGCATCATTCCGCGCGGACGCCGGTATCGACGAATACATCGATATCGCCGACGCGAACGCGGGAAAACTGGCAAAGTTGGCGCGATTCATCTCGCAGTCCGTCACAAGCCAGTCCCAGGCGCTCGGCACGGGTGGTCCCAGCCAAAACATCCAGGCGACCATCTGAACCGATACGAAGGGGCTGACCGAACGGTCATCCCCTTCTTTTTCATCACACGAAAAACGAACGGGAGGACATCATGAAGGACATCATCTTCCATGCCGATCATCATTTCATGATCGGAGACGGACATCGCAG
>JAAXXG010000021.1 GCA_013334575.1 Candidatus Moraniibacteriota bacterium | reverse complement strand
TGCTTCCCGTCTCGTTCGCGATGGCGGTCAGGGTGTTGTCACCGACGGCGGTCATGTTGCTCGCGTCGGTTCCCGATCCGCTCATCGTGAAGTTGCCGGAACCGAGACCGAGGAAGACGTTGTGTCCGTCGGTACCCGAGGCGGCGAAGTTGTGAAGGAAGGCGGTCGATCCTTTGTAGATGACGCCGGTCGTCGAGGTGGTGGTGGCCGGCATGGCGATGGAGCCGGTGAGGGTGAGCTGCTGGGAGGGACTTGCAGTGCCGATACCGACGTTCCCGCCCGCGAAGATCGCGGCATAGTTGTTATCGGCGCCGGTCGGGGTGTTCACGTAGAGGCCGTAGTTGTTGGTAGCAGTGCCGGAGGAACCGGTGAAGCTGCCGGTCGAGGTGACGTAGAGGCCGTACTTGTTTATGGCGTCGGTCGTCGTATTGGTGGCGAGGTTCTCGAAGTATCCGTCGTATGAGGCGGCGGTGACGGCGGCGTTGGAGACGTACGAGTGGAGGCGGCCGGAGGGAGAGGCGGTGCCGAGGCCGAGACGCTTGTTCGTCGCATCCCAGAAGAAGTTGCTATTGTCTTGGGCAAGTTGATTGGAACCGTTCACGTACAGGACGGAACCGGAGGTACCGGACGTTATAGACCCTCCGATCGACATGCCGCCGGTCCCGCTTCCTATGCAGTCGGTCCAGGCGGCCCCCTGGTAGCAGCGGAATTTGTTGTCGTACGTGTTGTAATACATCGCCCCCTCGAATCCGCCCGAAGGATCGCCGGTCGTCGACTTCACATCGAGCCCGAAATAGTCCGGAGTCGTCGATCCGGATCCGCCGACGCCGATCTGCACCGTGCCCGTCGTTCCGGTGCCGGCGGATTCGAATGTCAGCGTTCCGGACGTGGTCGAAAACGACGATGCGGAACGCCCCTGAATGGCAAGCCCCTCGCCGGACGCGGCATCGATATCGGTCGTCGCGCCGGAAAAGACAAGCCCGGTCGAGCCGATCGTCTTGTTGGTAAACTGTTCGCTTCCCGCCAGGGTCGCAAGCGTGCCGGAGGTCGGCAGATTGAGACTGGTCGATGCGGACGCCGTCAGCGAGATCGGGAACGCGCCCGAAGTCGTGAACGCGTCACCGAACGAGATCGTTTTGCCGTTCGGAACCGTAAGCGTTCCTGTCGTGTCCGTTACGGTAAGCCCACCGACTTTCTTCGCATTCATGGCATACGGCGCCGCCGTAAAACGGATCCGAGGACTCATCTCGCCGTTTCCGTTGAACTCGACGGAAAGGTAGATATTGTCGGTATTGAAATCAAGCGAGCCGGGAAGCGCCGTATACGTGCCAAGCGCCGCCTGAAAGACGCCGTCCGTCACGGTCACCTGCGAGGTCCCGGAATTCCAGGTCTCGGTCCACACGGCCACCCCTCCCGAAGAAACCGTGTAAGCCCTGAATATTATGTCGTAATTTCCATTCGAAACGTTCGTACCGTCGGTATTGACGACCTTGCCCTGAAAATTTATCTGAGCGTTGATTCCCGTCGCCGCGGCTGCCGTTTCGGAAACCGAAAACATTCCCGTCGCCCCGACGATCAGGACGAGAGAAAGAAGTTTCAGTCTCGATAACGGTGTTCGTATCCCCTCCGGCATACCGGTTCGTTCGCAAAAGAAAACGGGCGCCCGAATCAGATTCAGGCCACCCGTTCCTTATTTCTATGTATCCAGTATAGCGCAAAAATATGGCTTAGTCAAGCCATTATATGCTTGACTCTCAGGAAACGCCCCATTTGAAAGATGTCAGGATGGAGGAAAAGTCGTCCATTAATTTTTCCGGAGGAATATCGGCGGAAGTAAGGCTTATAGACGCCGAATATTCCGCGGAAGAAACGAATGCCGTCAACTCATAAACCGGAGACGGTTTTCGGAACAGGACGAACGGTCGGAAATCGATAGAAAGGGTCTCTTCGGAATAGGTCTCCGTGTGCGACTCACGGAACCGATAGGCCGTCAGTGCCCGTATACCGTCCCGAGGCATCCGCTCGATGACGATCGCCAGTTTCCGCCCGTTCAGATTCGGCTCGCTCCAGTATGACTGTTCGACTATACCGCTTTCTCCGCCCGGGTACTCCCGTCGCTTTAGCACGAACGTGCCCGGAATGTCCACTCCGTAATATGGACCGTTGAAAGCGACCTTAAGAGGCCGCTCCGGAACGACGTCACCACGATCCGGCTCCGGCTCCGTTATCCGCGCTTCGGAGGGGTGTCCGAAACGGCTTGCTATCGACGAAACGAGAATCAAAGCCGCTGCTACCACCGAAAGATATGCCGCTATCCTGAGACAACGGGATATGCGAAATCGGAAATCGTCACTCCGTTTCCGCTTCATTTCCGGCTCTTACGACCGAATCGCGCAGCGATAACACGCAGGAGCACGGCAAGAGACAGGCCGATGCCGATACCCCAGAACGTGATGATTTTCCAAGGCGACAGCGTTCGTTCGACAGCCGTGAAATCATCCTTTCCGTCATACCGGTACGAGACACGAACCGTGTACGGACCCGGTAAAATCGCACGTCCGACGGGACGGAGCCGCGTCGGAAAGATGCGGAAGCTCTCCGGAAGGATCCTTCCGGACTCCGGATTGATCGTTCCCTCGCGGACGACACGACCTATCGGATCGATTACGGAAACAGTTCCACGTGGCACGAGATGCGTGTTTCCGTCGTTCCTGAACCGTACGGAGACCTTTTCAGGAAGGCCATACGCATCGGAAGATACGGTCTCCATCGAGGAGTATGTCATCTCCCTGACCTCCCCGCCCTCCTTCACCGCAAAAACGAGTGCCGCGAACGAGGAACGTATCGAAACGCGGCTTTCACCGGAATCCACACCATCGCTCACGACTTCGAACCGAACCGCTCCGTAGCGCCCTCCGGGAGGCAGGGACTCGCGATTTTCTACGGTTATCGGAACATCTTCCCGCTCCCCGGCCGGCACCGTAAAGAGGTCCCGGTCGCTTCGCATCCAAGACGCGAGTCCGTATCGCTTCGAAAATTCGTCGGTTCCACCCAACAGAACGGTTCCGCCGGACTCATCCAGCGTCCCGAAGTCGGCCAGAACGACACGGAAGGTCGTATCCTGTTCGGTATGATTAACAATGGAAACCATGAACGATTCGGACTGACCGACATCCTTCAGACGGATTTCCTTATAAAAAGGCTCCAAAGTATAAGCATCCTCAGCATTCGCGAAAAGCGGCCCCCTAAGGCCGCCGATGAGAAGCGCGATCGCATACAGCGAAATAATCGTCCGCACTATCGTTTTTTCACTCCGGACACCTTCTTCCATACGCTTCCGAGAATCGAACGGACACCGAAACCGATGAGGACAATCAGTACGGTCACGACAAGCAGGATTCTCCACGGAATCACCCAAAACTCGACCGCACCTTCAAGCGGTACATCCCGCTGTCCGTCGTCATAAACGAGCACGAGTCTGGCCTGATACTTTCCGATTCGGAACTTTGCGATATTTCCGAGTTCCCATGAGAGTTCCCTGACGATATCACCTTTCTGATCCCTGACGACACTTCCGTCCTCCACACGATCCCTATATGCGGGAAACCCATCCGCCCAGATCGTCTTGAACTCACGATTGGAATCCGGGAGAATATTCCCTTTTTCCGCGTTCACTTCGAGGATATCGTAGTCGTCGCTTCCGACGCGGCCGACGAAGACGTTGCCGCGAGGAGCGAGATGGACATTCCCGGAGTTTCTCACAAGCACGTTGAAATCGACAGGAAGGAACTCGTAGACCGTTCGACTGGTCGAAAATGAGAGCACCTGTGCCTCGCGTTTCGCACCCGGAACATCCGCGTCAAGAAGTACGAGGACGGCGGTACCTCCGGAAATGGCAGTCTGCCCGGGCTCAGGAACGGGAGCGGAACTGTCCCGGGAAAACACTACCGCATAGTAATAACCGAAGGCAGCCGAATCCGGAAGGGTTATCTTCATCGGGACCGACTTCCATTCTCCGGGCGTGATATCGAACGTCGGCTGAGGAAATTCGACCCACGTGAGAAACTGATCACCCGGCTCTCCGTCCATGATCCTCGGAGCACCGTTTTCGCCATATGCGGCGAACTTCATCAGGGTCATCTTGAGACGTTCCGGTTGGGAGCCGTCGTTTTTCACCCGGATCTGTGTCGTCACGGACGTTCCGGGCTTCGCGGATAGATTTATGGGAAGTGGGGAGGTGACGATTCGAAGATCCGAAGCCTGCGCCCACGCATACACGGGTATCACCAGAAATACGGAAACGGCCAGGAAAATGATTCGCTTCATACAAGCCATCATACACGATTCCGGACAAAATAAAAAGCCCCGAAAAAGTATCGGGGCCGTTTCGTCAAGAGGCAGTTAGAACCTCCCCGCAGCCACGACGGTCAGGGTATCGGTATAATCGGTCGCCGCCGCCTGAACCGCAGTGATCTTCGCCCGTTCCGTCAGCGTCAGCACGTCTCCGTCCGTCGTCCCGCTCGAAGCGGCGA
>JAAXXG010000001.1 GCA_013334575.1 Candidatus Moraniibacteriota bacterium | reverse complement strand
TCGTCGTTTCGACATCGCTCGGGATAGTCTTTTTCTCCGAATCGGGTTCTTTCGGAAAATTACTGGGAATAGCGCTCATTCTTTCGGCAATCGTCCTGGCGAACTGGAAAAACTCCGTCCTAGAGAGGAATCATTTCTACGGTCTCGCGGCCGGAGCGCTGTTCGGGGTCGTCTACACGCTGGAGAAGGATATCGTGTCGCATGTTCATCCGCTCGCGTACCTCTTCTGGGCGTTCCTGATGATCGTAGTCTGGGGTGTTATTTTCGGCGGGAAGGAGGTCATCCGTTCCGTGAAAGGGAAGGGCTTGCGATCATATGTTCCGATCGTGGCGTCCGGCTTCGGATACCTGCTGTTCAATATGCTGACCTATTTCGCCTACACGTTCGGCGGGGAGGTCGGACGGGTCGATGCCATAAACAATTCACAGGTGTTCCTGATCATTCTCTTCGAATTCTTCGTGTTGAAACATACGGAAGGGACGGCCAGAAAATTGACCTCCGCGGCAATGGCGATCCTCGGGGTTATCATCTTGGGGTTGACGAAGTAAATGATCATGTCGTGACGCCGTATTCAGGAAACGAAATCCCTCCCCTGGACTACCAGGCACTCCCTTTATGAAAGGGAGAAAGCGAACCGAACTACCTGTTGTTCCCTCGGCTACCGCGCCGAAGGCCCCGCACGTCCCAAGACCCGCTTCCCGGAGGAGGATGTTTTTACGGAGGTATAGCAGGGGAAACGAATATTGTGAAATCAAAATAAATGTATATGATTATTTAGTGGAGGAAGCTTTGTTTCTTGACTTTTTAATCTTCTTTATTATTCGGTATTTTGAAAATTGTTTTTTAATTTGAGCGGATCTAAGTATTTCTCCTGCCCTGATCGAATAGCTAATGAAGTTGCTTTTATTTGAATGAGAGAATTTCTCGTAGATTTTTTTCTTTGGAAAGGCACTTCGCTTTTTAGCTGAGTTTAGCTCAGCAGCTTTCTTAATTGACCGATTCATTCTTTTCTCGTACTTGCCTATCCCACTATGTCTTATATAGGACCTTTCACCATCAAATTCGAGGCCTAGATATTTTAAAGTTAAAAGATTATCACTTCCAGAATCAAAACATCGAAGCTTTCCTTTAATTCTTTTAAACTCCCGTTTTTCCATTTTTGAGGGATTGATTGTTAGTTGGATCTTTGCTATTTCGCTAAGAGTAAAGCTTTCTATCTTTGCAATATATTTTGTTGGCACTACTATAATGATATCATCACAATATCTTTGATAAAGGCCGCCGACCGCCTCTATTTGATTGCTTACAGCAATATCAAATTGAAGCATGTAAATATTTGATAATACGGCGCTGATAGGCGATCCCTGGGGGATTCCTTTTTTTGCTCGATTAACAATTATTAATGGTGAGATTTTATTTCTAAATTCAATCGGAGTGCAGAGTCTGCTTAAATCCTTTTGATTTCTCCGTCCCATCTTTTCAATGATTAAATCCATTAAAACGTATGAGAAACGAGTAATTATTCGAAAAATAACGTAGTGATCTTTTGGCAATGAATCTACACCAAGAATTAACATCCAATTCTTTTTCAACAGTTGATGATCTAAAGAAGGAAAAAAATGCTCCACATCTAAACATAGAACTGAGCAGTTTTCTTTTTCAGATATGAAATCAAATACTCGTTTTGCAAAGTTAACATTATTTTCACCAAGATTCTTCCTATAGGCCGTAATATAGGAATCTACCCCTTCTGTTTTTATGAAATTTTCGTAATATTCAGTTAACAAAAAAGCATACCAAGAGTATATTAGGGCATCTCCGTGCGCAGCATAATCAATATCACGTTTTTTTTCGATGATCTGCTTCTTGCTCCCTTGAGTCTTTCTCAACCGTCGCGTCTTAATCGTATATCTAATGAACGGAAAAAAAGAATGCCCAATAATAACATTAGGCATCCAAACGTTACTTTTTTTTATGTCCGACAAATTCAACCGGTTGTCGAAATGTAGATATCGTCGTTTAGCGCGTTTACCATCTGTGTTTGACCGCCGTTTTTTTTCCTCCTCAAGCCATTCGCCGCGTAGCTCATTGAAAGCTTTCATAAATAGAAAATGTCACACCCACCTCCCCATCGGCTCCTGGTGCCTTCAGCTGGGGAGAGGGATAAAACGAATGCTTCTTAGGGCATCCTACTGCTTTGGATTGGACCAATGCAGCCAGGTAAGAAATGACATGTTGTGTATAATGAATACACGTATGAGCAGATTCAGCGGACTAGATGATTGCCGGGCAATCAGTGAGCCGAGCAGCGTTGCAGCAGTGCCAGCGACTGGGTCGCGGGTACCGATGGTCAAGCTGTTTAGAATCGCCTTGGCGTTGATTAACGCGCCGCCTCATAGACTGACTCCATGAGTTGCTCCCAGCTTAACCCGGAAGCAGGCTTATTATACTCTTTTAATGACTTCAAGTCAAATGTCACTCAGAGTGTAAAACTGGATGTGTCTTTATTAACGAAGCTAAGTTATTTAGTCAAAAAGAGCGGTATATGAGTCAAATGAGTAGGCATATATTGACCAAGAAGTGTTATACTGAAGCCATATCCTTCGAATAAAAAACGATGTTTCGAAACTGGAAATATCTTGTGGGGGTACTGGCGACGGTGGCGGTGTTGGCGGTACCGAACGTTTCGTCCGCCCGGGAAAACGTGACGGACTGGTATATCCGGGATTTCGATTCGCAGATTATCGTCAATAAGGATTCGTCGCTTGATATCACCGAGACGATCGTGGCGGACTGCGGGATGGCGGTCGGGAAGCACGGCATCTTCCGCATCCTGCCGACGCGCCTCTCCATCGACGGGAAGAAGGTGGAAACGCCCGTGACCCTCGGGAGCATCACGGATGAAAACGGAACGCCGTATGCCTATCAGACGATCGAAAATGCTTCCGATGGAACGGTGACGTGGAAGATCGGTGCCGCGGACACGACCGTGCAGGGCGCGCATACGTACGTGATCTCGTATTCGGTGAAGAATGCTATCCGATTCGGCAACGCGGAGTACGACGAGCTCTATTGGAACCTCAACGGGAATTTCTGGGATTTGGAGACGGATGCGTTTCATGCCTCGATCCGATTCCCGAAGGAGGTGACCGATTCGAATACGAAGATCGATTACTATACCGGCCTTACCGGGTCGAAGGACAAGACCGGCGCGACCTATGCGTGGATGGCGCCCTCGGTCCTGGAATTCCGATCGACGAGCATGCTTCCGATGCGGGAGGGTATCACGGCCTCGGTCACGTTTCCGAAGGGTATCTTCACCCGATACGTTCCGGGATTCTGGGAAACGAACGGGAAATACTTCTTTTTCCTGATCCCGTTTTTCACCTTTCTCGGCGGTCTGTCACTCTGGCGGAAATATGGGGACGATCCGGACGTGAACAGGACGGTCATGGCGGAATACGACGTTCCCGGAAATCTGACGCCTGTCGAGATGGGCATGCTCATGAAGAACGGAACGTTCGAGAATACGTTCATCACGGCGGAAATCGTCTGGTTGGCGACCCACGGCGTCATCACGATCACGGAGGTCGAGAACAAGATCCTGTTCTTCACGAGCAAGGACTATGAGTTGGCGAAGACCGGCAGCGCGGAAGCCGAAGCAGCCATGAACGCGACACAACGTGAGATCCTGAACGACCTGTTTGACGCGGGCACGGATACGGTCCGACTTTCCTCGCTGAAGAATTCGTTCTACAAGCATCTGCCGGCGATTACGAAGGCGGGAAACGAAGGCCTGAAAGACAAGGGGCTGACCGAAGCGAGAGGTCTTTTGGCGAGGAATATCCTGGTTCCGCTGGGGATATTCCTGATATTCGTCTCGATCGTCTCGGTAGGGGCCTCGGGATTCCTCGGGTTGAGTCTGGGACTGTCCGCGATCATCCTGATCATATTCGGCGCCATCATGCCGAAACGGACCAAGGAAGGCGCTGAACTGAATTGGCAGATCAAGGGGTTCAGGCTGTTCCTCGAGACCGTCGACAAGGATCGGGCCGTCTATTACGAAAAGGAGAATCTGTTCGAGAAAGGTTTGCCGTACGCGATCCTCTTCGGGATGACGAAACAGTGGATCAAGCGGATGCGCGATATCTACGGCGAGGAATACTTTGCGACGCATCCGATGCTGTGGTATGTCGCGGGAAGCGGATCATTCAATGCGGACAGCTTCACGAGCGCGATGGACGGACTGTCATCGAGTATCGCGGCGAGTACGTCGTCGCCTTCGGGTTCCGGTGGGAGCGGCGGTTCCGGCAGCGGTGGTGGCGGCGGAGGCGGAGGAGGATGGTAGGGAAACAGTTTGAAGTTGAAAGTGAAAAAAACTTACAACCCGCAACTTACGACTGACAACGGGGCTAAGCCCCGTTTTTCTATTCCACCTCGCCGAGGAACATCGGGATATTGAGGCGTTTGCGGGCGGACTCGCCGCGGAGAAGGTGGCGGGCTCGGGCAGGCGACTCGCCACGGGAGCTCTTGTGTTGCGGTGAATGGAGTGCGTCGAAAGACGGACCGAAGTGGATCGTGTGCTTGCCATATTTGGCACGGACCGCGTCGATGCCTTCGTAGATCCGTCGGAAGCCGTCGACCTTGAGCGATTCGCCGAACAGGTCCGGCTGCGGATTCGGCGTACGGAGGTCAAGGAGCGTTATCATGGTCGCACGATAGAGCATGCCGGGTCGGAAAAGACCGTCGAAGACGGGCTTGGCCGCATCAAGAAGCTCGTGTGCGAAGTTGGTCGGCCGCGAGAGGTCGATTTCGCTCGCGTGATGTTCGAACGTCTGTGTTCGCAAGAGGATGAGGACCTTTCCGGCCTCGAGGCCGTACTGGCGTGCGCGCATGCAGGCGGATTCGATATTTTTGGCGAGCTGGGCGAAGACGAACCGCGGATCGTTGGAGGCCGGCGTGAAGGTCTTCATCTTTTGGACGGAGTAATGCGTTTTTCGCGTACCGGACTCGAACGGGAGTGCGCTGTGTCCGCGGAGTTCGGAGCGTATTTCCCTGAAAGGCTTGGAGAGGAAGGGATCGAGGCGGGCATCATCCGACCGTGCGAGGTCGA
Source organism: Candidatus Moraniibacteriota bacterium (assembly GCA_013334575.1). Lineage (GTDB taxonomy): Bacteria > Patescibacteriota > Minisyncoccia > Moranbacterales > UBA1568 > JAAXTX01. Next base: position 269,530 of record JAAXXG010000001.1, on the reverse strand, counting down.
GTGCGGTCCTGATGCCGAGCCGGACGAGGATGTCGGTCGTGCGTGGGCCGATGCCCCAGACGTTTCCGACGGGGAGTTCGGCAAGATAGTCCGGAATCCGGCGGTTTTCTATCGCGGTGAGGCCGAACGGCTTCTGCCACTTCGATCCGGTCTTGGCCAGGACCTTGGTCGAGGCGAGCCCGATCGAGAACGTAAACCCGAGTTCGCGGCGTAGGTCTTCTTGGATCCGCTCGGCCATCTTGGCATACCCGATGCCGAGCGGCCGGTTCCAGCCGGTGATGTCGGCGAAGCATTCGTCGATGCCGTACTCTTCCACGTCCGGCGTGTAGCGGCGGACGATGTCGAAGAAGCGCTTGGAGAGGAGCGAATAGGTTTCGTAGTCGGACGGGAGGATGACGGCATCCGGACAGAGGCGGCGGATCTCGTGAAGGCGCATCGCTCGGGTGATTCCCTTGGCCTTGGCCTCATAGCTCATCGATGAGGCGATGCCGCGTTCGGCGCCGGTTATGACCGGCCTGCCGCGGAGTGCCGGGTCGCGCGACTGTTCGCATGAGGCGAAGAAAGCGTCCCCGTCGATGTGGAGGATCGCCCGCGGGAAAGCGCCGCGCGCGAGCAGGGCGGACATACGGGTCAGTATTTCCGGATGACCGCGGTGACGACCGCCTCGATACGGAGTTCCTCGCGGGGGCGGATGGGGCGGAACGCCGGGTTGGCCGGAAGGAGGACGACGCCGTCGCGGTCGATGCGGTACTCCTTCATCGTCCATTTCCGGTCGACTTCGGCGATCACGATGTCTCCCTCTTTCGGGGTTCGTCCGCGTTCGGCGAGAACGGTATCGCCCGGACGTATGCCGGCGTCGCGCATCGACTCGCCTTTCACCTCGAGCATGAAGGTCGCTTCGCGATTGCCGATCAGCCAGTCGTCGAGGGTCATCGTGTCGAGCAGTTCTTCCTCGGCAGGAGAGGGAAAACCGGCTTCGACGTAGCCGAGCTTCCGGATGCCGAAAAAGGCTCCGGTCGGGAGAAGCTTCCCGGTCGCGTCACGGCCGACGAGTCCCTCTTTGACGAGTCCGTCCACGAAGCGCACGGTCTCTTTCATCGAGGCGATTCCGAGGATCTCGTCGCGGATTTCCCGGAAGGTCGGCATGCGTTTCTTCCGGTCGAAAAAGGAAGTGAGTTTTTCGAAGGCAGTGTACCTGTCCATATGGGTTCGGTTCGTCTTTCAGTATAGGGGAACAGACGTTCTCTTGCAAAGGCGACGAAGGACAGCGGGGAGCGGGTGTGATAATATGCCTTTATAAAGGATATTTTCATCGTATGAGGAACCTGGTGGCTATCGGATGCGGCGGGGCGGGGATGTTCAGTCTCATCGTCGCGAATCAGCTTCGGAAGGGGAAGTTCACGGCGACGGTCCTTTCCGACGAGCAGGACGTGTACTGCCGGTGCACGTCGCCGTACATCCTGACCGGAGAGGCGGAGCTGGCCGATGCGATCCAGCCGGAGTGCATGTTCGCCGATTACGGCCTCACGATCGTTCATGACCGGGCGGTCCGTATCGATACGCGGCAGCGTGTCGTCGTCGGGGAGAGCGGGACGGAATATCCGTACGATTCGCTGGTCGTCGCGACCGGCGCGCGCGCGTTCGTGCCGCCGATTCCCGGAGCCGACGGGGCGCGGGTGCATACGGTCCGTACGAGCGAAGACATGGAGCATATCGGCCGTGAGGCGGCCGACGCGAAGCATGCCGTCGTCATCGGTGCGGGCGTCATCGGAATGGAGATGGCCGGCGCGTTGCGTGAGAAGGGCGTAGGCGTGACGCTCGTCGAGGCGTCGGCCGGGATATCGAGCGACCTCGCCGATCCGGAGTTCGCGGAACGACTCGTTTCCCATCTGAAGGAGCGCGGCATCGAGACGGTCTTTTCGGGTAAGGTGACCGGCATTCGGGACGATGCGTCGGGGCGCAAGGAGGTCGTCGTGAAGACAGGCGATACGGAGAGGGTGATCGGGACCGACCTGGTCATCGTCGCGGCCGGGGTACGGCCGAACCTCGATGTCGTCGAGGGTTCCGGGATCCGCACGTCGAAACAGGGTATCCCGGTCGATGATCGGATGCGGACGAACGTATCGGACGTCTACGCGTGCGGTGACTGTTCGATGCCGCCCTTCGGCGTGACGGGGGAACATCGCTCCTCCGGCCTCGCGAGCGGCGCGATCCAGCAGGCGAAGATCGTCGGATTCCAGTTGGCCGGCTTCCCGATCCGCTACAAGGGGTCGACCGGTGCGGCCGCCTTCCGGACGCTCGGTCGGGAATTCGCGGTCGCCGGTCTTACCGAGACCGCGGCGCGGGAACGGTTCCGGTTCGTCGTAACCGGCGTCGCCGAGACGACGGACGTGTATCGCGACCTCAAAGGGAACAAGCCGCTTTCGGTGAAGCTCGTCTTCGCCGGGCCCCGCCTGCGGCTCGTGGGATATCAGGCGTTCGGAAACGGCGTCATCGCGTCGGCGGACGTGGCGAGCTTCGCGATCGGTCAGCGGACGGGCATCCTTCGGATGCTTCGGTACAACTATATCGCCCACCCGAGTCTCTCGCCGTGGCCGTTCATGGACCCGATCATCATGGCGACCGAGGACGCGATGGGAAAACTGATGAAGCGGTTCTCGCGTACGAAATGACGGAATGTCGACCGGGAGCCGGATACGTATGGCACAGCGAAAGAATCCAACTCCGCGATCCGCGCCTCTGGCGGATCGGATGCGGCCCCGGACCCTCGGGGAGTTCTTCGGGCAGGAGAAACTCTTCGGGGAAGGGTCGCTTCTTCGTGCGGCGATCGAGGAGGATCGTGTGCCGTCACTTATCCTCTGGGGGCCGCCGGGATCCGGCAAGACGACCTTGGCGACCATCGTCGCGCACGAGACCTCGGCCGAGTTCGAGCAGCTCTCCGCGGTCGGGAGCGGCGTGAAGGAGTTCCGCGGCATCGTCGAGGTGGCCGAACGGAACCGCGAGACCGGGAAGAAGACGATCCTCTTCATCGACGAGATCCACCGGTGGAACAAGTCGCAGCAGGACGCGCTCCTGCCGCACGTCGAGCGCGGGCTTCTGACGCTCATCGGGGCGACGACCGAGAATCCGAGCTTCGAGGTCAACGCCGCGCTCCTCTCGCGGGCACGCGTCGTCGTGCTCGAGAAGCTTTCCCCGCGGGCGGTCGCGGGAATCCTTGGGCAGGCGCTTGCGGACGAGCGCGGTCTGGCAGGCGCCGTCGAGGCCGACCAAGCGGCGATCGATTTCATCGCCGAGGTTTCGGCGGGGGACGCGCGCATGGCACTCAATACCCTCGAGGCCTGTGCGGCTTCGGGAAAGAGGATCACGGCGGAAACCGTCGAGGCGGTCGTACGGCGGCCGCACCTCCTGTATGACAAGGGCGGCGAGGAACACTACAACATCATTTCGGCCCTGCATAAATCGATGCGTGGCGGCGATGCGGACGCGGCGCTCTATTGGCTGGCGCGTATGCTCGAGGCGGGGGAGGATCCGCTCTTCGTCGCGCGACGGCTCGTGCGGTTCGCGTCCGAGGACGTGGGACTCGCGAATTCCTTCGCGCTGCCACAGGCGATCGCCGCATATCAGGCATGCCAATATATCGGCATGCCGGAGTGTGAGCTCGCGCTCGCGCAGGCGGTCACGTACCTGGCGAAGTCCAAGAAGTCGAACGCGCTCTATGTCGGCTACGGCGAGGCGAAAGCCGACGCGAACCGCTATCCCGGCGAGGGCGTCCCGCTCCATCTGCGAAACGCCCCGACCCGGCTCATGAAGGACGTCGGCTACGGGAAAGGATACAAATACACGCCGGACTTCCAGGACCCCGAGGATGCGAAGCAGGACTACCTGCCCGAGCGGCTCAAGGGACGGAAGTATGTCCGGTTCGAGGGGGAATGATTTTTCAGATGATCTCCTTGAGGTCTCCGTCGGGGAGATAGAGAAGCAGGAGTCCGACAAGGATGCCGCCGAGCGCGGTCAGGATATGCCCGCCGCTGAAGAGCGTCGCGTCGATTAGGTCCAAAATATACCAGACGCCCCTCCAGACGAGCACGATCCCGGTCAGGTGGTAGAGATGCTTGCCGAAATAGGCGAGCGTCTCTTTCTTGCTCCGGTTCATTGGATTTCGGTTATGTTCTCTTGGTCGCAGTGTAGCATTTCCGTGTCCCTGTTGCCACGGTCCCGGTTCCCTGATATAAGGGAAACGACCTTAACAATCCGGGAGAACGGACGTTTCTTCGTCTGGTGATTCTGATAATCGGCGGTTTTTGCATATTCCGTCTTCGGATCGTGACGGTCGTTTTGCGTGTCGCAGCGGTTTCGGCACGCGGTCAGTTCAAAAGGGAAACGAGATGAGTAATCGGAAGGAAAGAATCGGAGAAGCGTTTCGTGACGCGTATTGCCGGATGTTCGATAAGCCTCGGGACCGCGTCAGCGTGCGGGTCGGCCGGCACGATCGGTGCGTTATCGAACTTCCCGGAGAGAGCTGCTTCGGTGCCGTGCTGTTGTACGGGGATGGCGGATATTTCGTGACGGGAACGATATTAAGGGGCGGAGTGAGGGAAACTTCGTTCTATCGCCTGTACGAACCGAAGAAAAAGGCCCGAACATGATCGCCCGAACGGGCTTGAGGGGGTGTCGTTGCGGCGCCCTCTTTTTTCGTTTGCCTTTTCCGGCGATTCCTGCCAGCATGAACGGATATGATACGGAAAAACGTGCGATCGACGACCGTACTGAACAGGCTGAGAGAGCGTGCGTCTTCGGAAAAGGCTCAGGTGCTTTCCGGTTTCTTCAAGACGGGCGAAGGGCAGTACGGGGAAGGGGACATCTTTCTCGGAGTCACCGTGCCGGAGATCCGGAAAATCTCGAAGGAATTCTTCGATCTTCCGTTTCCGGAAGTCTCGAAACTGCTTGCGAGCCGGTATCACGAGGCGCGCATGGCGGGCCTGCTCATCCTGACCTACGCGTACGCGAAGGCGGATGAAGATCACCGGACGGCGATTTTCGATTTCCTTCTTTCCCGTCGGGTCGCGATGAACAACTGGGATCTCGTCGATGTGATTGCGCCGAAGACGATCGGTGTATACCTCACGAAGAGGAAGAAGGAGCGGAAGATTCTGTATACGCTCGCGGAGTCGGATAACCTCTGGGAGCGACGGATCGCCATCGTCTCGACATTTTCGTTCATCCGCGAGGGCGATTTCGCTGATGCGCTTTCGATCGCGGAGCGGCTCCTTGCCGATCGGCACGATCTTATCCATAAGGCGGCGGGATGGATGCTCCGAGAGGTCGGGAAGAGGGATATTTCCGTTCTTCGTACATTTCTTGATGCGTATGCCTCGCGCATGCCGCGGACCATGCTCCGCTACGCGATCGAGCGGCTGCCGGAAGCGGAGCGGAAGGGGTATCTTCGCGGAGGACCGTTGACAGAGGGGCTCTGATAGGTCGCTATTTCTCGGTGGCTTGAAAAAAGATGGCAGGTCGTGCTGCGATCGGTCAAGGTTCATTAACGTGGGAAAAAGGGGTCGCATGTTCGGAAGATCGAAGGATGCGTCTGTACTCAAGGTGTTGATCGGCGTCGTCGTATTTGTAGTCACGTGGGCGCTTTTCATCGTGAGCGTGTCTGTATTTCCGGCGCTTGCCTTGTGGGTATTCGGCGTCGGTTTTGTCGGTCCGTACCTCAAATTTGCGGCGTTCGCGTATCTGGCGGGTATGCACGTGTTCGCATTGGCGATGCTTGCGCTGCGTCATTAACGCCGGTATCTGAGAAAATTCGAACAGCGCTGTGTGTTCGCAAGCGCGGAATTAAAGGGCTTCATTTCGCCAGTTTCGAATGTGCTCGGCGTAGTGGCGTGGCCGTTCGCCTGGTTACTGCTGTACGAACGGCGGGAAGATGCGTCCGAGTTGTTGAATCAGTGGTTCGAATGGTAGCGCGGGTGTGAGTCCTCTTCGGGAGCTGGTATCAATCCAGCTCCTTTTTGTTTGGATTCAATCGTAGATTGATTTCGGTGCGAGGGATATAGACCCACTCCGTCTTCGAAAGGATCGGTGAGGGGTCTTCGTCGGTTATTGGAAGGATTTTCCTTTATATAAGGCATCGATTCTGATTCTTTTCGGAGTGTTGACACTGGAAAGAAGAGTGGAGTAAAATGGCAGGGAAGTGCCAAGAAGTGGGGAATAGTGGTGAACCTATGTTCATCGGTGAATACTCGCACAGCATCGATCCGAAGCGGCGGCTCGCGCTTCCGTCGAAGTTCCGCGGGGAGCTCGGAAGCCGGGTGGTCGTCACTCGCGGGTTGGACCGTTCGCTCTTCGTGTACCCGATGAAAGTGTGGGAGGCGCTTGCCGAGAAGCTCGGCGCCATGCCGGTCGGCGAGTCCGGTACGCGGAGCTTCGTGCGGCTTCAGCTCGCCGGAGCGACCGATGTCGAGCTCGATTCCCAGGGCCGGATCCTCATTCCCGATTACCTCAAGGAATACGCGGGACTCGGGAAGAACGTAATCGTCGTCGGACTCTTCAACCGACTCGAACTCTGGGACGAGGACGCATGGAAGTCGTACAAGACCGATGCGGAGAAGAGCGCCGGCGAGGTTGCCGAGGAGCTTGGGAAGCTGGGGGTGTACTAGGTTCCGGAATCGTGGAGCGGCGGGTCGACGGACGGCGGAACACGAACAGGGCGGACATCGGAAATGAACACGAAGACGGAAAGCGGAACGATTCATTCCTGATGCCCGGACTGTTATGAGCAAGACGAGACATGTCTCCGTACTCCTTCGGGAGGCGGTGGACGCGCTGAACCTTCAAAAGGGCGATACGGCAGTGGACGCGACGCTCGGGGGCGGCGGTCATACGCGGGAGATGCTCTCGCGCGTGACCCCCGGTGGGAGGGTCGTCGCATTCGATGCCGACGAGAGAGCGATCGAGCGTTTCCTCGGTTCCGCGGAGTCGGACGGGGTCGTGCGTGAAGCGGCTATGAAGGGGTCGCTCGTCACGGTGGGAAGGAATTTTTCCCGGATCAGGGAAACGCTCGGTTCTCTCGGTATCGCCCAGGCGGACGCGGTTCTCGCGGATTTCGGGTTCTCGTCGGACCAGATGGACGACCCGTCGCGCGGGTTCTCGTTCCGTATGGACGGACCGCTCGATATGCGGCTCGACCCGCGGACGGAGCTTACGGCGGAACGGGTGGTCAACGGGTACGATGAGTCGCGGCTCGTGAGGATCCTTCGGGAATACGGTGATGAGCCGAAGGCGCGGAAGATCGCGGGCGCGATCATCTCGCGAAGGTCGGAACGTCCGTTTCGGACGACGACCGACCTTTCCGAAACGGTGGCTGCGTGCTTCTCTCCCGAGGAGCGACGCGGGATGGGTATCCATCCGGCGACGCGGACCTTCCAGGGGATACGCATAGAGGTCAACGGCGAGCTCGCGGCGATCGAATCGTTCCTTCGGGAGGCGGTACCGCTTCTGCGGAAGGGGGGTCGGATCGCGGTCATTACCTTCCATTCCGGAGAGGATGCGCTCGTGAAACGGATCTTCGGCGAGATGGCGAAGGGATGCGTATGTCCGCCGGAGTTTCCGGCGTGCGTATGCGGAAGAAAACCTCTGCTCCGGCTCGGAACGCCAAGGTTCGTCGTTCCGACTGCGGAAGAGACGGCGGAAAACCCCCGGGCACGGAGCGCGAAGCTCCGGTTCGCGGAGCGGGTGTAAGACAAGGCGGCGACGGAAAAAACAAACAGAAAAATCGAACAGGGGGGCAGGCGTATGACAAGGGATTATCGTATTTCCGCGCAGACAGGCTCGCGAAAACGTTCGCGGACGTTTTCGGGTGCCGTGCATCCGATGGCGCTCGTCGGGATGTTCGTGTTCTTTCTGTCGAGCATCGGGTATGTGTATGCGCTTAATCTGGGAGCGGTACAAGGGTATGAGGCCCGCAAAGCGGAGTCCGATATCGAATCTCTCAAGGAGGAGAATCGGAAACTCCGGCTCGACGAGGCTCAGGCGCTTTCCCTGTCCCGCATCGAGAGTTCCGTTCGTGAGCGGTCCATGGACAGGATTACCGACATGAAGACCGTCGGGGGCCGCGGTGCGGTCGCGTTGCGATAGGGTCGGGATCTCGGAAATCTTTCCCGGTACGTGATCATATGACGACGAGACGGACGTCTACGACTGGGGCGATCGATCGGTCGGGCCGTCAGGCTCCGACCGGTTCCGGAAGGGTTCGCGCCCTTCTTTTTTTCGTGCTGCTTGCGGCTGCCGTCGTTGCGATCAGACTTGCGGATCTTCAGATATTCGACGTCGAACGATGGCGCGCCGCCGCTGCCGACCAGCATTCCGTCTCGGCCGAACTGGTCCCGGATCGGGGCGAAGTCTATTTTCGCGAGGGCGACTCCGTCTATCCCGCTGCGGTGAACCGGGAGTACCCGCTTCTGTTTCTCGTTCCAGGGGAGATGGACAACATACCTGCCGCCGCCGCCGCGCTTTCCGGTATCGTCGGCGTTCCGGAGGACGAGATCCGTTCGAAATGCGCGAATCTTCGGAGTCAGTTCGTTCCGATCAAGCGGAAGCTTTCCGATGATGAGGCCTCACGGATCGAGACGCTCGGCCTTGCCGGCGTGCACCTGCGGACGGAGAAGTACAGGTACTATTCCGGCGGCGATCTGGCATCGCAGGTCGTCGGGTTCGTCAGCCCGGGTGAGCCTGGTCAGGGGGATGTCGGCAGATACGGCATCGAGTCGTGGTTCGACGAGAAGCTTCGGGGCAGGTCGGGGCAGGTCGAGCAGATGCGCGATGCCGCCGGACGATGGATCTCGACGGACGATCGCGTCATGGTTCCTGCCGAGAAGGGGCCCGACGTCGTGCTGACGATCGATCATGTCATCCAGCACGAGGCGGAGGTCATTCTCCGCGACTCGGTCGAGAAGTTCGCCGGAGACGGCGGCAGTATCGTGGTCATGGAGCCTTCTACCGGCAGGATACTCGCGATGGCGTCGAATCCGTCGTTCGATCCGAACGAGTACGGGAAAGTCGACGACTATGCCCGGTTCATGAATCCGACCGTGAGCGTGAATTATGAGCCGGGATCCACGATGAAGCCTATCACGATGGCGATCGGCATCGACGAGGGGAAGGTGGAGCCGGAAACCGCGTTCGACGATCCCTGCTCGGTGAGCGTGTCCGGATACGTGTTGCATAACGCGGAGGAGAAGTGCTACGGGAAGACGGACATGTATGGCGTGCTGAACGATTCCATCAATACGGGCGTGATTCATGTCGAGAGCCTGGTAGGGAACGCGCGGTTCGCGGACCGGCTGGCCCAGTTCGGCTTCGGAAAACGGACGGGCATCGACCTGCCTGCGGAACTTCCCGGGAATACCAGAAACCTGTCGGAGACGCGGCGCGATATACAGTTCTATACCGCGTCGTTCGGCCAGGGTGTTACCACGACGCCGTTGCAGCTGATTACCGCATACGGGGCGTTGGCCAATCATGGAATCCTCATGAAGCCGCGGATCGTCTCGAAGTATGTCTACGAGGACGGCCGTGAGGAGGTCGTCGAGCCCGAAGAGATACGTCAGGTCGTGAGTCCGGAGACGGCCGAGAAGATGGGGAAGATGCTCGAGGACGTGGTCCTTCGGGGGCACGGGAAGCGCGCGGCGGTTCCCGGATACCGCGTCGGAGGAAAGACGGGAACCGCGCAGGTTGCCAAGGAAGGCGGTGGAGGGTACGAGGAAGGGCTGTCGATCGGTTCGTTCGTGGGATATGCGCCGATCGCCGATCCGAAGTTCGTGGTCCTGACCAAGGTCGACAATCCCAAGAATGTCGAATGGGCCGAGTCGAGTGCGGCTCCGATGTTCGGAGCCATGATGAAATTCCTGCTGTCCTATGCGAAAGTGCCGACGACGGAGCCGATTCCCGGTTCGGAATGAAATTCGAAGAAATTACAAGGCTTTAATAAGCCAATATTTGTCACGATTCTCGATTTCGTCCGAAATCACATGTATACTGCCCGAATGACTATGACACACCGGAACGACGGAAAAAGCGCGAAACTCAGGGCGGTCGAACAGCTGCTCGGGTTTATGGCGCGCACCGTCTTGCGCCGCCGCCGGCCGCTTATCGTCGGTGTTACCGGATCGGTAGGAAAGAGCTCCGCCAAGGAAGCGGCGGCACTCGTTCTGTCGGGTACGATGCGGGTACGGAAGAGCGAGGGGAATTTCAATAACGAGGTCGGCCTTCCTCTGACCGTGCTCGGCGTTCCCGAGGGGGGTACCGCGTTTTCACGCATTCTCTCGGCGTGCGTGCGATTCCTCCCGTCGCTTCTGTTTCCGGGCTATCCGGAAGCGCTCGTACTCGAGATGGGAGTGGACCGTCCGGGTGACATGGCCGAGTTGCTTCGGATCGTCTCCCCGAAGGTCGGCGTGGTGACGAACGTCGGTGAGAGCCATCTCGAATACTTCGGAAGTCTTGCGAATATCGCCAAGGAGAAAGGACGGCTCGTCACTTCCGTTCCCGCGGACGGATTCGCCGTCCTGAATGCGGACGATTCCCGCGTCCTGAACATGGGAAAGAAAGTGAAGGGTGTCGTCGTGACGTACGGGTTTTCCCCGGAAGCGGCGCTCCGTGCGGATCATGTGATTCCGCAGGTGACGGAAGGCGGCGGACTCGGATCGAGTTTCAAGCTCAACTATGCCGGAAAATCGATCCCGGTCCGATTACCCGGCGTAATCGCCAGGCATCACATTTCCGATGCGCTTGCCGGAGCGGCGGTCGGCATCGCGGCAGCGATGAATCTCGTCGATATCGCGAAACGGCTCGAATCGTTCGTGCCGCTCCCGGGGCGCTTGCGCCTTCTTGTCGGTCGGAACGGATCCGGAGTGCTCGATGACACATACAACGCTTCGCCGGCATCGGTTCGAGCCGCACTCTCGACCCTTTCCGAAATTCCCGCACGGCGCAAGATAATCGCGCTCGGCGATATGCTCGAGCTCGGTTCCGGTTCGGAGGAGCAGCATCGGGCACTTGCCGACGACGTGCTTGCCGCGGGCGTCTCGCTTATGATTCTTGTCGGACCTCGCTCGGCCGCACTCGGCGAGGAGCTGCTGTCACGCGGTGTACCGCATGGTTCGGTACTCGTGTTTTCGGATCCCGATTCAGCCGCGGCCGCCGCTTCGGATCTCGTACGCGAGGGTGATCTCGTACTTGTGAAGGGATCACAGGGCGTCCGTATGGAGAAAGTATCCGAAGCGTTGCTTGAAAATAAAGAAGAGGCGTCATCGGTTCTCTGCCGGCAGTCCGCTTCGTGGCGGGCGAAGCCCTTCTCTCCTCCGTCGGAGTGGATGAAAGACGCCTGATCGTTCGTTGACACTCCGAACGCCCGCGGTATACTGAGGATGGGAAGACGGGTGTCCCTCTAACGACGTAAGGGAAGCGTATGGAACGTGACCAGGAGTTCATCGAATACGTGGTGAAGGCGCTTGTGGATCATCCGGAAGAAGTGAAGGTTTCGCGCAAGGTGGACGAGATGGGCGTGTTGATAACGCTTGACGTGCATCCGGACGACATGGGCATGGTGATCGGGCGCGAGGGTATGACGGCAAAGTCATTGCGTACTCTCTTGCGCGTCATCGGCGCGAAGAACAACGCCCGCGTGAATCTCAAGATCAACGAGCCGGAAGGGTCGACCCGTGGTCATCGGCACGAGGAGACGCCGTCGTCCGATGTTCCTACGGAAGCGGTCTGTCACGAGGAGGCGCCCGTGTCGGAGTCCCGTTCCGAGGAACCGAAGCCGGAACCGGCGAAACGGACGCTGGACGACGTGATGAACGATATCCGGCTGTAAGCGCAAATCCAGAATCCGGTCCGAAGCGTAGAGACGGGGCATGCCCCGTCTCTACCGTTTTTCGTCCGTTACGGGTATACTGGAAGCGTTTATCTTTCGCCTATGAACGTCATCGAAACGGAGATTCCCGGAGTCCTCATCATCGAGCCGGACGTTTTTTCGGACGAGCGCGGCTATTTCAAGGAAACCTACAGCCGGGAACGGTATGCCGCGATCGGTCTGCCGGATTTCGTGCAGGACAATCTCTCGTTCTCGAGACCGGTCGGAACACTGCGCGGTCTTCATTATCAGGCCGAACCCTTCTCGCAGGGAAAGCTCATCCAGGTCGTTTCGGGAGAGGTGTTCGACGTGGCGGTCGACATCCGCCGCGACTCACCGACCTTCGGGAAGCATGTCGCCGTGACGCTCTCTGCGGAGAATCACCGACAGTTTTTTATTCCCCGGGGATTCGCGCACGGATTCCTGACGACGAAACCCGATACGGTCTTCTCCTACAAATGCACCAACGTCTATTCCCGCGATCATGACCGCGGTATTCTCTGGAACGATTCCGAACTCGGTATCGACTGGCCGATCCGCGAGGGACTTACGATTTCGGATAAGGACCGGAACCATCCGACGCTCGCCGCGCTTGAATCCGACCCGGCCCGTTGGGAGGAGCTGAGGTTCGTCTGAAACGTCCGATCAAGGAAATAAAGAAGCGCTCCGTTTGGAATTGGAGCGCTTATTGTGTGTTGCGAGGTAGGAATCATCGCTCGAACGTGACGGTCTTGTTACCATCGTTCCTGATTTTCCCCTTCAGGATCAGGGTCTCCTTATGATTCTTGTCCGGCGCGTACACCTTGATAAAAGTGAAATCTCCCGGCGAGAATAACTTTATGTCAGTCGGCCCGTTACATATGTACCGGATTTCAACATTTGAATTGAGCTCCCTGGTACTTACCTCATATGGCCCTGGATAGTCGACGTGCAGAATCGGCTCGAACCCATAGTGGTTGTATGCCGCGGTGATCGAAACCTTGGGCTTGATACCCGCGATGCTTTCGGCGTGGACAGGTCCCTGGTGGATGAACAGGTAGATGAACATGATAATTGCGGCGGCATAAGCCTTGGACAGGGCGAACGGTGAGTGTTTCATTGTTTTGCGGTTTGGTTGTTAAGCGGTCAATCGTCTGATACTGACTATGCATTATGGTTTAATTTATAATCCATGTCAATGTTCCAAACCGTAAAGTCCTTTAACAGAGCCGAATATTGAGGTTTTCCGGAATGCTATTAGCAGGAAGAAAGTCATGCATTGTCGGGATGTTCCGATTTGGATCGACATGGACGCTATCTTCCGAACTCGTGTTTCACGTCGATTTATCACTCGTGTATACTGAATATAAGGGAATGTAATTGACGCGTATGTTCGGGAACCTTGCAGAAAAGTACGCACCCAATCGTGTGACGAATGAAATCGAGCGGAAGCGAATTATCATTACTGGCGGAACGGAAGGAATTGGCCGGGCGATTTCCGAGGAATTGTCTTCGGATGGACATGAGATGGCTATTTGTGCGAGGACCAAAGATAAGCTGGTCGAATTTTCTGGCGAGCACGAAGATGTTATCGCTCGTCAGGTTGATCTCTCGGATCGCCGTGCGGCGTCAGGGTTCGTACGTGAAAGTATCGATGAGCTTGAAGGTCTCGACGTGCTTATTTTAAACGCAGCAGTGACAGGTATAACAGAAGGCCTGGATTATACGTTCAAGGTTAACCAGGTGGCGCAGGTTGCCATGACGCGAGAGGCGTCAGAGGCTTTGAGAAGAACTCATGGGCGAGTTGTCTTTTTGTCCTCGTCCGCAAAGAATATTGAAGGGGTGGAATCGTATGGAGTTTCCAAGAAACGGATAGAAGAATGGCTGCAAGAATTTTCCGAACGACCTGAGAATGAAGGAATCGCTATTTTTTCGGTCATACCGGGATCTTGTGATACACGGATGCACAAGGACATCTTGGAGCATGGAAGCGGTGCCGTAAGGAAACGTACTGCGCAGATCATTCAAGAGGGTGCCTTGAGGGATCCTGAGATTGTCGGACGGATCGTATCGAAGATGGCGCTTTCCGGAATGAAATTCGATGCCGAAACGGGGGAGTACAACATGCCGATCGGTCAGTGTGAGGTCGTTACGATCTCGGAAGAGAACATCGAAGCAGAGTCTGAATAAGGACCGGAACCATCCGACGCTCGCCGCGCTTGAATCCGACCCGGCCTGTTGGGAGGAGCTGAAGTTCGGGAAATAAAAAAATCGGCCGCACGCATGGGGGCGCGTGAGACCGAAACTTTTTGCCGTCGCACGGCTATTTGGTGGCCGTGACGACGATTTCCGGAGCGGTCGCATAGTAGACCGTCTCCGGGATAATTTTTGGCCCGACGGCGAAACTGCCGATGAGCATAATGAAGGTCAGCACATACATCGCGACCTTCGAGCCGGTAACTTCGATGTTATAGTACATTGATGGCTTCTATTTTTGTTAGTAATATTCAAATCAACTTTCTATGATACTCCATTTTTAAGCTTTTGTCAATAGTAGGCGGTAATATTATCGTAAATAAGGGAAAATAATGATTTTAAACGGGCGATTCTTCGGAATATGATTGAGATTGTCGGGTTTTCGCTACCATAGGACTCATGTGTACTTGTGATGCGAATCCCGTTCAATTTCCGTATCGAAATATGAAACTGCTTGTCACCGGCGGAGCCGGATTCATCGGGTCGAATTTCGTGCATCATGTCCTGCGGGAACACCCGGAGGACGAGGTCGTGGTGCTCGATCTGCTTACCTATGCGGGGAATCTGGAGAACTTGAGGGAAGCCGAAGGAAATCCGCGACCCCGATTCGTAAAGGGAGACATCGCCGATCCGGAGGCCGTGAAGCCGCTTGTCGCGGAATGCGACGCGGTCGTGCATTTTGCGGCGGAGTCGCACACGGATTCCTGACGACGAAGCCTGAAACGGTCTTCTCCTGCAAATGCGCCGACGTCTATTCCCGAGATCATGACCGCGGTATCCCGTGGAACGATTCTGTGCTCGGTATCGACTGGCCGATCGCGGAAGGGGTGATTCTGTCCGAGAAGGACATGAATCATCCGACCCTCGCATCACTTGAAACTG
Source organism: Candidatus Moraniibacteriota bacterium (assembly GCA_013334575.1). Classification (GTDB taxonomy): domain Bacteria; phylum Patescibacteriota; class Minisyncoccia; order Moranbacterales; family UBA1568; genus JAAXTX01. The sequence goes on along the minus strand of JAAXXG010000001.1, from coordinate 254,502 downwards.
ATCCGGTCCGGTGGGAGGAACTACGGTTTGAATAAAAAAGAGCACTCGTATTCGGATGAATCGAGTGCTGTTTAATCTTGATGCCGTACACGGACAGCTATTTGCTCCGTATGAATACCTCCGAAGAGGAGCTGGAATATCCCGGCCCACTCTCCACTTCGATCTTGTAGTCGATATGATATCCCTCTGGCGCTTTTGCCCGTACCGAAGCGGAGGTAGAGCCGTGTTGGTTTGAGGCCGCCACGGTCGTGTCAACCGCCGTTTCTCCACGGGAGTACTTGCTTTCCTGGTTTTGGCTGCAGCCGACCAGGAAGAGAATTGAAAGAATGGAAACGAGCTGTTTCATGATCGCTGTTTTTTCGTTTGTTGTTACTAGAAATTATTATGAATATTATATATCAAAAAAATAATAATGTCAATACCGCGAAAAGGGGTAATATAATAAGGTGGAATGTGCTTTCTGACTCTCTCTTTTCTCTTTCGTATCTTTCATACGTTTTCCTGTCTTCTTTAATATGATATGCGTGTCATGTATACTGTGAGTGAATGAAAAGTCCTGAAAGGACCGATCCTGAGCTATTGTAAGTTGCCCACTCGTCTTCGAGAGCGGGTCAGCGCACGAAGATGCCGCGGGTTAGTTATCCATTGGAGCCATATGAAACTGCTTGTCACCGGCGGAGCCGGATTCATCGGATCGAATTTCGTGCATCATGTCCTGCGGGAACATCCCGAGGACGAGGTCGTGGTGTTCGACCTGCTGACGTATGCCGGGAATCTGGAGAACCTGAGGGAAGCCGAAGGAAATCCGCGATTCCGGTTCGTAAAGGGAGACATTGCCGATCCGGAGGCCGTGAAGCCGCTTGTCGCGGAATGTGACGCGGTCGTGCATTTTGCGGCGGAGTCGCACGTGGACCGTTCGATCATGGAGCCCTCGGCGTTCGTGCGGACGAACGTCCTCGGGACGCAGGTGCTCCTCGATGCGGCACGTGAGCACGGGAGGCGCTTCCATCATGTTTCGACCGATGAAGTGTTCGGCGCGCTCGGGCCCGACGATGTGCCGTTCTCCGAGACGACGCCGTACGATCCGCGGAGCCCCTACAGCGCGTCCAAGGCGGGGTCGGATCATCTGGTCCGTGCGTACTTCCATACGTTCGGCCTGCCGGTCACGATCACGAACTGCTCGAACAATTACGGACCGTATCATTTTCCCGAGAAGCTCATTCCGCTTGCGATCACGAACCTGCTTGAAGGCAAGAAGGTTCCGGTCTATGGCGACGGGAAGCAGGTCCGTGACTGGCTCCATGTGGAGGATCACTGCCGCGCGGTCGACCTCGTGCTGCGCAGGGGTCGGATCGGCGAAACCTACTGCGTCGGCGGGAACGGAGAACGCGAGAACATCGAGATCGTCCGGACACTGCTTTCCCATGTGGGGCGGGACGAGGGCGCGATAGAATACGTGAAGGACCGTCCCGGGCACGACCGCCGCTACGCGATCGACTTCTCGAAGATCAGGACCGAGCTCGGCTGGGAGCCGTCGGTCACGCTCGAGGAGGGGCTCCGGGATACCGTAGAATGGTTCCGGACGCACGAGGATTGGTGGAAGTCGGTGAAGAGCGGCGCGTACCGCGAGTACTACGGGAGGCAGTACGGGAAATAGAGAACGGCCCGGTGTATGATCCGAATGATCTTCCGAATATGGATGAACCCTTCGAGTGGATAACAAAACATACCGAATTAGTGCACGAGAACCCGTGGTTTTCGGTCCGGAAGGATTCCGTTGTCCGTCCGGACGGAAAGCCTGGTGACTATTTTGTCGTTTCCCTTCCGACACCGGCGGTTGTCATTATTCCGGTCGATTTAGAGGGGAATATCGTTCTCGTTGGCCAATCGCGGTATCCAGTCGGGAAGTATCTCTACGAATTTCCTGCCGGAGCGGCGGATGTCGGCGAAGAAGTCCTCGAGGCGGCGAAGAGGGAGCTTCGTGAAGAGACGGGATATGATGCGGAGAAATGGGAGTTGCTTGGGGCGTATTTCATGCAGGCTGGAATAATGGGCCAGGAAGCCTTTGTCTTTTTAGCACAAGGACTCCGCGAGGGAGTTGCCTCACCGGATGGTTCAGAGGATATTCGGCTGAAATCTGTTTCGCTTGATGAAGTGAGGAACCTTTCTTTCGGATCCGAACTGACGAATTTTTCTCTTTCCCCGCTCGCTTTCTATGAACGATGGTTAAGAGCGAATGAACACTGAATCCGAAATCGACGTATGGAAAAGAAAGTCCTCATATTGGGTTCGAAGGGAATGCTCGGACAGGAACTGGTCCGTGTCTTTGCAGAGGGAGGATATGCGGTGACCGGATGGGACTTCGGCGATATCGATGTGACGGATACCGTGGCGGCGCGGGAGAGGATCCTGATGTTGTCTCCGGATGTCATTCTCAACGCCGTCGCGTATAACGCCGTCGATCTCTGCGAATCGGATGAGGCGGAGGCGAAGAAGGCATGGCGTCTCAATGCCGAGGTTCCCGGAGAGCTTGCCGCGGTCGCGAATGGGCTCGGTGCGATACTCGTCCACTATTCGACGGATTATGTCTTCGACGGGGAGCAGGAAACCGGCGGCTATGCGGAGGATGCGGATCCGAATCCGCTTTCGGTCTACGGCAGGAGCAAATTGGGCGGGGAACGGTCGGTCGCCGAAGTCGGCGGGAAGTCGTACGTGATCCGGCTGTCGAAGCTCTTCGGAAAGCCGGCGATCTCGGCGGGCGGCAAGGAAAGTTTCTTCGCGAAGATGGCGACGGTCGCGCACGAGAAGGGGACGGTCTCGGCGGTGGACGACGAGAACGGCTGCTTCACCTATGCGCCGGACCTCGCAGACGCGACGCTCTCACTCGTTTCCGACGAAGCGCCGTTCGGGACGTATCATCTCGTGAACGAGGGGGCGGCGACCTGGTACGGAGCGCTCCGGACGTATTTCGACGTCGCGGGAATCGACACGCCGGTTACTCCCGTTTCCGGTGACGCGTTTCCGCGCCCGGCTCGGCGGCCGAAGGATTCGACGCTTCGTAATACGAAGCGGCCCCGGCTTCGGAGTCTGCGCGAGGCGCTCGCGGCGTTTTCCGGAAAGATCGGCTAAAGAAGAATATACAATACCGGTATGGTTTTCCTTTCTTCGCTCCTGACCGTCTTCGGACTCGCGCTCTTCGAGGCGGTCTCGAGCATCGACAACGCGGTCATCAATGCCGAGGTGCTTTCGACCATGGGGAAGAAGGCGCGGCGCTTCTTCCTGACCTGGGGAATCTTCATCGCGGTCTTCGTGGTCCGCGGACTCCTTCCGTGGCTCATCGTGTGGGCGACGGTTCCGGAGCTGGGATTCCTGGGTTCCTTCACGGCGACCTTCTCGAACGATCCGTCGGTGGCGCATGCGATCGAGGCGAGCGCGCCGATCCTGCTTATCGGCGGCGGCGTATTCCTTCTCTTCCTCTTCTTCCACTGGCTGTTCCTGGAACAGAAGAACTTCGGCTGGAACGGCGTGGAAACCTTCTTCATCCGGCAGGGTGCGTGGTTCTATGCGACGATCTCGATCCTCCTGTCCGTCGTCGTCTGGTTCGCGCTCAAGGAGAGCTCGATGCTCGGGTTCGGCGCGGTGGTCGGTTCGACGGCCTTCTTCATCACGCACGGGTTCCGGCAGCACGCAGAGGCGGTCGAGGAACGGATGGCCGGTTCCGCGTCCGGCCTTTCGGATATCGCCAAGGTTCTGTTCCTCGAGGTGATCGACCTGTCGTTCTCGATCGACGGCGTGCTCGGCGCGTTCGCGTTCACGCTCTCGGTGCCGCTTATCCTGATCGGCAACGGTATCGGAGCGGTCGTGGTGCGACAGCTTACGGTGGCGAACATCGATCGGGTGAAGCGCTATCTCTATCTCAAGAACGGGGCGATGTATTCGATCGCGATTCTCGGCGCGGTCATGATCGGACACGCGTTCGGAGCGCATATCCCGGAATGGTTCGCACCGCTCTCGACGGTCGCGGTCGTCGGATACTTCTTCCGTCGCTCGCTCCGGTCGGTGCCGCCTATGGCGCCTGTCCACTCCTGTCCGCTCGACTAATTCAATCCTTATCCTAACGACACCGCCATGAATGCCTATCGTTCGCTCAGGGAATCCGATCCGCAGGCCTTCGCCGCACTCAAGGGGGAGATGAAGCGTGAGGAAGAGGGACTCGAACTCATCGCCTCGGAGAACACCGTCTCACCGGCGGTGCTCGACGCGCTCGGTTCCGTCTTCACGAACAAGTATTCGGAAGGATATCCCGGGAACCGATACTATGGAGGGCAGGACTTCACCGACGTGATCGAGACGCTCGCGATCGATCGGGCGAAAGAGCTCTTCGGTGCGGAACATGCCAACGTGCAGCCGCTTTCCGGCGCGGCGGCGAATCTCGCGGCGTACGTCTCCGTGCTTGCGCCCGGTGACACGGTCCTCGGCATGGACCTTTCGCACGGCGGCCATCTGACCCACGGACATCCGGTCACGCTTCCGGCCAAAGTCTACCGGTTCGTGCGCTACAAGACCGAGGCCGATGGCGCGATCGACTACGAGAAACTCGAGGCACTCGCGCTCTCCGAGAAGCCGAGGCTCATGCTCGCGGGATTCTCCTCGTATACCAGGCAAATCGACTATGCCCGGTTCGCGGCGATCGCCGCCAAGGTCGGCGCGGTGACGATGATGGATATGGCTCATATCGCCGGCATGATAGCCGGCGGGGCGCTTCCGAATCCGGTCCCGCATTTCGATATCGTGACGGCGACGACGCATAAGACGCTCCGCGGGCCGCGCGGCGGGCTTATCCTCTGCAAGGAGGCGTTCGCGAGGGCGGTCGACAAGGCGGTCTTCCCGGGCGTGCAGGGCGGTCCGCATATGCATATGGTGCTCGCGAAGGCGGTCGCGTTCGGCGAGGCGCTTCGGCCGGAATTCCGCGAGTATGCCGCGCAGATCCTCCGGAACGCCAAGGCGATGGAGTCGGAGTTCGTCTCGCTCGGCTATTCGATCGTCTTCGGGACGACCGAGAACCATATGCTGCTCATCGATACCGTGAAGAGTCGCGGCGTGTCCGGTCGTGACGCGCAGGAATGGCTCGATGCTGCCGGTATCACGCTTAACAAGAACGTGCTGCCGGACGATCCGCGGGGCCCGATGGATCCCTCCGGCGTCCGCATCGGCGTTCCGGCCGCGACGACCCGCGGCATGAAGGAGGCCGAGATGCGACAGATCGTCCTGTGGATAGACCGGGCGCTCCGGAGCGGAGGCAGGAAACGCGAGCTTTCCGCGATCCGTCGCGAGGTGAAAGCGCTTTGCAAGGCATTTCCGATCTACCGTTAGGCGTCTTTTCGTCTCTTCGGCCATCTGTGATTCCTAACTCAACACTCATGAAAGGCATTATCCTTGCCGGCGGGACCGGCACGCGGCTCCTGCCGCTCACGGCGGTCCTCGTGAAGCAGCTTCTGCCGGTCTACGATCGCCCGATGATTTTCTATCCGCTCAATACGCTCATCAAGGCGGGGATCCGGGATATCCTTATCATCGTTCCGCCGGAGTATTCCGGAAGCTATCTCAACCTGCTCGGATCGATGTTCTCGGGTCGCGGGATAAACATATCCTTCGTCGTCCAGAAGCGGCCAGGCGGATTGCCGGAGGCATTCATCCTCGGGGAGGACTTTCTCGACGGGGGGGCGTCGACACTTATCCTCGGTGACAACATATTCGAGGACGATTTCACCGATGCGATCGGAAGTTTCACGGGCGGGGGACGGATCTTCGCGAAGGAGGTTCCGGATCCGGAGCGGTACGGCGTGGTCGAATTCGAGAACGGGACCGGGAAGGTTCTCTCGATCGAGGAGAAGCCGTCTGTCCCGAAAAGCCGCTTCGCTATTCCCGGTATCTACGTCTACGACGGTCGTGCGTCGGAAATCGCCCGGGGACTGTCGCGTTCGGAACGCGGAGAGCTCGAGATCGTCGATATGCATCGCGCGTATCTTGATCGCGGAGAACTCGATGTCCGAAGCATCTCCGGAGCCTATTTCGATGCGGGGACGCACGATTCGCTCCTCGAGGCGTCCGTGTATGTGAAGGAGAAGGGTTTCGGGAGTCGTTTCCATCCGATCGTGAACGACGCTATCTCGGAGTTCGATGCCGAGTACAAGCGGCTGGTTTCCCTTCAGAAGTAGCGGTTTCCGTGGCTGTTCGCCGGGTGTTATACTGTTGTCGATATCCCATAAGCAGTGATGTTTCGATATGAGCAGGGAACCCATGAAGATCAAGAAGGCGGTGTTTCTCGTTGCGGGATTCGGGACCCGGTTCCTTCCGGCGACCAAGGCGCAGCCGAAGGAGATGCTGCCGGTCGTCGACAAGCCGGTCGTACAATATCTTGCCGAAGAGGCGGTCGCCTCCGGCATCCAGGAGATCATCTTCGTGACCGGCCGCGGGAAGCGCGCCATCGAGGATCACTTTGACGTTTCGTACGAGCTTGAGGATACGCTCGTCGAGAAGAACAAGCACGACCTGCTGGAGCAGGTTCAGCATATCTCGGGACTCGCGAAGTTCTCGTACGTCCGCCAGTCGAAGCCGCTCGGCGACGGGCATGCGCTCTTGCAGGCGGCGCATCTTGTCGATGATGACGAACCGGTGCTGGTTTTCTTCGGAGACTGTATCTACGATAGCGAGATTCCGGCCGCGCGGCAGATCATCGAGACGTACGAGCGCTATCGGACGCCGGTCATCGGCGCCGCGGAAGTGTCGCTTGACGAGGTTTCCAAGTTCGGAGTGGTCGCCGGAGACATGGTCGCCGACCTGGATATGCGCGTGACAAGGATGGTCGAGAAACCGAGGCCGGAAGAGGCACCGAGTCGCGCGGTTGCGGTGGGAAAGTACGTCATTACCCGTGAAGTGTTCGATATTCTTGCACGGATGGAGTCTGGAAAGTCCGGAGAGATCAGGCTTGCGGACGCCTTCGACCTCATGCTCGAGAAGGGGTCGCCTCTTCACGCGCATATGCTCGAGGGAGAGTGGCTTGATACGGGTGACAAGTTCAATTTCCTCAAGGCGACCATTCACTTGGGCCTGAAGCATCCGGAAGTCGGCGAGAAGCTTCGGGGATACCTCAAGAGCCTGTCCGTCTGAACGGGGATGTACTGGATGTATCTTTTTCTGTTCCTGCTCGCCGTTCTGACGCCCGAGGCGGTCCGTGGGACGTTTTTCGGAGTTTCGGAAGAGGTGACCGAGACGCTTCTCGTCCTGTTGTTCGGTTCGGTCGGATTCTTCATGTTCTTCGTGAAGGAGAAATCGCTCCTTCGGCATCTTCGGGAAAAGCTCAATCTTCAGCGGGAAAAGAGCGAGATTACGAAGGACCTTTCCGATTCGTATTCGTATATCGGGGAAGCGAACCGGAAGATCGATCTTCTGAAGGGTCTTATCCTCTCGCTTCCGGATACGGCAGACCGTTTTCGTCGGGGAGAAACGAGGCGGGCATACCGGGCGTTCGAGCGGTCGGTGATTACGGCGTGCAAGTCGCCATCTTTTTTGGTGCGCATCGTGGATTCCGAACGGGGCGAGATCGAGAAGGAGCTCCGCGTAGGGAAATGTGAATCATGCATCAGGATTCCGATCGGAACGCTGCTCGCCTCTTCAAAAAAGATGTTTGAGGAGGGAGGGTGCGTAGTGGTGCGGTCCCGCGAGATAGTCGGGCATTGGACGGCGTTCCTCTCGTTTCCGAAGCGCGTGAACCGCATCGACGATCCGGGGCTTCTCGAGACGCTTGCGACACAGGCACTCATACTCTACCTGCTCGAACGAGGTATGGACTTCAGCCGTCATGACGCGGCAACGGGTGAGACTCAGGTCTTATGAGAATCGGTATCGACGCCCGATTTTATGGGCCTGTTGGAAAAGGACTGGGACGCTACACGGAAGAGCTTATCCGGAACCTCGAGTCGGTTGCCTCCGATAAGGATCGGTTCTTCGTTTTTCTTCGAAAGGAGAATTTCGACGCGTACGTTCCGAAGAAGCGGAATTTCATCAAGGTACTCGCCGATTTCCCCTGGTATTCGTTTCGGGAACAGACGCTGTTTCCGGTCCTCCTCTACGGGTACGACCTGGATCTCGTTCATTTCCCCCACTTCAATGTCCCGATTTCGTACGTTCGTCCGTTCGTCGTGACGATTCACGACCTCATCCTGCTTCATTTTCCGACCGTCAGGAATACGACGCGGAGCGTGGCGACTTACTGGGCGAAATATCTCGCCTATCGGCTGACGATTGGTTCGGCGGTCCGTCGCGCTCGGAAGATCCTGACGGTTTCCCGATTCACGGAGTCGGATATTCTCGGTGTCTTTCCGTCCGCGGCGGGGAAGACGGTCGTGGCCTACGAGGGGAGCGGATTTTCCGGACGTCACGGGGCGCCTTCGGGTTCCGAACATGGTATAATGAAGCCGTTCTTCCTGTACGTGGGGAACGCTTATCCGCACAAGAATCTCGAGGCGTTCATTCCGCTCGCGAAACGGTTCCCGCGGGTCTCGTTCGTGCTTGTGGGGAAGGAGGATCATTTCTATCGGCGACTGAGGGAGGAAGTCGGAAGGGAGAGCGTCACGAATATGCTCTTTCCGGGATTCGTTCCGGACGAGCGGCTCGTTTCGCTGTATCGCGATGCGACCGGATACGTGTTCCCGTCCCTCTACGAGGGGTTCGGACTTCCGCCGCTTGAGGCGATGTCGTTCGGCACGCCGGTCATTGCGGCAAAGCGGGGCTCGTTGCCGGAAATTCTCGGGGATGCGGCGCTGTATTTCGATCCGGACGATCCGGATTCGCTGGTGCGCGCGGTAGAGACGGTGCTGACCGACGAAGACGTGGTTGCGCGGCTTTTCGAAAAGGGGAAGGCCCGCTCGGCGTCGTTCGATTGGAATCGGATGGCCGAGGAGACGTTGCGGACTTACGCGGAAGCCTTGGACAGATAAGGGAGCGGAGGGATATGGAACGACGGGATCCGAAGAACAATATCATACCGCAGATGTTCGATGTCCGTCCGGTCGACCGGTCGGGCGATCTTGATTGGAATCGGATCGGATCGGTCGGGACGTCGCGAACGGATCATGGTCCGGAAAACCGGCCGCTCGAAACGGCTGGTGCCGATTGCGACGCCCCGTATCGTCCGTTTGCGGCGGTGGAATCGGATGAATGGTACGTACCCGGATACGAGGTGGCGGACGGATCGGAATGGGACACCGTCTCCGACGGCCCGGCGGACGGTTTTCGCGAATCCGCGGACGGGTCGTTCGATACGGATACGGACGGCCCCGTTTCCGATCGGAACGATACGGAGTTGGGAAGTGAGGCATATCATGACGAGTCGCGCGGAGTATTATCCGGCAAGGCGACTCTTTCCGATTTGATCGGTCCAATGGTCGATCGCTTTCGGGGTGCGTTCCATATAATTTCCGGGTTCCGGTTGCAGGCCGTTCCTGCGATACGGTTCTCCGGGGTATTGTCGCTGGCCCTCGTCTTCGTGACCGTTCTGGTTGGCGGCATCTGGTCCGTCGATCGGTTGTTCTCGCTCAAGGATTCGGTTATCAAGGGAAGCGTCGCGGGCGTCTCGCTGGCGACCGACGCTGTCGATAATCTCTCCCATGCGGATTTCGAGTCTTCCGCGGCGAAGTTCGAGGAGGCGAGCAGGATGTTTACCGAGACCTCTTCGACGATTGGAACCGCCGGGAACGTATTCCTGAGGACGATAGGTGCCGTTCCGGGATTCTCAAAGGCCGCTTCCGGACAAGCAATGCTCGAGGGGGCGAGGCATCTTTCCGCTGCCGGAGCTTCCCTGAGCAGGATGCTTGCGCTCGTTCCGTCGGCGTCTTCCGGGGCAGGAACGGAGACCTCGTTCCTCGATATCGTCGACGAGGCCGAGAAGGAGTCCGTTTCGGCGGCGGACGATATCGCCGCAGCCCGGGAAGCATTCGACCGCGTGCGGCCGGAAGATGTTCCAGAAGCGCAGCGGGAGCAGTTCCTTTCCGTCCGGGAGCGGTTGCCGGCGGTTCTGGCGGCGCTTCAGGGGTTCAACCGGAATTCATATCTTGTCCGTGAGTTGCTTGGTGCGAACGGTCCCCGGCTCTATCTGTTCCTGTTTCAGAACAATGCCGAACTTCGTCCGACGGGCGGTTTTATCGGGACGTACGGACTCCTCAAGGTTGATGGCGGTCATATCCGGAAGTTCTTCGTGGACGGCATCTTCAATCCCGACGGACAGCTGAGTGAGAATTTCGTGCCGCCGGCGCCGATCCAGAAGGTGAGCGCCGCATGGAGCCTACACGACAGCAACTGGTGGCCGGATTTCCCGACGTCGGCGCGGAAGGCGATGTTTTTCTACGAGAAGACCGGCGGGCCGACCGTCGACGGGGTCGTCACGCTTACGCCGGACGTCATCCGCGAGCTGCTTCGTCTGACCGGACCGGTCGACATGCCGGAATACGGCGTGACGGTCGATGCGGACAATTTCCTCGAGATCGTCCAGGAGCAGGTGGAGGAGAAATATGATCGTGAACTCAATCAGCCGAAGAAGATCCTTGCCGACCTCGCTCCCATCCTGCTCGACCGCATATTCTCGGTTCGGAGCGCTTCCGGGTTCGCCGCGCTCGCGGAAACGCTTTCGTCGTCGCTGAACGGGAAACAGGTACTCCTCTATTCGGCGAATCCGGACGTGGAGGCGCTTATCGACGGTGCCGGCTGGTCCGGACGATTGCTCGAGACGCCTCGCGATTATCTGAGCGTGGTACATACCAACCTCAATGGGTACAAGACCGACGCGGTCATCCGGGAGTCCGTCGAGCATATGGCCGCGGTCCAGGCCGACGGCTCGGTACTTGACACGGTCAGGATCACGAGGAAACATACCGGGGGAAATACCCCGTACGACTGGTTCAATCGGGTGAACTCCGATTATCTTCGCGTCTACGTTCCGAAGGGATCCGAACTCGTTTCCGCGTCCGGGCAGACGTTCGAAGTCACGAAACCTCCGCTCGATTACGATGCGCTCGGATTCCGGAGGGACGAGGACGTCGTCCGGGAAGAGTCGGGGACGGTCACGGACAAGGGGGGGACGAGGATTTCGGAGGAGTCCGGAAAGACCGTCTTCGGGAACTGGGTCTACGTGAGTCCCGGAGAGAGCGTGACGGTGGAATACACGTACCGGCTTCCGTTTTCGGTACGTCCGGACACCGACGAACCCGCTTCGTATTCCGTCTTGTTTCAGAAACAGTCCGGCACCGACGGCGTCTCGCTCCGTTCGAGGCTTTCGGTTCCGGGTGGATACGTCGCGGATTGGAAGAGCGACGGACTTTCGATGGATCGCGACGGATACGGGTTCTCCGCAACGCTCTCGACGGACGCGTACTATGGAGCGGTCTTCTCGAGTCGGGGCAGCGAATAAACACGGGGATATACGAAAGGAATATGGCAGGAAAGGGAATATCCTTCATGCGTCGGCTTTCCGAGACGTCCTCCGGTACCGTTTCCGGGGCGGCGTTCGTCATCGCGGCCGCGGGGGTCGCGAGTCGGCTGCTCGGGTTTCTCCGAGACCGTCTGTTAGCGGGGCACTTCGGTGCGGGGGATACGCTCGACGCGTATTATGCCGCGTTCCGGATTCCGGATACGCTCTATAACCTGCTCGTCATGGGCGCTTTGTCGGCCGCATTCGTACCGGTCTTTACCGAGCTCGTCACGAAACGGAAACGTGCCGAGGCGCTCTCGCTTGCGGCGGGCGTCCTCGAATGGATATTGCTGCTTCTAGGGCTCCTCTCACTCGCGGCCGCACTCGCGGCTCCGGCGATCGTATCGGTCCTCGCGCCCGGCTTCTCGGGTGAAAAGAGGGAAATGACCGTCGCCCTTACCCGTATCATGCTGCTGTCGCCGCTTTTTCTCGGCGCGAGCGCGGTGTTCGGGGGGATGCTGCTCTCCTTCCGTGATTTCGTCGCGTATTCGTTCGCGCCGATCCTCTACAATCTTGGCATCATCGTCGGCATAACCGTTCTCGTGCCCGTTTTCGGGATGGCGGGCCTCGCGTTCGGGGTCGCGTTCGGGGCGCTGTTGCATATGTCGGTCCAGATCCCGTCCGTCAGGAAGCGCGGATTCTTTCCGGCCCTTTTTCATCGACGGCTTCGGTTCGACGGTGACGTGCGGCGCGTGGCGACGCTTATGATTCCCCGGACGCTCGGGATCGCCGCGAACCAGCTGAGTCTCTTCCTGACCACCTTTTTCGCGTCCTGGCTCGCTTCCGGAAGCCTGGCGATCTTCACGCTCGCATCCAATATCGCGGCGATCCCGATAGGGCTCTTCGCGGTATCGTTCTCGCTCGCCGCGTTCCCGAACCTCTCCGAGAGCGCGTCCGGGAAGCGCGACGGGGAATTCTTCGATACGCTTTCTGCGACGACGAAGCGGATCCTGTTCTTCGTCGTGCCCGTCTCCATGCTCTTCATCGTGTTCCGGGCGCAGGTCGTCCGGGTCGTCCTCGGAAGCGGACGGTTCGACTGGCAGGATACGATCGCCACCTTCGGCGTGCTCGGGCTCCTGTCCGTGAGCCTGTTCGCGCAGGCGCTCATCCCGCTGTTTGCCCGCGCGTTCTACGCGATTCAGGATACCAAGACGCCGCTCCTCTTCGCGGTACTGGGAGAGGCGGTCTATGTCGCGTGCGTCTGGCTGTTGCTTCCCTCGTTCGGAACGGACGCGCTCGCGTTCGCATTCTCCCTTGGGAGCATCGTGAACTTCGTCTTCCTGCTCTTCGCGCTCCGGAAGCGGGCGACCTCGTGGGACGACAGGCGATTCTTCGCGGAAAACGCCAGGATCGTCGGAGCGGCGGTCATCGCCGGCATCGTCGCGCAGCTGTCCAAGTCGCTCTTCGCATTCTTCGCCATGTCGCCACTGGATACGTTCGTCAAGGTGTTCTTGCAGCTCGCGTTCGGAAGTGTCCTCGGCCTCGGGACCTTCCTCTTGCTCTGTCATTGGTTCGGGGTCGAGGAATACCGTTCGCTACGGCGGTTCATCCTGGCGAAGGTGTTCCGGACGCCGGAGGCCATCTCCTCCGTCGAGGGCCATCCGGAGAAGGGGGAGTGGTAGGAATGTCTGGCCGGAAACGGGACGGTGTGTCGGACGAAACGATAAAGAAAAAAGCGTCCAACCTTGTTATGTGGACGCTTTTCGTCTCTTTTCGATAGTTCGCGGATTTTGAGAGTCATCTGTTACCGGGCGTCTTTGCTCCCTGCACGTCATAGAGACCGGATGTTATGAGTCCGATGCTTGATATGGAAGCGGTGAGTGTCAGAAAATAGAGCCAGAGAATCGCCGTAGGGAAGGCCTGGATAAAGGTCGCCTCGCTCGGTGTTCCTTTTGCGGACTGGTAGAACGGAAGCGCGACAAGCGTTCCGAGAATCCATACGGATGGTGCGGCGAGGCTTGAAATAGTCAGGAACTTTCTCCCGAGAGCCAATATTCGTTCATTGAAAACAGGAACTTGGTGCTGTATATTCTGTAATGTGGTTCTTATGAATAGCATGCTTGCGAATGAGACGAAAACATGAATCCATAATACGGGATGCCATGCCTGGAGGAGGAACGGCACGATTAACGGAAAGAGGAGATGTGTAATCATGCTGAAATCTGCGGATATTCCGGTAATAGCGAGCGAGTAACTGTCTGCCTTGGAAAAGGTATTCATGATCGTAACTCCTGATTTATTGGGCAAGTTGGAAAAAAAACGATAGCGTTATTATATATTATTCTGAATATTTGTCAAGGCATCTTTTGAGGGTCAGACGGAGTGGAGCAGAAGACCGATCGGGAGAGTCTGCTCGCGCTCGAGGATCCGTATGTGAAGGATCCGGAGGCGCTTCTGGAGAGTAGGAAAAGAGTGCTTGCGGAGGCTGACTATATAGTACCCGGTCACGGGGCCGCGTTCCGGGTCGTATAGGTGGGGGGATTTCGACGTATTTTTGCATCGACTGACTACCATATTACGAAATTTGGTTGTATCGATTTCCACGATCGCCTTCCGTGGCGCGGTTTTTTCCCGCTCGAGGGTGGAGGGCCGGTGTCTTATCCGAGAAGAATGTCGTTGAGAGACTTCCGTTCGAATGGTTTCGGTTCACCGGCAGGGTGACCGAAGGGGATAAGTGCGACGATCCGCAGATATTCCGGAAGATGGAACGCATCTTTTAGCGCTTGCTCTTCGACGTTGCCGATCCAGCCTGAGGCGAGTCCAAACGAGGTAATGACAAGCTGGGCATACGCGGCGAAGAGTGTCGCATCCTGAATGGAGTAGGTATCCCGCCCGCGCTCCCCGAATCTTTCCGCCGATGCTTCGGTATCCGCGCAGATGACAATGATGACCGGGGCGCCGAATGCCCAGTCCTGTTTGGCGTTATTCAGTTTCGAATAGGTGGCGTTCTTAAGCGTTCCCTTGCCGTTCGAGTCGGTAACGACCAGTATCCGATATGCCTGCAGGTTTCCCGCCGACGGAGCATGCTGCGAGAGGGCGAGGATCTTGCGGATCGTTTCGTCCGGTATCGGTTCGGGTTCGAATTGTCTGATCGACCGCCTTTTTCGGATCACGTCCTCGAATTCCATAAGATTGCGTTACCGTTCGCATTCAGTATACCTCATTCATGTACGTAGGCTCAGTGGATATGCTCTGGTGTCACCCGAACACGCCCTGCGACCGCGTCAGTTTCAGTCGAGGCTGCTGACATTTTACTGGATTTATTCTATAACAAAATGGCTTCGTCTGAAGCAGAGAAAATTTCGTCAACGCCGCTGTGCGGAAAAAATGGAGCTACGATGGTACCTGAAAAAAAGAAGTTGGAAAAGACGCTCGGAAAGAATGTCCAGCGTTACCGGAACGAGCTGCAACTTTCAACCGGAGAACTTGCCGAGTTATCGGGACTCCCGATTGAGGCGATCGAAGCGATCGAATCCTCTGAGCGTTATCGTATGGCGGAGATCGATAAGGTGGCGACGGCTCTCGGTACCGATATGGTGCGCATTCTCGAGGGTGACGGTATTCTGGTGGCGCTTCGGGAGCTTATTCGTGAAGATCCCGATATTGATGACAAACTCAAGCAGTTCGTAGAAAGTTGCTCAAGAGCGTAGAATGGCCTGTGATCGGATCGGATAACTGAGTAGTCGGCGTGTGCGTAAGGCATGCCGACTTTTTGTATTTTATCGAGTCTGTTATGCGATGACAGAAAAACCATAAGGTCGGAGTGATGTGGAAAGAATCTTCTCGGATCTGTGTTTTGACAGCATGGTAGGCTTGTGCTTTATTGCGGTCAGGAGTCGTTAACAATCTAGAATGCGGAGGATATCATGGGATTCCTTACCATAGAGTCGTTCCCCCTCGAATACGAGTTCCGGGTCTCTACGGATCCGCTTGCCATCTGCCTCTCCATCGCGCCATCGGTGATTGATCGCATCGCGGACCGCATCGCCGATTCCAAGATTGTTGGAAGTGAACCGGATCCGTTTGTAGCCTCGAAGACCCGCTTCGGGTATGGCGGCGTCATGAAAGCCTGCGAGCCGCATCCGGCACTGCCGGATTTTCTGACCTATTCCTTCCGGATCCCGAAAGGAAAGAAGACGCTCGAACAACTCGACCAGTTTTCCCGTTCGATGTCACGGTTTCTTGGACTCTCGGCCGATTTCGAGAGGGCGGGCGATGCGGATATCGAGGGACCGCGGCAACTCCTGACTTTCGATTTCATCGGTCAGCCCGATGGAAAAGGTGGGCTTGGATATGCCGGTTTCTCGTTCTCCTATGACGTGGAAGTACTCTCGTACATCGGGGCGGAACTTTGGGAAGATGCGAATAGGAATGCCGTGATCGATGCCATGCGGGAATCGTATTTTAGAGTACTCGCCTTTGGCAAGAGAGACAGGAGCCTGTTTTGGGATCAATTCTTTCTTGGTCAGTGTTATGGAAGCGAGAAACTTGTCCGATTGAGGGTGCCGGGAGACTGCGCGTGCATCGGAACGGACCGTGAGCCGTATCCGGGATACGGGCATTCGTTCTCACCGCATAATATCGATACGTACTATCAGCAGATCTCGCTCATGACCGGCGTCATCAAGATCGCCAATCTGGCGAGGGAATGGATACTGTCGGGCAAAAGGAGATGAATCATGATATAAGGACCGGAAGTGTCATCCGGTCCTTTGATTTTTTCCCGGACCGATCATACTGTAGAATGACGAGGAACAGCGTCTTGCCAGTTTTGGCGTTATTCAGTATCCTTGATTCCTGATTCATCTTTCCCGTCATGGACCAGCGGCTTATCCGGAACTTCTGCATCATCGCCCATATCGACCACGGGAAATCTACCCTGGCCGATCGGCTTATCGAGTTCACGCATACCGTCGAGGACCGCAAGATGAAGGAGCAGCTCCTCGACCAGATGGATCTGGAGCGGGAGCGCGGCATCACGATCAAGCTGCAGCCGGTCACGATGCGATACCGGAAGCGACCTACGACTGAAAATGACAACGGGGATCATCCGGGAGGAGTCGTCAGCGGCGGGGACGAAGAGGAATATGTCCTGAACCTGATCGACACTCCCGGGCACGTGGACTTCCACTACGAGGTGTCACGTTCGCTTGCCGCGGTCGAGGGGGCGGTGCTCCTTGTCGACGCGACGAAGGGCGTGCAGGCGCAGACCCTGGCGAACCTGTATCTCGCTATCGAACAGGGACTCGAGATCGTTCCGGTCGTGAACAAGATCGACCTGCCGAACGCGCAGGTCGACAAGACGAAGAAGGAGATCGTGCACATTCTCGGCTGTTCGGAAGAAGATATCCTGCTCGCATCGGGAAAGACCGGTATCGGTATCCGGGAGATCCTGGACCGGATCGTCGAGCGGGTGCCCGCCCCTTCGGGCGATTCCGGGAAACCGCTCCGTGCGCTCATCTTCGACTCGGTATACGACACGTACAAGGGGGTCGTCGCCTATGTCCGGCTTGTCGACGGCGAGGTTTCCCGCGACACGGCGCTCCGGATGATCGGGACCGGACAGGAGAGTCTCGCGATCGAGGTGGGTACTTTCCATCCGCAGTTCGTTCCGGAGAAGGCGATCTCGGCAGGGGACATCGGCTATATCGCGACGGGACTCAAGGACGTGGCGCACTGCCGGGTGGGCGACACGATCACGCTCCGTCCCCGCGAGCGGGACGGTGTCACGGTCGAGGCGCTTCCCGGATATCGCGAGATGAAACCGGTCGTCTATGCGAGCTTCTATCCGGTCGAGGGTGACGAATACGCGCTCATGCGCGACGCGCTCGACAAGCTCCGTCTCAACGACGCGGCGTTCGTGTTCGAACCCGAATCGAACCAGGCGCTCGGCCGCGGTTTCCGGTGCGGTTTCCTCGGGCTCCTGCACATGGAAATCATCCAGGAGCGCCTGCGGCGCGAGTTCGGCATGGAGCCGACCATCACGACGCCGTCGGTCGTGTATGAGCTCGAGATGCGCGGCGAAGGGCGGGTGCCGATGTATTCCCCGGCGGACATGCCGGATCCGGCCGGCATCGAGAGGATCTTCGAGCCGTACGTCGAGCTTTCGATCGTCGTTCCGAGCGAATACCTCGGAAGCGTCATGACGCTCGCGCAGGGGGTGCGTGCGGTCTACCGGAATACCGAATACATCGATGCGGAACGTGTGCTGCTTTCCTTCGAGGCACCGCTCATGGAGGTGATCGTGAACTTCCACGACGATCTCAAGAGCGTGACCTCCGGATACGCCTCCATGAACTACGAACCGATCGGGTATCGGGAGAGCGACGTGGTGAAGCTCGATATCCTGGTCGCGGGCGACAAGGTTGATGCGTTTTCCCGCATGGTCCCGAAATCCCGCTCGTACGACGAAGGGAAGCGGACCGTCGAGAAGCTTAAGGAATCGATCCCGCGTCAGAACTTCGCGGTCGCCATCCAGGCGGCGATCGGTGGCAAGGTGATCGCTCGCGAGACGATATCCGCCTTCCGCAAGGATGTGACTGCCAAGCTCTACGGCGGCGATTTCTCGCGGAAACGGAAGCTGCTTGAGAAGCAGAAGAAGGGGAAGAAGAAGATGGAGGCGATCGGGAAGGTGTCCATTCCGTCCGAAGCCTTCCTATCCATCCTGCGGAAGTAGCCCTTTCCTTTTTTCCCGTTTTGTACGTATAATGACCGACCGGAATCGGTTTGAAGGCCTATTCCGGCTCCCATGTGCGGAATTGGGTCTATCTTGGACGCATATCGGAGTGTTCATCCGTAACGGAACCATATGGCGGAATACTGCCATTTCAACGGGAAGACCGTATCGCTCGATGAGGTCGTCATCAGTCCGCGCGACCTCGGCTTTCTGAGAGGCTATGCCGTTTACGACGTGATGCCGGTTGTCAACGGCGAACCGTTTCTCTTCGAGGATCATTGGAAGCGGTTCGAGCGGTCCGCGGCTGACCTCGGGCTTACGCCTCCGGTCGCATCCGACGAGGCACATGACATCGCCAGGGACCTCATCCGCCGACATGACTACGAGACTATGATCGTCCGGACCGTGCTTTCCGGCGGTCCCAGCGGGAACGGGTTTCTTCCGGAAGGAAACGAGACGTTCTGTATGATGGTGGAAGAGACCGCACCGCTGCCCCGGGAGCTCTACGAGAAAGGGGGTAAGGTCATCACGCTCGGATACCGCCGGACGTTGCCGAGTTCGCGGACGGCCGACTTCATCGTTCCGGTCCGGGAGCGCGAGCGGAAACTCGCCGAAGGCGCGGTGGAAATCCTATATGTGCATGGCGGGCGCATCCTCGAGGCGTCGACGAGCAACTTCTTCATCGTCAAGGACGGGGAGATCCGGACGACCGGTCACGGGCCGCGTTCCGGAATCACGCGCGATCTCGTCGTACGGCTGGCGAAGGGTGCCGGAATACCGGTCCGCGAGCATGGCCTGTTCGAAGACGATCTCCGGTCCTGCGACGAAGCGTTCCTGACGGCATCAAACAAGATGATCGTCCCGATAACCCAGGTAAATGCGCTTTCCATCGGTTCCGGCGAGGTCGGTCCGGTCACGAGGCGGCTCCTTTCGATCCTGGACGGATTCATGAAGGGGTACGGACCCGATTCGGACCGCACGCTTCCCGGAATGTCGTCATAGCACGCCTCCCAGTCACGCATTCCATTCCGACGCTTGCCAAGATGGCCGACGGATGGTACTTTATTTTCGAAAGGGCCGAGAGCCCGCGTTTATCATTTTCGTTCCCGTTATGGCACTGCCGAAGCAGAGACACACGAGACACCGTCGCGATCGCGCGCGTCGAGAGCTCGAAATGACCCCGACTCAGACCGTTTCTTGTCCGAAGTGCGGTACACCAGTCGTTCCTCATCGCGCTTGTCAGAAGTGCGGGGAGTACCGTGGTCGCGCCGTCGTCAAGAAGTCTCTTCCGACACTCGGAAGGAAGTCAAAGAAGCAGGCGGAGTAGCCTGTCCCGACACTCGTTTTTCGAAAAAACACTAACAAGAGGCTAACCGTCCCTTCCGTATGGCGAACCGACACCTTCAGCGTTCCGTAGCGATGCAGTCCCTCTACGAATGGGATTTCAAGGGGTATCCGAACGATGTCATCATGGATATCGTGAAGCATAACCTGGACGAGTTCGCTCCCGGGCTCGAGGGCGGTGGCGGATTCGCATCGCGCCTCACGGAGGGTGTCGTCAAGGAACAGGCGACTATAGACCGGCTTATAGAGAAGTGCGCGCCTGAATGGCCGCTCGAGCAGATCGCTTCGGTCGACCGGACGATACTCCGGCTCGGTATCTTCGAACTCCTCTACGGTGACTACGATGAGGTGCCGCCGAAGGTCGCTATCAACGAATCTATCGAACTCGCGAAGTCGTTCGGTTCCGACAGCTCGCCGAAGTTCGTCAACG
This sequence comes from Candidatus Moraniibacteriota bacterium, assembly GCA_013334575.1. Classification (GTDB taxonomy): domain Bacteria; phylum Patescibacteriota; class Minisyncoccia; order Moranbacterales; family UBA1568; genus JAAXTX01. Next base: position 234,528 of record JAAXXG010000001.1, on the reverse strand, counting down.
GCGTGCTTGGTACCATCTATCGTGAGATGGGAGAGCCGATGAAGGACGATTCCTCGGAAAAGCGAAAGGCGCGTGTGGATAGCCTTCGGGAGGAAGCGGAGTCCGTGGGAGCGGGAGGCGCGGCCGAGGGCGGTGTGTCCGCCGAGGTGGATTCGGCTTCCGAAAAGGAAGCGGCGCAGGACTGAATCTTCTGAGAGATTCTCGGTATGAATACGGAATTCGACGCGAAACGGTTCTCGGAGGCGCTCGGGATCGAAGTCATCGATGCCGACCTGTTTCAGGAATCCGTCACTCATCGTTCATATCTCAACGAACACCGCGGATACCGGCTCGACCATAACGAGCGTCTCGAGTTTCTCGGCGATGCGGTTTTGGAGCTGGTCGTGACCGATTACCTGTACCGTCACTATCCGAATCCGGAGGGGGAACTGACAAGTTTCCGGGCATCGATCGTCAACGGAGAGATTCTCGCCGAGATCGCCGGCAGACTTGGGCTCGGGGATTTCCTGCTCATGAGCAGGGGGGAGGCCAAGGATACCGGTCGTGCGCGCATGTGGCTGCTCGCCAACGCGATCGAGGCGGTCATCGGAGCGCTCTATCTCGATCAGGGATACGGGGCTGCCCGGGTCTTCATCGAGCGCAATGTGATTTCCGAACTCCCGCGCGTCATCGAGGCGGGGCTGCATACCGATCCCAAGAGCCGGTTCCAGGAACTCTCCCAGGAGAAGACCGGCATCACCCCGTCGTACCGGGTGCTCAAGGAATGGGGGCCCGATCATGATCGACATTTTACGGCCGGAGTCTTCCTGAACGAGACACTCGTCGCCGAGGGCGAGGGCGCGTCCAAACAGGAGGCTCAGCGTGCCGCTGCCGCCGCGGCCATCGCCGCGAAGGGCTGGGGATAAGCGTATTCGGATTTTCTGATCCTGAAACGGAAGGCGGTAACGGGGTGAAAGCCTCGTTTTTTTGCTTTTCTGGAGGCTTCGGATTCTTTCTGGTATACTGTGATTGAAGCGGGATGACGGCGTCCATTTCCGTATTTCGAAGCCTTCCTCGTAATTTTTCGATTCTCATCCGTGTTTCTCCGTAAAGTCGAAATTTCCGGATTCAAGTCGTTCGCGGACCGTACGGTCCTCGATTTTTCGCCGGACGGCGAGGGGGCCGAGCGCCGTCTCGGTATTACCGCGATCGTCGGACCGAACGGGTCCGGCAAGTCCAACGTCGCCGACGCGATCCGTTGGGCGATCGGCGAGCAGTCATCCAAGAATCTCCGCGGCAAGAAGTCCGAGGACGTGATTTTCGGCGGGACCGCGAAGCGGGGAAAGGTGGGAAGCGCCTCGGTGACGCTTCATTTCGAGAATCGCGATCATCGTATCCCGATCGAATACGAGGAGGTCGCCATTCGACGGAAACTTCACCGAAGCGGCGAGAGTGAGTTCCTGATAAACGGCGCGAAGGTTAGGTTGCTCGATATCGTCGACCTTCTGGCGAAGTCCGGCATCGGTAAGGACAGCTACTGCGTCATCACGCAGGGCATGAGCGACGCGACGCTCTCGGCGACGCCGGTCGAACGGCGCGCGATTTTCGAGGACGCCGCGGGCGTGAAGCAGTATCAGATCCAGAAGGAGCGTGCGGTACGGAAGCTCGAGTCGACGAAGGAGAATCTGTCCCGTGTCGACGCGCTTCTGGTCGAAATCGAACCGCACCTTCGGATTCTCCGTCGGCAGGCGGAGCGATTTTCCCAGGGGAAGGATGTCGCCGAACGGCTGCTCGCGAAGCAGACCGAACTGTACGGATATCTCTGGCATTCCTTTCAAGGGGAGCGTGGGGGACTCTCGGAAGAACGCGAGGATCTGGCTCGTCGGGCGGCGTCACTCGAGCGTGAGACGGACACGCTCCGTGACGAGGCGGCGGGACTGGCGAAGACGCTCGAGGACGGGGGGAGTGCGGATTCGGTCTCCCAGGATATCGCGAAATCCCGCGGTGAGCTGAACGCGCTCGAACGCGATGCGGCTATCCTTTCCGGCAGGATCGAGGCGGAGCTCGACCGGCAGAAGGACCGCGAGGAAGTGCGTACCATTCCGGTCGACCTCGGATATATCCGCAAGTCCCTCGAACGCATCGGCGCGAACCAGCGGAGCCTGTTCGAACGTCTCGGCAACGTCGAACGGCTCGAGGACATACAGGATATCCGCGAGTTCGCCCGTGCCATCGGTCAGGAGGTGGTCGATCTCGATACCAAGGTCGAGGCGGGGAAGGTGACCGAGAAGGTGACCATCTCTCTTCCCGAGGATGAGAAGCGTCAAAGCGATTCGAGGATTGCCGCGTTCCGAAAGGAGCAGAAGGAAAGTTCCGAAAGAATGGAAGCGCTCCGTGCCGATATCGCGGCGGCCGAGGAACGGATCCGGGCCGAACGGGAGAAGGGACGCGAGGCGCGTGAACGGTATTTTCTGCTCGAGAGGCAGGTTCGGGACAAGGAACGGGAGCTGTCCGCCGCGAAGGACCGTCTGAACGACGTGAAGGTCCGATTGGCTCGGATCGAGGTGCGCGAGGAAGACCTGGTGAACGAGGTGCGCGAGGAACTGTCGGTCGACGTGCGGGATCTCGCCTGGGATGGGAATCCCCGCGACCGCGATGCGCTCATGCGTGAGATTATCCGGCTTAAGGGGGAGGCGGAACGTATCGGAGCCATCGATCCGCTGGTCGCGCAGGAATACGAGGAGACTGAGAAGCGTTTTACGTTCCTTTCGACGGAGTCCGAAGATCTCAGGAAAGCCATGGCCTCGCTCGAGGAGGTCATCCGCGAGATGGACGAGCGCATCGAGAAGGAGTTCTCCGCGGCCTTCGACGAGATAGCCAGAAAATTCAGCCATTATTTCTCTCTCATCTTCAACGGCGGCAAGGCCGAACTCGTTCGGATCGCTCCGAAACGGAAAACGGTCCGAGTTGACGATGACGGCGAGCCGGCGGACGGGGAGGATGTCGCTTCGCAGGAGGCGGCCGGGATCGAGATCACGGCGTGTCCACCCGGGAAGCGGATCTCCAACCTTTCGATGCTTTCGGGCGGTGAGCGTTCCCTGACCTCGCTAGCGCTCCTGTTCGCCATCATCTCGCATAATCCGCCGCCGTTTGCCGTTCTTGACGAAGTCGAAGCCGCTCTCGATGAGGCGAATTCCCGCCGTTTCGGGAAGGTTCTCTCGGAACTTTCGGAGCGGACGCAGTTCATCGTCATCACGCACAACCGCGAGACGATGCGTCAGGCAAGCCTTCTGTACGGGGTTACGATGGGAGACGACGGATCGTCTCAGATCCTCTCGCTCCATCTCGAGGATATCGAGAAGTTCCGCGGCGCCGGGAAGAAAACCGCTTCTTGACAGGGTTTTCGAGTCGCGGTATGATGATTTCCGATAGTCGTGACCGTCTTTTTTGTTTTTCTCCCCGTATGCTCACCATCCGTTTCAACCGTACCGGCAAGAAGAATCGCGCGTCGTTCCGTATCGTTCTCCAGGAAAGCGCCAAAGCGCCGAATCATCGGCATGTAGAGGTGCTCGGAAGCCACGACCCCCATTCCAAGACTACGGTCCTGAAGCGCGAGCGCATCCTGCACTGGATCGGCGTCGGTGCACAGCCGTCCGATTCGGTCCGCAACCTGCTCGTTTCCCAGGGAGTCATCGAGGGCAAGAAGTCGGCGATCAAGATGCCTCGCCCGGTGAAGAAGGAAGAGGAGGCTCCGTCCGAGTCCGGTGAAGCGAAGGCGGAAGAGACCTCTGCGGCGGAGTAGCGGTTGACAGCGGGGGCCGACGGCGCTATACTCGGCCCATATAAAAGCGATATCGATTCCGTAGACATGAGGCGGCAGGGAAACCTGCGGAAGTCCTCACGAGGATGTCGCCCCGTTTCGGGGACTCCTTGTCTGCGGCTCGTCCGCGGATTTTTTATCGGAAAGGCCTATGATGAGAAGGACAGAAAAGGAAGCACTCCTTTCGGAAGTCGTGACGGAGGCGAAAGCGGCGAAGTCGCTCGTCTTTTCTGACTACAAGGGTGTGACCGTAAAGCAGCTTTCCGCGCTTCGCGGGGAGCTTCGCAAAGGTGGATCGCGTTTCAAGATCCTCAAGAAGACTATTCTCGACATCGCGCTTCGCGAGGCGGGAATCGAGGTGGATGCCCGGAAGCTCGAGGGGCAGATCGGCGTCGCGTTCGCTCCGGACGAGGTCTCGGCTGCCAAGACGATCGCCGACTTCGTGAAGGTGAACAAAGAGGTGAAGCTCTCGATCGTCGGCGGAGCTCTCGAGGGGAAGTCCCTTTCGGCGGCGGAGGTGAACGCTCTCGCGAAACTCCCGTCGAAGGACGAGATGCGGGCCCGCCTCGCGGGAACGCTTCAGGCTCCGGTATCCTCGTTCGTACGGGCCCTGTCCGGTACGTACGGCGGATTCGTCCGGGTGCTGGGCGCCGTGGCGGAGAGTCGGAAGTAGGTTTTTTCGGTTGTCGGTATCATAATCAGTCGGTAATCAGGTAAGAAGAAGACTATGTCCGAGGAGAAGAAGGAAGTGGTGGTGCCGGAGAAGTTCGCGAAGCTCGTCGAGGAGATCGAAAAGATGAGCGTGCTCGATCTTTCCGAGCTCGTTTCGGTGCTCGAGGAGAAGTTCGGCGTGTCGGCGGCGGCTCCCGTCATGATGGGTGCCATGCCGGCTGCTGGCGGTGCGGCCGAAGCGGCCGAGGAGAAGACCGACTTCGATGTCGAGCTCGTCGCGGCGGGTGACCAGAAGATCAACGTGATCAAGACGGTCCGTGAGGTGACGGGCCTCGGTCTCAAGGAGGCGAAGGATCTCGTCGACGGCGCACCGAAGGTGATCAAGGAGAAGGTCGCCAAGGCGGAAGCCGAGGAGATGAAGAAGAAGCTCGAGGCGGCCGGCGCGACCGTGACCCTCAAGTAGTATTTTCATTCCGACCGCATGTCCCGAAAACGCCCCGAGAGGGGCGTTTTCCGATTCCGTTGACACTGTCGGACCCCTGGCATATCATATCCGTGTCTTTCGGCGATCCGCCGGTCGCTGACGTTTCCGTCGGCGGCTTTTCATTGAATGATCGACTATGCAGATAGAGCCGTTTCTTGCGTTCTTCTCTTTGGTGCTGGTTTCCGTCGCGGTATATTCCGTCTCGCGCCGATACCGGGTCCCGTACTCGGTCCTTCTCGTGCTGGTCGGGACAGTGCTTGTGCCCGTCACCCATCTGCCCGCACTTTCCTTCCTGAGGGATTTCGACCTGACGCCGGAGATGCTCTTCTTCGTGTTTCTGCCGATTCTTATCTTCGAGTCCGCGTATAACATGAACATCCGCGAGCTTGCGGCCAACGCGCGCGCGGTCTCGTGGCTTTCGGTGGCCAGTCTGGTCGTATCGGCGGCGTTCATCGCGGTCGCGATCTTCTTCCTGTTCCGATTCATCGGCTTCGAAATCCCGTTCATCGTCGCGCTCCTCTTCGGTTCGCTTGTATCGGCTACGGACCCGGTGGCGGTTCTGGCGCTCTTCAAGGAGTACGGTGCGCCGAGGCGCCTTTCGCTCCTATTCGAAGGTGAGAGCCTTTTCAATGACGGAACCTCGTTCGCGCTCTTCCTGGTCGTCCTGGAAGTCCTTCTCAAGGGGTTTTCCGGTATCGGTTCCATCGCCGAGGGGGTGCTTCTGTTTTTCGGAATGATCGTGGGCGGTGTCCTGTTCGGTCTTCTGATGGGCGTGCTCTTCTCGAAGTTGATCGGTCTCGTGTCCGACGACGAGAACCTGGAAGTGACACTGACCATGCTCTCGGCACACTTCACCTTCCTGCTTTCCGAGGTCCTTTCGGAACATATGCACTTCTTCGGTATCGAGTTCCGGTTGTCCTCCATCATCGCGACGGTCATGACGGCCATGGTGATCGGCAACTATGGTCGGGCCAAAATATCGCCGCGCGTCGAGGAGTACATGGAAAAGTTCTGGGGGTATTTCGCCTTCGTCTCGAACTCGCTCGTTTTTCTGCTCATGGGACTTCTGTTCGCGTCGCTTCCCATCCGGTTCGAGCAGTTCCTCGTCCCCATCATCCTGACGATCCTTGCGGTCATGGTCGGCCGGGCGGTCTCCGTCTATCCGGTAGTTGGGTTTCTGAACCGGCTCGGCAAGGAACGGGAGATTCCTATGAGCTGGCAGCATCTGCTTTCGTGGGGAAGTCTTCGCGGGGCGCTCGCGGTCATCATGGTGCTGCTTATTCCGGACGACGCGACGGTGCCGGGTTGGCACTATACCTTCTCGGTCAAGGAGTTCGTGACCGCGCTCACCATCGGTTGCGTCTATTTCACGCTCTTCATAAAGGCGACGACGATCAGTCGGCTTATGAACCGGCTTGGCGTCGGAAGCCTGCACGCGCTCGAGGAGGCCCAGTATCACCAGGCCAAGTCGCTCATCCATACGAAGGCCATCGCGGCGCTCGACCGGTTCCGCGAGCGCGGGTACGTGGATCAGCGCGTTTACGACGTCCTGCGCAGGGATCATGACGCGGGGTACCAGGAATCGCAGGGGCGGTGCCGGGAGTTCTTTTCAGAGTCCGATCCGGCGCGTGCCGAGCAGGCGCTCCGCATCTATGCGGTCGGTATAGAACGTCATTTCCTCAAGGTTCTCTTCCGGTACGGAGAAGTGACCGAGCCGGTCTTCAAGCGGATTCTTGCGAAACTCGACGTACAACAGGAGCGTGTCGAACACGCCGAAACCCAGATCGCTTCGCTCAACGAGGTGTTCCGTGACGACTGGATCGAGCAGTTCGTGGGATTCTTCCGGAAGCTCGTTTTCGGGAAGAGGTCTGCCGGAATCTCGGTCGCCGACCGATATGCATACTATCGTGCGCAGTCGATCATCGCCAAGAAGGTCACCGTCCATCTCTCGTCGTTCCTTTCGGGATCGGGATTCGACACCTTCGGGAACCGTGCTATCCTGGAGAAGGTCATCTCCCAGTACAAGCAGTTCCGCGGGCATGCGGCCGAGAAGGCGAACGACGTGTTCGAGTCCCATAAGGAGGAGCTCGAGACCATCAACGAGGCCTTCGCCCGGAAGGGGCTTTTCAAGACTGAGGAAGCGGAGCTCGACGAGCTTACCGAGAACGAGATGATCACACCGAAACTTTCGGTCATGCTCCGTGACGAGTTGCGGGAACGCGAGTTTGCCGGAGATCGTGTCGATGGGTGATTATAAAGATATACCTATGGAATATTTCGGAGTCGATCTGGTCGAAGTGATCAAGACGGTCGGATATGTCGGATTGTTCGGAATCGTCTTTGCCGAGACGGGGCTTTTTCTCGGGTTCTTCCTTCCCGGGGACAGTCTCATCTTCGTCGCGGGATTCCTGGCGTCACAGGGATTCTTTCATCCGGCACTGCTGGCATTCGTCCTGTTCGTGGCCGCTGTCGCCGGAAACATGGCAGGGTACGAGTTCGGACGTCGTGTCGGTACGAAGCTCTTCTCCCGGGAGGATTCCATGTTCTTCCGAAAGGAGCATGTCGTGCGGACCGAAGGATTCTATAATCGGTACGGGGGCAAGACGGTCATGATCGCGCGGTTCATTCCGGTCGTGCGTACGTTCGCGGCGATCCTTGCCGGGGTTGCGAGGATGGGGTATTCCGAGTTCATGCTTTACAATGTCATCGGCGCGGTCATCTGGGCTGCAGGACTCACGTTCCTCGGCTATTTCCTCGGCGCATCCATTCCGGACATCGATCATTATCTGTTGCCGATCGTCCTTGCGATCATCGTCATTTCGGTCCTGCCGGGCGTATACCATCTTCTTCGGGAACGGAACGAATCTCGCCGTGGGAATTCGGCGGGAAAGGCCGTCGAAGAATAAGGGGATATTCGGCATCAGGTCCGCCGACGGCTTCCCGGTGAAAACCGAGGAGGCCGTTTTCTGTTATACTGGTAGCGCTATGTATCGTCACCCGGTCCCCAAAAAAGTCGTTTTGGCCGTATCCGCGGCGGTTCTCGTCGTCGTTGTTTCGTCGTATGCCTTTTTTCGGTTCTTTTCTGATCGAAACGGCGCTGCCGACGAGGCGGACATGACTGTCGGAGGATCCGATTCGGATGGATCTTCCGGGAATACCGTTCCGCTGCCGACAGATGCGGATGGGGAACCGATCAAGGTGACAGGGCTTCTCGGCGAGGAGCTGGGACCGCCTCCGGCGGACCCTTCGATGGACCTTATGAAAACCAGAGGATGCGTCGCGGACGGGCTTCTGAACGGAGACTTTCCCGGTGATGGTAAGACGATGAAGCTTATCAACGATTCGAAGTGTTACTATCTTCACCGGGCGATCGAAACCTGGCTTGCTCCTCCGGATTTCAAGGATATCGACGAGAACCTGAAGGATCTTCGAAGCGGATTTACGGTCGGAATGTTTCTTGCCGAGGCGATCGATACCAAGGCGAACTACTTCTACCCCTTCGAGAACCGTGATTTCGATTTCGACCGCATGTGCCGGCCCGGTTCCAAGAACTTCTGGGGGGAGCATACCTGTAAGCCCTATCTTCCGAGTAAGGAATATCAGACGTATCTGCGCTATATTACGCGGCGCGCGATCGATCGCGGCGTGCAAGTCTTCATGTTTGGGCAGGTGTATCTGCAGGATACGCCGGATCATTCGAAGTCGCCGATTTCGGGCGTCATTGCCGAGATGCGCGAGTACGCCGCATATCACGGCATGAAGATCTACGTGGGCGCGCAGACGAACGAGATTACCGACGAGGCGTACCTCTCGAACTTCGATTTCATCGAAGGCGGCGTCGGACTCAAGGCCGACGGGACGGTCGAGGATGGAGCATGCTTCTCCCGGTGGTGGAAAAAGCCCGGGGATTGGTGCTGGGCGCTCTTGTGGAACGACCGGTACCGGACCAAGGCTAAAAACGTCTTCGTCCATTACGACTGGAGCGGAAAAATCGGCGACGACATGAGCGTTTTTACCAGGATGGACGAGAAGGCTCGTCACGAGACGACGGCGCGCCTGCACGCGTACTTCAATTCGAAGGGAGTCGGATTCCTGATTCCGTACCTGGCCCGGCTGAACGTGGCCAATGGCGGATGCGTCGGTCCGTCGGCCCGGTTCTATACGCCGGACGACCGGTTTTCCTGCGACGACGAGGCGGCATGGGACGCCATATTTTCCCCGAAGAAATGAGGTATGAGGATATCCGTCACGGTCAAACCGAACGCGAGAAAAGACGAGATAGTCGAGCGGGAGGACGGAGCTCTCTCCGTATCGGTCAAGGCGCCGAGCCGTGAAGGGAAGGCGAATGTGCGGCTTTTAAAGGTCATCGCGGACCGTTTCGGCGTCGCTCCGTCATGCATTCGCATCGTTTCGGGAACATCATCAAGGAAAAAGATCATCGAGATTTCCTGACCGCCGGTATCAGATCGAATAGGCGGACATGAGCGGTCCGAGCATCAAGGGGACCAGGATTATGGCCGCAAGAAGCGGGAGGACGAACGCGACGACGGTCGCGATGAGCGTCCAGAGGAAGTACTTCCGCGCCTTCTCGACCGACACGTAGATCGCATCGAGTTTCTTGTCCTGCGCGTCGAGCCGGTCTTTGAGTTCTTGGTCCATAGGATACCTGGTCATTTTTCGCTTATACCGATAGCGCTGAGTATGCGTTCTATCCGTCTGAGCCGTGCCTCCTGGAAGCAGGTCCGTATCCGCCATCGGAGGAGCGAGCGTTTTTTTCGTTTAGAGTCGCCGTAGAGTCGGCACTTGAGGCCTATGTAGTCCAGCTTGTCATAGACGGCGCGATGCTTGGTTTCGCGACGCTGGTTGTCGATATAGAACCTGATCGCCTTGTTAGCATATATCGTTTCGACATAGTATCCGAATTCCTCGTAGACCATGTCTATGTCGACGATGTGTTTCTGTTCGAATAGTCCGAGGTCGTACACGTCGCCGAGGATGAAGTCGTCCACCTCGTAGATCGTGTAGAATTTCCGGGTGATTCCGAGTTCTTCGCGGGTCCGCCTGTCAATCCGTACCAGCGTGAACACTTCCGATTCCGCATCGAACCTCAGGTAATCCTTCTCGAAGAGAAAGAAGAGCTCGCGCGTCTCCTTACCGAAGAAATCGTTCTTGAGCCGATGGATGAAGTCGGCGCTCGAGATGTGGTTCGCCCGTCGGAACTGGAGATAGGCGACGACGACGAGGACGAAGGTCCAGATCGTCGACCGGTTGAGGTCGGCGTTCGCGTCGGTGCCGAAGACGAGGCGGAGAAGTTCCAGAAGATCCATGTCGTTCCGATGCTGTATTTTCATTATATCCCGTTCCGATATGAATCACGATGTCCTAGGTACACACATTTGGCGGATTGATTAACTCGAACTCTTTCAGAAATTCGTTCGGACTCTTTCCGTTCAATCCGCAGTGTTCCAGATCGTTGTAGTACATATTCCACGTTTTGAGCTTCGTTTGCAAATCCTCGAACGAGACGAAGACATTGCACTCATAGAACTTCTCCTGGTCCTCCCGGTGGCTCCGTTCGACCTTCCCGTTCTGGGCGGGTTTCCCGGGATCGATCAGGTAGTGGATGATCCCATTGTCCCGGCAGAAGATATCGAACGCGTGGATCGTCTTCACGGTCATGTCGCTCCGTTTGTTCGTCCCGAGGTAGGAGTTGGTGAAGATCGACCCGTTGTCGGTCTTCACGGACCGTATGCGGTGCGGGAAGACGGATATGACCGATTCCAGGAACCGTATCGAGTTGCCGATATTCATCTCCTCGTATGCGAGCAGATATCGCCACCTCGAGGAGCAATCGATGGCCGTATACTGGAAATACGCCTTCTCACCTATTCTTTCGGGCACATACTTCACGTCGATTTCCATGAGTTCTCCCGGCTGAAGCGGCATCTTCACGTACTTCGTCTTCACCTTCCTGACCCGATACGTCCGGACGAGGCCTTCCTGCTTCAGGATCTTCCCGACCACCCGCCCGTGTATCGCGACCCCTTCCTTTCCCAATTTCCACGACAGCTTCCTCGCGCAGAGCCCGGTCTTCTTTCGGAGCGATATCACTTGTTCCTTGATATGGATCGGCGTCTCATACGGTGAGGTCTTCGGTCGGGTCGATCGGGGAATCAGCGCTTCCTTGCCGCCCCTCCGATATGCCGCGACCCATCGTTCCAGGGTCCGTTTCCCGTGAGGACAGACTTTCGCGATATCACAGAGTCTCACCTCCTTTCCCACGATGGGCAGGACCCATCTCAACCGCTCTTCCTGTATCGTTTTCGGCATATGGACGGACATATGAGCCAGGATGAGGGATGGACCTCGGAGCCTAGCAGAACCGCCATATGTGTGTACACATTACCAAAGAAGATTGACACTTTTTTTAAAATGATATATAATAAACAAAGTGATTTATTATTCTGTAAAGCTAAGACAGGAGGATTGATGTTTTTTTAAAGCCATAATTTCACGGGAAACGGGGAACGACCAGAGAGGAATAAAAGCCTCATTTGAGAATATACGTTTGTCACTTCACTAAACCTGGTGGCGGACGTATTTTTCGGCTTTGGACTGTTATTTTAAAAACAAAACGCGAATCATCATGCGATATGATATTATTTCTCTGGCGTGTCGGGCCGCTCTTCGTGTTCGGCTTTTGCACCAACCAGTTTCCTTTTTGCTGCATATGAGAGCGACCAATGCAGGTAGTGAGCAGGATATGCCGTCGGCGGATCGCGATCTTGTCCTTCGGGAGAAGGGACTGACGCTCGTCGAGGCAGGGTTTTTCCGAGGAAAGGAGAACGTCTCGCGTGTTATCGTGAACGATTCCGGCGCGAGGGCCGTTCTCAAGACAGGAAGGATATCCGAATCGCAGGTCTGTTTGTTCGCGCTTGCTAAGCGGATTGAAGGAGTCCTTCCGTTTCTCGTTCCTGTCGTACTGGACGAGGGTGAGGGATGGGTCCTTCTCGAAGAGATAGCCGGCGAGTCGCTCAATATGCTCGCCGATTCCGATCCGGAACGGTACCTTTCCGTATGTTGGGAAATATCGGAGTCGTACCGTCGTGTCGTCGATGCGCTGGTACAGGAGAAAGGGATGCCCGATGCCTCCGCGGAAGGGAATAAATGGATGCTTTCCCGACTAAGCCTCTGGTCCAGGCCGATCGTCGACGCGGGATTCCTGTCGTTCGAGGAAGTGAGGGGTCTTTCGGATCGGATCGCACATCTTTCGGACGGACCCGGACGGTTCGGCTATGTACACGGGAACGTCATCGGCGATCATGTCATTCTTCCGGAAGGCGGTGGGAAGCCGTATCTTCTTGATCTAGAGGCGGTTCCGCGTATAGCGCCGGCTTACTACGACCTGTTGCGAGCCTTCGATTTCCTGTTACTTTCGGTGGGGGATTCGGAACGGACGTACGAGACGGTGCGACAGCCTCTTCTTGGATATCTCGGCGACTATGCGTCGGATGAAGTGAATGCCGTTCTGGCATTCCGGCTGATAGGAGCGCTCGGATGGGACCTGCTCAAGCATAGCGCCGAATATATTCCAGCAAAGGACCGTGATGCGAAGATCCAGCTCATGGTACGGCTTATCAGGAATGGAATCGAATGAACGAAGAAAGCCTCGGGCGTAACGCCGAGGCTTTCATGTTTTTCGGATGTTTCGGAGAAGTTGCAAGGCCTGAGAAAAAGAAAAGTGACGCGAAACCATATAGGATTCACGCCACGTCAGATTTCCAATTGAGGAAATCCCAGGTCTTTTCTCTCGTGGAAACATCGACCTTTGACGTCCCACGTTTTTGGATTCATTCAATCCCTTCCAGTGTTACTCGGCTGAATCCATCTTGAGCCGAAAAACACAAGAGACTATCGGGAAGGGCCAACGTTATCTTCGAGGATAACGAAAATCTAACACCAGAGAACAAAGATATAGGTGAGACAACGAGCCACAAGGCTGTATATTGTCAGAAACCCCTATCTGGTCCCTATTATACATGACTTGATGAATTTGTCAATACCTGCAGGGATTTATACGAAAAATAGCCAATAAAAGCCAAAATATTTTAAATCGAGCAATCTTGTTATTGATTACGATTCTGTCGGATTTTCATCTTCCTTGAGGGGTGTTGGAAGTGTTTTAAGGTTATCTGCTTTACGGTGTTCCGTACGAAACCCAGGGAAAGGGTCGAGAGCAGGTATCCGAGTGCTGGGATCAGCGCATTGCGGGACGGGGAATCATTCCCGATGGCCGAGAGAACAACAGCGGCGATCAGGTAGGTCGTGACTACGATTGAGACGATGCGTACAGGACTGGTTTCCCAGGCCTTGTCCGCCTCCACCCGGACATTTCGCTCCCGTATGGCGGCCAGCTCGCGTTCCATCGCCTCGATCCTATCTTCCATGTCGTTCATATGCGTACCGAATTATCGTCGGAACCCTCATTTTCGACCCACGTAATATCCGTCACGGCCTTGTCGAGGTGTGCGGTTATCTGGGTCTCTATGTCCCGAGCGGCATCGAGAAGTTCCTCGAAATCCAGCCGTCGGTAGTATTGCGGCATGCGGCGTCGGACATCGGCAAGACGCTCCTCCAGAGACGTTACTCCGTGCGGCATGACCCGCATGTCCGCGTACAGCAGTATCTTCGCGTTCCAATCGTTCCCGGCGGCTACGTCGATGGCATTCGCGAACGATTTGTTCTGAATGGTCGAAAGGAGCTCGTCGGAGACTCCGATTTCCCTGAGCATGTTGCCGCTTGCCAGATGGTCGTCATTCCCGTACCGGGCAATGATGTCCGTCCGTACTTCCTTCCAGTATTCGACGTTTTTTGCTTCGTCTCCAAGGAATTCCGGGTGAGCCTCGAAATCGAACTTCACTATGTTTCCGATATCGTGGAGCAGTGCCGCCTGGATGATGAAGTCCCAGTCGACCGACTCACCGATCCAGTGATCCCGTATGACGCGGACGACCTGTGCCACCGTCTCCATATGCTCCGCGAGGTTCGGCGGCACCGAAAACCTCTCGTATATCTGCCGTAAATTGACCAAATCGTTTTCCATGATGGTTGTCTGGACTCTGGGACGAAGATGGAATTCCTATCGAATCAGGGTATCGAGTAATTCCGGAAATTCCACCGTCTTCATGTCGTTGAAAGTGAAATGACCCTGATCGGTGAATTTCTTTACACCTGCGGATTTGACGGTACTCCGTATCTTCGCGACGCTGTCTATGATGGTTTGGTAATCGTCCGATGAGACGAATATCGTGACACCATCCGTTCTTTCCGCGAGTGATTCGTCGATTTCGAAATCAAAGAAGTCAATGTCGTACTCATGGTCGAGATTGAGCCAGGGCGCCACGAGCGCGACCTTGCCGACCTTCGTTTTGTTTTCACTCAGCCAGCGGACGAGAAAGCCGGCTCCGCAGCTATGACCTATTAGCATCGTTTCTTCGTCTATCGCGAACTGTTCGAACAGCGTACGCCATTTTTCGTAATTCGGCGCATATGCGTCGGGCATCTCCGGTGTTTGCGCGAGGATTCCGCGAAGGATGAGATGTCGTTGAATCCATGGCAACCAGTGTTTGTTTGATTGTGCCGGACTTTTCGGATCGAAGTACTCATCTTTCGAAGGCATTCCATGCAGAATGATCGCCGATTTCATAGTGGGAAAATAGTTGCTGGGGAGGTAGGGATCGAACCTACGTATGACAGGACCAAAACCTGTTGCCTTACCACTTGGCTACTCCCCAATTTTTTCCGGAATAGAGGATCAAGAATCATGAATAATGAATCAAACTTTCGAATTCGGTCCGATTCATCCTTTGCTTCATTCTTTATTCTCTATCCCGGCTACACCACTTCGCCGCCGAGGGCGGAGAGTGCCTGCGAGACGAGCGGGTGTCCGGTCCCGCTTGCGGCATCCACGATGACGGAGATCCTCGTCTTGGCCGAGAGAATGGTATCAAAGGCCTGGGCGAGGGTCAATGCGTTCGCGTGGTTCTCGAGCCGGTCCTTGTGAAAGGGGAACCGGACGGCGATCGTGACCCGATTTCCGTCGGTCGTAACGGGCTGCGCGTTCGTCAGCGCGAGCGTGAGTGAGGCGTTGAGGCGGGTGGCCTCCCGGAGGATGTCCCGCCATCGGTCCTGTACGTCGACGAGCGAGAACGTCGCTGGCCCGTCGTGGTCGGATGCTTCGGATTCCGGAAGGCTCTCCTTCGGGCGATTCTCTTCTTCGGATGCCGGAATGACAGGTGCGGACACGGGAGCCGAATCACTCGCCGTTTTCGTCGAAAGAGGTCTGATCTCCTCCTCTTCCTCCTCTTCTTCGCGCCGCAGTTCCCGGGCGGTGGCAGGGCGCCCTCGGAGTGATCTGACGATCGCTATCTCGAGCGGGAGTTCCGGAATGGACGCGCTGCGTACGGACGCTTCCGCGTCGCGGAAGTGCCCGATGATCTCGACGAGGCGGTCGGGAGTGAACGAGGCCGCGGTCGCGAGTGTTTCCTTGCGTCGTTCCGTGGTGAAGGATTCGAGATCCGTTTCCGCGGCGACAGGGTCGATGGAGGCCAGGAGGAGTATCCGGAGGTGTCGCAGGAACGCTGGGACGAATGCCGGAAGATTCTCCCCCCGTTCGGACAGTTCCCGTATGAACGTCATCGATCCCGGAAGGTCTCCGGAGGTGATCAGTCCGGCAAAGGCGGAGATTTTCGATTGGCTGGTCGCACCGAGGATGGCTGCCGCGTTCTCCTCGGTGATAGGGCTTTCCTGAAGCGATGCCACCTGCGAGAGGAGTGATTCCGCGTCGCGCATGCCCCCTTCGGCAGTGAGCGCGATCAGCCGGAGTGCGTCGTCGTCTATCTTGAGTTTTTCTTGTTTTGCTATCCGGGACAGCTTTTCTACGATGTCGCCGACCGGAAAGCGTGCAAGGTCGAACCGTTGGCAGCGCGAGACGATGGTCTCGGGGACCTTGTGGAACGCCGTGGTCGCGAGGATGAACAGGGCATGCGCCGGGGGTTCCTCGAGCGTCTTGAGAAACGCGTTCCAGGCGCCGGAGGTGAGCATGTGGGCCTCGTCGATGATATAGACCTTATAGCGGCCGGATGCGGGAGGGGTCGGGACCGTCTCGAGGATCTCGCGCATGCGGTCAACCTGCGTGTGTGTCGCGGCATCGAACTCGATGAGGTCGAGTGAGCGGCCCTCGGCCATGAGAGAGCAATTCTCACATTTTCCGCAGGGTTCGGCATCCTTCCGGTCCGTGCAGTTTACCGCCTTTGCAAGAAGCCGGGCGAGCGTAGTCTTTCCCGTCCCGCGAGGGCCCGTAAAGAGGTATGCGTGTCCGATCCGATCCGCGCGTAGGGCGTTCTCGAGGGTCCGAACGATATGTTCCTGGCCGATGATGTCGGAGAATCGTGTCGGACGGTAGGTTCGGTAGAAGACGGGCATAGGGTTTCGATAATCGATGCGCGACCTATGGCGAACGGTTTGGGCGTGTGTTTCGACTTGCTTCGTTCCAGTATATCAAACGGAAAACCCTCCCGAAAGGGGAGGGTTTCGGGTCATGGCGGATAGATCAGTCCTTGAAGACGACGAATTTGTAGCCGATGAAGTTCCAGGCGAGCCCCGCGAAAATGCCGGCGAGACCGGAGAGAAGACCCCACTGTCCGCTCGTAAGGGAGGTGGTCGTGACGCCGAGCTGATAGACCGTCGCTGAAACCGCAACGTTTACGAACAATCCGATGAGGCTGACCGCGAAGAACTGGAGGAATCCCGCATGGTCCATCTTCTTCTTCGCGCTCTCGAAGGTCCAATGCTTGTTCCAGAAGTAGCTGTTCGCGTTCGATACGACGAAGGAGATCGTCTTGAAGACCATGTAGTAGGTGAGCGCGAAGGCGCCGATCAGGATGATGGAGTCCGCCCCGTCGACCGATAATGCCGATCGCCCGATCAGCGAAAGTCCCGAGAGGACTCCGAGGTCGATGAAGGAATTGAGCACCCCGATGAGGCCGAATTTCGCGATCTGCCAGATGACGGGAATCTTCGTTCCGATGAGCCGGCTTACGAAGAGACCGGCAAGGGCGCCGAGGAAGAAGAACGGGATGACGGCGTATGAGAGGACGGGAAAAAGGTCCGGAAACGCCGTCTTCAGAATGGGAAGGAAAAAGATGCCGATCAGGAGTCCGATGACGGCTCCGAATGTCCAGTCCTTCCGGTCGAGAGGATTTTTCATATGAGATCAGCGGTATCGGATAAGGATTTTCAATGTTACTGGCCGCTTGCGGGCATATTCTGATTCGCCTGATCCACGGTGCGATTTTCCTCGGCTGCGATCTCCTTTTCGAGTGCCTCCATCTCGCGAATCCATTCTTCAAGGATGCCTCCCGTGTCCGAAGATTCGTTCGCGTTTACGGGAACCTGTGTTGTCGGTGTTTCCGGCACGGTTTCAGTCCTTTCCGGTTCGGTCTGATGCCCGAGTTCCTGTTTCCAGGTATCCATCCGTGCGGTTCCGGCGCTTGTAGCGTTTCTGGCGGCATCGAGCGTTTCTTCCGGAACGAGCGCTCCCTTCTGAAGCACGTGTTCGATGGCGGCGAACGACGCCTGAAGATCCCGCGGAAGCAGGATGGCGACCTCGTCGCCCGGTTCGAGCTTGAAATAGGTTACCGAAGCGAGCAGGACGCGATACCCGCGACCGTCGGCGACGATGACGAAGTTTCCGTGTTCGTCCTGCGTCACGATCCCGATCACGTGCCTCCGTTCCACCGGACCGATCTGCTTGTAGATGAACGAACCGTCCCGGGTAATGGTCAGTTTGAGCATGTCGCCTTCCACGAGCTTCGACTTCGAAGCGTAGTTTGCCGGGACGGGATACTGTTTTCCGTCCGCTCCCTGCATGGATTGGCCGTCGAACGTTCCCTGAACGACGGTGCCTTCATCCGCTCCGGCCTCGATCTTGCGCGGCCGGCCGGTCTTCTTCTTTCCTTCGATCTGCAGGAGCATAGCCTTGGCTCCCTGTATGGTGCGTTCCGCGTTCATGATCATGTCGCGCAGCGCCTGTACCTTGATGGCCGTATCGGCGGCGGCATGAGAGATGTCGTCGGTATAATCCCCCGTGTTCATAGTTTCTTTTCGTGGTACGATCGCTCTCCGTTTTTTTCGGATGCGACTCGTCCTCCTACTGTTTATATTGTCTTAAGTATACGTGAATCGGAATCGGTCGACAAGGGGTACCTGTTATACCGTTGCCGAGGTCTGTCGATCCAGCCCACTCGGCGCTCCATATTCGTGGATTCGGACGGACGAGGAAACCGACTCGAATTTCCATCGTTCCGTCCTTTGATAACCAGATACTTGACAAAGTATTATAATATGCGATAGTAATATTAGTAGTAACTGGCCGCTTCGAAGCGCTTTCAGCTGCCGCCGTACCGATGGAGGATTTGGCGGGTCGCGATAACGCTTCGAGTGTAATCGATATCACGTATGGCAAATGTCAAATCCCGCGCCGTTGCCGCGGCAGAGAAGGGGGATGCTCCGTTTTCGGATGCTCTCGGGATATTTTCCGCGTCGTTTTTGCCTCGGACGAACGATATTGTCCGTGCCCGTTTCGGACTTTCCGGCGCGAAACCGAAGACGCTTGAGGCGATTGGGAAGACGTACGGCATCACGAGGGAGCGCGTCCGCCAGATTCTTGCCGGGGCGTTCACGTCCGTGAAGCAGCGTCGCGAAGATCCTGGGTTCGTAGCTGTCGCGGAGCGGATCGAAAAGGCGGTTCGGGACCGTTCCGGTATCGTGACGGTCGATGACCTGTTTGCCGATCTTGCCGGCGGTTCGAAGGCGGAGGCCGGAGCCCTTTCCTTTTTCCTTGAGTGCGTGAGGAACGTGCGCGAGGAACGCGAGGGAAAGAACCGGGTCCGCGCGTATGCGGTTGCCGGATTCCCGTTCGGCGAGTGGGAGAACGTTCATTCGGCAGCTGTCGCCGTCGTGAAGGATGCCGAGGGCGTGCTGACCGAGGACGAGTTCTTCGCTGCTGCCAAGAAACGGGGGGTAGGCGTCGATCGTAAGACGTTCTTCGGATACCTCGCGGTCTCTTCCGTAGTGAGACGGAATCCGTTCGGCCGATGGGGACTTGCCGAATCCGGGGAGATCTCCCCGCGGGGGACGCGGGAGAAGGCCTATCTTGTTCTCCGTATGCACGGAGAGCCGATGCATTTCAAGGAGATCGCGAAACGGATCGACGAGGCCGGTCTCCAGAAGCGTGGTCGGGTTACGCATCCGCAGACCGTCCATAACGAGCTTATCAAGGATAAGAAGTTCGTTCTCGTAGGACGCGGTCTGTATGCGTTGGCCGAGTGGGGATACGAGAAGGGGACCGTTCGCGACGTTATCACCGCGATCCTTTCCCGTTCCAAGTCGCCGATGTCGCGGGAAGCGATCATCGACGAAGTGCTCAAGGTCCGGACCGTGAAGCGATCGACCATCGTCATCAATCTGAATTCCTTCTTTGGCAAGGTCGGGAAAGACAGGTATACTGTGAAGGTGAAGTAGGTCCGGACGATCGTCCGGAACATAAGGAAGACGGAAAGATAAACGAAACATCCGGACGGCTGACGCGCAACGACGCGGCTCCCGGCCACGACCGCCATGCACGCCCTTCTTGCATCCTTCGCGAGCCTGTATCGGAGTGTCGGAGACGCGTTCTCGCTTCTCGGTGCGGTGTGGTATCTTGTCCTTCCTCCGATCTTCTATCATCTTTTCCGCGAAATCTGGCTTGATCACGCACAGGGATTGTACGCATCCGGCGTGAAGTACGTCCTACTCGAAATCATCCCTCCTCGGGAGGTTGAAAAAAGTCCGAAACTCATGGAGTCGGTCTTTTCGGGAATGGCCGGCGTCGCCAAGAACTATAATACGTACGAGGCGTTCGTCGAGGGCATGTTTGTTCCGGCGTTCAGTCTGGAATTCGCCAACGACGGCGGTTCGGTCCATTTCTACGTCCGGACGCCGGCGGTCTTCCGGAACCTCGTCGAGGCGAACTTCTTCGCCCAGTATCCCGATCTGGAAATCGTCGAGGTGCCCGATTACGTCGAGTCCGCCCCGAAGATGATTCCGAACGATCGGTACGAGCTGTGGGGCTCGGATTTCGAGCTGACGAAACCGGATCTGTATCCTATCAAGACATACCGGTTCTTCGAGGAGGATGTCACCGGAAAGATGATCGATCCCCTGGCGAGCATCATAGAGTTGATGGGGAAGCTTCCTCCGGGACAGCATCTCTGGTGGCAGCTTATCATCGCGCCCGAAAAGGATAGCTGGCACAAGGAGAAGGGTCGCGCGACGATCGATGTCTTCCTCGGTAAGGCGAAGAAGGAATCGAAGGGACCGCTCGCCGCGTTTTTCGGAGATGTCGCCGATATCCTCAGGAATCTCTTCAAGGCGTTCGTATCCACTCCCGAATTCGAGAAGGCGAAGAAAGAGGAAAAAAGCGATCAGCCGCTCGAGTTCCGTCTTTCGCCGGGGGAGAAAGAGGTGTTGAAGGCGCTTGAGAGCAATATCGGGAAGCAGATGTACCGAGTGAAGATGCGGGCGGTCTATTTCGGGCTCCGTGAGGGGTTCACGAAGACGTTCGTATCGATGTTCACCGGCGCCCTCAAGCAGTTCTCGGATAACAACCTCAACGGATTCAAGCCCGAGAGCGCTTCCAAGACGCAGGCGGACTATCTGTTCGTGACTGAGCGGCTGCGCTTTCTTCAGCGTCGTATCTATGCCCGGTACCGAACCCGCGACCGAACCCCGTCCGACAAGCAGTTCGTGCTTTCCGTCGAGGAGCTCGCGACCATCTTTCACCCGCCCGATCTTTCCGTCATGGCGCCGGCGCTCACTCGCGTCTCAGCGAAGCGCGGGTCGGCCCCTTCGAACCTTCCTATTCTTGAGGACTAATAACCTATGCCGCAGCAGAACGAAATCAGTTTCTTCGCCAAGACCAACTTCCGGAACCAGGAACGGATTTTCGGTATCAAGACCGACGACCGTCGCCGTCACATGTACGTGATCGGCAAGACCGGTATGGGCAAGACGAACCTGCTCGAGAATCTGGCAATTCAGGACATCAAGCACGGGAAGGGCGTCGCGTTCATCGATCCGCACGGCGATACCGCCGAGAAGCTTATCAAGGCCATTCCCGCGGAACGCATCAACGACGTCATCTATTTCAACCCGGCCGACCAGGAGTATCCGATCGCGTTCAACGTGATGGAGAAGGTCGATCCGGAGTATCAGCATCTCGTCGCATCGGGTCTCGTCGGCGTGTTCAAGAAGCTCTGGGCAGATTCGTGGGGTCCGCGGCTCGAGTACATCCTCCGTAACGCCATTCTCGCGCTGCTCGAGTATCCCGGTTCGACGCTTCTCGGCGTCACTCGCATCCTGGTCGACAAGGACTATCGTGAACGGGTTGTCGCCAAGGTTTCCGATCCGGTCGTCCGTGCTTTCTGGGTGGACGAATTCTCCAAATGGAACGACCGCGTGTTGCAGGAGGTCATCTCGCCGATCCAGAACAAGGTCGGTCAGTTCCTCTCGACCTCGCTCATCCGCAACATCGTCGGTCAGACGGTGTCGTCCTTCGACGTGCGCGAGGTGATGGATAACCGGAAGATCCTCATCATGAACCTCTCGAAGGGGCGCATAGGCGAGGATGCGAGCGCCCTTATTGGGGCCATGATGATTACGAAGATCCAGCTCGCCGCGATGGAGCGTGTCGACATGCCCGAGGATGATCGAAACGACTTCTACCTCTACGTCGACGAGTTCCAGAACTTCGCGACGGAATCCTTCGCGAACATCCTTTCCGAGGCCCGGAAATACCACCTCAATCTCATCCTTGCGAACCAGTACATCGCGCAGCTCGACGAGAAGGTGTCCGACGCGATCTTCGGAAACGCCGGGACGATTATCTCGTTCCGCGTCGGCGCTGCCGATGCCGAGGTCCTCGAGAAGGAGTTCGAGCCGGTCTTCATGATGAACGATATCGTGAACCTGCCGAAGTACAACATCTATCTCAAGCTCATGATCGACGGCATCGCCGGAGACGCGTTCTCCGCGACGGTGTTACCGCCGATCTCACTCGAGGAGACGAGGGAAAACGAGGAGAAGGTCGTCCGGATCTCGCGTGAGCGCTATGCGTCCTCGAAGAAGGAGGTTGAGGACAAGATACGGCGGTGGAGCGGAATGCTGACCGAAGAGGAACGCAACGAACTGCTTCGGAAGAAGGGGCTCCTGCCTTCCGAACAGGTGTCCGCGCCCGTATCTCCGTCTCCGGTTTCGGCTCCGGTCGTGTCGGCGCCTGCTCGTGTGGCTCCGGTAATGAGCTCCGCTCCCGTCGCGATGCCGGAGCCCCCGCTCTCTCCCATGTCATCTTCCGTCGTCGTTTCGGATGACGACGGTCGACGAGACGCGGTCGAGAAAGTGTCGCCGGAAGAACCGATACAGGTGACGGAGTCCGTCCCGCTGCATCGTCGGCAGCCGGTCGTCGTGCCGGACGAGGACGAGGAGCTGCTTCTTGCCGCGGCTACGAAACCCGTCAAACCCCCGAAGCCGTCTTTCGAGGACCGTCCGATGTATCCCGCGATCTGCGACAGCTGCGGGTCGGAGATCCGCGTCCCGTTTCAGCCGGACGGGAAACGTCCGACTTACTGTAAGGAATGTTTCAAGAATCATCAGCGCACGCTCGTGAAGGCGAAACCGGAAGAGCGGCCGCAAGGGGGTCAGCGGCCGACGATGTCCGCAAGCCGTCCTGTCGCGCCGCGTCGCCCGGCGCCTCCCGTAAGACCGATGGCTCCGGCCGGAACGAGAAGCTATGTGTCTGCAGAGGCTCCGATCTCGCTTTCCCGGGCAGCACTTGTCGCGCCGAAGAAGTTCCGTCCGCTCCGCGAGCGGTCGGCGCCCGACCTCGGCGCGGTGCGCGATCTGCTCGGTTCGACGAGACAGGACCGTCCGTCCCGGGGTGACGCTTCTTCTGAGACGTAGTCTTTTGGCCGGGTTCCGGAAACGTCGGAATTCTGGTATCATGAGCGAAACATATGGAGTTCAGAAAGCGCCACAAGAAGCTCTACCTGTTCTGGGTAATCACCTCCGCGATCGTCGCCGTCTCCATGGTCGCGTTCTTGTTCGCACCCGTGTTCTATTCCCGATAACGGCGATTTTGGCATATGCGGGTACCTTTGTTCGCGAAACTGCTGGTCGTCGTGCTCGCATTGGGAACCGTTGCGATGCTTTCCTCCGGATGGAAGGAGATGCAACGTTCAAGGCGGATCGAGTCCGAGGTCGACTCTCTGCGGCAGGAGGCCGAGAGGATCCGGAACGAGAACCGCACCATCGAGGAAAAGATCGCGTACTATTCGACGGAGCCGTTCCAAGAGCGGGAAGCGAAGGAAAAACTCGATATGAAGAAGGGGGACGAGGAGGTGGTTTCCGTCGATACCGGTTCCGTGCTCGGGTCCGAGACATTGGACGGTTCGGGCGTACGCGATGATGGAGATCGTCTTTCGGATTCGACGCCGAATTATCGGAAATGGTTCGCTTATTTCGGTGTGGCGGACCGACCGTTTCGATAGTATTATCCATTATCAGGGCTTAACGAAAAAATGTATGATTCCTCGAAAATTCATGGAGCGTGTCCGGGAATACTGGGAGTCGTTTCGGGTCGGTTCCTGGTTTCTGGGAACGGGAAGCGCCGTGTTGGTTCTCCTGGTCATCGGTCTTCTTTCCTGTTATGTCGCGCCTCGTTCGTGGGCGTTAACGTCGTTCGTTTCCGATCGGCTTCCGTTTCCGTTGGCGACCGTCGGGGCTAGTCCGGCGGCGAGCTTTCGGAGCGTCGCGGAGGACCTCGCATCGGTGCGACGTTTTTATGAGAGTCAGGATTTCTCGTCCGTCGGCCTTCGTGTCGATTTCACGACCGAAGACGGGAAGAAACGCCTCATGGTCCGTGAACGCGAGATCATCAATCGGGCGATCGAGAACGAGGCGATTCGGCGCATAGCTCGTCGGGAAGGGATCGCGATCTCCGATGACGAGGTGGAGAAGGCCGTCTCGGACCAGCTTAATACGGAAGGAAACGACGTTCAGGACGTCGAACGTCGGCTGAAAACGCTGTACGGTTGGAACATCTCCGAATTTACCGGGAAGGTAGTGAAGCCGGCCTTGTATGAGGAGGAGCTTCGGAAGCGGTTCGAATCCGATACTTCCCGGTTTTCCGATGCGAGAGCAAAAGCCGAGAATGCCGAAAAACGTCTCCGTGACGGGAGGGATTTTGCAGATGTCGCCGAGGAGTTTTCGGACGGAAGGACCGCTCGGGACGGCGGTGACATGGGGTGGTTCTCGTACGACGATCTGGATGTCTCGCTTCGCGATGCGGCAGGGAATCAGGCGGTCGGGAAGCCCGGCGACGTTGTCGAAAGCGGTCTCGGATTCCATATTCTTCTCGTGAAGGATCGAAAAGCCGAGAGCGGGAAGGATCTTGTCCAGTTGGCGCAGATTTTCGTTCCGAAACAGACGTTCGGCGATTGGCTTGCCGATGAGATGCGCATGATGCCGGTCCGAGTGCTGTCTCCGTCGTACGAATGGGACCGGGACGCTGCACGTGTCGAGTTCCGGGATCGATCGATGCGTGAGTTCGAAGCGAACCTCGCGAGGAATTCAGAAGGCGACGCTTCGGTCATTTTCTGACGTCGGCTTCGGTCGGTGAAACGGGTCGGGTACGCATGAAAACTTTTTTTCCTTTGGTTCGTATCCGTCCGCGTAAGGGTATTGTGCGCGATTTTTCGCTGTGCCGCCGATGATCTGTAACACATTAACGAATATCGTATGGAACGGGAAATGACTGATGCGAATGGGGGTGGGAATAATGAGGTTTCGCAAGTCGGAAATTCCGCCACACGCCTGAAATCCGCCGCGCGACTTCTCGGAGTCATCGTGATCGCTTTGCTTGCGGGAATGTCCGGACCGTCCATTGAGCGGCAGGTGAGGAAAGTGTTATTCCCGGGAATCGAACAGATGCCGGAGGAAAAGATCGATCCCGTGTCGGAGGCGCTTTCCGGTGACGACGAGACCATTGTCGGAATCGTCGAGCGGTCGTCTGGCGCCGTGGTGTCGGTGGTCGCTTCGAAAGAGGTCTCGAATATCGGAAGTCTCGGCGATCTGCCGTTCTTTTTCGGACGGCTTGGTATCGGTTCAGGAAGGAACGGTTCTCCGGACGGGAACGGCGATCGCGGAAGCGTTCAGAAGCGGGCGGTCGCGAGTGGGACGGGATTCTTCGTTTCGTCGGACGGACTCGTTGTCACCAACAAGCATGTGGTCGAAGATGATTCGGCCGAATATACGGTCGTTGTTTCCGGTGGCAATGAGTATCCGGCGAAGGTGCTCGCCAAGTCGCCTACGAAGGATATCGCGGTGCTTCGGATCGGCGGTGCCGGATTCACCGCGCTGCCGCTCGGCGATTCTTCGAAGCTCAAGGTCGGGCAGACCGCGATCGCGATCGGTAATCCGCTTGGAGAGTTTCCGAATTCCGTTTCCCGTGGAATCATTTCCGGCCTTAATCGCGACGTGACCGCCGGGAGCGGGTACGGACTGGGCGAGGAGACACTCTCGGATATCATACAGACGGACGCGGCGATCAACCCTGGTAATTCCGGGGGGCCGTTACTCGATCTTTCCGGCAGCGTTATCGGCATCAACGTCGCGGTCGCTGCGAACGCCGAAAATATCGGATTCGCGATCCCTATCGATCAGGTGAAACAAGTGATCGAGGAAGTGAAGGCGACCGGAAGGATTTCCGTCCCGTACCTGGGGGTCCGTTATGCGGCAATCGACGAATCCGTCGCGCGGGAGAACGGGCTGCCGTATTCGTACGGGGCGATCGTGGTCCGTGGCACCAAAGCGTCTGACTTGGCGGTGATTCCGGGGTCGCCTGCCGATAAGGCGGGTATCGTTGAGAACGATATCATCCTCGAGATAGACGGGACCAGGATCGATTCCGATCATACGGTCGGCGACATGGTCGCCGGTCATCGTGTCGGGGATACCGTTACGCTGAAGATCTTCCACAAGGGGGAGACGAAAGATGTTTCCGTCGCGTTTTCCGAACGACCGCAATAGTCGTAAGGCAGATGGCCGTTTCGAAGACCCTGTTCTCCTGTGGGGTTCTTCCGGTTGCGGAAAACATGATTTCATGGGAAAGTGATGGTATGAAACCTCCTGTGTGGAAACCGCTCTATCTTCTGCTCCGCCTGTTCGGCGCTCCCGTTTCATGGGAAGTTTCTGCCGGTTCCGTCGTTTTTCGCGAGATCGGACCGGACCGGCTCTATCTCGTGCTTCGATACCGGAGCGGCCATTTCGATTTCCCGAAGGGGCATATGGAAAAGGGCGAGACGCCGGAACAGACGGCACAGAGAGAGACCGGAGAAGAAGTGAATATCTGGGAGACCGAAGTGCTTCCGTTTCGGAAGACCATACGTTTCTTTTATGCGCCGAAAGGGGAGGAATACGAGGATCGTAAGGCGAAGGGGAGGGGGCTTTTGATCTTCAAGGTCGTCCATTTTTTCCCGCTTCGTACGACGCAAACGGAAATTTCCGTCCCGAAGGATTCGCATGAGAACGTTTCAGGAGAATGGCTTCCGTATGTCGAGGCGCGCCGAAAACTGACGCACGAGAATGCCCGACGGGTCCTCGATATGGCCGAGCGTGCCGTGGTTTCGGAGGTTGACAGGTGCAGGAAGGAAAGGGATACTGTCAGGAATCCGTAAGACACCGGTATGACCGAACATCGTCCGACAAATCGGGAGGATTCCGTCCAGGAACTGTTTGAGGAGCTTCGGGGCCGCGTCTGTGCGGAAGGGGTCGGGACCTACGGCGAGTATCGCGAGCTCGTTCAGGAGCTCGTTCAGGAACGGCTCGGCGAAGGCGGGTTCGATGTGAACGAGGATCTTTCGACCGTCGAGGCCGACCTTGAGGCCCGTTGGCCGGAGATCGAGGCCGGACTCCGATAGTCTGATTCGACGACGTGCGATCAGTGACTGGTGGGGTGTGACGGACTGGCTGTTTTCGGTCTGTCGCACGATGCGGAGCGCATCTTTTTTTATCCGGAAGCCATGCTTACTGTCCGAAACATCTTCAAGCGGTACGGTCCCGTCCGGGTTCTTCTCGGGGCGGACTTTTCGGTCGCCCGGGGGCAGAGAATCGCGCTCGTAGGGTGCAACGGTGTCGGGAAGTCGACGCTTCTGCGGATACTCGCGGGCGAGGAGAAGGAAGACCGTGGCGAGGTGGTTCGCGAACGGCGGATGACCGTCTCGTACCTGCCACAGGAACTCCCGCAGGACGCGACCGACGATACGCTTTCCGGCTATCTGCGTCGCGCTTCGGGTATCGCGGAGCTCGAGTCCGAGATGTCGCGTCTCGAACCGCATCTCGACGATCCCGTAAATCTCGAGCGGTATGGTGAGCTGCGCGAGCGGTACGACCGGATGGAAGGATATACCTTCGATCGCAAGGCGGAACGGGCGATAGAAGGGGTGGGACTGGGGCATATGCCCCCTGATCGGACCCTGTCGGAAATGAGTGGCGGCGAACGTCGGCGTGCCGCGCTCGCGGCGGCGCTCCTGTCCGAGGCAGACCTCCTGCTGCTCGACGAACCGACGAACGATCTCGATCTCCCCGGTATTCTTTGGCTTGAGTCGTACCTGCGGGAGAGCGCTTCGGCGGTCATCGTCGCGTCGCACGACCGCATGTTCCTCGACGCGGTCGTCGAGAAGGTGCTCGAGATCGACTGGCACTTCCGGACGACGCGTATGTGGTCCGGGAACTACTCGACCTATTTCAAGGAGAAGGCGGAGGAACTCCGTCGACTTCGGGAGGAGCAGTCGCGGATGGAGGATGAACGGGTGAGACTGTATGAGACCGCGGACGAGAAGCGGGAGTGGGCGCGGATCGGCGGCGAACAGAAGATGCCGGACAAGGACCGCATGTCGCAGGGGTATCATCGTGATCGCGCGGAGCGGAAGTTCGGCGCGGCGGCTAAGGCGTTGACGACCCGTGCCGAGAAGGTCCGGCGCGTGAAGGTCTCGGCGATCCGCGATCCGCTCGCCATCTTTTTCGAGGCGGACTCCGGGGAGGACCGCGGTATCGCGCTCTCGGGTGCGACGGCAGGATACGACGGGTTTGTCGCGGGTCCGGTCGATATGGATATCCCGTACGGGTCGCATGTCGGCCTGTTCGGTCGCAACGGCGCCGGTAAGTCGACGGTACTCAGGATGGTTACCGGAGAACTTCCGCTGCGTTCCGGGACACGCGAGGTCGGCGAAGGGGTATCGTTCGGGATCCTGTCACAGGAGAACGACCGGATACCGAAGGACCTGACCGCGATCGAATGGTTTGTCGGGTCGACGCCGATTACCGAGCCGGCGGAGGTTTCCCGGTTCCTCGGGAAATTCCTTCTCACTACGGACGAGCTTTCCTTTCCGATGGGTGAACTCTCTCCCGGTGAACGCATGCGGCTTTCGCTTGCTTTCCTTACGGCGAAGAAGGTCCCGGTACTCGTGCTCGACGAACCGACGAATCATCTTGATCTCGAGGCGGTGGAGGCTCTGGCCGACGCGCTTCGGCTGTTTCCGGGGACGGTCATCCTCGTCTCGCACGATCGGGCATTTCTCTCGACGCTCGAATTCGACCAGGTCCGCTCCGTCGAAGCGGGGAAGGTATCTGTCGAGAAAGGCTATCTCGAATATCTCGAGAAGGAGACACGGAAAGTGTGATACCTGGAAAAACGTAAAAAAGCCGCACCTGCACAGCGGGAAGTTTTTTCGTGCGATTTCGCACTGAGTTTTTCCTGAGTGGGCGCTCTTTTAAAGAACGCTTCTTTTTTTTGGATTTAACGCGTATATTTTGGACCTCATCATGTTAATTAGATTCCGGATGATTTGGCCGATATGATATAAGGATTATAAAATATATATCTGTCAACCCTTCCCAAGAAGGAAAAATGCCGATATACTGCCGTTATTAGCATTCCTGCCATGAAACAGAAGGACAAAATCCGCTGGCAGTTCGCCGGCGTTCTCGCGCTCGCGCTCGTTTCGGGGGTTATCGCGTACCCGAAGGTACTTTCGTATCTTCCCGGTATCGATGCTGCCGCGGTCGAGCGGTCTTTGAAGATCAATCTTGGACTCGACCTGCAAGGCGGTATCCATCTTGAATACGCGGCGGATACCTCCGAGGTTCCGGCCGGAAAGAAACAGGAGGCGCTCGAGGCTGCCAAGGCGGTCGTGGAGCGCCGCGTGAACGCGTTCGGCGTCGGCGAGTCGGTGATCCAGCTGTCGAGGTCCGGTTCCGAGGATCGCATCATTGTCGAGCTTCCCGGCGTGAAGGATATCGAGGAGGCGAAGAAGATGCTCAAAGAGACGCCGTATCTCGAGTTTCGCGAGCAGGACGACTCGCTTCCTGCCAAGATAGATGCAGCGAACGCCGACGCGAAGAAGCAGGCGGAAGACGTTCTGGACCGCGCGCGGAAGGGCGAGGATTTCGCGGCACTTGCCGAGCAGTACAGTCAGGATCCCGGTTCGAAGGGGCAGGGCGGAGATCTCGGATTCGCCAAGAAGGGTTCCTACGTCCAGGCATTCGATGATATCGTCTTCAAGGACGATTTCAAGTCGGGAGCCGTATATCCAGAACTCGTCGAAAGTCCGTACGGATGGCATATCATCAAGAAGCTTGCCGAGCGGGGCGAGGGCGATGACCGCGAGGTGGATGTGGCACACATCCTCTTCCCCAAGGAATCGGCGGACATGCTGCCGGATTCGGTCAGATACAAGGCGACCGGACTGTCCGGGAAGAATCTCAAGAGCGCGGCGGTCGATTATCAGGGGCAGGGCTTCGGTATGCCGCAAGTGTCACTGCAGTTCGACACCGAGGGCTCACAGCTCTTTGCCGAGATAACCAAGCGGAATATCGGCAAGCCGATCGCGATCTTCCTCGATGGCGAAGTGGTAAGCGCGCCGACCGTGCAGGACGAGATCTTCGGAGGAAAGGCACAGATTACGGGCAACTTCACGCTCGACGAGGTGAAGACGCTCGTCGGACGGTTGAACGAGGGGGCACTTCCGGTCCCGATCACGCTTGTGGGGCAGCAATCGATCGACGCCTCTCTCGGCGAGAGCGCGCTGCGACAGAGCGTCTTCGCCGGCCTCATCGGCCTGTTGGCGGTTTCCATCTTCATGGTTTTCTATTACCGGTTCCTGGGTCTTGGCGCCGTGTTCGCTCTCCTCGTCTACTCGGCGATGTTGCTCGCGATTTTCCGGTTGTCCGGCTACACGCCGTTCCCCATCACGCTCACGCTTTCCGGCATCGCGGGTTTCATTCTGTCGATCGGGATCGCCGTGGACGCGAACGTGCTTATCTTCGAGCGTGCCCGCGAGGAGCTGGCGTATGGGAAGTCGGTCGCGAAGGCGCTCGAGGAAGGCTTTCGTCGGGCCTGGCCGAGTATTCGTGACGGGCACGTCTCGACCCTTATCACGACGGTCATCCTGACCATGCTCGGCACCGGTTTCGTGAAGGGGTTCGCGGTCATCCTCGCGCTTGGCGTCCTTTTGTCACTCTTCACCGCGGTCGTCCTCGTGCATACATGGCTCCGATTCGTGGTGGGTGCGTGGGCCGAGACGCGGAAGGCGATTCTCGTCATTCCGAAACGGCTTTCGGATGAGGAACGGGAGGGACGGAAATAACCCACGGGACCAACGACGTATGCTCAACATCATCGGCGCCAGGAAATATACCTACTGGTTTTCGGGGACGCTGGCGGTCCTTTCGATAATCGCGCTCGCCACGTTCGGGCTCCGGCTCGGACTCGATTTCCAGGGCGGTACCCTGATCGAAACCCGCTTCGCGAAGGATCCCATCCCGACCGTCTCCGAGGTACAGGATGCGCTTCGTCCGCTCGACCTTCGTAGTCTGACCGTCCAGGTGACGGGCGAGAACGGGATGATCATCCGGTTCCTTGCCTCCGACGATTCCGCAAACGGCAGGGTGCTCGAGGCGTTGCGCGGGGTCGATGCTGGGCTGACGGTCGTCCGAACGGACTTCATCGGCGCATCCGTGTCCGGCGATATCCGTAAGAACGCCGTCTGGGGGACATTACTCTCAGTGCTTGCCATTGCGGCCTATATCGCATTTGCCTTCCGGAAGGTGTCCCATCCGATCGGGTCGTGGGAATACGGCTGGGGAGCGGTCATCGCCCTGGCACATGACCTGCTCATCACGACCGGCTTCTTTGCTGTGCTTGGCAAGGTGTACGGGGTCGAGGTCGGCGTTCCGTTCATTGCCGCGCTTCTGACCATCCTCGGTTATTCGGTGAACGATACGATTGTGGTTTATGACCGCATCCGCGAGAACCTGCTTCGGTCGCAGCGGAAAGCGGATTTCGAGACTGTCGTCAACCGATCGGTCAACGAGACGATGTCCCGCTCCATCAACACCTCGCTGACCGTGCTCATCGTGCTCGCGGTCATCGCGGCGATCGGCGGCGAGGGTGTCCGCTGGTTCGCGGTCGCGCTCCTGATCGGCGTCGGATTCGGGACCTATTCCTCGATTTTCGTCGCGTCGGCCCTTTTGGTGACCCGCTATCGAATGCGGACGAAGTAACCTCGAAGAGGGGTGTGTTGCGATGTTTGTTTTATCCGTATCCCGAGAATCCGTATGCTGAAGAATCCTTTCAGGAAGAAGGACGACGAAAAAGATGACAGGACCTTCGAGGAGAAGTTGGCCGAGATTCCCGGTGCGCCGGATCCCAAGACGCTCAAGTGGCACGAGCGGCTAGCGATGGAGCAGTTCCTCAAGATGAGTCCGGAGGAGCAGAAAAAGGCGGCCGAGAAGGCGATGTCGAAGATGAAGCCCAAAGAACTCGAGAAGAACAAGGGGCAGATAACGGCGCAGCTCGAGGAGATGCGAAGGGCACGGATGATCTCCGACGACCAGTATCGACTCATGAAGCGTAAGTACGGGATCAAATAGGGTTTCGGTTTCCGAGTTCTGGCCGGAAGCGCGACGCAGGGTCTTTTGAAGTCGGAATCCCGCTTTTCGTTCCTGCAAGGTCGGGTATCCTTGTTCGCGTGATACAATTGGTTCGGAAAATAACAGGGATGATATCGAATTTTATGGACGAACGGGAACGGAAGATCGACGAACTGCTGACGCGAGGCGTCGCCGAGGTGATCGGTCTCGACCATCTGCGTAGCCGCCTGCTTGCCGGGGAACGGCTCCGTGTGAAGCTCGGTATCGACCCGACGAGTCCGAATATCCACCTGGGTCGCTCGGTCGCGCTTCTCAAATTGCGCGATTTTCAGGAACTCGGCTGTCAGGTCGTATTCATAGTCGGTAACTTTACCGGACTTATCGGCGATACCAGCGACAAGGAATCCGAGCGGCCGATGCTCGACCAGGCGACGGTCGAGTTCAACATGGGTTCGTACTTCGAGCAGGCCGGCAAGGTGCTCGACATGGAATCTTCCG
Organism: Candidatus Moraniibacteriota bacterium; assembly: GCA_013334575.1. Classification (GTDB taxonomy): domain Bacteria; phylum Patescibacteriota; class Minisyncoccia; order Moranbacterales; family UBA1568; genus JAAXTX01. The sequence continues at coordinate 201,991 of JAAXXG010000001.1, read as the reverse complement.
AGCGGCATTTCAACGCCGAGTGGCTGCGGGATCTCGGGTATCAGGAGATCGGCGAGCAAGCGGACGCATTCTCTCTTCACGAGTTCATTTCCCGCGAGAACATCCGGAAGCGGCTCGACGCGGGGAGGCGGGTCTCGCTCCGCGAAGTGCTGTATCCGCTTATGCAGGGGTACGACAGCGTACAGGTACGGGCTGATGTCGAAGTTGGCGGCACCGACCAGCGATTCAATATCCTCGCCGGCCGGACGCTCCAGGCGAGATACGACCAGGAACCGCAGGATGTCTTGACCGTGAACCTTATCCCCGGAACCGACGGCCGGAAGATGAGTTCGAGCTGGGGAAACACCGTAAACCTTTCCGACGAGCCCAATGACATGCTCGGGAAACTTATGAGTATCCCGGATGAGGAGATCGTCACGTACCTCGTGCATGCGACCCGGGTACCGATGGCGGATGTGACGGTCATGGAGTCCGGCATGAAAGACGGCAGCCTGAATCCGCGCGACGCCAAGATGCGGCTCGCGAAGGAGATCGTCCGCATGTACCACGGCGAAGGGGCGGCCGCGGCCGCGGAGGAATATTTCGTGACGGCGTTCTCGAAGCGCGAGATTCCGTCGGAGATTCCGGAGTGGTGTCCGACATACGGGGCGAACGAGAATCTCGAATCGTTCATCGCGCGGATCGGCCTCGCGAAAAGCAAGACTGAGGCACGGAGTAAGATTTCCCAGGGCGGCGTGTCGATCGATGGCGATCGCGCCGAAGTCGGGACGCTCGTCCTGACGAAGGAGCTCCACGACGGCAAGGTGCTCAAAGTCGGGAAACGCGGCTTCGTTCGGATCGTCTTTTGCTGACCCTCGGTTCGCTGATTGAGAGATCCCGGCTGTTTTTGGAATCCTGAACCGTATGCGGCCGCGCGAATGCTGATAACGCCGGTTCTTTCTCGGTATGGATTCAAAGGGGACTAGTAACCGGAACCGCCGGTTATCGTGTCCGGTTTCTTTTGACCCTCCTTCCGGCGGCTGGTATCATGTTCCATTAGAGGACGATTTCAATTAACAATGTATCCAAGGAGGGAGACGTGAATATACTGTTTGTCGATGTGGGTATACGCCTAACCGATAAGGATGGTGTCGTTGAACATGTCGTGAGGGAAGGGGCAGGCGGATTTCTCTACTCGAAGGGCTTGCTCGGGAAGACCGGAAAGGAACGTCGCGAGGTTAAAAGCGGTGATATGAGGTGTATCCTGTGTCCGTTGATCATCGGGAACGCTCCCGATCAGTTCGAACGGTTCGAGATCGTTATAAGGATCGGCGAACACGATTCGTCCGGAGGCGCACCGGAAACCTATTCCTTCGATATGGTCGATGGAAAATTCAATTTTCGCCGACAATCCGACCGGACGGTTCGTCAGGTAAGTCCGAACGAAATCAGGAGAATCCTCAGGGCTCTTTTAAATGAACGGAACGCGAACGTCGACTTTCTCTCGGTCATCAACGGTCCTGACATGTGTCGACCGGAATGCGACGGGTATGCCGCGTAACGCCGCGGGAAACGGAAACAAGGAAGGCGCGCCGTAACGGACGCGTCTTTCTTCTTCGTAGCCTTCCTCGGCTACTCCCGGCGGTCCGCTGCCGTCGAATGTTCGAAAGTCTCTCTATCTCGTCATTCCTGACTCTGGTTCCGCGTGAGCCCCAGAACCGATGTGGGAATCAGAACCGATGCGGAAAGGGGGCCGATCGGACAAGGCGTATTTCCTTGCAATGCCGCAGTATCCGAAGACAATTCATAGTATGAAATACTACCATATAATATTATATGGTAGTATGCGACGAATGGTATGAACGATTTGTTTCGGGTGGGGGATTTTTTATCGGATTCCGTATGGAAGGGAAGAAGGGGATGATCATGTTCGTCCATGGCGGCGAGGTGTTCGCCGACCGGGGCGAGGTGCCGGCGTACCTCAGGGAGAAGCGGCAGTTTCGCGACCCGTTCTGGAATCCGGACGGACGGACGTCCTGGCGCGAAAATATCGCCCGAAGGTACTTCGGGCGGGCGGATATCCTTATGCCAGAGATGCCGAACAAGATCGATGCCCGGTATGCGGAGTGGGAGGCCTGGTTCGATCGGCACGTTCCGCTCTTCCGGGACGGCGTCATTCTGGTCGGGTCGAGTCTCGGGGGGATCTTTCTTGCGAAGTATCTGGCGGTACATCCGCTACCCGTCCGGGTCGGGCTGCTCGCTCTCGTTTCGGCTCCGTTCGACGATGAGGCGGACGGGCCGCTGGGCGATTTTCGGCTTCCGGACGATCTCGAAGATCTCGCGCGTCAGACGGATCGGATCATCCTCTTCCATTCGTCCGACGACCCCGTGGTGCCGGTCGCGGAGCTTGGGAAGTATGCCCGAGCACTCTCCGGTGCCGAAGCGGTCGTTCTCGACGGCAGGGGGCACTTTTTCGCCGAAGAGTTCCCCGAACTCTCCGATCGTATCGGTCAGGCGCTTGATCTGTATGGATCCGTCTGATTCCATCCCACCCTCTACATTATCGGAATATACAACCCGTCTTTTCTTCCCCGCCTTGTCATGGCCGGCGAGACGGTGTTTACTGTGAATGCAGTCAGCCTCTCTCCGTTCGCTGCCAATCCGGAGCCGATCGCGGTTCGAAAGACACTTCGTTTTATATGGGAAAAGAAGGGATTCATTCTTGCCTTTCTCTTTCTCCTTTCCTCGGTCTCGTTCGTCGGTTGAGCCGTCCTGCTGACCGCGTCCGAACCCGCTTTTCCGAAAACCGGCAAATCCTGCCGATTCCCGCCCGAGAGTATCCCTCCCGGGCGGTGTCATTTCCGAAGGATGCCAGATGTAACTTTTCTCTTTGTGAGTCGCATGATATCTTTGAAATGGAGTTATGGCATAAACAGTGAGTATGACTGATATGCTTCGTCGATATTTTTTCTCTATCACCGGGAGTGCGGTGATTTTTTTGTGCCTTGCTTTGATAGCGCCTTCGTTGCGTTCGGTTTTCGTGGGAAATGTTTCAGCTGAGGATGAGGATCTGTGGCAGAACTATGAGGATTATGAAGTGATAGATTCCGATACCACTTGGACAGGCTCTTTTCGTCAGACTGATCTTACGAAGCCTGTCGCCGTCGTAAACGGCGCGACGCTGACAATCGAGAAGGGTACGAAGGTCGAAATCGGCGAGCTTAAGGTGTTCAGCGGTCGGATCGATGCGCAGGGAACCGATTCCGAGCCTGTGATATTCGTACCGGCTCCCTCGTATATCAAGCTGCCACCGAACGGGGCGGGTGAGTATGACGAGGAATGCTATCGGGTGTTTCCGCCCGGGACGATCGGGTTCTTCGGTTATCAGGAAGAGAATGACGAGGCATCGATTCTCAGAAACGTCATTTTCGATGGCATGGGCTCCGATAGGAAGCCGTATGCCGGACACTGCCCGTCGTACGCTGTCGATACGGGCGGATTCCGCTCCTGGCTGGGTCACATGGCGATTGCTGCGGAAGATGAGGCATTCATTGCGCCGGCAATCGAGTATCGGAATGGAAAACTGCTCATCGAGCATTCCGTGTTTCGCAACAACGTAGCCTATGCCGGAGTCCGTGTATCCATGTGGTTTTCCGACGAGTGGGATTCTACGGATCTTATTCGGATCAAGGATTCCGATTTCGAAGGAGATTCCGACAAAACCGCGCTTGTTTCCCTCATCGAATACGATGGGGAAGCAGATTATTCCGGCCGTATTTCCCTGGAGAACGACTGGTTCGGTTCTTCCTCCGGCCCGTCGGGTGACAGGTATCCGCAGGGTGGCGGTGAGCGGATATCCGGGCCTCATCGGCTCGTCGGATTCAATCGTGATAAGAACGTTCAGGAACGGTCCGACATGGCGTCGAACGTCCTCTTCCTTCCGGGTATCAAGGCGAGTCGTCTCTATACGAGGAGCGGTTCAGGCGAAGATCAGTTGTGGCCGCCGACCCTTTTCGGGAACGACCTTGACGATCTCGCGCTCAATTCCGACGGACGCAGTGTTCATGACGTGTATACCGACGACGTCCTGGATTCGGTCGGTCCGGACCGATACTATGAGTCGTTCCTGTCCGACCTGCAAGGCATGCAGGACGTCGGGACGATAACCGGATACGTCCCGTTCGCGTACGATTGGAGGATGGACGTCGAGGATGTTGTTTCTGAAAGTACGCCATACCGGGAGGGTGAACGGCGACTACTTGATCGGATACGTGAACTGGCCGATATCTCGAAGACGGGGAAGGTGACGATCGTCGCCCATTCGAACGGCGGACTGGTCGCGAAAGCGCTCGTGAAGCAGTTGGAAGAGCAGGGAGATGCCGGGATCGTCGACCGCGTGATTCTTGTCGGTACTCCGCAGATGGGGACCCCGATATCGATCCTCTCGCTCCTGTACGGATACGACGAGTCCATCCTGGGCGGTCTGCTTGCGACGCGGTCCGATGCGAGAACGCTGGCCGAGAATATGCCGGGAGCGTACGGGCTTCTTCCCTCCTCGGAATATTTCGGCCGGACCCGACAACCTCTCGTTCGGTTCGATTCGGAGTGGACAAGATATGCTGATTATCTGCATTCGTACGGAAAGGAAATCGAAAGCCGGGGAGATCTTGAATCATTCCTTTCCGGTACGAAGGACGGACGGAGTAAGCCGGATCCGAACGACGTCGAGGCTGAGAACGTTCTTAATGGCAGGTTGCTGGACCTTTCGCAGGCCATGCATGACGATTTGGATTCCTGGACGCCTCCGGCCGGTGTAGAAGTCATCCAGATTGCCGGATGGGGGTTGGATACGGTTCGCGGGGTTCGGTATGCCGAGGAATATGAATCGGTGTGCCGGCCGGTTTCGAATGGGAAAATTCCTTCCTGCTGGAAGTCGGAACGAGCGACTCCCGTATATGAACCCGAGTTCACCGTTGACGGCGACGCGGTCGTGACAACACCGAGCGCGCTTCTGATGAGCGATTCAGATGGGAATGTGAAGCGGTATTGGCTAAATTTGTATGACTACAATGATGCAAGTACCTCCAATATAAATCACGGAAAACTTCTTGAAGGATTAACAATTCGCGAATTAATAAAGAAAATAATTCTTAGAAAAGATGATGAAAGCCATCTTCCGGAGTACATCGAGACAGATCGTCCAACTGACTATGATAACGCGAAACCAAAAATTCGAGTTTCTCTTCATTCTCCACTCGACATCAGTCTGGAAGATGCCGAAGGGAACCATACCGGACCTGTTGGCGCTCCGATAATCGGAGCTGACGGGGCGCGGTATTCGGATGTCGAGGTCGGAATTCCGGGCAGTACCTATCTGGATCTCGGTGGTCGGAAGTATCTCTCGTTCCCCGCCGGATATCCGGTGAAGATTCATCTTTCCGGCTATGCGGAAGGTGCATATACGCTTCGACTGGATGAGGTTGACGAAGCGTCCGACGGTACCGAGACGGTTCGTTCCAATGTTACGTTTGAAGCGCTTCCGGTTGGGCCGGAGACGGCGGTCGAGCTTTCGGTGTCGGCAGAAGGGCTAAAGGAACTATCGGCGCTTCGTGCGGATTATGACACGACCTCCGCGGGTGGTGAATATATCGTCGAGCCGATACTTGACGGTTCGGCGACTCTGCCACCCGATGGAGCGTCTCCGATATCGACCGCGAGCGTCTCGGGAAAGGCTGGGAAAAACGGGTGGTATGTCGGATCCGTATCGGTCGCGCTGTCTGCGGATGACGGAGCGGATGGAAGTGGTGTCGATAGGATCGAATACGTCCTTGGAGACGCGGCGGAGTGGAATAAATATGCCGGTCCGTTTTCGGTAGATCGCGAGGGGGCGACGAGTATCCGTTTCCGCGCGACTGATATGGCGGGAAACGTCGAAAACGAGCGGTATTTCGAGGTGCGGATCGACAAGGTCGCCCCGGAGGCGAGAATCGGCTTTGACGCTTCCGTTGGAGGTGTCGCGGTAAGCGGCGTGGATGCCGTTTCCGTTGAAACGACGGAGAAACCCGTCTTCAGAAAGAAAGGAATGGTCCGTGTCTCAGCGTTGATTCGTGATGAGGCCGGTCATGAGACGTCCGTTTCGTTCGATCGGACGGATCGTGTCGGATCGTCGGATATCGGGTCATTATCCGTCACGTATGATGGATCGCCTTCTTCGGTCGTTTCTTGCAGTGCAAGGTATGACTGGTTTCTTGGTCCCGTCCGGAATCGGCATGTATTCTTGACGTCTGAACTTCAAAGTGGCTCTCAACGGTTAGCCTCGTCCTATCTACCGTTGGTTGATCGGACGCTTTTGATTCGGTATCCCATTCCTGGGAACCGTGGCGCCGGGTATCCTTCGGTGGAGTGGATACCGGGTCTGATTATTCCGAAATTCGAGACGGAGAAGGGAAAGGCGAATGTGATATATTGAAGATAAAACGTATGAGAGATATGAAAATCATTAGAGCGGTCGTTTTTCTCTCAAGCGCGGCTATTGTTATCATGGGGATATTTTATGATTGGAGAATTTGTTTTCCAGATGGTATAGGAGAATGTCCCTTTGATAATCTTCGGTTTAATGTGATTTATCCGCTCGTAATGTTTTCGAAAGCTCTTTTCCCCGTTTCTTTTGTTTCGTATTTCGTAAGTGATAAGACTTACAAGAAGTGGGGTATATATGCGGGTGTTTGGTTCGTATTTACTTGGCTTCTTGTTCTTGTTACGCCGGCATATCGCCACAGTTTCTTCTCGATGGATCCGACGAAGGAGCAGGTTTCACTCTGGATGAGCGTAGCGTTCGTGGTCATCAGTTTCGGGATGTTCGCTTGGGAGGCGAAACCGTGGAAACAACTTCGGTGAGGAAGAAGTAATTATTCCCTTCAAGATTCGAAGGTATCTTTATGAAAGAATAAAAGTATGAAAGGTTATAGACTGCAATTTTTTGCCGTAGTTATTGTTGCCTTAATATTCGTTTTATTGTTTCCGTGCAGCAAAAGTATAGAACGATGCATGGGTGGCGATAGTATTCCGGCCGCAAGAACATTATTTCATTCGTTGCTTTCGGTTATTGTGGTTTTCCCGTTCCTTTTTATTTTTTCTGATGCTCTTTTCCGGAAGTGGAGTATTTTTTCAGGTATTTGGTTTCCCGCGACTTGGCTTCTTGTTCTTGTTACGCCGGCATATCGCCACGGTTTCTTCTCGATGGATCCGACGAAGGAGCAGGTTTCACTCTGGATGAGCGTAGCGTTCGTGGTCATCAGTTTCGGGATGTTCGCTTGGGAGGCGAAACCGTGGAAACGGCTCAGATGAGCCAAATATTGACTTTTTGCGGGGTCCGTGATACCATAGAGGGGTAAGAGGAGGGTTTTTTCGCGTGTTTGCGTTCCTGAAACGGGCCGGACCATCGCCTCGGCGCCCTCTTGGGTAGCCGGGGAGGAAAGTCCGGACACACGATCCGGGGAGCGATCCCCGGGGAACAGGTAGCGGGTAACGCCCGTCCGCCGCGAGGCGCGAGGTGCGAACAGAGACGCCTTCGTCCGAAAGGACGAGGCGCCCGGCCCCGTAAGGAGTCGGGCGAGTCCGCACGGTGACGTGCGGGGTGAAACGGCTAAATCCTTACCCGTGTGCAAGGCCGTGCCCGGGAGCGATCCTGGGAGTGCCGCTCGAGTCCGCCGGTAACGGCGGTCCCAGACAAATGATGGTTTGAACAGAATCCGGCTTACGAGCCCGTCTCGGGAACGCGAGGACGCGAATTTCCTCCCAATACGGTATGAAACGATCCGAAATCGCCTTCAGCGCGGTGCAGGTCCCGGTGGACTATCTGATGATCGTCCTCGCGGGAATCTCGGTATTCCTTCTGCGAGACCTGCTGCCGCAGATCTCGCATCTTATCAATCCCAAGGTCTATTCGGTCTCCTTCGAGCGGTCGATCAGCCTGATGCTCATGGTCGGTCCGATTTTCCTGTTGACTTACGCGATAGAGGGGCTGTACGTCATCCGTACGTCGCGCTCGTTCTGGCGCGAGTCGTTCCAGGTTTTCAAGGCCACTTCCCTCGGGATCGTGATCATCATCATCGCGGTCTTCCTTCAGCGCGACTGGTTCTCGTCGCGCTTCATCATCGTGGTCGGCTGGTTCGCGGCGACGGTCTATGTCTCGCTTGCCCGCTTTCTCTTGCGGCTTCTCCAGCGGCACTATCTGGTCGCCAAGGGTGTGGGCGTCTACCGGGTGCTGCTCGTGGGCGGCAACGGACGACCGCGCCGCTTTGCCAAGCTGTTCACCAAGCATCCCGAGCTCGGCTACCGCGCGGTGGATATCATGGAGACGGCCAGTCTCTCGCGCATCGACGCCATCCGGCAGGAGAAGGGGATCGACGAGATCATCGTGTGCGACCAGTCCATCACCGACGACGAGCAGGAGAAGATCCTCGACTACTGTGAGATCCACAATATCGCGTTCAAGTATTTCCCGACGACGCTGCAGACGTCGCGTTTCGCCATGCGCATCATGAACGGCGAGCCGCTCATCGAGTTCCTCCACACGCCGCTTGACGGCTGGGGGAGGGTGCTGAAGCGGATCTTCGACATCGTCGCGTCGTCGGTAGCGATCGTTCTTCTGTCGCCCGTCATGGCCGTCGTCGCGGCACTCATCAAGCTCGAGGACGGATCCGGTCCGATCGTGTACAAGAACGAGCGTATCGGCGAAAACGGCAGGAAGTTCTTCGTATACAAGTTCCGATACATGCGGTGGAAGTACTGCGTGACAAAGGAGAATCCCGATTTCGAGGAGGCGCTCGCCTTCGAGAAACGGCTGATCGAGGAGCGAAGCGTCCGCAAGGGGCCGCTCTACAAGATCAAGGATGATCCGCGCAAGACCCGCGTCGGCGCGTTCATCGAGAAGTATTCGATAGACGAGTTCCCGCAGTTCTTCAACGTGTTCCGCGGCGAGATGAGCCTTGTCGGTCCGCGGCCGCACCAGAAACGCGAGGTCGAGAAGTACCGTGAATACCATCGCCGTCTCCTTACGATCAAGCCTGGCCTGACCGGCATGGCGCAGGTTTCCGGGCGTTCCGATCTGGCCTTCGAGGACGAGTACCGGCTGGACGTCTACTATATCGAGAACTGGTCGCTGTGGCTCGATATGGGCATCTGTCTCCGGACCGTGGGGGCGCTTCTTGCGCGGCGGAAGAACTGACATTCGGACTCTCGACAAGATTCCCGGTTCATGTAAGGGCCGGGCGAGGTCCTTTCTTTGCGTTCGTACGGATCGATAGTATGACCGAACGACTCCTGCTCCATACCTGCTGCGCGCCGTGCGGAATCGCGGTGATCGACGAGCTTCGGAAGTCGTACGACCTTTCGGTGCTGTTTTACAATCCGAATATCTTTCCCGAAGAGGAATACCTGAAGCGGAAACGTGAAGTCGTCCGCGTCTGCGGGGAGTGGGACATTCCCATGATCGATGCCGATTATGAGCCGGATGCCTGGGGCGAGGCGATTCGGGGGCTGGAGAGCGAGCCGGAAGGCGGAAGGCGCTGCCCGGTCTGTTTTCGGAGCCGACTGTTCCGCTCGGCCGAGATTGCGGCGGATCGCGGGTTTCCGGTTTTCGCGACGACACTGACTTCCGGACGAAACAAGCGCGACGATGTCATCTCTCCGATCGGCGACGCGGCGGCCGCCAAAGTCGGCGTCCGATTCCTGGCCGAGGACTGGAAGAAGGGCGGACGGCAGGAGGCGGCCCGAAAAATGGTCTGTGAACGCGGGATCTACCGTCAGGACTACTGCGGTTGCCGGTATTCGCTCGCCGAGCGGGGTTCGTAGCCGCTGCGGCATCCGTCGCGATTCCCACCTGGAAAAGTTGACCGGGAAGCCGTTTTCCGGCATACTGTGTCGATCGTCGGAATCGGCGGTCAAGATATGTTTTTTTGGTGGAAATTCATTCAAAATCAAAAGCGGAGGTTCTGTGAGCAAGTTATATGTCTTAGGGGTTGATCCCACGAATGAAATCGTGCAGCGTATCGAAGACGTACTTTCAGGTAAAACGGTTATCATAGTGAGGTATTCTCCCATTTCTTCTTTGCCGCCGAAATTCTATCAAGACAGACGCTTCCTTCCCGAGTGGGATCACGTCAACTCGGAGATTCTTGATGATCAGCGCGTGCGCATTATTATCAACCTTTCATATTCCGTCATTCCGGATTCCAAAATGATACAGTCCGATCATTTTGAGTTTGTCGCGAGGCCAGATCCAGATTCTGGAAGATTTGATATCGCAAAAGACGTTAAATTTACTTTCGCGCCGAGCGGAAAGATTTTTTCGGTCGAAGAGAGGGGGGATAATGCTGATACGAATGAGTGGCGATTGACCATATTTTTCGCGACAGGCAATCCTGTGTAGCCGGGAACCGACCTGGTGTGATAAAACTCCGTCCACGGAAGCGTGTGGCGGAGTTTTCTTATTCCTCGAGTCCTTGTGTGTCGCGGAGGAAATGATATCCTGTCCGCAGGAGAGATACGTAACGATACAGCTATGAAACTCGTCTTCCGGTGGTTTGCGGTCGCGGTGGGATTCTTCGTGGCGGCGCGGTTCGTGCCCGGGGTGCACGTGGCCGGTTTCGGTACGGCCATCCTGCTCGCGGCGGTATGGGGGATACTCGGACTTGTCGTCCGGCCGGTGCTCGTCGTGCTCACGCTGCCGGTCACCATCCTCTCGTTCGGGCTCTTCGTCTTCGTGATAAACGCGATCCTCTTCGCGTGGCTCGGCGGGGTCATTCAGGGATTCTCGGTGGACGGGTTCGGCGCGGCGCTTTTCGGGTCGCTCGTCATGTCGCTCGTCAGCTCGGTCGTGAAAGGGATTCTCGGGCTTCTCGGCGGGGACCGGAACGAGTAGCGATCCGTTTTTCATTCGTCTTTCGGGGTCTCAGGACCGGATTATCGTCCCGAATTGTTCCGTTATTCCTTTCCGTATTGACCCGGAGCCTGTCGTAAGGTATACTCTTCGGGTTCTTCCTGTTCTTTTCATCGAAGCAATACAATCAATCAGGAGGTATTTCGTGGCATATAGTAAACAGATCATTACGGTTGACCGGAGCTCCGTTTCCGTCCGGCTATTCACGACAAGAGGGCCGATCGAAGTCCGCTGTCATCTTGGAGACGTTTCCGGCCCGCAAGTTCCGGATTGTTCCTGTTCACTGCTCGTTCCGGACGGAGTCCGGGTTATGGAAGTGTCCGATCCGAGATATGATGATCGTGACAAGACCTATCGGACGCCGACCGTGTTCGGGAGCGAACGGGTCGGTAAAGTCACCGTCATCCCGGCGTTCTTTCCGAACGAAGGGCACGATGTCGGCATGAAGCTTATGCTCTGCTACATGATGGCGCTCGACGTCGCCGATAAGCATGGATCGGAATCGGTGGTGCTGCCGGATACGTATGGCGCGGACGGGTCGTCGTGTGGCGCGCTCTGGGATGCGGTCTGTGCGTTCCTGTCGGGTAAGAGAGCGAGATTGCGGGTCATACATATCTGCTGTCTCGGACGGCCACGAAGCTTTGAATACTTCCGCGAGCGGCTTCTTGACGATACGGTTCGCTGAGCGGTGGAGAGCTCATCTTACGAAGGGTGTTCGGACAATGTTCCGGGCACCTTTCTGCTTTTTTGCGCCTTTTCTGCTATAATGGGGAACCGAAAGCTTTTCGAAACGGCATGAAGATCGCCCTGGTTCACGACTATCTGGTACAGTACGGAGGCGCGGAGCAGGTGCTCCAGGCGTTCCGAAAGGCGTTTCCGGACGCGCCGATCTATACCCTCATCCATGACCGCGAGGCGGTGCACGGTCTGTTCGACGACGCGCGGGTGTACACGTCGTATCTGCAGCGGTTTCCCTGGGTTCGTCGTGCGCATCGGCTCTTCCCTCTTCTTATGCCGCCCGCGATCGAACAGTTCGACTTTTCAGGATTCGATGTCATCCTTTCGGATTCGGCCAGCTTCGCCAAGGGGGCCCTTTCCGGTCCGAAGACGCTTCATATCTCGTATATCCACACGCCCATGCGGTACGCGTGGGACGATTGCCAGAAGTATGCCGAGGATTTCGGGTTTCCCCGGATGATCCGGAGCGCGGTGCCGCTCTTCATGAATCCGCTGCGGCTCTGGGACAGGGCGAGTGCCGACCGCCCCGATATCGTTCTCTCCAATTCCGGGTTCGTCGCCCGCCGTATCCGCAAATACTACGGTCGCGACTCCCGTGTCGTCCCGCCGCCGGTCGATACGGACCGTTTCCGTATCGGATCGGAGCGCGGCGACTATTTTCTCATGGTCGGACGGCTTATCGCGTACAAGCGGTTCGATATCGCCGTCGAGGCGTTTACCCGGATCGGTCTTCCGCTCAAGGTCGCGGGCCGTGGGCCGGAATTGTCGAGGCTTAAGCGGATCGCCGGACCGAACGTCGAGTTTCTGGGGCGTGTTCCGGACGATGAGCTCGCGCGCCTGTATGCCGGGTGTCGGGCGTTCGTTTTCCCGCAGGAGGAGGATTTCGGTATCGTCGCCATGGAGGCGCTTGCTTCGGGACGCCCTGTCATCGCGTATCGCGGAGGGGACATCGAGGAGCGGATCGAGGACGGTGTTTCCGGCGTCTTCTTCGACGAACAGACACCGGAGGCGATCATGGCGGCGGTCTCGGACTTCGACGATTCCCGATTCGATCCCGAACGGATCCGGGAGTGCGCGTTGCCGTACGATACGGAGCGTTTCGTGCGAGAGATCCGCGAACTCGTCGAACGGGCGCTCGAGGAGAAGCGTTCCGGCATGCATACCCGTTAACGATTTTATGCGTATGGAATTCCGTGATTTCTGCCGTATCTTTATCCGTTACCGACGGGTCTTTCTGGGTGTTTTGGCCGGATGTATGCTTTTGTCGCTCCTCGTCCTCCGTTTCCAGCCGATGCGGTTCGAACAGAGCCTGACCTTGAACGTGACCCGGACCGGGTCGCAGAAGACCGACGACTATACCTACGACCAGTTCTACCGTCTCCAGGCGGATGAGCGGTTCGCCGATACGGTGGTCCGCTGGCTCGGTGCTCCGTCGGTCCGTTCGGAAATTCGCGAGGCGGCGGGCGTATCCGTATCCGTAACGGATTCCCTCGAGGCGAAACGGCTCTCTTCGCAGATGATCGCCGTCACCTATCGCGCCCGGGAACGGGACGGATTCGGAAGCATGTCGACGGCCGTTCCGGACGTGCTGAACCGCGAGACCCGCCGCCTCAACGAGCAGCCGGATGCGGAAGACTGGTTCGCGGTTCTCGCCGACGGGCCTGTCGTACGGGACGCTCGGCTTCCCACGAGACTTCTGCTTCCGCTCGGTATCGGCCTCGGGCTGTTCTTCGGATTCTTCGCGACGCTGCTTGTGTGGTATTTCCGGGGCGACGGGAACGATCGATAGGGCCGACACGGTTACTGTCGGAATCGAAAAGACTGCCTGCGTGTGCTCACGGGGCAGTCTTTTTTGGGTAATTTCAGGGTTTTGCCAGGAACGGCTGATACGATCTGCCGCGTGGGTGAAATCGGAGAACGTGGGAAAGTGGCGCGGTGATCGTGTCGGTCCATTCCTGCGTTTGCGAGAGCGTCGATTGGACGTACGTAAGCATGGGTCGTTTTGTATCCGACATCAGGACCAGTCCGGGAGGGCGCTCCAGTTTGTGTCGTGTCACGACTCCGATGACCCGGTGAGGGTGACCTGGATCTATCGGCATAGCCTTGTTACCGTCGATCTCGTAGGTCCCTTTTTTTACGGTTTCGGCCTCGAGTGCGATCGATGCGGCCGTACCCGCGGATTTTCCGTGAGTGACCCGAAACGTGGTATGTTGCTGCCGGTTCTCGACGTGAAGTGAGAGGTTGGGGCAGTATCCGAAGGCGGTCACCCATAACGTACGAAGATCCTTCGTTGCGGGAAGAACGAAGAGCTTCAGGAATCCGGTCGAAAGGTCGTCACAGGTGAGGATACAACCATCCCTGTCCGGATCGAACGATATCGACAAGAGTGTGTATAAGCCCTCGTATGCTGCGGTTTGTACGAAACCGTGAGCTTCGGGGTATTTCATTGACATGGCAGGGCTCCTGTATAGGTTCGGTTGTAAAGGAAAAATGATCGTTTCTGATACGGCTTGATAGTAGGGGAATCCACAAAAAAGTCAACGGTCGCCGAGAGGGATCCGTTCGTGAAGAGGGGTGCGGTTCAGCCGAGCTTCTCCCGGTTCCGCAGGGCCGAGGTAAGCGTCGCCTCGTCGGCGTATTCGATGTCGCCGCCGGTCGAGAGTCCGCGGGCGGGTCGTGAGACAGTCACGCCGAGCGGTTCAAGCTTTTTTCGTAGGTACAGCGTCGTGAGGTCGCCCTCGGTCGTCGGATTGAGCGCGAGGATGACTTCCTTCACGTCTTCCGTTGCGATCCGGGAAAGAAGCTCGGGGATACGGAGCGAAGGATCGTCGCCCTGTCCGGTCCGCATAACGCCTCCCAGGACGTGGTAGAGGCCCTGGTAGCCGCCGGAGCGCTCGATCGCGATCACATCCATCGGCTCCTCGACGACGCAGAGGACCGAAGGGTCCCGCTTCGGATCGGAGCAGACGTCGCAGAGGGGACCTTCGGCGATGTGGAAGCAGCGCGTGCAGAGCGAGAGGTCCTGTAGCGCCTCCAGGCTTTCCGCGAACGACAGAAGTCGCTCGTGCTCCTGCTTGAACAGGTGGAGCACGATGCGTTCGGCCATCTTCGGTCCGACCGAGGGCAGGGCGGAGAAGTGTGCGATCAGGTTTTGGAACGGTTTCGGGTAACGCATAGGGACTCGGCACCTGTCCCGCGTCTGGCCGCGGTCAGGCTTCCGGTGCGTGGACGCGTTCGAGGTTCTTGAAGGCGGCGGAATGGTCGTCGAAGAACAGCGAGATCTTTCCGACGGGGCCGTTGCGGTGCTTGGCGATGATGACGTCGGCGATGCCCTTGTTCGGGGTATCGGGTTTCACGCGGTCCTCGCGGTACAGGAAGAGAACGATGTCGGCGTCCTGTTCGATGGAACCCGATTCGCGGAGGTCCGAGAGCTTCGGGATGCCGTCGGGTCGTGATTCCACCGCGCGGGAGAGCTGGGAGAGCGCGATGATCGGTACGTTGAGCTCCTTGGCGAGCTGCTTGAGTCCGCGGGATATCTCGGAAATCTCCTGGACGCGGTTGTCGCCGCCGCGGGAGCGGCCTTCCATGAGCTGGAGATAGTCGATGATGATGAGTCCGAGCTTGTGTTCCGACTGGAGGCGCCGTGCCATGGTTCGCATCTCCATGATGTTGGCCGAACTCGTGTCGTCGATGAAGATCGGTGCCTCGGAGAGGATGCCGATCGCCTCGCCGATGCGCTGGAAATCGTTGCCGTCGCCTTCGGTCGAGAGATTGCCCGTACGCAGGCGCCACAAGTCGACGCCGGCCTGCGATGCGATCATGCGGTCGACCAGCTGATCGGCGGACATTTCGAGCGAGAAGATGCCGACCGGCACCTTGGCGAGGGAGCCGACCTGTCGGGCGATATCGAGCGCGAAGCTGGTCTTTCCGGTCGAGGGTCGCGCCGCGAGGATGATGAGGTCGGAATTCTGAAGACCGGAAAGGAGTTTGTCGAGGTCCGTGAATCCGGTCGGGACTCCACGGAAGTTCTTGTCGCTCTTGTGGAGCTCGTCGATGCGGTCGAACGCCTCCTCGAGGATCGATCGGATCGGCATGAAGTCCTGCTTGATGTACTTCTGCGAGACGGAAAAGAGCCGCTGCTCGGCGTCGTCGAGCACTTTCTGGACGTCCTCTTCCTCGTTGAAACCCATCTCGACGATCTCGGACGCGGCGGAGATGAGCCGGCGCAGGAGCGATTTCTTCTGGACGACCTTGGCGTAGTGGGCGACGTTGCTCGCCGAGGGGACGACGTTGACGAGCGAGGCCAGGTAGCCGGATCCGCCGACGGCGTCGAGCTTTCCCTTTTCCTCGAGCCGGTTGGCGAGCGAAAGGACGTCGATCGGCTCGCGGTCCTCGTACAGTTCGAGCATCGTCTCGTAGATCGCGTTGTGGTCGCTTCGGTAGAAGTCGCCCGGCCGCACGAGATCGGCGACCTTGATGATCGCGTCCTTGTCCAGCATGAGCGCCCCGAGGACCGACTGCTCGGCTTCGAGGTTATGAGGGGGGATGCGGAGGTGATCCTGATTCGCCATAGTCCTCCCATTCTACTATGGAATCCTGGAAAGTGAAACGGGCCGGACCCGCCTTTTGGAGACAATATTCTGACATTGACACAAATTAAAAAAGGTGATAAAATATAGAGTCACATGGAGATAGGCTTCATGCTGGCGCGGTAAGTACCTTACCAACGAATCCTCACCGATCCGGGGATCACTCCGGACGGAAAAAAGGAGACAACTATGAAAATCGGAATCATCTTCAATGGAAATCTGGTCAAAAACATAAACATGACGACCGGATTTGATACCATCTGTTTATACCCGGGTCATATTGTTAGTGTTAAAATCGAAGAAGGAACACTCATGTCTGTATCTGGCACTGAACGTATACGAAAACTATCTGAAGGTTGTTTTATTCGACTAACAATGAGGAGTGCTGTTGCGGAATTGCACATGTTCGAGAAGGGCAAGGCTGGTTTGTTAGGTTTTGAGGATAGTTTCATTCAGGGACCTGTGGTGAGGGATGTGATTGCGCTTCGAGATTATATCTACAGAGAGTTTGTTGGTGAGCGAACAATTGAAATCTATCCGGATGGGAGTCTTGAAAAGGTCTTTCAAGCAGTTGGTGAGACCGTCAAAGTGACGGCTATCAGGAGTATTGAACTTGTTAACGGAGTGCTCTCGGCACTGTTGCCAGACCAGGCAAGGTAGCGGTTCGTCGAAAATATAAAGCCCCTCGGGAGAACTTCTCGAGGGTGCTTTTTTTGTTCCACGAAGACCGGAAGCTGTTTCGATTCCGGCTACTTGTCGTTTCGTTCCGATGGTGTTCCGTCGCGGCTTGACGTGTCCGCGGGAACAGTCACAATGACCACAGTATCTTCTTCGAGAACATTAACAATCAGGAGGTTATCATGCGAATCGTACGTATTCCGGAGTATTACGACCTTCGGGAACGGTTTGGTCACCATATTCCGGAAGATGCGACATCGGTCCCGATCCGATCCATGCTCTTGGCGCCGCCTGTTGGCGCCGAATACCGATGCCCGAACGTCGTTCTGAAATTTTCGGACGTGGTAGACGTGCTGGTCGATATCGATCGGCTGGTCTGCCGTCTGAATCCTCGTATCGCCCCGTCGAATTCATCGCTCGTGACGAAGCCGTGGCCGGAGCTTATCTCGTCGCTCGGCACTGGCGCCCTCCGGTATTACCGGAGCCTTTTCCGGAAAGCGGTCGATTCCAGGATCGAGCCGGTCGTCATCGGGTCGTATCGATATGATGACGCATCGGTTCTGGACACGCTTCACCTGGTCTCGGTGGACGGCGGACAGCTTGGGGTCGTGTCGGTCGGACCGTATGGCGTACCGGTCATACGTCACGGCTGGGCGGAGTCGGTCGAGCGGTTCACCCTGTATCGGATTACGGGGCAACCCCTATCATGAAAGGCAAAAAAAGCGGAAATCCCCGACACGGCGCGTCGGGGATTCTTCATTTTCCGTCATCGGCCTTGCGGTAGGTCCTTGGCGAGGACCGAGTCGCGGACCGAGACACCGCGGGCGGCGAGCTCGTCGCGGAGCGAATCGGCGAGCGCGAAGTCGCGGTTGCGCCGGGCCTCTTCCCGTCGCGCGATCAGGTCGCGGATCTCGTCGGAATCCGGAACGGAGAGAGCGGCGGATTCGAGTCGGAGACCGAAGAGCCGGAGTGCCTCGTCGAGGAAGTTCCGTGCGGCGTCGATATCGAACGTGCGGTTCGCATCGAGCGCGACATTCGTCTTCTTCGCGAACGAGAGAAGCGAGGCCAGTGCGAGCGGGGTATTGAGGTCGTCGCGCATGGAGGCAAGGAATGCCTCGCGGTCGTCCGCGGCGATGTCCTCGCCCGAAACGGCCGGGGCCGCGGCGAGACGGTCGCGAAGAGTCGTAAGCGTTTCCCGGTTCTTTCTCGCCTGGGAGAGCGAATCCCAGGTGAAGTTCATCTGGCTCCGGTAATGCGCGGACAGATAGAGTAGCCGGAGGTCCATGGGCGAATAGCCGCGCTCCGTGACGTCCTGAAGCACATAGAAGTTGCCCTTGGATTTGGACATCTTCTGTCCGTCGACGAGGATATGCCGCTCGTGCAGGAAGAAGCGGGAGAACGGCTTTCCCGTCGCGCCCTCGGACTGGGCGATCTCGGCCTCGTGGTGGGGGAAGATGTGGTCCTCGCCGCCGGTATGGATGTCGAGCGTGTCGCCGAGGTATTCCTGGCTCATGGCAGAACACTCGATGTGCCAGCCGGGATAGCCTTCGCTCCACGGGGAGGGCCATTTCATGAGGTGTTCCTTCGGGGCCCGGAGCCAGAGTGCGAAGTCCCACGGATTACGCTTGTCGGGATGTTCTTCGAGGCGCGCCCCGATCCGCAGCTGTTCCAGGGTGTTGCCGGAGAGCTTTCCATAGTCGGGGAACGAGGTTACGTCGTAGAAGACGTTGCCGTTTACCTCGTAGGCGTGCCCTCGCGCGACGAGGGTCTCGATCATGCGGATCATGTGCCCGATATGCGCGGTCGCGCGCGGGTAGAAATGTGCGGGAAGGATGTTCATCGCGTCGCTGTCCGCATGGAAGGCGTCCTCGTAGAAGCGGGCGATCTCCTCGGGAGTTTTCTTCTCGGCGCGAGCCTTTTTCTCGACCTTGTCCTCGCCCGAGTCGCCCTGCGCGAGGTCGTCCTCGGTCAGGTGGCCGACGTCGGTCACGTTCTCGATGAGTCGCACCTCGTATCCGTCGTGCTCGAGGAGGCGGCGGACCGTGTCCGAGAAGACGAAGGCGCGGAGGTTGCCGATGTGGGCGTAGTCGTATACGGTCGGTCCGCAGGTGTACATGCCGACCTTGCCGGGATGGAGCGGCTCGAACTCTTCCTTGGAGCGGGTGAGGGTATTGTAGAAGCGCATAACGGTGTGGGAAATCTGTCGGATGAACGGCCTATCCTGCCGGAAGTATAGCATAAACGAGGCCTGGAAACGGCGAAAGGGGCCTGAACGCGGTCAGGCCCCTTGCTTTTTCGGTTCATATCATACCGGAACCAGGGTGGGTTCTTTCCCGTTTACCTGATCCAGTACCCGTCTGCGGACGGACTTGTCGGAAAAGTCCGGAAGTCGCGTGCAGTGTATCTGCCGTACCCGTTGGCGGGCGTCGTCCCATTGAGGAAGGCGGTCGAGCGCGTGTGACGGAATCCCGTCTGTCAGGTATTGGCGGACGAAAGTCAGAAGATGTATCCCATGGCTGAAAAGCTGCCGCTCTTCTTGTATCAGATCGGAATCACGCCGGAAAAATCCGGTGATCAATCCGCTGCCGGTCGGTTGGACATCTTGCAGAATGTACTCGATGATCTGAAGCGATTCCGGTTGGCGTATCTCTCGTGTTGAAATGATGATCTTTCTTACCGTGCCGATGCAGACCGCTCCGATTTTCCTCTTCAGTCCGCGCAGATCGAGTATCGGAATGTGGAGCGACGGTCCCTGGGTCTCGATCAGTGGGTCGGAATCGAACCCGGCTGCCAACGGCACGATACGGTTCCTTCCGTCCGTGATGAGCGGAACAAGGACAGAATCGGAATAGGTGATTTCAGGGTCGTTCGGAAAATTCCGTAAGTGACGGGTCTTGGCTGTTTCGGGAACCCGGTATCTCCCGAGTTGTCGTCTCACTTCGAGCTCGAGTGTCCGATCGAGTTCGTATACGCTTCGCTGTTCCGCACTGAAACCGCGTTCCATGAGGTACTCCTTTTTGGGGTTGTGGTTGATACTGCCTGTGAAAGAGCCTTCTACCATACGACGACGGGCGGATCCCGTCAACCGGACACGGTCGGGGATGGTTGACGCCGATGTCGGCGCGTGGTATGTTCGCGAGGTGTTTTTGTTCTTTCTTCTTTAAAAATCTAGATTTATATCGTATGTCGCAACAAAAAGAAATGATACCAGGAGGCGGTACTGGTACGGCGGAGCTTTTGGAAATCAGGGTAAAGACCCCGTTTCATGTCGGAGGCGAGGTGTCCGGTTTTGTCTCGAGCCTTCTTTCCTCGTACGGATGTCAGGTTAGTGGTTCAAAATATCCCGAGAAAACAAGACGGGTCGACGCAAAGGATTGTCGACTCAATGGCATGAAACGTCGCGCGGAAGCGGCAGTGCACAGACTGGCAAAGAGCCGTAGGAACAAGGGAGAGGATTGCCCGGAAGAAGTGCTGGTGGGTACCTCGGTACGTATCATGGTCAAGGGGACTGGACTGTTTATGGAGTCGGTATTTTTTCCGAATTCGGAGGAAGCCGTCTCGCTCATCCAGATGCTTTCCGGGAAGACTTGCGTCGTGAATGTCGGCCTTGCGATACTTCCGGCCGGTGCGGCTAAATGTCATTTCGATATATTGACGTTCGAAACGACCGTCAAGACTATCGAGCCATCGGATCTTTCGTCTATCCGGATGGAGCACTTCCGGTCGGCACCTCTCGATGTGATCCGTCTTTCGTCGTATGCTGCTGGATCGGATGGCGATTTCCGTCTGTTAAACGAGCTGAGGGGTTCGTTGGATGAAATTTTCAGCTGTTACGGTCTTTTGAAATCGCACGTGATTGCGATACCGACTGAGGCTGTCGAGGATCAGTTGCCTGAAGTCGCGGAATCCGCGCTGTCGTGACAGGCGATTAAGCTTATAAGAGGGGGCTTCTGGAATCACCGGGGCCTCCTTTTTCGTATCCGATGGCGTGTGTCGTATTGACAAATCGTCCGGATGCGGGATGCTGGAGGCAGTGCCTTCACATCAATTCAAAACCCACCGGTCATGAACCTCACTTTTCTTCTTCCGTATCCCATCGGCCCGGTCGAGGCGGCCATCCGAGCCTGTTTCAGGGATGGGGCGTATACACACGTGATCGACGAGTCGCATACGTTGCCGTCTTTGTCTATCCTGCCGAGTGGCGAGTCTGACTCAGGACTCGACAATCCCGTCGATTTCTTGAAGTATGCGATTTTGGGGACCTTGTCGCATCTGGGCAGGTATGCCCTTGATATGCCTGAGTCGACGCATTTCTTCGTCGTTGCCGCGATGACCGTACGCTGTGCCGGCGTATCCGAGCCGACGACGTGTCTGACCCCGGACGAGTTCGATGGCGTGTTTCGCGGACTTCGTTCCGGCACGTACCTCGGATACCGATTCGCCGTTCAGACCGTCCGTTCCGATGTTCCGGGAAAGGCCGATCTGTCGATCGCTCCGCTGGTCGTTCCGGGAGCCGTCGAATTGAATACGGGTTCCCTCGGTCCGCCGATGACCGACGCGATATCGTTCGATCCGATCGGAACCTTCTTCGCGCTGTTTCCGGATGTTCGGGATGTGATCGTCCGGGAAGTCGGCGCGTACCTTACGGGGACGTGCGTCGCGTACTGTAATTAGACCCACAAGCCTCGGAGCTCTTTCCGGAGTGATCGTATCGGGAAATATCCGAACGTCGCGATAGGTCGGATGCCGAGTCGCCTGTTCTTGCGGAAGTTTCGGAATGTCAAAAGCCGCCCGCGATTTACGCCGGCGGCTTTCCGTTTCTCAGAACAAAGTTTCTCGGGGTGACGAAGAAGTTTCCAAGAGTGCGATGCTGCCCGTCGGTCAGTTCCGGAAGAGCATCGAAATCCTCTGGTCCGTATGTCGACATATCCGTATCCGGCGGTAGTTCGTCCCGGCGGAAGGTGCCATACGAGTCGGAATACTCGATCGTCCTGACCACCCGGTTGTCATAACGGAAATCCTTCCGTCGGTTCGTGATCGGGATCCGGTGCTCCGAGATGAGATAACCGTCGGTCCAGGTATAGACGGCTGCTTCGGTCTCGAAGATCCGGATGGTTTCGTAGATCGGCACCGGGGTCACATCGAAGACCGACAGGTAGGAGATCTCGACTGAGGGTCTATCGTATCGACGCATCCAGCATGGCTTATCGGGCCACTTTACGGCTTCGACGGTCGCTGCATACGCCTTGCCGAGAACGAGGTCCGGATGATTGGATGCGAGTACGATTCGGCAGGTGGCGGGCGTTCCGGTTTTCGGATCGGCGTCAGCGATTGCGTAGCGGAATCCGACCCCGTTTCCATAATAGGGATCCTTTTTCGTCCAGAGGATGATGGGCTTACCGATGTCCAGACGACGGTGGGAAAGTTTTTGGATGCGGGGTAAGTCCTTCGGTGGTTGAAGCGATATAGAAGCCTCCTTGCGGGATAGATTGATGAATGTTTTGAAACAGCTCCTTAATATGGCTTTTTCCCGATATTTTGTCAACTGTCCGTCTGACTGGGAAGAACGTTCGGAATGGGGTAGAATAGGGGAATGGACCAGGATATCGCCATAAGCGTCAAGAACGTCTCCAAGACCTTCCGCATTCCGCACGAGAAGGTGTCTTCGATACGCGGAGCGTTCGTGGGCGCGCTCAAGGGAAAGCGCACCTTCGAGGAGTTCAAGGCGCTCGACGACGTCTCCTTCGAGGTGAAGAAGGGGGAGTTCTTCGGCGTCATCGGCCGCAACGGCAGCGGCAAGTCGACCCTCCTCAAGATCCTCGCCGGCATCTACGAGGCGGACAAGGGAACGGTCCGTACGAACGGTCTCATCTCGCCCTTCCTCGAGCTCGGCATCGGGTTCAATCCGGAACTCTCCGGCCGCGACAATATCTACCTCAACGCGACCGTCCTCGGCATGACCAAGAAACAGATCGACGAAAAGTTCGACTCGATCGTCGAATTCTCCGAACTCGGCCGGTTCATCGACCAGAAGCTCAAGAACTATTCGAGCGGCATGCAGGTCCGCCTCGCGTTCTCGGTCTCCATCCACGCGAACCGCGACATCCTTCTCATGGACGAGGTCCTCGCCGTCGGCGACTCCAACTTCCAGGCGAAATGCATTAATGAGTTCGAATTATACAAGAAAAAAGGGAAAACAGTTGTGCTTGTTTCTCATGATATTCAGACTGTTGGCGAGTATTGTGATAGAGTGATGCTTTTAAATGGAGGAAAAATGGAATTTATCGGAGATTCAAAACAGGCTATTTACAGGTACATGGACATAAACATGTCCGAAGAAGAGAGGCGGATGAAAGTGCAGATCATGGAACAGGAGAAAGTCGATCTTCATTCTGATGCGGGCAGCAAGAGAGCTATAATTCAGTCCTGTGTATTTGAAAATAGCTCGCATGATCAGACCTTCGTCTTAGAGACAGGAAAAAAATTCTACGTAAAAATCATTATCAAGTATCTTTCGAGTGTTTCGAATCCAACTTTCGAACTGATGTTTAAAGATAATTTCGGGAGGGACGTTTATGGCGCTCACAGCTTATATTCAAGGAAACCTCTAAGATATGGAGAGGTTGCCAAGGGTACTGCATTGGAATGTACCATATCCGGTGAGATGCTTCTTGCGCCTGGTTCGTATAATGTCTATGTTGCAACTGCGGATGTAAAGTCACACGCGAAGTTCGAAGTTCTTGACGCAAGAGAATCAATTGCAAAAATTCAGGTCTTTAGCGACCGTGTGAATTGGAGTCCGATAGATTTTGATTACGAGATGGCAGTAAAAGAGTTCAAAGAAAGAGTATGAAGAATCCCTTAAAACGAATTCCAGATTATTTTCGCGGATTAGAGGAGAAGCTTTTTTCGGTTAATGATGCGATAGTCGAGATGAAGGAAGCCATCGCAGATTTTAATGAGATAAAAAAAAGCGTAGAAAACCTGGACGAGTCCGAGCGTTTTCGATACTCTAGGAGATCGTATTCGCAAGATGGGGAAGATATAGTTTTAGCGGCATTTTATGAGTCACTTCCAGGGTACAAAGGATTCTATGTTGATATAGGAGCTTTTCATCCTTATAGGTATTCGAATACGCAGTATTATTATGAACGCGGATGGAGCGGGATCAATATAGATGCCCTTCCAGGATCTATGGAGCTTTTCAATAGAAAAAGGGTGCACGATATAAACATCGAAGCCGGTATTTCTGAAGTAGGAGGAGTGTTGCAATATTATAGCTTTCGCGAGCCAGCTCTAAACTCTTTTAATCAAGAGATAAGCGAGTTGCGAATTCGTGAGGGGTGGGAGCTTCTAGGTAAGGAGTCTATTCGAACATTGAATATTAATGAGTTGCTTAAGCAGTACGTGCCAGAAGGAAAAAAAATAGACTTCATGAACCTGGATGTTGAAGGGTTAGACTATGTAATATTACAATCGCTTGATTGGGATCTTTATAGACCGGACTTTTTGCTTGTAGAAGCTCTCGATATTGTTGATAGAGATATTATGGAATATGAAGAAACGGAGGAGTATAATTTTTTGAGGGAGCGTGGCTATAGCGTTCTTGCTCGAACAAGGAGGACTTTGATATTTGGGAGAGGGCAATTATGAAAAAAGCGGTTTTATTAGTCATTTTCAATCGGCCAGAGACAACTTTAAAAGTGCTTCAGGCTATTCGCGCCGTCCGTCCGTCGCGCATGTATGTCGCATCCGACGGCGCTCGAGAAAATATAGAAGGCGAGAAGGAGCTTGTTGAACGGGTTAGAAAGCTTGTTATAGATGGTATCGATTGGGAATGTGAAGTTCATACCTTATTTCGCGATAAAAATCTTGGATGTGGAAAGGCGGTTTCTGGCGGTATATCTTGGTTTTTTGAGCATGAAAAAGACGGAATAATCCTAGAGGATGATTGCCTGCCTCACGAAGACTTCTTTAGGTTCTGCGAGACATTGCTTGATTATTATTCCGATGAGAAGCGGGTATGGCATATCTCCGGTAATAATTTTAATAAGAAATTTCGAAGTAGTGCGAGCTATTATTTTGCGCAGATTGAGCACTGTTGGGGGTGGGCGACATGGGCTGACCGGTGGCAATCGTTTGAGTATCACATAAAAGACCATAAAGAATTGAACTATAAAGAGGCTTTTGCTCGGCAGGAAGTCGCCAAATATTGGTCAGATATCTTTCAAAAAATGGAAAAGGAGCAAGATAATGTCTGGGATTACCAATGGACTTACGCAATCCTTAAGGAAAAAGGGCTCTGTATAAATCCTTCAAAGAATCTTGTTTCAAATATTGGCGTTTACGGCGTTCATTATTCTGGCGACGATCCTCATCTTAATTTACCTACTTATGAGATGGGGGAGATTTTACATC
The DNA here is from genome assembly GCA_013334575.1 of Candidatus Moraniibacteriota bacterium. Classification (GTDB taxonomy): domain Bacteria; phylum Patescibacteriota; class Minisyncoccia; order Moranbacterales; family UBA1568; genus JAAXTX01. The sequence continues at coordinate 176,647 of JAAXXG010000001.1, read as the reverse complement.
CTAGGAGGCTTGAGTTAAATATGAAGGAGGTCGAATGGACATACGAGAATACCTTCGGCCTGAAAAAAAAGACTCTTTTTCGGCGAATATGCGTATCCGTGACTAAATGGTTAAAATCTACGTAGTAATCAGATGATTTTTTAGCCAGCCGGTTGTTCGGATAGCGAGTGATTTTCTATGGATGAGTTTCGAAATTCCATTTTTGATGCCAGCAATAATTCAGCGACCTCGAACCCAAAGGGAGTGCTGATTGTTAATACTATTGCAGGACATGGTGGGGCGGCTCGTGCGGCTTACGATATGCTTTGCGTTGGAATGCGGCGCCTTGGGTTTCTTACATATATGATATGCGCAGAATCGAAAGTTCTCGATGATGCAAAGGTAGCCGTTCTTAGGAAGAATCATTCGTGGTGGCAGGTAGTGCGAAAAAATTATTATCGATGGTTTGGATTGCTGGACTTACATCATGATAGTGACAATCTTTTGGCGCACGATTTTTTTCAAGAAGCAGACGTACTTCATTTGCATAATCTTCATGGGGATTATATCAATCCAAAGGTGCTTCCGTTGTTAACATCTAGAAAGCCAACGATATGGACGCTGCATGACGAACAAAGCTTTACTGGTCACTGCGCTTACTCATTCTCATGCGAACGATGGCACAGTGGGTGTGGGTCATGTCCGGCTTTATCATACTATCCGAGTCTCAGGAGAGATTCGACTGGCTATCTATGGAGACTGAAAAAAACAATTTATGACGAGTCAGATTTTACGGTCGTCGTGCCGTCACAATGGTTGAAAGAGCGTGTTTCAAGAAGTATGCTTGGGGCGAAAGATATCCGTCTGATTTACAATGGAATTGATGAAGAGGTTTGGCGTCCCATTGATAAGCGGGCCGCGCGGAAACGATTAGGCCTTCCTCTGGACAAAAAGATTTTACTGTTTCTTGCTGATGGATCTGTACATAATCCGCAGAAGGGGGGCGGATATGTTTTACGCGCGATCGAGAAGATGACATGTCTGGAGGACGTCTTGTTTTTGGTCGTCGGTCATGATGGGGAACTGGATTATCCGAACGTGATGACTCGCGGATACGTCTATGATAAGGCACGCCTGGTTGAGTATTATTCTGCTGCGGACTTATTTATATTTCCAACCATGGCCGATAATTTGCCTTTCGTTGTTTTAGAGGCGATGGCCTGCGCTCTTCCGGTTGTTAGTTTCCATGTTGGAGGTGTTCCGGAAGAGATTGATCATATGAATTCCGGATATCTTGCAAAGTATTTAGACTTTGATGATTTCATGAGAGGTATCAATCTGTTTTTGGCCGACGAAGCCCTTAGAAGAAGGGCGTCTATAGCGGCTCGAGATAGATTTCTTGAGAAATTTACACAAAAGAAGTGTCTCGAGAAATACGCAGATCTCTATCGTGAAGTTTATGCAAAAAGACAGGCGCATTGATCATGAGAATCTGCCATTAGTAACCGTTGTGACGGTTACTTTTAACCTGATTAGGAATAACAGAAAGGAGACGTTTTTACAGAGCGTTGAATCGGTGCATCTGCAAACGTACCAGAATATAGAACATATTGTTATTGATGGCGCTTCGAACGATGGAACGGCGGACCTTCTTGCGTCATGTGTCAGGAAGTATAAGAGGCTAAGGTATATCTCAGAGCCTGATAGAGGCATATATGACGCGATGAATAAGGGGATTATGCATGCTCGCGGAAAGTATGTTGTTTTTCTTAATTCAGATGATTATTGGCACGATTTGCATGGAGTTGAGTGGTCGGTTGAAGCGCTCGAGAGATCGGGAGCAGCATTTTCTTATGCTCCGGCAAAAATTTTAGATCAAAAAAAATCTTGTCAGTGGGTAGTATATCCGGATCTCAGCAGCGTATTTTTCTCCGCATCACCCTTTAATCATCAGACGATGTTTACTCGAAGGGATGTTTTGCTTCGGGAGGGGATGTTTGATGATAGTTTATTAATTATGGGTGATTTGGATTTAATTTTACGTCTCGTTATTCGGAAATACGACAGCGTTTTTGTTGATCGGATATTTACAACATATCGTCTTTCCGGAATGTCCACCGAGCTGATATATGAGGGGGATGAAGAAGCGGCAAAAGTATTATATAAGTATTATAATACGATTTCTGTAACTGATATTGATACGTGTAGAAGAATTCGAGCGACGAAGCGATTACCCCTTGGTATTTTGAGTCATGTTCATGGATGTTCAATTGTTCAGGCATATTTTTTGTATGAGTTTTTACCCGCAGTGCGAAAAAATTTTTCTAGAATTAGCTTGAACATAGGTTTTGTCATTTTTTCCCCAAAAAAATTTTTGAAAAAATATTACACGAAAATTTTGCATTCTTGGCTTCGGCAACCAGTCCGAAAAGTTTACTATGCTTTGAGAAGGGAAAAGAAAATTTAGTATGAAGATTTCTTGCGTTATTTGCACTAGGAACTCCTCGGGGCTGCTTCCAGTCACTCTTGACGGGTTTCTGGCGCAGGATAGCGAGGCGTTCGAAATCGTGATCGTCGACGGGGGATCGACTGACGGAACCGTGGATGTGATCAGGTCGTACGAGCCGAGGTTCTCGGGTCGTCTTCTGTGGGTTTCCGAACCGGATCACGGTATCTACGACGCGATGAACAAGGGTATCCGTATGGCGACCGGGGAATACGTGAATGTCATCGGCGCGGGTGACTGGTTGGACCCCGAGACCATTTCTGTTGCGACTACGCTCTTGGATGAGTGTCCGGGTGTCGGTGCGATATACGGAAAAACGAGTGTCTGGAGTCGTGACCGTCGCACGTCGTCGGTCGTATGGTCGTCTCCCTCTGATCTGCCCATGCTACCAATGCAACACCCCTCCCTCCTGTACCGAAAGGATCTGCATGACCGTTTCGGTCCGTATGACGAGCGTTTTCCGATCGCTGCCGACTATCTGTTCTGTCTAAGGGCGTTCCACGATGGAAGAGTCTCGGTCGCCGTTTCTGATAGGGTGTTCTCGAATTTCGTGATGGACGGCGCAAGCTCTTCGCATCCTTGGAGGCGAATGATCGAGAATGCGAGGGCTCGGCGGGAGGTCGGTCTTCCGGGTAGGTTAATTGGCGATTTTCGGGCGTACGCAAAAAGCAGGCTGGTTTCATGAAACCGTATCACGATATTCCGGTCTTCATCGTTTCATTCAATCGCCTGAAGTATCTTCGGGCGCTTGTCTCGTGGCTGGAAGCTTCCGGATATACGGATATCCGCATCGTCGACAATGCATCGACTTATCCGCCACTCCTTTCGTATCTTTACTCGTGCGGACATACCGTGCACCGCATGGACAGGAACTTCGGTCATCTGGTCGTCTGGGAGAGTAACGCCTTTTCCGATGTCATCGACCGGGAAAGGTATGTCGTTACCGACTGTGATGTCGTTCCTGATGCGCTCTGCCCGCTCGATGCCATATCGTACTTTTCCGATGTTCTCGACCGATATCCGGATGTCACGAAGGTCGGTTTCGGACTGCGGATCGATGACTTGCCAGACGCATACGTTTTCAAGCGTTCCGTGACGGACTGGGAGAGCTGCTTTTGGACGAATGAGATAGAAACGGGGCTTTATGACGCACCTATCGACACGACGTTCGCTTTGTATCGCCCGGGTATCCGTCCGAGCGAGAAGCGATGGTGGAAGTCTATCCGCACCGGTTTTCCTTATGTCGCGAGACACCTGCCTTGGTACGAGAGCGGGGATGAGTCCGATGAGGAATCCCGGTTTTATCAGCTGAATCTGTCGAACCGCTCGTCATTCTGGAGCGTGACCGATATCGGGTTACTTCGGAAGTACGGCGAGCAACTTCAGACCGAATTGGATACGGTGTACGGGTCGTGGGAATGGAAAATCCTGAGTCAAGCCTATCGATTGGCATGGATACTTACGAGGAAAGACCGATTTCTGAAGCGATCCGTTCGGTCTGAAATTCCGACCGTGAAGGATGACGGTGACGTTTCGGATTTCCAAAATCGGAATACCGCGTTACTGGTGGAGCTTGATAGGATCAGAAAATCCGGAGGATGGGAGCTGATTGGACGAATCAAACATCGGTTTAGGAAGTTATTTTCTTGAGGTGAGATACCATTCGTATGTTTTTTGGATGCCTTCCTTCAGTGTGACGGAGTGTTTCCATCCTAGCGAGTGGAGGTATGATACGTCGAGGAGTTTTCTTGGTGTTCCGTCCGGTTTGGTCGTATCGTTGACGACCTGTCCTTTGAATCCGACGATATCACGTATTAGTTCTACTAACTGTCTTATAGTAACGTCTTCTCCTGTTCCGATGTTCACAATTTCGGACTCGTCGTACGTGTTCATGAGGAAGATGCATGCATCCGCAAGGTCATCCACGTGAAGGAATTCGCGCTTCGGTGAGCCTGTTCCCCACATGACAACCTCGCTCGCTCCAGAGAGTTTGGCGTCATGAAACTTCCTGATGAGGGCCGGGAGGACGTGTGAGCTCTCGAGGTCGAAATTGTCATTCGGTCCGTAGAGGTTCGTCGGCATGACAGAAATGAATCTTGTTCCGAACTGTTTATTAAACGCCTGACACGTCTTGATTCCCGCAATTTTGGCTATTGCGTATGCTTCGTTAGTCTTCTCGAGCGGGCCGGTGAGGAGAGAGTCTTCTCGGATCGGTTGAGGACAGTCTCGTGGATAGATGCAGGAACTTCCGAGAAAGAGCAGTTTTTTTGCATTGTGTTCGTACGCCGCATGGATAACGTTGTTCTGGATGGCGAGATTCTGATAGATAAAATCTGCAGGATAGGTATCGTTGGCTAGGATGCCACCGACCTTGGCTGCTGCCAGAAATACATATTCCGGTTTTTCGGACCTAAAAAAATCATTGACCGCGACCGTGTCCATCAGATTCAGCTCATCTATTGAACGAAACAGTAGATTCGCGAATCCCTCGGATTGCAACTTTCGCGTAATCGCGGATCCAACTAGACCGCGATGTCCCGCAACATAGATTTTCGAATCCTTTCTCATATTATACGGTGTCTTTGATCCACGGTATCCCTTCATTTTCCATGTCGGCTCGCATCATTTCTTTGGCGAGAGCCTTGAATGTCACTCTTGGTTTCCATTTTAGGAGTCGCTTTGCCTTAGCAGGATTTCCAAGAAGAAGATCTACTTCAGCGGGGCGGAAGTATTTTGGATCAATACGGATGATTGTTTTTTTTGTGTTCCGATCGACGCCGATTTCTTCAAGGCCTTTTCCTTTCCAAAAGAGATCGATCCCGGCAACTTTTGCGCATTCTTCGATGAATTCTCTAACCGAGTGTGTTTCGCCGGTAGCGAGGATATAATCGTCCGGCTTTTCTTGCTGTAGCATTAGCCACATTCCTTCGACGTAGTCTCGGGCGTGGCCCCAATCGCGTTTTGCCTCCAGATTTCCCATGTACAGGCAATCTTCCTTTCCGGAAAGTATACGAGCAAAACCTCGTGTGATCTTCCTGGTGACGAAAGTCTCTCCGCGACGAGGGGATTCGTGATTGAATAGGATTCCGTTGCATGCGAATATCCCGTAACTTTCACGGTAGTTTACGGTAATCCAGTACGCGTAGAGCTTTGCGACCGCATACGGAGAACGCGGGTAAAACGGCGTCTTTTCAGTCTGAGGCGTCTCCACTACTTTGCCGTAGAGTTCGCTGCTTGATGCCTGGTAGAATTTCGTTTTGAGCTTAGCCTCCTTTATGGCGTCGAGGATGCGAAGGGTGCCGATCCCGTCTGTGTCGGCTGTATATTCTGGAACGTCGAAACTGACCCGGACATGGCTCTGTGCGCCGAGGTTATAGATCTCGTCCGGCTGAATTTTCTCGATTAGTCGGCTGATGTTGCTGCTATCTGCCAAATCTCCATAATGGAGAAACAGTTTGACACCGTGAATGTGAGGGTCTTGGTAGAGATGGTCGATTCGGTCGGTGTTGAACGAACTTGATCGGCGTATGATGCCGTGAACCTCGTACCCTTTTTTGAGTAGGAGTTCTGCGAGATACGAACCGTCTTGACCGGTTATACCTGTAATGAGGGCTTTCATTATCGTAGAAACAGGTTATTACAGCTTCTTATCTAATATATGCTGTATAGACCTTTAAATCAAGGGAAATTTGATATTTTTAAAAATTTCTTGAAGCCGAATCGGGCTTATTTTTGCGTGGGAGTATTCCAGAATAATGTCGATTCTTATGGATACCTGCTTCATTCGTTGATGGTATCAAATTTTTCTTTTTATATTCTGATGATTCGAAAAAAAAACCGACTTGCCATATGATGGAGTTGGCTCTTGTCGGAACGGTGACATCCTTTACAGTTCGGTCTTTTTCTGGTACGGTAGTGGCGGTACTTTTTATAAACATCATACGGAAAAGGCAGGTGGACCATGGAAAACAAGAAGCCGTATTTCAGGAATCCGATCTTTATGGAAGAGCTCCCGTCGGAGTTGAGAGGTTTTTCGTCGGCAGTGGCTTTTCTTTACGATAAAGCGACGGGAAGGATCCGCACCCTGCTTTCCGGTTTATATTTCCAACAGAGGCTCAGGGAATTCCTTGATGTCGGAACCATAACGGCGGAGGATCTGGAGCGGTTGATCCACCTGAAGCTGTTGAACGAGGCGGGGGATCAGTATCGGTGGGGCTACGGGACGCCTTTTGCCCGAATCTGTACCGCCTATTTCGTAACCTGGGGAGTCCTTCCGCTGAAGGAGGTGCGCGAGGTCTGTACGGACGGGGATATCGATGCGGCGCTTCACCTGTTGCCGGATGCCGTCAAGGAGCTTATGGCAACGGTTCCGGTTTCGGGACTCGGAAGTTTGGGCTGCCCGAGTGGTCCGTTCTGCGACTGTTGCTATGATCACTGATTTCCGTTCTTCCGAAAAAAAAGAAAAAAGCCGGCCCGTCACATGACGAGGTCGGCTTTCGTTTCGTATCCGTCACCTGTTTCCGCAGGTGTAGGATGTGGATGAATCGGCGTAATAGGCGGTGAGTCCGTTTACAGAAAACGCTTCGGGCCTGTCGGAAAACGTGATCCGAATCCGGTCCACGGGACGACCCTCCCGCTGGGCGAGCGTATCGAGGTCGACGGAGACGCGTTTTGTCGAGCGTATGTCGTCGGCCGGTTTCTTCGGGAATTTCTCGTCCCCGCGGAACCGGTAGCGGAGTCCGATAGCGCCCGTTCCGGTCGTCTCGAAGGATAGGCCGGAGAGACCCGAGGCGTCGAGTTCCGCGTAGTTACCGTCGGCGAGGGTCTCGACCGATCCGTCCTGCCTGATCGACAGGTCGTCCGTCTTAATGGCGCATTCGCCGAGGTCAATGGAAACCGGTGTTCCGTTCGGTATTATGGCGAGATGGGTCTTGTGGTATTTCGCGTCGAGTCCGATGAGTGACGATGCTGCTACCGTAATCGTGATGCCGGTGACCGCGATGATTCGCTGCCCGTTCGGGAACGAGATGCTGCCGAGGCGCCGAAACGGTGCGTGGGCCGCGAGGAAAAGGAGTGGGAGGAGGCCGTAGTAATAGCGGGATTGGATGCCGCGGATATTCGATGCGCCGGGCTCGTTCCAAAACAGGTATTCCAAGAGTTCGATGAGGGCGGCCGTTCCGAAGACGATCAGCGGGAGTGCGATCCGGGTGCGCCGGGAAGGACGGATGCCGTCGAGGCCGAGCATCAGGACGACGAACGCGAAGGCCGCGTAATAGGGAAGGGATCGGCCAGTCTTAGCTCCGATATATCGCGGCAGGTTCGTGACGGTTTCCTCTGCGATGAGGGCGGCCGTCGGGAGGGGATGCGATCGTATGAAGGTGGCCTGCGCGGCCGGATCGACTCCCTCGGGTCGGAGGTAGGATCCGGTATCGGCATACGAGGCGAGTACTGTCGCCAGGAGGATGTTTGCGGCGAAAAAGGTCGCGAGAAAAAAGAGAAATGAACGTTTGGACGGAAACGCGCGGGAGGGTATCAGGAACGCGAGCATTGTGAATCCGATGTATGCCGGTTTGGCATGGATGAACAGGAGCGATGCCGCGAGCAGTACCGGAAGGTCGTATCTTCCAAGCGTTCTGCCGTCCGACATGCGGAGAAAAAGCGCCGCAAGGAACAGCAGGCCTCCGATGGAGAGCGCGTCGCCGTTTACGGTGGTCGCGATGCCGATGATGCCGCTTGCCAGTCCTGCAAGGAGAAAGTAGGTCTTTCCGAAGGGCACGAGACGGATGGCAAGGAAGATCAGGAAAATCGCGACGATCGCATTTCCGAACGAGGCGCCGTAATAGGTCGAGACGACCGAGCCGTGGACCGAATTCGCAAGGAACATCCCGATGGCCTGCGGGAGGTGCGTGATCGGGTTATACGAGCAGAACTGGGTGTAGACCTGGGTTTCCGGACCGGAAAGCGATGCGGAGCGGTTCCAGTCCGAAAGCATCGAATATCGGAAAAGTCCGTCGTCCGAAACTCCCTTTTCGAACGTTTCCGCGAATGTAAAAAGGTTTTTCGGTACGGATACCGTTGAACCAGGACTGCAGAAAACCTGTCCGGTTGCGATACCCCAGGATCGGAACAGATGCCGGGTCTCATCGGGTGCCTGCAGCGGCGGCGTCAGGAAGGCCGTCGCCAGGGAAAGCGGTACTACGAGGGTCAGGAATAGGAATTCCGGACGGATCCGTCCGAGCGTCTCCGAAATGCAACCGTACAGGCGGATAATCCGTTCGCGTGCGGCATGCATAGGTTTCGGATCTTTAGTTCTTGTGTTCCTCGTGGTACTCCTGGTCGGCGTTTATTTCCCAGATGTCGTGGTTTGCGCCAAGGACGTTCTCGGCGGCGAGGAGTCCGGTGAGGATGGAATGGTCCATGTTGTTATATTTGAACATGCCGTATCGGCCGACGGGTTGCAGGTTCCGGAAGGTCGACAGGTATTCGCGGACGACGCGGAGGCGCTCCGGGTACGCGGCGTCGTAGACGGGATACGCCTTCGGGACGCGTGCCACGAACCCGTCGACGAACTGGGGCGCCTTGCCGAGTCCGATCGCCTCAAGTTCGCGCATGGCGAGCGAAAGGAGGTCCTGGTCGTCCATGGTCCAGAGGTCGTCGCCTTCGGTGCAGAAGTATTCGAGCCCGAGAGCGGTCTTGGACGGGTCGGCGACCATGTAGGGGCTCCAGGCCTTGAAGTTCTGTATGCGCCCGAGTCTGACTTCCGGGGAATGCACGTAGATCCAGGTGTCCGGGAACGAACGCTCGGTATCGAGGATGACGCTCGCGGTGATGAAGCTGCGGTATGTGAGGCCGCGGGAGGCTTCGAGGACATGTTCCGGAGCCGCCGGGGAGAGCGCCGTTACGAGTTCGGTGATCGGCATGGAAGAGATGAACCGGTCGGCGGAGATTTCCCGTTCGGAGCCGTTCCGGTCGCGGACGACGACGCTTCGCACGGTTCCGTTCTCGTGATGGACCTGCATGACGGCGGTTTCCGGGAGGATCGTTCCGCCGGCCTTGCGGATGTCATCCGCCATGCGTTCGTACATCATGCCCGGTCCGAGTTTCGGATACCGGAACTTGTCGATGAGCGTCTTGATCTTTCCGGTCTTGTCCGGAAAGAGAGCCGACCTGATGGCGCTCGTGAACGACAGTCCTTTGATGCGTTGCGCCGCCCATTCGGCCTGGATCTCGGAGCAGGGGATGCCCCAGAGTTTTTCGGTATATGACTTGAAGAAATGATTGAACAGTCGGCGTCCGAAGCGGTTCGATACCCACTGTTCGAAGGTACGCTCTTCCGGATGCGGCATGAGCTTGGTGCGGAGGTAGTCGAAGGATATGAGGGCGGATTCGACCATTCCGAGATTCCGGAGAACGTTCTGGATGCGGACGGGATAGTCGAAGAACCGGTTGCGGTAGTAGATGCGGGAGAGTCGCGGACGTTCGATGAAGTCGTCCCCGAGGGTCCGGTCCCAGAGTTCGTTCACTTCCTTCGCCTTGGTGAAGAACCGGTGACCGCCGAGGTCGAAGCGGTACCCCTTGTATTCGAGCGTCTTGCTGATGCCGCCGACGAGCGCTTCCTTCTCGACGACGATGACGGATTTTCCTTTGCCGACGAGGCGACCGGCCGCGGCGAGTCCGGCGGGTCCGGCTCCGAAAATGACGGTGTCGACGTGTTCCATAGTGGTGGTCTATTAGAAGACGAATCTCTTTCGCATGCCGAAATTCCAGCCGAGGACGATCATGACCGTGACTGCCTTGGCTGCCATATTGCGGAACGCGGAGAAATGCGCGACTTCGACGAGGAGAAAAAGAAGGAGAGAGCTGAGAAGGAGTCCACCTATTCCGACGAGGAGGAAAAGGGCCATCTCCTTTCCCCGGTCGTCGGTCGTCCGGAAGACCCAGGCGATCGAGAGCAGATAGTTTGCCGTGATGCCGAGCATGAAGCCGACGGTCTGCGCGACGAGGTAATGGGCGCCGAAGAGGCGTTGTATGGCATAGAAGGCGCTCATGTCTACGACCGTGGAGAATCCGCCGACGAAGAGGTAGCGCAACAGCTGCACGGCGGTCTTGTCGGTGCGGCGAAGCAGGATCCCGGCTATGACGTCTTTCATGCGCGTTCGGTTACGAAGCCGTCCGGATGCGACCGGTGCCAGTTCCATGCGGTCCGGACCATATCCTCGATCGACGGATGAGCCGGCTTCCATCCCAGGACGCGGGTCGCCTTTTCGGAGCTCGCGTAGAGTTCGGCGGGGTCGCCGGCGCGACGCGCTTCCTGGATGACGGGAAAGTCCGTTTCGGTGACGCGTCGAACGGCGTCGATCGCCCCGCGTACGGATATGCCGGATCCGTTCCCCAGGTTGAACGCATCGGAACGGTTTTCCCGTTCCAGGAAATCGAGTGCCAGGACGTGCGCGTCTGCGAGGTCCGATACGTGGACGTAGTCGCGGACACCGGTCCCGTCCGGCGTCGGATAGTCGGTGCCGAAAATGCGGATGCCGTCGCGCCGCCCGAGTGCCGTTTCGAGGAGGATCGGGATGAGGTGCGTTTCGCGAGGATGCGCTTCGCCGATATCTCCGGACGGATCGGCTCCGGCGGCGTTGAAATACCGGAGCGATACCGATTTCAGTCCGTATGCCCGGTCGTATGACTCGAGGATCCGTTCGAACATGAGCTTGGTCAGGCCGTAGACGTTGGTCGGCTCCTTGGGAGCCTCTTCGGTGATCGGCATCGAGGCGGGTTCGCCGTATACCGCGGCGGTCGAGGAAAAGACGATCCGTTTCACGTCGTGCGCGAGCATCGCGTCGAGAAGATTGAGGCCGTTCGTTACGTTGTTCCGGAAGAAACGCGACGGATCGGTCATGGACTCGCCGGCTTCGATGCTGCCGGCGAAATGGATGACCGCGTCGAATTTTCGTTCCGCGAACAACCGATGGAGCGCATCGCGGTCCGCCAGGTCGCCTTCGATCAATTCGAAGTCCCGGACGGCCTCGCGGTGTCCGGACGAAAGGTTGTCGAAAATCGCGATGTCGTACCCGGCATCGCGAAGCTTTCGGACGGTATGGGAGCCGATGTAGCCGGCGCCGCCGGTGACGAGGACGTTCATGAGGGAATCCCGATATCTTCCGGGAAATAATAGCATTTTCGGAGGGGCGAGTCGAGCTCCTCTCGGGAGGCGGATATCGTGATATCATGAACGTGCGAACGGAATGAAGAATGTCGGGCCTATGAAACCATTTCGGATGGAATTAGGGAAAATGGACGGACCGAAGGCGGTCGCCGTATTCGGTATCGTCGTTTTCGGACTGCTGGGGGTGGCATCATCACTGTTTCATGCCTTCAATCATGACGAGTTCGAGGCGATCCATTCCGCCTGGAAGATACTTTCCGGGGAGCGGATATACGTCGATTTCCTCCAGACGCATCATTTTTTGCCGTATTACGTGCTTGCGCCGGTGATCGCTCTGTTCGGTCCCGGCATTCCGGCCGTCATCGTGGCGCGGCTCCTGTCGCTTGCGGCAACAGTCGGCATCGTCCTGCTGACATATCGGATCGCGCGTTCCCTCTTTGACCGTGAGACGGCGCTCTTTTCGGTCTTCTTCCTGACGACGTCGGTCACCTTTCTGACCAAGGTAATCGAGGTCCGTCCGGATATTCCGCTCGTCCTGTTCGAACTCATTTCGGTCTCGTTGCTTCTTTCTCATTTTCGGACGCCGTCCGCCGCGAAGCTCGTTGGGAGTTCGGCCGCGTTGTTCGCGGCGTTCCTGTTCCTGCAGAAGGCGGTATTCGCGGCGTTCCTGATCGGCCTCCTGCTGCTGTACCGTCTGTGGAAGCGCAAGACAGCGTGGCGTGACATTCTCTTCTACGCGGGAACGTTCGTAATCCTTCTCTTGGGATTCGTCGCGTACGTTTCCTCGGCGTTCGGCTGGCGGGAATATTTCTTTTCGAACTGGCAGCTGAACACCCTCCTGCTCAATTCGTTTCCGATCTACAAGTACCTGCTTCGGTCAATCGAGCAGAATCCGCTTCTGTGGATCCTGTTCCTGTTCGGTTCGGTCCATGCCGTCCGAAATCGGAAGCCGGATATCGCGCTGTTTTTCGCGGCGGGACTTCTGGCGACCGTCTTCGTGACCAGGACGCCATTTCCGCAGTACTACCTTGCCGCGATGCCGTGGATAGCGATGGTCGCGGCCGCGGCGCTCGTCCGTTCTCGGCGACTGAACCGTCGGTTTGTCGCCGTGATGCTGCTCGCATCTCTGCCGGTCGCCGGATATTTCTTCTTCGATTTGTGGGAGGATAACCGGGGACAACTCGACAAGGTGTCATACGTCCTTTCCGTGACCGGACCGGACGACCTTGTCTACGACGGTGACGCACAGTTCAACCTGTTCCGAAGGGATGTCGACTATTTCTGGTTTTCCGTGAAACCGAAGACGGGCATCCTGTCTTCCTATCGCCTTGTCCGACCCTATGATTACGATATCTACGGACTGATCGACGAGAAGCGGCCGAAGGTCGTCTCGAGCTCGTTCGTGAAGGTGAAGAACCCGAGCATTGCGGAACACTATTCGAAGTCATCGGTATTCCCGGATCTGTATGTCCGGAAGGAGGAATAAATCGGTTGGGGGGTACTTGGCGGGCTTTCCGTTTCGGACGGATGCCGAGGGTCGGATGATGGGCCGTGTACGGCGGAGTACGCGGATGGGGACGTTTTCATAAAAAAACGGGTGTCACTGCGAGAGCGACACCCATCCCAACACAACCATCCGAAGAAAGAACACACACCTACAAAAAGTATACACCCTTATATAATTTCTGTCAAGTGCCAGTTTCAGTCATTTTTCGGCGATTTGGTTTATGTAGAGGGCGAATCGAATATTGACGCATGGGATAGAATGGTTTATCATAAACGGGCTTCGGATGTCCCGGAGTCTGTTCTCTTGTTCGTTTCAAATCTTCAACATTAGTATCATGGTTGTTGTTACGTGTATGACACGTCGGGGCGACATGTCGCCCCTCGGCATCATCCGTGGAGCGGTCAGATGTCTCCTTGTTCATCACGAGGTCTTGGGCGGCGTCTGTACGTTGTCCTCACGGCAGCCGGCCAAGACGGATATGGCGCTCCGGTTCTCGGTCGTGGTAAGCGGCTATCCGGTCGCCTATCCCGTCTATCTCGTTCCCACAAGCGGAAACGCCGTCTCGCCGACGTTGCATGCCGACCTGACGCGATCCATTCTGGAGAGCGACCGGAACGGTGGGCACTGCTGCTGCGGTGGGTCGGGGTCCGCCGGGAGGTCTTCCCTGATTTTTGTTCGGAGGGAAGACGTTCCGGAAGTCGTGGGGCATTTCGGTCCCGACTGGCGGGAGGATCAAGCCTTCGTCAGGCGTTTCCTGCTCCGACTGTTTCTCTGGTGGCCGCGTGAGGCTGCTTTGTCCGAACCGGACGATGACGGCCTTCTGATGGTCGGACATGATGAGTTTGCCGGGTCTCTTCGCAGTATGACCGGACTGAAAACCGTCAATGCGGTCATTCACTGGCTTTGCGAGTCCGGATTCGTGGATGGCATCACGAATCCGACGTGCAGGACCGTCGCATGGTATCGCATGAGGGTCGATGACATTACCGGAAGAATCTGTTCCGGAGATCGGCATGCATCGTGCGCGACCTGCGCCGCAGCTGCCGCGTCCTGATGTCCCGCGTGTTCTTTCGAAAACTATCGGCGCCCCGAACGATCGACGGGGTGCCTTATTTTTTTTTCGGTTCGTCGTTGACATTTTTTCGGAATCGGCGTACCGTATCCGCCGTGTTCTTTCCATCCATCACTCATCTTTTTCCATCAAACCTGCAAAGGAGGCAGACATGATGAACGGTCGTACCCATCATCCCCATATCGACGGTGCGGAACATTCTCGCAGCAACGGGCATCATCAGGTCTATTCGTTGAATGATTATCCGGACTTGGTGCTCGTCATCCAGTCGGATGGACTGAGATGCCTGCATCCAATGCGGTCTCATGTCGATATCCCGGGAAAGGCGGAATATATGCATGCGCTTTCCATATATCACCATCACGTCCTCGAAGAGACCGGCATCAAGACCGATATCGTCGCGTACGGTCGTCGAGGACTGGAGAAATATCTCGATCCGGCCGTCGTCGAGCAGTACGCCCAAACGGCGTCCATACGCCGGCGTCTGCAGATACCGCGATGGACCTCGAGCGTCACATGCCGTCTCGGTGGAAAACTCTGGGAACGCTATAAACAAGGGGAATACGAGGCGGGAACGGATACGCTTCCGGAAGGGATGGGCTTTCTCTCGTCGTTGCCGTACCCGGTCGTCCTGACACGAATGCCGGATGGGATCGCTACGGAGGAACCCTCTCCGTCGATAGCGAGGGAGATCTCATCGGCGTTCACCGTATTGCAGCACGCCTATCGCGATCGCGATATGGAGATCGCCGCGATGCGGGTGCCGTGCGGCTTTGAACAGGGCGTCGCCCTTTATCTCTCCGCGGATATCGGTAATCCGTTCGATACCATCGTTTTCGTTGCGGGGTCGATCGAGAGCGGGTGCCCGCAGCGTAATCTGGCCTCGACGCTACAGGGTTTGGTCAGAAAGATGGAGGCGGAGGGTCAGCCGGCAGAGATACCGTTTGATACGGCCCGCGACGTCGCCGACGGTATGCCGACGTATTTTCTCGAGGTGACCGGAATGACACTCGAAGAGTTCTCTTCGGCGAACCTGCGGTAACGGGAGTGAATCGGTTCCCAATACGAATACCCGGAGCGCGCTTGTGCGGCTCCGGGTTTTCTCTTGTTCGCGAGAAGTCATTTTCTCGTAATCATATCCGACGTGGCGTGGGGTATGATTACGCGGATCACGACGGCATTCCTGTAGCGGACTCCTCCCTCGACATCCTTGAGCATTTCATCGCTGAATGGTATCCGAATCTTAGAGTATTCCAGCGTATATCTTTCAACATGACTAAAATCCGTTCCTTCGTTTCGAAACTGCTTCCGAAGTATTTCGATAGCCGCGGATTCGGACAGGAATGTCGGGGTCGGGCAGAACACTTCGAAGACCATTCCTGAATTGGATTTATAGGTCCTACCGATAACCGGTATGTTGAAGTGATCCTGTTCCGCTCTGAAGGCGTGGACGGGTCCGGACGGGGTAACCGTATCCGTGACAGGTGAGTCGTCGGCGGGGAGCACGACGCTTTGGAGCGGGCGTTCCGGCAGGGAGTGGTCGGTGTTCTTCGTGCAACCGATGATGAGAAGAGAAAGGGCGAGGGTAAGCAGGTGTTTGCGCATGACCGTTGCGGTTGAAGTTGGTAAAGAAGGAAGGGAAGAACAAAAATATTATACATTATTAATGAGAATAGTCAATATTTAATGTCTATGGTGGTTGCTTTCGGTTATCGAACTTGACTCGATCAATCTTTCAATGTATAATAGTTTTTTGTTCGTTACAGTGTCTTAAGGAAAAATATCAAGTAATCAAAACGCCGGAACGCGTTCCGGAAAGGGAGTGACCATGAAGGAAAAAAGCCGGATCATAGCTGTTACCATCGAAGTAAGTCCCGATTCGGGATGGGTTCGTTTCCGGAGTGACTACAAGGGGGGAGGCGCTCCGTTCGTGCTTGCGATGTTCGATTTCATCCTCTCGGAATGGGAGAAGGCCGTTCCGTCCGCAGGACGGGACGTCGAGAAATCCAGGCGAATGCGTATGAGCGTATGTGCCAACGAAGTCGACGCGACGATGTTCATAGCGCGAATGAGTAGCAAGGAGCTTAAAAATTTTCAGAAATACCTCCTCGCAGGCTCCGACCGATTCATCCGTTTGGAACCAAAAAGCGGCGATTGGAAAGAGCTCACGGCTGAAGAATATAGACGTGAAGCGGGTGAGCTCCGTCGGAAAGCCATCCGATCGCAAGAGGAAAAACATGTTCAGCGGCATCGTGAGGCGCAAGCGAACAGCGGCTCCAAACGATAACCGCGAAGCGAAAAGTATGAAAGGCCGTGTCTTAAAACGCGGCCTTTTTTCATGGAAAGGTCTGATGGACAGGTTCGGATGCCGTCAATTGGCAGAGCGGTCGTACTTTCCTGTCAGGGAATTCCACCGGATACGGAGCAGGGAGAAGAGCATCTCGAGCGGGTCGCGGACGATGCGGACGTTCGTATTGCGCGGGTCGCGCTTCACCGTGACCGGCAGGATGGCGACGCGGTAGTCGCGGCGACGGGCGAGAAACAGGAGTTCGGCGTCGAAGGCGAACCGGTCCACGGTAAGGTCGCGGAACAGGTCGAGCGCGGCGCTTCGGCGAAGGAGCTTGAAGCCGCATTGCGTATCGGAGAATTCGAAGTTTCCGAGGATGAGTATCTGCAGCAGATGGAATCCGCGGGCCATGAGAACGCGGTACCATGGGGCCGGTTCCTCGAAGCGGGATCCCGGCGCGAGCCGCGATGCGATCGCCAGGTCGGACTGCGAGATGGCGGACATGAACTCATCGAGTTCTCCGATCGGTATGGTAAGATCCGCGTCTGCGAACAGGACCGGATCGTAGCGGGACCCGAGTATGCCGGCCCGCACCGCGGCCCCCTTGCCACGGTTCGTGTCGAAACGGATATGGACGAGTCCGAGTTCCGGTCGGTCGAGGATCATGCGTTCGATGACTTCGGCGGTGCCGTCAGGACTGCCGTCGGTCACCACGACGATCTCGAAGCGTTCGAACCGCGATGAAAGAAACCCATGGACGGAAAGGGTGTTCCGCTCAATGACCTCGGCCTCCTTGTAGCAGGGGATAACGACGGAGATGTGCGGATGTTTCATGGCTGCGGCGTACGACCTGACAGACGGATGCTTTCAGTATAACAGCGACGTGCCATGAACGGAAAGCGTCCTATAGGGATACGCGGAGGGCACCGGATTTCTTTCGCTTGTGGGTTCGGAAAATAAAAGAACGCCGCCGGAAGGAAGAGTATGCTGATCTCATGGGTTCATGATATCGGATACTCCCTTCGTGGCGGCGTTTACATTGAGAGGGGGCGTGGCTCATCTTCGAGAGCCGGAGGCGACCGAGTTATCGATCGCCGCGATCGGTTCCGATGAGCCGGAGTAGCGGCCTACCGGATTTCCCTCGGATGAGGGAATCATCTCGCGATGCGGTATCCCAATGCCGGTCGCAGGTATCATATGGCGTGATAGCCGCGTCATATGGTTGCGATTGCCGCCCTCCCCCTGTTGCCAGGATCAGATTCGACTGCCTTTATGATATGATGAATTATAGGAATATGTCAAGGTTCCGTTTGCGGATATTCCGGTTGCCGCTGGAGCTGAAACATCCTAGAATAGGGAGAGAAACGGCAAAGGCGGTCCGCCGGTCCGAGCCGCGTTTATCAGTCAGTTGAACAGACTATGGAAGATCGGAAACCCTTTCTGTCGGCGGTGGTTCCGCTGTACAACGAGGAGGGCAATGCGAAGGAACTGCACCGGAGGATCAAGGAGGCGTTCGATGGTATCGGGAAGCCGTACGAGATCGTCTTCGTCGATGACGGTTCGACGGACGGAACCGTCGTCGATTGCGAGGGGCTTTCGCCGCTCCGGCTGATCCGGTTCCGTCGGAACTTCGGTCAGACGGCGGCGTTCGATGCCGGCATCAAGGCCGCGACGGGCGATATCATCGTCACGCTCGACGGAGATCTGCAGAACGACCCCGCGGACGTACCGCTTCTGCTCGCGAAGATCGAGGAGGGGTACGATGTCGTGTCGGGCTGGCGGCACAAACGCAACGACCCGCTCATGAAAAGGATCTTCTCGCGGACGGCGAATTTCCTGCGGGGGCTGCTCGTAAAGGACGGAATCCACGATTCCGGCTGCAGCCTCAAGGCGTTCCGTCGCGAGTGCTTCGACGGCGTGGACCTCTTCGGAGAGATGCACCGGTTCATTCCGGCGATGCTCCTGCTTGACGGGTTCCGCGTGACCGAGGTCAAGGTCTCGCATCATCCGCGCGTGCACGGTGTGACCAAGTACAACTGGAAGCGGAGTATCAAGGGTTTCGTCGACATGCTGTCGTTGTGGTTCTGGCGGAAGTACTCGTATCGGGCGATCCATCTCTTCGGCGGTGCCGGACTCCTGTCTATCGCCCTGGGGTCGCTCGTTCTCCTATGGATGTTCGTCGACAAGGCGTTCTTCGGCGCGTCGCTTTCCGAGCGTATCTGGCCGCTTGTCGGGACGCTGCTCGTTCTTGTCGGCGTGCAGCTCTTCGTGTTCGGCATTCTCGTCGATATCGCGGTCAAGACCTATTACCGGCAGCGGGGACGGATGAACTACTCGGTCCGGGAGGTCGTCGAATCGTAGGAAACGGCGTTATGAAAATCGCGGTAATCGGGACGGGATATGTCGGGTCGGTGACCGGGGCGTGTTTTGCGGAAATGGGGAATACGGTCGTCTGCGTCGATAAGGACGAGCGCAAGATCGCTCAGTTCGAATCGGGAAAGGCGCCACTTCACGAGAAAGGGCTCGATGAACTGGTGGTGAAGAACCTGAAGAACGGAACGCTTTCGTTCACGACCGATTTCGACGGCGCCGTCCGCGGGAGCGATATCTTGTTCATCGCGGTCGGAACGCCGCCGAGCGAGGACGGGAGCGCCGATCTTTCCCATGTGCTCGCCGTGGCGGACGGTATCGGATCATGCATGGATCACGAACTCATCGTGGTCGACAAGTCGACGGTACCGGTCGGGACCGCGGCGCTCGTTTCCGGACGGATAGCGGCGAAGCTTGCGGAGCGCGGGGAGGATATCCCGTTTTCGGTCGTCAGCAATCCCGAGTTCCTGGCTCAGGGGACGGCGGTCAAGGACTTCCTCGAACCGAGTCGGGTCGTGGTCGGGTCGGATGATCCGAAGCCGCTCGAGACGATGCGCGAGCTGTATGGGCCGTTCATGCGGCGGGAGGGCCGTTTCTTCGCCATGGACGCGAAGACGGCCGAGATCGTGAAGTACGCCTCGAACTGCTTCCTGGCGGTGAAGATCTCGGCGGCGAACGAGCTCGCGAATATCTGTTCGAAGGCGGGTGCCGACTATGAGAACGTGCGCAAGGCCATGGGGGCGGATCCGCGGATCGGCGAAGCGTTCCTGTACGCGAGCGCGGGCTTCGGCGGCTCCTGCTTTCCGAAGGACGTGAAGGCGCTTATCAGGACCGCCGAGGACCTGGGGTACGACGCCCGTATGCTCCGGGAGACGCTCGACACCAACGAACGGCAGAAACACGTTCTGGGAGGCATGGTAGCGGACCGTTTCGGAGACGATCTTTCCGGAAAAGTGTTCGCGGTATGGGGACTGGCGTTCAAGGCCGGGACCGACGATATGCGGGAATCGCCAGCGATTCCGGTCGTGAACGATCTGATCGCGAAGGGGGCGACCGTCCGGGCGTACGATCCCGAGGCCATGCATATGGCGAAAACGCCGGATTACTTCGGCGATAATCCGTCGATCGCGTATTTCGACGACAAGTACGAGGCGCTCGAAGGCGCCGATGCGATGCTGCTCGTCACCGAATGGAAGGAATTCCGGACGCCGGATTTCGACCGGATACGGGAGGCGCTCCGAGAGCCGGTCATCTTCGACGGTCGGTTGCTGTACGAACCGAAGAGGATGGCAGATCTCGGTATCGAGTACCGTTCGATCGGACGATGATATGAAAATCCTCTTTCTCAACTACGAATATCCCCCACTCGGGGGAGGCGCCGCGAACGCGACGGAATACCTCCTCTGCGAGTACGCGCGGACAGAGGGTCTCGAGGTGCATCTCGTCACCTCGGCGATCGGAAACGGGTATGCCCGCGAGGAGATCGGAGACCGCGTCATCGTGCATCGCATTCCGATCGGCAAGAATCCGTCGGATCTCCATCATCAGAGTCGCGCGAACCTGCTTTCCTATACGGTGAAGGGGTATCTTTTTGCGCGGAAGCTCATACGGAAAGAGGGCGGCTTCGACCTGATTCACGCCTTTTTTACGATCCCGGGCGGATTTCAGGCTCTCCTGCTTCGGGCTGAGTTCCGTCTTCCGTACGTCGTTTCGCTTCGTGGTGCGGACGTTCCGGGGTATAGCGAGCGGTTTCCCGTCATCTATGCGTTCGTCCGTCCTATCGTACGGCTTATCTGGAACCGGGCCGCCGCGGTCGTCAGCAATAGCGAAGGACTCCGTGAACTTGCGGGAAAGACGAGTCCGAATCTCGATATCCCGGTCATTCCGAACGGCGTCGATACCGGACAGTTCAAACCGGAAAGTCGGACGTCGTCGGATGGGTTCCGTATTCTTGCCGTCTCGCGGCTGACTCCCCGCAAGGGCATCCGCTTCCTTATACGGGCGATGCGGTCGCTTCGCGAAGCGTATCCGGACCGGGGTCTCGAGCTTCTGATCGCCGGCGGCGGGGACGAAGAGGAATCGCTTAAGGCGCTCGCCGTGACCGAGGGAGTATCCGATGTCGTCCGATTCCTGGGGCGGGTTCCTCACGACGGATTGCCGCAGGTGTATCGTGATTCGGACGTTTTCTGCCTGCCGTCCTTGAACGAAGGCATGAGCAATACCGTGCTCGAGGCGATCGCTTCGGGGCTACCGATCGTCGCGACGGTCACCGGTGGGACCGAGGAGCTCGTTCGGGACGGGGAAAACGGGTTTTTCGTCGCGATGGAATCGCCGGAGGATCTTGCCGAGAAGCTGGGGCGGCTTGTCGCCGATCCGGCGCTTCGGGCCCGAATGGGAGAGGCGAGTCGTGCTCACGCCGAGACCATGAGCTGGTCGTCCGTAGCCTCGCGGTATGCGGACCTGTACCGGTCTGTCGAATGAGATATTCGGTGTATATATGACGAAGCCCCGTATCATCATCGTAGATGAAGAGGACCGGATAATCGGGTTCAAGGACCGCGGGACGCTGCTTTCCGGTGATATATACCGCGTATCCGCCTTGTGGGTCACCGACTCGAAAGGGAACATCCTCCTCGCTCAACGCTCTTTCTCGAAGAAGCATAGTCCGGGGAAATGGGGTCCGGCAGTCGCCGGGACGAATGACGAGGGCGAGACATACGATTCGAACATCGAAAAGGAGGCGATGGAGGAACTCGGAATTGTCGACGTGCCGTTCGAACGACGGGATAAGATTCGCCGTCAGGGCAAATATGAGTATTTCCTTCAGTGGTACGCGGCCGTTATCGATCTTCCCGCCGGAGCGTTCCATCTTCAGGAGGACGAGGTGGAACGGGTCGAGTGGTATTCGCCGGCGGAACTTCGGACCGCTTTTGAGGAACATCCCGATGCGTTCCTTTCCGGCATGGAACTCTATGTAAGGATGTTTCTTCGTGATCAGGAATCATGAGAAGAAGACGCTTTTATGTCACGTAAGTCCCCATGATTCGTCCGAAAAACGATCTTCAGTAAGAAATCGGTCGATATGTTCCCGAACGCGACGGAGGTCGTCTTCGGTCAGTGGGGCGTATTCGGGCTTGTGACCCGGAACGAACGGATCGCCGAACTTCTGCATGACGGCACCCTTCGCACGGCCGTACAGGTGTACGTGAAGCGAGGGCTTCCAGTTGCCGTTGTCCTGGTAGTTGATCCGGCCGATATCGACGCCGATTTCCTTCATGGCTGCCTTGAGCGCGAGTCCGGCGACGACGGTGAGCCGCATGAGTCCGATCGCCTGCCGTGGCGTGAGGCAGGAACGGTCCTCGACGGGCGTCTTCGGGGAAATTTTCAGGTGTCCGCCTTCCAGTCGGTCGATTTCCGGGGTTTCATGGGATTCGAGAATAAAATTGTCCGATTCGTAGACGAGGGCCATAGTCTTTGTTGATGCGGTTTGATTAATCATTGACCGTCTCAATGTCTTCGATTCCTTTGTCGATGATTCGCAGGAGGGCTGCTTCGGAATCGTATTCCCGGATCTCATCGGTTATTCGTCGTAACGATGGCGAAGGCATAGTTCCTGTCCTGTAAACGCAGACGATCCGTATACCGGCGGCTTCGGCGCGGCCGAGTTCTATGCCGACTCCGATCGCCGGAAAGGATACCTCGGCCAAAACGAGGTCGCAGGTCGCGATGACCGATTTCGTATCGTCATCGGAGCCGTTTTCGTGCGGCAGAACGAACTCGTGAGCGTTGTCGGAGAAGTGCTTTCTGATGGGGGAATAGAGCTCGTTATCAAAATCGAAGGATCGGGAGTGGCTGATATAGATCCGCATATGTTTTCCGAGGTTAGGGGGTTATATTTTCCTGATTACCGTACTTCCTGCTACCATACACCGTGAAGATATCGTAACACCGGGGCACTCACCCGGCAAAGCCATGGAAAAGAAGCCTCTCAGGAAAAAGATTTTATTCGTGCTGAAGTCGACGATGGCCGCAGTGTTGGTCGGACTGCTTGTCGCCAAGGTGGACTGGCAGAAGATATGGGACGAGGTCCGCTCCGCATCGCTCCCGTTCCTCGCGGGGGCGCTCGTCCTGTATGTCGCCGGACTGTTCATGTGCATCGAGCGGTGGTGGCGCGCCGCGCAGTACAAGAAATTCCGCATGAGCTTCCGGTCGGCGACGGAATTCTATTTCGCGGGGCTTTTCCTGAACAATTTCCTGCCGTCGTTCTTCGGCGGGGACGCGTATCAGAGCTATATCCTCGGCAAGACCGAACAACGGTACGCCGCGGCGATATCGACCGTCATGTTCACCCGCTTTATCGGGCTCTGGGCGACCATCGCGCTGTATCTCGTCGTCGGAACGCTCGGATTCCGGCAGATCTTCTCCCAGCCGCTGTTCGCGGGGTTCGCCGCCGCGCTCGTCGCCTTCCTCGTATTCGACGCCGCACTCATCTCTCTCTACGCGCACCCGCGCTTCCGGGGTCTCCTCGAGCGGATTCCCGGGAAGTTGAAGCGATTCTTCGGCGAGGTCGGCGGATATGCGAAATGGTCGTTCCTGCGGGAGAACTTCATCCTTTCAGTCGTGTTCGCCTTGGTCGGGGTCGGGTTCTTCAATCTGATGCTCTTCTATGCGCTCGGCGTGCATGTCCCGGTCCTGCCATATCTTGCGGTCGTCTTCCTGATCAGTCTCGTGTCCAGTCTGCCGGTGTCCATCAATAACATCGGTCTCAAGGAATGGGCCTATTATACGTTCTTCCCGCTTATCGGCGTCCGTCCGGAGGCGGCACTCGCCGTCGCGCTCCTGGGGCGGTTCCTCCAGGTCGCTGTCAGCCTCGCGGGAGCCCCTGCGTTCTTCCGGGAGAAGCGGGAATACGATATCGGATAGGATGGAAGGAGATTACTTTGGAAGTGCGTCGAACGCTTCCGACGGTACCCGGACCTCATCGTACGCTCCGCCGAATTCCTTTTCGTATCGGACCAACATTTCTGCCCGGTCCGCGACCGTCAGCGCGGAGTAGGTCCCGTACCATTTTTCAGGCTTGCTCTTCGCCTCGCTCCGATGGAATCCGGGAAGCGCGAAGTATCTGACACCTCGGTCTTCCTCGAAGCGGAATATCTCGGCGTGGCCGGAAACGACCGCTTTGACGCCGTAAGTCGCGAAAAGGTCCCGGAGCCGTTGTCGTTCGCCGGGAGGATTGACGAGGTTACCGGGAAGGATCGCGTTCTCGTTGATCGGAACGTGCGTGAAGACGACGATTCGGCGTCGGCCCGCGTCTTCGAGTGTCCGTTTGAGCCAGTCGAGTTGGTTTTCGGAGATCGTATACTTCGCGCCCGATGACACGCTTCCCTCGGAATCGTCGGCGAGGTCCGCGTTCCGGTCCGCGTCATCGTAATCGAGGATGACGATGCGGACATCGTCGTAGTCGCGGAAATAGAAGGTCGAATCGTTTCCGGTAAGCGATTTCCAGATCGTATCGTCGTGGAACCCGCGGCGATCATGATTGCCGATGACGTGGAGGACCGGGGCGCCGGCGGAGCGGTCCAGCTCGTCGCGAAGGAAGGAGAAATCCGCAACCGACTTATCGCCGAGGCGGTTCGATCCTTCGATGAGGTCTCCGTCCTGTACGATGACGTTCGGACGGAAGACGTCCTGCATGTATCCTTCGAACCGGTAGAGCGGGCGCATGACCTTGTCCGGGTCCATGAACCGGAAGGAATACTGCTTTCCGGTCTGTCCGTGGACGTCGGTGATTATGCCGATGCGGAATTCGGAGGGAAGCTGCAGAGGCGGTTCCTCCGTCGAAGACGACGGCGCTTCCGATACGGGGAGGTATCGCGAGGCGAAGTACGCAAGCGATACGAGCACGACTCCGGCGATGACGATGATCGGAGCGCGTGTTACCGACTGCCGACTCGTTTTACGAGGCTCTTTGTCTTTCATATCTATTGATCCAAACGGATAACCTTGATGAAATTATCTTTCTTTCCGGCGATATCGAGTTCCCAGGCGGGGTTCGGGTCATCGTAATGCCGATAGGCGGTCAGTCCGGATTTCCGTTCCCAATCGTCGTATCTCGACAGGTACCGGATTCTGCCGCGGCGTGTCAGAACGTACAAGTCTGGCTTGGTCGTTTCGGGGTCGAAGGTGTAGTTCGTGAGACAGTTTCCGCGGAAGAACTCGCATACCCCGTAATAGTCGCTCCAGACCGTGAGGTGTTCCGCGCCGGGAAGCGAGTTGATGTGCCGTGCGGCCTCGTACCCGCCATAGCCCCACGAGTGGGTCGTAAGGTCATCCTTCGGGAGGAGCGCGTTGGCGAAATTCGCGTGGAACGGAGCGTTGATTCCGGACTCGGAAACGGAGGCGAAGACGGAAAGTGCGACGATAGCCGGGAGAGTGAAGGAACGCGGTCGTACCGGAAGATGGCCGTGCAGCGTTCTTCCGATCCGGACGGACGCGTCGGCGGCGAGGTAAATGAATATGGGAAGGGTCAGGAGGAGGTATCGCGGAGTGGCCTGTATGCCTGATCCGGCGAAGGCGGCCAGTTCTATCGCGATGAAGAGTGCCATGAGAAGGGGAATGACGGACGTTCTGTCACGTATGACCCGCAAGGAACGGTTAAACAGGGCGGCTGTACCGAGAATCAGCACGGCGACCGGAAGCGAGTAGGCGAACGGTGAGAGCTCCATGGCCGCGATGTCTGTCGGGGATAGGCGCCGGTCCGTATAGTATCTTGCGTCGGAGATATCCTTGAGGTCGAACGGAATGCGACGAAAGATCTCGTCGTCCCAGGTCGGATCGACCAATCGGGCGACCATGAGTGTCATGACGGATATAACGAGGATGATTCCTGTTGCCGCCAATAGCCAGCGGAGCGCAAATCCGATTCCTTCGATGACGCGTTTGGGGATTCGTGCGAACATGATCGCGGCCGCGGCGGCAAGGAGTGTCGCGAAGACGCTCCAGGGAAGCAGGATGTTTCCGGTATCGGCGGAGAGGAATGCGACGATGCGCTCGCCGGACGAGAGGACTCCCGGAGCCGCAAGGACGAATATCGCGAGAGGGGCGGACGAGGCGAGAACCGTTCCGAGGAGTCTCGGGAACCGTCGGGCGGTTCTTCCGGGATCTTCGTCGGACAGATGGATTCCGAGGAGCAGTATCGGGAGAAAAAGAACGATGACGAGCGCGACGTATTTCGAGAGAAGCGCGAGCGATAACGAGAGAGTCGCCGCTACGAGATGTCGCTTCCTGAGGGTCGTCAGATACGCGGTCATCGCGAAGATCGCGAGTGATCCGGAAGACCAGAGCAGGGAATCGGGATTGACGATCTGCGACATGCCGACGAGGTGCGGGGAGACGGCAGAAAGCATCGCCGCCGTGAAGGCGACGGCCGTTCCCGCGAAGGCGCGGATCGCGAAGAATATCGCGACGAGCAGCAAGGCGTTCGCGACGAGAATCGGGATCCGGAACGAGGCGTAAAGCCGGGAAGTCGTATCCGGGTCGCAGCCGGTGGTACGGCCTTCGTCGATGCGGCAATCGAGTGCGTTCCCGGAATGAAAAAGGAGCACCGGTCCGGAGACAAGCGCGAGCGAGACGCCGGGCTTGTCATTTATGAGCGTTTTCTTCCATCGGTGGTCCGTCCAGGCGTCGAAATAGTTCCGTATCCGTTCCTCGACCCAGTAGTGTTCGTCCGCCGTCAGGAAGGACCCGATATGCGGAAGCCCAAGGCCCAGGTGCGAGAGTGCGATCATACAGGCGAGTATCGCCGTCCTGACGCGATCGGAGACGGGCGGGAAGGTCATAGGCCGATCAGCGTTCGAACCGGTAGATCCTGACATAGTGGGACTGGCGTCCGTTGATGTAGAGTTCCCAGATAGGGTCCGCCTTTCCGTAGTATTCGTCGAACCTGATGGTGTTCTGCCGCAGTCCGCTGAGGGCGGTATTCACTCGCTTTACGGTGCGGCTTTCCCGACCGGAGGAAACGACGACATAGGAGAAGTCGGCATGCTCGTACGCGTCCCAGGAGAACCCCGATTTGCAGAATCCGGCGTAGAACTTGCAGACCCCGTCCTTATCGCTCCAGATGGTGGTCTTGTACGAGTCGGGGAGGGAATTGAGGTATTGCGCGGCAAGGTAGCTTCCGGGACCCATATCCTTTACGTCGAGGCTGTACGGCTGCGGAAGGAACGAGGAAGCATAGCTGAGCGGGAACGGTGTCCGGACGAGCGAGTAGATTCCGGAGACGGTGACGATGACGAGGAATCCGGCGAAGACGGCCGCCCGGAAACGCATAAGCCGTTCCGGGAGCGCGTCCTTGAGATCCTTGATGATGAGCCCGAGGGTGATTCCGGCGATCGAGGCGGCAACCGGATAGAGGACGATCTGATAACGGGTGATGGCGGCGACTTCGTTCAGGGTCGTTCCGAGGTAGTAGAGGAGTATGAAGAGGAATCCGAGGACTACCGTTTTCTGCGCGGACGATCCCCGGTGGCGTTTCCGGGACGAGACGAACGGTGCGGCGAGCAGGAGGAGAAAGACCGTCGGCGTGATGCCGAAAACGAGCGGATACGCGTTCGAGACGTAGGAGCTCGTGATGCTATCCGCATGGAAGGATGTCTTCGGCGACGCGAGGATCTCCATGAAGTCGAACGGACGCATGCCGAGCAGGACATCCATGCAGACGAAGGCGACGAGCGCGACGAAGAGGAATCCTATGAACGCCGTGACGGCCGACGATCTGTTCCGGAAGAACGAGGTGACGGTCTCGGTGATCCTTGAGCGGTTCAGGAGCGTGTCGGCGAGGATGACGGCGAACAGTCCGATGAAGAGCGGGGTTATGTTTCCGAATGCCTGCGAGAAAATGGTCGCGTTGAGTATCTTGTTCGGTTTTACCCAGGTTGCGGGGAAGAGGATGAAGAACGTCGTGAGGGCGGTCGCGGTCCAGACGAGATAGGCGAGGAGGGAACGGCGCAGGTACGGAAGGAACGGCTCTTCTTCTTTGCGAATGACGTATTCGACGAAGATGGCCCCGAGCACGAAGACGAAGAGGAAATTCGCGACGTACTTCGTGAGGAGAGCGAGGCCGAGCAGGATCCCGGAGAGGAAGAGGTAGCGGACGTGACGACGTTTCACGTAGGCGAGGTACGAGAAGAGCGACATCGGAACGAAGATCCACAGCAGGGAGTCCGGGTTGATGATCTTGGTCATCCCTATGGTCACCGGGGAAAGCGCGATGAACGCGAATGCGAACATCGCCTCGGTCTTCCGGACGAGGCGCTCGAGTACGTAATAGAAGAGCGGAAGAAGAATGGTCGCGAGAACGACGATCGGGAGCCGGAATACGAAGAAGAACCAGGCGATATCATGAGACTCACCCTGATAGTCCTTCCATTCGACGGGATCCGGAACGGCCAGAAGCGAGGGGCCGGTCGCCAGGGCGACGGAGATGCCGGGCTTGTCGCTGATGCTCGTCTTGGAAGGCTCGAACGATCCGAGCGCGTTCCAGTACTTCGGGATGCGTCCGTAGAGCCAGAGTGCCTCGTCGACGGCCGCGAACCGTCCGAGATCGCGGAGCGCCGTGACGCAGAAGACCGCGGAAAGGACCGCGACGGCAAGCAGGCGTTTCCACCCCTGTTTTCGGATCCATCCGGCGACGGAAGGTTCGTCCGTCCGGGGAGCGTGAAGATCTTCCCGGTAGCGGTTCGCGAGTATACGGACGGACCAGAGGATCGCGACGAGTCCGTAGGACGATACGGCTATCCTTATGATGTCGGGAACCGCATCGTTCGAGATCCATGCGACAGCGGCGAAGATGGCCGGAAGACCGAACGATCGAAGCAGGGCGGGAAGCCACTCGCCGACTTTTCGGAACGGGTGAAAGAAAAACACCGTGCCGAACAGCAGAAGTCCGGAAACCGAAAGGGAGATCAGGTAGGCGGTTTTCGGGACGGCGAACGAGAGGGCGGGCACTCCCGGGAAGTACCGGAGAACGAAGAGGAACGAGGTCGCGGCGAAGAAAAGGGAAGCGACGGCGAGGGCGGTCGTTTTTCGGTCGGGAACGCGTTGCGATAGCGTCATAGCGGTTGCTCGTTTTTCGAAAAATGGCTACAATTCAGCCGACAGGCGGCCGAAAACGGCCTTTCGGAATCCTCATCACTCTATCACGATGACCCGGGAAAAGAAAGCCTTTTTCGGAGGGCGGCAGGCGTTGATTCTCGCCCTCTTTTTGGTGACTGTTTTCGGCGCGTTCCTTCGTCTGTACCATTTTTCGGATTGGCTTCATTTCGAGCTCGATCAGTCCCGTGACATGCGCGTCGTGGACGACGCCTTTGTCGGAGGGCCCGGCGAGCTGACCCTGCTCGGGATGAAGGCTGGCGGGACCTCGCTTCGGCTGGGCCCCGGATTCTATTACCTCGAGTATCTGAGCGGTCTCCTGTTCGGGCAGGATCCGGTCGGCGTCGCGACCGTGATCCCGATCCTCTCCGTTGCGTCCGTCATCCTTTTCTTTCTCGTCGCGCGGCGATACTTCTCGTCGCGGGTATCCGTTCTCCTCGCATTCCTCTTTTCCGTCTCGGCGTTTCTGGTCATGTATGGTCGGTTCGCCTGGAATCCGAATCCGATCCCGTTCTTCGCACTGCTCGGATTCTATTCCCTTCTGCGATCCGTCGAACCGGACGGACGGCATCGCGGAGGATGGTTCGTACTCGCGGCGTTTTCGATCGGATTCTCGACCCATCTCCATTTTCTCGCGTTCCTGACCCTCCCGCTTGTTTTTGTGGTGTTCCTGATCATAAGGCGGCCTAGATTCTCCTGGAAGACGTGGGCCGCCGCCGTCTTCGTGGCGCTTGTCTTGTATGTGCCGGTCGTCCTCAACGAAGTGGCGACGGGAGCCGCGAACTCAAAGGCCTTTTTGGCGGCAGTAACGGAGAAGTCGGGAAAAGAGACACATTCGGTCGGAGCGAAGCTCGTGAAAGACGTGACGGAATACGGACTGGGATACCTGGTCGTGACGACCGGATACGAAGGGGGTGATTTTCCGGATTTCCGACGAGGCGAATCCGGTCCGTACGCCGTCTGTGATGCCCGGTGTCAGAAGGGGTGGCCGTACGGGGCGGGCTCCCTGTCGTTTCTGCTGCTGAGCCTCGCTTCCCTGCTCGGTCTCTGGTGGCGTGAGAAGGAACGGCGGAAATCCGATTTGCTGCTCCTTTCGGGAATCTGGTTTCTCGTCCCGTTCGTGGTCTTCTTGCCGCTCGCGTACGATTTCGCGCCGCGCTTTTTCCTTGTGACCGCTCCCATACCCTTCTTGCTGCTCGGATTCCTCTATGAGGAAGCCACGCGGATCCTGCCTTGGAAACGGGTATCTTTCCTCATGTTTTCACTCGTTGTCGTCACGTTTTCCGTCTCGAATCTCTGGTACCTATCGCTCAGGTTCGATCAGCTTTCGCGGGCAGCGACCGAGAACGTGAAAAGTCCGACGGACCGGATCCTTAAGGAGTTGGTCAGGGTGACGTACTCGCAGCAGCTCGACATCGTGAAATATCTGAAAAGCCGTTCCGACGAGTCGGGATATCCCGTTTACATGTACAGCGAGCCTCAGTATCGTCGTGCGATAAAATACCTTCTGGACCGTTCCGGTGTCCGAAACGACGTATTCGGTCTTGCCGGAACCTACGAGGAAGGGATATACGTCCTTATCCTCCGCTCGAAGTCGGATCTCGAAGACGGCATGAGGAAGTATCTGAAGACCTATGACGTTGTCGGAAAGAGGGAATTCGGAACGCTGATCATGATAGAATTCCGTCCGAAAACGGAGGCGGTCACCGCGAAGCGGCAGGTCTTCGACGACGATGCGAAACCGAACGATTCGCTGGTCTCGAAGACGAACGAACGATATACCTGGAACGGATGGTGGCAGCGTCATGCCGGGTCGTGGGATGATGAAGCCGATTCCGACGGGGAAGAAGACCGATAACCGAAACCTATGAAACGGATATTCACGGACGGGAAGTATCAGGCGCTCTTCGCGATACTCGTTCTCGGGGCAGTGCTCCGGTTCTGGGGGCTCGGAAACAATCCGTTCGTCGCGGACGAGTTCCTTGATATCAATTCCTCGTACGGATATTTCCAGACAGGGGAGTGGAAGGCGTGGGACTTCAACGACGGGAAGCCTGCGGTCGTGAACGGGAACGATGCCCGCGACGAACGCGCGAGCGTTTATAAGTGGCAGGTCGCGCAGCTCTTCCGGTTCCTGCCGCCGACAGAGGCGGCGGCACGGACCGTTTCGGCCGTCTGGGGCGTTCTGACCGTGCTGCTCGTGTTCCTGGCGGGATGGATTTTTTCCGGGCGGCGGACGGTGGGACTCTTCGCGGCGTTCCTGTTCGCCGTATCCGTTTCCGGACTCGAGTTCGATCGGCGGTTGCGGATGTACTCGATGTTCCTTCCGGTCTTTCTCGCGTTCTCGACCCTGCTCTATCTGTTTTATGAGCGTGAATACAAGGGGAAACTGCGGCCGGTGCGTGCCGTGCGGGAGCGGACGGGACTCAATCTCGCCTATCTCGTCCCGATGCTTGTGTTCGGGGTTCTCTCGGCGATGACGCACCAGTTGACGGCGAATATCGTTCCGGTGTTCGGAGCCTATGTTCTCGTCATGGCGGTTCTTGCCTGGCGAAAAGGGGAAGGTGTGCGGAACAGATACGGCGTGACCGTCGCGTTCGGCATTTTCGGAGTGGCAGTGGCCTTTGTCGCCGTTCCGGAAAAGGTCCGCTATGCCCTCGGCACGCTCGTCTTTTTCGACAATCACTATTCATACCTCGGGTACGTGGTCCGCGATTATACGCAGCCGGTGCTCGCCATCGCGCTTGCGGTTCTCGGCGCCTGGTCGCTCGCGAAGCGGTCCGGAAAAGGGCGTGAGGCGATCTGGCTCTCGGTCTCGTTCCTCGTCCCGCTCGTGATGGCGGTCTGGTTCTGGCGCCGCAACGAAGGGGAGCAGTATATCTTCTTCGCACTCCCGTTTTTGATGATCCTGGTCGCTGCCGGCGGTTACGAGGTCGTCCGATTCGTGAAGGAATCCCTCGGGGCGAGATGGAAATACGCCGCCTGTGCCGCAGTCGTCGCGCTCGCGGTCTTCGTTCCGCGGTGGGAGTACTTCTTCCAGGAAAACAATACGTATCATCGGACGAATACCGCATCGACGGCGAACTATCGAAAAGTCTTCGCCTATGTCCGCAAGCATGCCATCGAGGGCGACGCGCTCGTGACGCGAAATTTCCGCAATTACTACTGGTCGGGAATGCGTCTCCCGGTCTACGATTTCGGCGGCGAGCTTTCCACAACGAAACTTTCCATAGAGGAACTATCCAACCTCATGGCGAAGTATCCGTCCGGCTGGGTCGTCATGTCCGACAATGACACGGACTACGTGTCCCGCGCGGCCGAGGACTTCATGTATCGGAACATGGTCCGCGAGAGCGACCCGCTGCTCCGCGGCGACGTGCTGGTATTCCGGTGGGGCACTGAAAGTGAAGGAGCATAGTCCGTTCGGTTTCAGATATCCATCGTCGCTTTCATTCGAGAATTCTTGACAGATACCAGAATACTGTTATAATCTTCGCAGTGTATTTTAACTATTCAGAACAAAGATTGTCCGTACTGGCGGCCAAAGGAGGGAAAATGAGAGGTTTAGATGTTCGATTGGGATTTACTGCTCAATTCAAGACAGGAAATCCGTACGGTATCGTGTTCGGCACGAGACCCGGTTGCCCACAGAGCGTCATCATCGAGCGCATTCTGACGGATGATGCTGGGAATCCGAAGTTCAACGAGCTGGGAGTCGCGGAGGCGTTGGGACTCGAGGTGTTTGTCGATGACCCCATCGGGACGAAGGAGGGCGCACTGTCGATTCCTGTTAACTGGGACTGGAAGTCGACTTTCGGGTTGGGTGAGGTTCCCTATCAATTTTCACTTGCGTTTCCGAGTCTGGAAACGGTACTGAAGACGCTCGTGGTGGGAAGGGACCAGCTTGAAAAAGATATTGAATCGGGTAACTGGTGGGAATGGAAGGAATGGCGCCTGAGGGATAATGCCAGTATTTACGACCAAGTCCGTCGGTTCCTGATCGAACGTGAAGCGTCAAGGTACCTGTTGCCGTTGCCGATCTGGGAAGTGATGATCGACCGGAGGCGGAAGTTTGAACATCTCGAAGTCTTCGTTTCCGGATATGGCCGCATCCGCTTCGACGCGATCCTGGAACACCTCGGCTACCCGAGCGAGGTCGCGGCGGAGGTCAGGTCGAGCTTGCTGCGTGGACGCGAGTATTCGGAATTCCGCTGGCAGAAAGAGCTCGATGAGATCCGCACTGCGCTCAAAACGGAACTCTCGTTGCGGATCGTCTGACCGCGGCGTCGGAATACCCGTCGCATGCCTGCGATCTAAAAACCGAAAACCGCCCCGAAGATGTGTCTGAATTGAAAAGAACCCCTCGCGAGGAACGCGAGGGG
This sequence comes from Candidatus Moraniibacteriota bacterium, assembly GCA_013334575.1. Classification (GTDB taxonomy): domain Bacteria; phylum Patescibacteriota; class Minisyncoccia; order Moranbacterales; family UBA1568; genus JAAXTX01. Next base: position 143,229 of record JAAXXG010000001.1, on the reverse strand, counting down.
TTCTCTCTATTTCGTCTTCGAAGGGAGGAATTTCCTGAACGGGGCCATGTCCTCCGGAACGAGCGCCTTTCCGGCGGCGAGGATGCCGAAGTGAAGCGCGAAGAGGAAGACTCCTGAGACGACGAAGGAATACGTGCCGGACGGGAGGAGTCGGGAGAGGAGGATAAGGATGATCGAGGAAATCGCGGAGACGGTCCAGAGCCGCCCCGGGATGCGGACCTTGAAATGGCGATCGGTGAAGACGAGGAGTCCGATTCCGAGAAAGATCATGACGGTCGAGGTGGCGAGCGCCGAACCTATGATGCCGTATCGCGGTATGAGAAGCGTGTTGAGGAGGGCGGAGAGGGCGAGTCCGGCTCCCGAGGCGTACATCGGTATCCTGACCCGGTCGGCACCGGCGATAGCGAACGCCAGGACGTAGAAGATCGTGAAGAAACCGTTTCCGACGGAGAAGACGGACATGGACGCCGCGGCATCGCCGTATGCGCCGCCGTAGAAGAGACGGATGACCGGTCCGGCATACGCGGAAAGCAGCGTGACCACCGGGAACAGGACGAGCGCGAGGAGGCGCAGCGATCGGCTGACGAGCTTCCGTGTCTCTGTATCGTCACGGTTGGTCGAGGTCTTGGAGATAGCGGGGAGCAGGATGATGGTGAGCGCGTAGAAGAGGTAGTAGGGGATATTGCCGACCGTCATGACGGCGTTGTAGAGGCCGGTCGCGCGGTCGTCGTGGAGCAGTCCCTTCACGAGGAAGAGGTCGAGCGAAGTGGTGAGCTGATAGAAGAGAAGGAAGAGGGTCAGCGGCCAGGCGTAGTCGATAAGCCGCTTCGTCGGGAACTTCGGCGATCCGGATTCCGATACGGCGGGAAAGTACCGATGAGTCGCGATAAGGTCCGCGACGAGGGCGATTCCGAAGACGAAAAGCGGTGCCACGATGTAGCCGGAAACGGCTCCTCCGACCCCGAAGAACATGGCGAGCGAAATGATGAACGCCATACGGGCGAGCGCCCGGACCGTCTTGAGGATCGCCTGCAGGCGGAAGAAATGAAGCCCTGTGAAGTAGTAGAAATAGAACGATGCGGCCGCGAATGAGGGTATGATGAGGGAAGAGAGTCGGAAAAGCGGGGTAAGGGTATCGTCGCCCAGGGCGAGCGCTATCGGCCGGGCGAGCAGGAAGAACGCGAGCGTCACGCCGGACATGATCGCCGTCTGGAGCGCGATGGTCGCGCGCTTGATGCCGATGATCCGTTCCGGATGGGTCTCGAATATCTCGGCGAGATATTTCGACATCGCAGTCGGGATGCCGTTACCGATCAGGATGATGACCGTCGTGGTCAGATTCACGACCAGACCGTAACGGCCGTAGTCGGCCGGACCGAGGATTCGGCCGAGAACGGCATGGATGACGTAGCCGGCAACATTGAAGACGACCTCCGAAAGCGTGAGCCAGACGAGGGCTCGGGAAAAATGTTTCATGCGCGTATCGTTTACCACCATTGTACGGGCTTCCGGAAAAAAGAAAAAGCGACACGGTTATTGGCCATGCCGACTTTTTCGAGAGATTCCGTTCTTCGATCTTCGGGTCCGGATCTTGCGATATCGGGTAGGAGGGTCCGCTGATAGTATGCGGGTCCGCCGATTCCGTCCACGGGACAGACAAAGGATAATTTCCCGACCTCGTGGGTCAAGGAGATACCGTGTCGAAGAGGGAGTAAGGTACTGTTTATTAATTATATCACCTTGCAGTACCTTTGTCAATACTCTGAAAAATTTGGTCCGAAATGTCCTTTATTTCAGCGGATAGATCGTTTTTTTCACGGTCCGCATCGAGTACTCGGAACCCCCAGTCGGTAATATGCGTTCGGAAGCGGTCTCGCTTGGCGCGCACGTATTCGATACCCTGTTCCGGAGCGTTATCGCGCCTCATGACGGATTCCGGTTCGATATCGAGGAAGAACGAGAGATCCGGTCGTTCGACGAGCGGTTCCGCGAGCGGAAGAAGTACGCATCGATGCCGCCTGAGTCCGGCAAGGTACTCGATGTTTACTATCGTATCGAAGAAATATCGGTCAGAAAGGAGGATATCGTACCCCTGGCGACCGAGCCGCCATCGATGGAAGGGGAATGCGATGAGATCGACGAGGAGCGAGCAGGTACGCAGGAACACCGAAAAGGGTGACGCGGTCACGTTCGCGTGTTCGGATCCGGGTCGGAAATCTTTCTTTCCTTTCAGGAAGCGGAGTATCCGATTCCCGACGGAGAACTCGAGCGCATGGAAATACGCGACCCTGAACCCCTTTCCCTCGAGGTATTCGCGGAGGAGCGAGAGCTGGGTCGATTTGCCCGAGCCGTCGGTTCCGGAAAAAGTGATGAGTCGCATGGCGTTCGGAATCAGACGTGAGGATCCTCGGGCGTTTCGGCGGTATCCGCTTAAAACGGGTGAAAACTACCCGTAAAGTATCAGAAAATGGTACAATGCGCAACGGATTACCACCGATACATGGATCGTCTTACGAAGTATTCCGACCGTCTCTTTTTCTTGTTCGTCCTCCTGCTTCCGCTTCAGACGGTGTATTTGTTGCGTGAGCCGATGATCGGCGGTGCGAAATGGCAGTACGGGACGATCGGGATTTTCGCTTCCGCGCTGTTGTTGGCTACGGCGGTCATGATCGCCGCAATCGGGAGGTCTCGACAGGCGAAGGCCGAAGGAATCCGAGATCCGTTCCGAGGCCTTATATCGGAGCCCCTTCCGCGAGTAGCGTTGATACTTTTCGTGCTGTGGGCGTTTCTTTCGCCTGCCTGGGCAGAGGACCGTGCATTGGCCCTTTATGGAGCGCTGACGATTCTCTTAGCGGCGGACGCGTTCGTGATGGGACGCGACCTGACCCGGAGAGGAAAAGGAGGAATGATACGGGATATCCTTATCCTTGGCGCGGTCCTGCAGGCACTCGTCGGTATCGGTCAATTCGTGACGCAGGAGACGTTTTCTTCGGCACTTCTCGGGACGGCGTCACATCCGGCCTGGGCGGCCGGGACATCGGTGCTTAAGAACGGATCCGGCCGGTGGTTTCGGGCCTACGGAACCTTTCCGCACCCGAACGTGTACGGACTGTTCGTCGCCGTCGGTCTTTTCCTTGTCGTTCATCGGATCGTCGGGATGCGGGACAAGGTAGACGCTCGAAGGCATATGTTTCATCGGGCCGTTCTCATCGCGGCGCTTCCCGTCCTTTCACTCGGTCTTCTCGTTTCCTTTTCCCGATCGGCATGGGCCGGGTTCGTGGTGGGCACAACCATTCTTTTCTGGCGGGCTGTTCAAGACGCATTCCATTTCCATTCCGCTGATCGCATGGACGCCCTCGGGAAGTCGGTTGAAATTCCTGGATCCCGGGTCAAGCCCGGGATGACAGGGAAGTATGCCTTTGCCGGAATTGTCGCCGTTGTCGTTTCGATGGCGATGTTCTCCTGGATATTGCGTGGCGTCGTTTTTCCGCGTTTCGACGGGGCTGTCGTCGCTCAGGAAGGCTCCGTTGCCGACCGCAAGACGACCTATCGGGATGCATGGCGCGTCATCGGCGAATCACCGATTGTCGGTGCAGGAATGTGGAATTCGACCGCAGCGCTCATCCGACTCGATCCGGAACGTCCGGTCTGGGATGTCCAGCCGGCGCATGACGTGCCGCTCCTCGTGCTTGCCGATCTCGGCATCCCGGGTCTCTTATTCCTTTTCGCGCTCGTTATCGGAAGCCTCGTGACGGCCGCAAGAAGAAAGAACACCGCCGCCTTGGCGATGTTCCTCGTCTTTCTCCCGAGTCTCTTCCTCGATCACTTCCTGTGGGACTCCGTGACCGGACTCCTACTTCTTGCTGTTTCGTTCGGCATGATGTCGGACGAGGTCAGTACATGATGACCGCGACGGGCTGAAGCTTCGCGACGGGCTTGACGATGCCGTTTTGACGGACGCTCTCGATGACCGCGTCGGCGTTCTTGTAGTGGGCGCTGTCCTGTTCGATCACCCGCGACGAACGGCCGTTGTAGAGCTTTACGCCGCGTGACGCGAGTTTGGCATGGAGCTCGTCGTGGTTCTGCGGGACGACCGACTCGGCGGCCGCCTTCGGTTTCCCGGCGCCGTGGTTGCAGGAGAAGAATGTCGATTCGTTGCTGTCGAGTCCGACACAGAGATATCCTTCGGTCGACATGGAGGTCGGGATGAAGGCGGGCTCGCCGGTTTCGCGGAAATCAGGATGATCGGCCATGCGCGAGGGGCCGTAGGCGCGGCTGGTGCCGTTTCGGTGGACCCAGACATCCGAACCGTAATGATTCTCCTTGGACACGAGAATGTGCGGCATGTCGTAGATGAGCTCGAAGCCCGGGTCGCGGCCGAGGACCTCCTTGATCGTCTCGGAGACGTTGTGGGCGATGATGGCGCGGTTGGCATGCGCGAAGTTCGAGCAGGCGTTGCGCGCTTCCATGTACATCCGTCCGTCCTCGCCGTCGCCGTCGAAGGTGAAGAGCTCTTTCTTGGCGCCGAAATCGAAGTCGCGGATCTTTTTCGCGATCGCGTCGACGACATGCCTGCGCGGCGTGAGGAAGGTCATCCGTCCGAGCCAGGCCATGAAGGCCTGCGACCGATGTTCGCGCTTCTTGGCCGTATACATGTACATCGTGTACTGGCCGAGGATGCCGGACCCGCAGTGGATCATGAAGACGTACTGTCCTTTCCGGAGGCCGAGCCGTTTGGCCTTCTCCTTGTCCATGAGGTCGGTGACCTTCATGAGGTCGAGGAAGTGGTTTCCGGCCGCACCGAGGATGCCGGAACGGAACTTCGCGAAGAAGAGGAACAGCCGGGGGATGACCTCGTAGATCTTCTTCCGGGTCACTTCCCCGCCGAAGAAGTTCCCGCGGTCGAGGGAATGTTCCTCCTCGAACTTCGTCTCGATTCCGAGATGTTCGACGGCGGCGCGGACACCCTTTCGGCAGATGTCGACGATGACGCGGTAGGGGAGGATCGTTCCGGTATAGGCCTTGGTCGGCACCCGGCCCTCGAGCGCTGAGAAGAGGCGGTCGATCTCTTCCTGCGAGAGGTTGTCTTCGGTCAGGTTCGTCGCGACGAGCCGCATGCCGCAGGCGGGATCGGTGTCGTTGACCTGCGGGAGGATGAGCTTCCCGGAGGCGATGGTCGTGCCGGTGGCGTTCTTGCGTCCGGGCTTGGAATGGACGTCGGCCATGGCGGCGATATGACGGAAGAGGCCGTCGTTGCTCGCGACGCTTTCGAGCTGTTCGAGTGTCGATTCGGACGGCAGGAGCTCGTCCTGCACATGAAAGACGACCGGAACCTTCATCCGGTCGGTCTTCATCTCGCTGCGGAAATCTCCGCTTTTCGTGAAATCTTTCGGCTCGATCATAATGTCAGGTCAGCAGATTCCCTATTCGATATCGGTCGGCTCTTCATCGGAGACGTCGCGTCGCAAATATGTGGCGAACGCGGACTCGATACGGTCGCATGTCCCGTCCGGTAACGGAGCCTGCGTATCGTCTACAAACGCGAAGTACATGAAATCGGCGACGTCCTTTTCCGCAGGCTGATCAGGAAACGTGTGGCCCGACTCCATCGCATACCGGTCAAGCGCAGCTAGATCCGCCTCGATGAACTGCCGGCAGTCTTCCGGATACTGCGATTCCATTATTGACCTGATGTTCTCCCGGTACGGTTCGGGGATGTGCGGAATCTTCTCGGCTTCGTGTCCTTCTGCTGTCATGCCGGCCCGCGTTTCAGGATTGCCCATATGTAACATGAAATTGCAGATAATATACAGATTATACACCATGGCTTATCTGAGGGAAAGTACGGCGCCTGGGGAGAGGATTTCAGTCCGTGCCTTATTCCCGACCAGGCGGGTAAATTCATCGGTGTCGGCGACGATGTCCGGGAAGGTCCCGTAATGCATCGGGACGACGGTTCTCGGGCGGATACGTTCCGCCGATTTGGCAGCGGCCCGTATGTCCATGGTAAACGTGCCGCCGATCGGCGGGATGGCGACGTCGATCTTCTCGTCGGCGAGGAATGACATGTCTCCGAAGAGGGCCGTATCACCGGCGAAGTAGAGGCCGAGGTTCGGGCTCCTTACGACGAATCCGCACGGGACACCGGCTCCGGCGGAGTGGACGGCTTGGACGAAGGTGATGCGTATGCCGCTAACGCCGACGGTTCCGCCGATGTTCCCCGAGACGACCCTCGCGATGCCTTCGTCCCGGAAACGGTTCGCGAGTTCGGCGACCGCGACGACGGTAGCGCCGGTTCGCTTCGCGATCCGGACCGCGTCGTCGAAGCCGTGATCGGAATGGTCGTGTGAGACGAGGATGATGTCCGCCGCCTCGATATCGTCCGCCGATGCGAGCGGGGACTGCGGGTTTCCCGTGGTCCACGGGTCGAAGAGGATGACCTTGCCGTCGAGTCTGAGTTCGAACGCGGCATGGCCGAGAAAGCGGAGTTCGGACATACGCTTCATGATTATCAGTCGAGAACGCTGATACGGGCGACGATGCCATAGAGGGCGTCGAGCTCGTCGGTGAGGGCCTTGAGTTCGGCAGCCGTTCCGAGAACGACTACGTCGATGAGACCGCTTCCGCCGATCGCTTCGAAACGGTCGAGATTCACGCCGAGGCGGGAAATGATTCGATCGGCATGTCGGGAGAGGATCGCGTTCACCTCGGCGACATGCGTATCACGCTCCTTCACGAGGATGGAGACCGTTGCGAGATGCGTTTTCGTTTCTCCTGGCATAAAAAGGGGTACGAGTTAAGGGTTCTGCGATATAGCCAAACGGCTCATTGTCTTCGGTGTAGACGTCGATGATCTCGTCGTCCATAGAGGTCATTTATGCGGGATTTTTCGCCAGTTCTTCGTAGACCTGTCCGTATCGTCTTGCCGTATCTCGCAGGTCGAATTCCTTTTCCGCGTAGGTGCGGGCGGCACGACCCATAGCGGCGAGGCGTTCCGGGTCGGACTCGAGTGCCCGGACGGCCTCGATGAAGGCTTGGCCGTCTCCTCGCGGAACCGTGATGGAAATGTCAGGATTCGAGAACTCCTTGAAAAGGGGGATGTCGGAAAGGATAACCGGCTTGCCGCAGGCGTAGGGCTCGATGACCGCGAGCGGGACATCGAACTTTCCCCTCATGTCGCCGACCGGAAAGGCGATGGCATCCGAGAGATTGTATATGCCGGGCATGTCCGAGAACGTATCGGTGCAGAAGAACCGGTCCGCGAGTCCGGCTGATTCGAAGCGGGCGACGACCTCGGCCTTCTTGGCGGCATCGTCGGCATTCTTGATCCTCAGGGCCCACAGAAAACGGATGTTCGAATCCGGGTATTGACTATGGAAGCTGACGATGGTCTCGGCGAGCATGTCGGTCGCCCCGAGACGGGCATATTCGCCGACATAGGAGACGATGAAGTCCTGTTCCGTGAATCCGAACCGTTTCAGGAGCGCCGGATCTTTCGGGGTCGGGCGGAACCGTTCAAGGTCGATGCCGGGATAGATGCGTTCGACTCCGGAGAATCCCATCGACTCGAGTTTCCGCTTTGATGCGTCCGCATAGGTGATGATGCGGTCCGCGAACAGCATCCGGCGGAGTTCCGACTCGGAATAGAGGTCTTCGCGGAGCGTTGCGACCGTCTGGATCGTCCTGCCGCGGGTCGGGCAGGCGAACCGTCGTATGATCCGGGAATTCGACTTCGTCGGCGTAAAGAGATAGTGCGTCACGTCGAACCGGCTCCGGTAGCGGAAGAGTGCGGCGAAGAGAAGAAACTTCGCGCGGAGGTCGAACCGTTCCGACGGGTAGATATCCGCCTGTGTGACGGATGCCGGGAGACCGTCGACGTACCCGTGCGTCAGGATCGTCATCGGGGTTCCCGATACGGACCGGGCGAGAAAGTAGGCGAAATTCTTGGAGGCCTCGTCCCAGGGAGGACAGAGCGGTCGGGTGACGAGAAGTGTCTTTCGGGAGTCCTTCATACGGTACGGAAGCGGTTTACGGTCTTGTTCTTATGGTACCTCGTCCGGAGAGGATTGGAAACACGGATGAGCGCGGGTTCCGGAATCCGGCGGGAGAATGCTTCCTACGGACGTTCCCGGTAGACAGATTTCGGCATACCGTTTTCGGGGGTCACGATGACGGTTGTCCGGCCCGAACCGGCCGGAGTCGGAACCGTGATAAGCGATTCGGAGCCCTTGTCTGTCGTTACCGATCCCGAATCGACCGTGCCGATCGGATCCGAGACGACATACTCGAACCGCGACGCCGACGAATGGTTCGTGATGCGGAAGGAGAGCGATGACTGATCGCGGGTCTCGAAGGACAGGGTCCACCAGTCCTTGTTCAGGTCCGGGTCGAGTCCTCGGTCGACGAGGAAGAAGAGTATTCCGGAGGCGACGACGAAAGAGGCGATCACGAACGTGACCGGGGCCGTGTCTGCCCGAAAAAAACGGATGATTCCGGAACCGTTCCGGTTGTCAGCGGATGCGTTCATAGACCTGTACGGCTGTCGACGAGTAGATGCGGGAGAAATCGCTGGAGCGTTCGAACTGTTCCGCGTCGTACGCGGGATTGACGGCGACAAGGTTTACGCCGAGGTCCTCGAAACAGGCCCGACCTTCCGGAAGGTTCGGCGTGGAGACCATTCGCAGGGTGCATTGTTCCCGAGGCTTCGCTTCGTCCTCGTAACGCTTGAAGTATGCCCGGGAAAGAGGATATGCGTAGTCGCGCATGAAGAATATCTTCATCCATGAGTCGGCGGTGATATAGTTGTGATCTTTGAGGAAGACGTCCGACGGCAGGGAGCGTGCCGCCAGGTATTCGGCGGAGGCAAACGTTTCGAGCGTATCCTGCGCCTTGGCCGATGTCGGAAGCGAGGCCTGATTGTCCTGCAGGCCTTCCCAGGCGGCGAACGAGAAGAGAACGAGTGATGCGAAAAGAAACAGCTGTCCAGGGAGGAAGGTCCGGAGCCGGTCGGAACGCAGGATAGCGGGAAAGCCTGCCAGGGCCGTTCCGGCGAGGACTGAAAAGGGGAACGAGAGATAATTTCCGACACGATCCGAAGGGATGTCGAGTTTCATCCATCCGGGATGAAGCGTGGCGATGAGCAGCGCGCCGGCCCAGCCGGCAAGGAACGCGAAGGCATCGGATTTCCGGGAGCCGGTCGAAGCGACGATCGCAAGAAGGGCCGCGAGACCGATCGCCATGCGGGAAGCTCCGGTGGAACCGGACGCCTCCGCGAACGTGAGCCCGGTCCGGGTCGCCTTCGTCGCGGTTCCGATCGCGGTCGTGACGGCATTGTTCTCGATGTAAGTCGGCTTCATGACGAACAGGAAAAAGAGACCGGCGAAGACGATCGTTAAGATGGCGAAAGGCGAAAGGAGGAGACGGAACATCCGTCTGCCGAGATCCCGAATTTTCCGACGGCGGGTGGTTATCAGGAGGAGCAGGGTTATCGCGAGCGAGATGGCGAGGATGAGGACCGAGAGATGATGCGTATAGGCGAGCGTGAACGAGAGTAGGATGCCGAGTCCGAGGAGTCTCGGTGAGGATTCGGCGAAGGCGCGCAGGAACGCGAGGAGCGCGAGGGGTATGAGGAAGTCTCCGAACAGGTTACCTACGACCCCTCCGGAAACGAATTTCGCTTCGGGTGACGCGATGGAAAACAGCGGTCCTGCGAACAGGAGCGCCCCGAGTCCGATCCTGGCCGGTGAGAACCGCTCCGGGAGCGAGAGATGTTCGGCGAATCGGGTTGCGACCAGGAAGACGGCGCAGACCGAGAGAAGATTTACGAGGAGCAGGAAGGAAACCGGGAAGGCGGAAAGGAAAGAGGCGCCGGAAAGGATCGCTATGGCCGCGAACGGGAGATGTTCTCCGATGATGAAATCGGAGATCGGCTGCGGATCCGTAAGTTTCGTCCGTCCTTCCCCGGCATCTTCGATAGTGATCTTTTCGTACCGGGGAAGCTCTCCGGTCTCGGCGATCACCTTTGACCAGTACATGTGGTGCCCGAGATCGGTAGCCGTCGGGAGGCCGGCCGATACGAGGAAGAACGTTTTCAGGAAGACGGTAAGGGCGAGCAGGAGTGCGAACAGCGCGGACTCCCGTCCTCGGAACGACGGCATCGTGGCCCGGGGATCCTTCCTGGCGTTACCGGTGTGCAGAATTCGTTCGTAGGCTAGCCGGGTCAGCAGCACGGCTACGGGAAGCGAAGCCATCGCGGCAATCATGGTCGACGCGTTCGTCGGGACGGATATGCGGGAAAGGAACATCATGGAAACATCGAGCGATCCGATTCCGAGCGCAAACGAGAAGACGAGGCGTTCGAGCGGGGAGGATCCGTCCGATCTTCCGAAAATACCGCGAAGAAGGGCGTAACCGGCTGCCGGAATCGAGAGGGTCGTGATGACGAAGAGGAGGTAGTCCATGAGCGTATTGTACAGGAAGACGGGGAGTGTCGCCACGACGACGCGTCAGCTTGCGGAGGTGAGCATCTCCTCGAACGCTTCGAGGTATTTGTCCGAAAGGACATTCCAATGGAAGGTTGCCGCCGCGTATGAAGACGCTTTCTTTCGACGCTCCGCGAGCTGTCCTGGATCCTCCATGAGTCGTCGGATTTCGGCTACGAATCCGTCCGAGTCCAACGGCGGAATCAGGGTGCCGTTTTCTCCGTTTTGTACCGCTTCCGTGAGTCCCTCGAGATCGGCGGCGATGACGGGCAGTCCGCAGGCGTTCGCCTCGATGACATTTATCCCGAATCCTTCCATGGTACCAGGTACCGGTATGTTCGGTGATACGGCGAGATCGGACGCATTGAGAAGCGTCAGAATGTCGGCCTGCGGCAGATTGGTGAGGAGTCGCACGCGTTCGTCGAGTCCGAGCTCTCCGACGGTCCGTTCGCATGTCGGGAAATAGTCGTTATCGCCGGCCGTCCGTTTTCCTACGACCGATCCCGCAGCGACGAAAAGCGCCTTTTCGGGAAGTTTCGGAACGACGTTCCTGATGAACCATTCGACGCCCTTGTGCTCGACATACCTGCCTATCCGGAGTATGACGAACCGATTCTCGGTGGGAACGCCGACGAGCCGGTCGAGAAGGTCCCGCCTTCTCGATGTGACGAGTTCGGAGGGGTCGATGCCGTTTCGTATGACGGTTATCCTTTTCGGTTCGATTCCTGATTTGATCGCGACCTCGCGCGTGTGACCGCTGACCGCGAAGATCCGGTCGAGCCGTCGCAGTGACGGAAGATTCACGGAGCGATAGAAACGTGAGAGGAACCCCGGTCTCCGTCCGAACGTGAGATCGAGTCCGTGAACGACGGCTGCGGTCTTCAGTCCCGGGTGTAATATTCCGACCGCTGCGGCCAACGGGGCAAGGACTCCGTCTCCGACGAGAAGGATGTCGCTTGAGAACGAGAATATCAAGGCCTTGAAAAAGGCATACGGAAGAAATATCGGTAGGAACGTTTTTCCGCGCGTATTCGCGATAAGCCGGAGATCTGCCTTTTTTCCGAGCCAGAGCGCGAGGTCTCGGTTCTGATTCTCGATACCTCCGATGACGGGCGGGTAGGCGCGGGAGACGAAAAGGATGCGCATAGGAAACGGCGGAGGGGCTTACGAAGCCGATCGGGAACCTTCGATGGAATCGTACCGGCGTTTCTTGGAGAGGTACAGCTGCTCTTCGATGAGGAGCCGGTTGGACTTCACCATGTCGGCGAGAAGCGCGAAGACGACGAACTGGAGTCCGACGACGAAGAATATCGCCGCGAACGAGAGATAGTTCCGATAGGGGGAAATCTTCAGGTCCTGCAGGTACGAGACGAGGAACGCCACGAACAGGACGACGGAGATTCCGATCATGAAGAGCCCCGGAATCCCGAAGAACTTCATCGGACGGACGTCGCGCACGGCTTTGAGTATGATCTTGAATCCGTTCGAGACGAACCGTGTCACTGACTTGGTTATCTTCGGTTTCCGGTCCGCGTGATAGGTGACTCTGATCGGTATCCAGCGGATCTTGAGATTCTTCCCGATGGCGTCGATGATGGTCTCCTGCGTGTAGGTGAAGTTGACGTTCACGAGGTTCAGCCGCAGGAGAGTTTCCCGGCTGTGCGCGCGGAAGCCGCAGGTCAAGTCCTCGGTCTTCACGTTGAGGAAGAATCCGACCATTGAGGCGGCGAAGCGGTTGAGGAAGCTCCGTATCCACGGGATGTCCTTTGCGGCGATGTCTCCGAACCGGTTTGCCACCGTCATATCGCAGGAACCCGCGAGTACCGGCTCGATGAGCTTCGGGATATCTTCCGGATCGAACTGGCCGTCCGCATCGATGTTCACCATGAAATCGGCCCCGTGTTCGAGCGCGTTTTCCACGGATCGCTTGAAGGCGTAGGCGAGGCGCCGGTTCGGTCGGTACGAGACGATGAGGTCGGCTCCGGCTTCCTTTGCCCGCGCTACCGTCGCATCGGTCGATCCGTCGTCGATCAGTTGGATCAGCTTTTCGGTGAGAGCCGAGCCGGATCCGGTCCGGTAGAACTCCGAGCCGAAACTCGACCGGATCCGGCCGATCGTTTCCGCGATCTTGTCCTCCTCGTTATAGGCGGGGATATTTACGATGAGACGCATAGGCTTTCATGTCCCGCGAAGCGGGCGGATTAGTCCTGTTTTCCGATCACCTTGGGGAGCCGAAGGCAGTCGGGTCGGCAGTCCGCGAGGAATCCCTCGAGTCCGTGTCGTATGGCGATGTCCCGACAGACGGAGACGGATGCGGCACAGGAGCCGTTGTTTCCCTCCGGTCGGCTCCAGTCTAGGCGATAGCCGGCAAGTCCGAGGAGGAAGCCGGCTACCGTCACGGTGCCGACGGTCCAGATCGCGAACCGAAGGAGGGAGAACATAGGCGCTCGTTTTCGGAATCGATCAGCGACCGATTCCCTTGTAAGCGATGCCGGCGGCCCGCATCGCATCACGATCGAAGGCGTTCTGTCCGTCGACGAAGGCGGTTATTCCGGCATCGGCGAGACGCTGCGGGGTGATTTCGTCGAGGAATTCCTTATGAGCGGTCGCGAGGACGAGCGCGTCGGAACGGTCGAGAAGCTCGTCGAGGGAGCTGACATCGGAGAGGCGCGGGACATGGGGATCGAAGGTCGTGACGACCGCTCCGTGACGACGGAGTTCGTGAATCACGTCTTCGGCCGGAGACTCGCGCAGGTCGTCGATGTTCGGCTTGTAGGCGAGTCCGAGGACGCCGATCCTCGTGCCTTTGAGGGGCTTCTCCAGCTCGTTCAGCGTATCCTGCAGCAGTTCGACCGTATAGGAAGGCATCGAATTGTTGATTTCTCGCGCGAGCTTGAGAAAACGGTGGTCGAAGCCGGACTGTTTGGCACGTTCGATAAGGTAGTACGGATCGACCGGGATACAGTGGCCGCCGACGCCGCACGACGGGAAATGCGGCATAAAGGAGAACGGCTTGGTGGCGGCTCCCTGGATGACGTCCTTTACGTCGATACCGAGCTGGTCGAACGACTTCGCCAGCTCGTTGACGAAGGCGATGTTGATGTCTCGGAACGAGTTCTCGACTATCTTCACGGCTTCGGCCTCGCGGATCGACTTCATCGGGCGGATCTCTCCGTCTACGATACTGCCGTAGAAGGCGACGGCCCGGTCGAGCCCCTCGGCGCTCGTCGATCCGACGACGCGGGGAATGTTCTTCACGGACCACTTCGCATCGCCCGGGTTGATACGCTCGGGGCAGTGTGCGAGGTGAATGTCTGTCCCGACCGAGAATCCTGCTTCGGTAAGCATCGGGGAGATGACCTCTTCCGAGACGCCGGGATTCACGGTTGACTCGAGCACGACGAGCGATCCCTTCCTGGCATGCTTCGCGATCATCGAGACCGCTCCGCGGACGGGGCCGAGGTCCGGGTTATAGAGGTCGTCGACCGGCGTCGGCACGCAGATGAGTATGATGTCGGCATTGGAAATGACCGTGGGGTCGGCCGTCGCTTCGAAGGGGAATTTCGGAAGCTCTTCCGAGAGGGTCTTGTCCTCTATAGGGGACTTTCCCTCGTTGATGAGGGAAATTTTCCTCTCGTCGAGATCGACGCCGGAAACCGAATACCCACGTTCGACGGCACGAACGGCGATAGGGAGACCGACGTATCCGAGTCCTATGACGCAGACGGAACGGTCGGCGCCATTTCCGGATGTCATCTCTGTTGATTCCGCGGGTATCATACGGTTCGGTTACGGATTCGGGATTCAGATTTATTGTACCGGAATGGCGCGAATAAGCAACCGCCGCCGGGTGTGGCGTTTCATTTTTTCCGCGTTCCGGGGTATCATTTCTGAAAAGGAACGGAATTATGACAATAGGCATAGACGCCTCGTTTTTACGGAAACCCGGAACCGGAATCGGACAGGTGACGGAGCAGACGCTCCGCGCTTTGGGGCGTCTTCCGGGATCGGCGGAACATCGGTTCCTGCTTTATTTGGAGGAGGATACCGATATATCCTTCCTTCCGGAAAATTTCGAGAAACGCGTGTTCCTGCCGCGCTGGACGCGCGACGACGTCCCGAGGAGGATCCTGTGGGAACGTTCGCTTCCGGTCCGCGTCCTTTCAGGCGGATGCGAAACGTTCATCAGTATGTCCCAATCGTCAGCAGTCTTCCCGAAGGGGAGGGTCCGGCATGTGATGGTCGTTCACGATATCATTCCGTTCCTGTTCCCCGCATATCGGGGCAGAATGACGAATCGACTTCATGTGGCTCGCATTCTCCACGGTATTGAGCGTGCGGACCGCATCGTGGCGGTATCCGGTGCTACGAAGCGGGACCTTTCCCTGAATCTTGGTATTCCCGAGGGCCGGATTTCCGTCGCGTATCCGGATTGCGCACCGCGGTTCCGCGAACCCGTGACACAGGCAGAGACGGATCGCGTGCTCGGCACGTATGCGCTGTCGCCCGGGTATCTCTATCATGGCGGCGGACTTGAGGTCCGGAAAAATACGGGACGACTTCTCGAAGCGTATGCGGAGCTCCGTTCCCGTCGCGGAGATGTTCCGCCGCTCGTAATTTCCGGTCGAGTACATTCCGGAAGGAATCCGCTCGCGACCGATGTCGGGAAAGAACTGAAGCGGCTCGGACTCGGTGATTCGGTCCGGTTGCTCGGCTTCGTTCCGGATGCCGATCTGCCGGCGTTATACGCTTCCGCCCGCGCATTCCTTTTCCCTTCCCTATATGAAGGATTCGGTCTGCCGATCGTCGAGGCCATGGCGGTCGGAACGCCGGTTCTTGCCGGATTCGGGGCGGGTTCGGTTCCTGAAGTGTCCGGAGACGCCGTCCTGCTCGTCGAGCCGGACAAGGTAGATGAGATAGGAAAGGGAATAGAGCGATTACTCGATGACGACGCGTACCGAGAGGCGCTCGTCTCAAAGGGGCGGGAACGGGTCCGAGCGTTCTCCTGGGAGACGTTCGCGACCGGGCTTATAAGGGTCGCCACCGATCAGCCGGAGCACACGAATCTTGCCGACATATGAAAACCGAATCCTTTCGCCTGCTTCCGTCCTTGTCTCCTATAGCCTCTGCGCTCCTGACGGTTTCCGTTTTTACGTTCGTCGCCTTGCCGATTTCCTGGTATGCCGGGCTGCTTCCGTTGTCGACGGTCGACCTTCTCCTGGCGGTATCGTTGATGTCGCTTGCGGCCGCTTACCGCCCCGGGTGGGTATTTCTACTTCTCGTAGCGGTCCTTCCTCTTGAGATCGTGAACCTTGCTCCCGTGTCGATTGGCATGAACCTGCGTCCGTATCAGCTTCTCACCATGGCCGTATACGTGGGTCTGTTCATGAGGTTTCTCGCGGGAAGAAAATTGCCACGATGGCCGAAGATCCATCCTGTCGACGTTTTACTGTTCCTTGTTCCGATCGGTGCTTTCTTGTCGTCCGTATTTGCGGAATCGCCTGGGTCAGCGTTCCGATACGCTATCATCCTGTCGACCTTTTTCGCCGTATATTGGCTGTTTCGGATCTATATCCGCAGTTCCGACGATTTGCGGAGGATGCTGCCATTTTCGGTTTTCCCCATGATCCTGTCCTCCGTTGCCGCCATCGTCCAGAACAGGCTCTTCCTTTCGGGGGCGAAATCGTTCGAAGTCATGCCCGGACGGCCCGACGGCTTCTTTCCAGAGCCTGACTGGCTCGGTATGTACGCGATCCTCTTCCTGGCATTTCTTGTCTCGTCCGGATATTTTCTGATCGTTCGCGCCGCTACGTTTCGGGTCATGCTTCGGTCGGGGCGCCTTCGATTCGTTTTCGGAGCGGCGATCCTCTGTATCGCGGTCCTGATCATGACGGTCAGCAGGAGCGCGTGGCTCGGCTCCATCGCGGTCGTCCTTACGGCGCTCGCATTGCCGATTTTCGTCGGTCGCGCACGCATATCGGCGTACCTGTTGGCATTGCTTTCCGCAGCGAAAGTCGGCGCTTTGGCACTGGTCATTCTCGTACCGCTGTCGGATTTCGACCTGTTCGGCCGTGTCGCGAGCGTCGGTTCCGGGTTGCAAGCGATCACGGTCTCATGCGATGGAGAGGCGGCGCTTCCCGATTCCATCCGGAACGTCGAGGAACTTTCCGGTTACGGGTGTCGCCATATCGATCTGGAGGCGATCGATTCGGAGCGGGCATCGGGTCGTTTCATAACGACCGTCATGCGGAGCGATCCGAACGTTTCCATCCGACGCGATATCTACGCGAGAGCCATATCGCTCGGTCTCACCAGGCCGGTGCTGGGAGTGGGGTGGGGGAGTGTCTCCGCCGTTCTTGGCGCCGATGAACGCGGCGCGGGGCTCAATGCGAGCGACGTCTTTCTGGAGGCCTGGCTCGGGAGCGGACTGCTCGGACTCGTCGGACTGATCGGTTTTCTCGCGTGGCTCGCCCTGGGGTCTTTCAGGGTATACCTTGCTCGCGGAGGCGGTGTCGTACCGCTGTTTCTCCTGTCCTCGTTCTCCGGGCTTGTCGTCTTCGACCTGTTCAATTCCGGAATCTTGCTCGGCTATTTGTGGGCTCTCTTCGGTATCGCAGGATCGTTCCTGGCCGAGCCGGACGCATTCACCGAAACCGCATGAATATGAATACTGTCGCGATCGATATCCGACTCATCGGCAGCAAGCGTACCGGAGACGAGGCGGTCTTCCGGAATCTCGTCCGGGAACTGCTTCGTCGGAACGACGGTCTCCGATATGTCCTGCTGACAGACCGACATGGTGCGGAACGGGAGATCCTCGAGTCCGTCGGGTGTGACGGGGCGTTGCCGAAGAATGCGGAAATCCGGGTATTGCCGTCGCGGAACCGGTTCACGTGGAACTTGATTTCGGTCCCGTCGTTCCTGTTCCACGAGCGGATCGACGTGTTCCATACGCAGTACATCCTTCCGATGGCGATTCCTCGCCGGACTCGCGTCGTCGTCCATGTACATGACGTTTCTTTCCGGGCATTTCCGAAGCTTATCGGCATTGTCGACCGCATCTTCCTTTCGATATTCATCCCGCATGCGATGCGTAGGGCCGACCTTGTCGTCGTCCCGTCCGAATTCACGCGGGACGAAGTGGTCGCCTATTACGGAACGGGAACGGAACGCGTACTCGTGGTACCCAACGCGGTCGACCCCGGTTTTCTGGCTGACGGGGCTCTGTCAGGCGACGGTAGGAGGGTTCGGGAAGCCTACGGATTACCCGAACGTTTCGTTCTTTCCGTAGGGACGATGCAACCGAGAAAGAATATTCCCGTGCTCGTGCGAGCGTTTGCCGCATTACGATCAAGGATGTCCGACGTTTCCCTCGTGCTTGTCGGAGGTCGGGGCGGTCGACATTACGATACGGCGATCGATTCAGCCATCCGGGATACGAACCTCGACGGAGCAGTCCTCTTTCCGGGCTACGTGGCTCAGTCCGATATGCCGGAGCTTTATGCCGCAGCCGAGGCGCTAATCTTCCCGTCGCGGTACGAGGGATTCGGCATTCCGCTTCTGGAGGCGTTCGCTGCCGGGACGCCGGTCGCCGCCTCGGACATCCCCCCGTTTCATGAGGTCGGCGGAGATGCCGTCACGTATTTCGATCCCTCCAACGTTGCCGCCTGCGCGAAAACGTTGTATACTCTTCTCACCGATAGCCGACTCAGGGACCGTATCCGGCGATCCGGACGTGATCGTCTTGATATGTTTTCGTGGCCGGAAAGCGCCGCGATACTCGCAGGTGCCTATCGCGAGCTCTCCGGTCATAACCAATGAACGAAAAGAATATGTGGAATTCGTTCCGAAAACGGTCCGAAACCGTCTCGTCCGGCGGTGTTTTTCGGCATCATCATGTCCGGGCGATAGTTGTCACCATCGTTGTGGGCGTCGTACTGGTGGCCGGCGTGGTGCTGTGGCGCGCGGGTTCGGTGATGGACAGGATTTCAATGGGCAGGGGCGGCATCCTCTCAAGCGTCATGAAATCGCTGCCGGGGTCGGAATCCAAGCTGAAGGGGGAAGAAGAGGGACGGATCAACATCCTTCTTCTCGGGATGCGCGGTGAGGGCGTGGAGGGCGGGGGACTGCTTGCCGATACCATCATGGTCCTTTCGGTGCACCCTGGATCGGAAAAGGACGGGGATTTGCCGAAGGCCTCTTTGGTTTCCATACCGCGCGACCTCTATGTGGATTTTCCGGGGACGTCCGACAAGATGAAGATCAATGCCGTCCATGTCTATGGCGAGGAGCGTGGGAAGGGGCAAGGCATGGAATACATGAAGAAGATCGTTTCCGAAGTGACCGGACAGCCTATCGATTACGCCGTCTCCATAAACTTCAAGGGATTCGAGGAGCTCGTCGATGCCTTGGGAGGAATAACCGTCCATCTCGATCAGCCGTTCGCGGAGGGGATGCAGTTTCACGAGCCGCACGTATGCGATCCGTACGTCTATACCATCCCGACCAAGCCGCCGCAGTACGAGAATAAATGGTATGTCCGCAAGGATGGGACGCGATACATCACGAAATCATACCTGCTCTGCTATAACAAGGACGAGGAATGCGGAGGCGCCTTCGAGCTTCCCGTTGGTGACAGCACCCTGAACGGGGAGACGGCGCTCTGCTATGCCCGCGCACGCTACGGTTCGAACGACTTCGAACGGGCGAAGCGTCAACAGGAAGTAATCAAGCTGATAAAGGCGAAGGCGCTTTCCCTCGGACTGATGACCGATTTCAGCAAGATAGATGGAGTCGTTTCAGCGCTCGGCGATAATGTCCGGACGGATATGGAAGCGTGGGAGCTCAAGAGACTCTTCGACCTGTATCAGAAGATCGGTGATGCTCAACTGACGCAGAAGGTGCTCGATACCACGGAGGAGGGCCTGCTCTACCATCCGGAAAACAGCGATCCCGCCGCAGGCTATATCCTTCTTCCGCAAGGGGATGCGTATGATCGCATCAAGGCGCTCTTCTCCTCCCTCCCGTAGGGGCTTTCCGTGTCCGATCGCTTCATGTCTCCGAAAATTTCCATCGCGATAAACAGCTACCGGAACCCGGAGCTTCTGAGACTCTGTCTGGATTCCGTGTTCCGGCATGTTCAGCGGGATGACTTCGAGGTGCTCGTGGTGGACAGCGCGACCGAGGAAGCGACCCGTCTCGTATTGAAGGACTATCCGCAGGTGCGAACGTTCGTTCCTCATGAGCGGAACGTCGGTTTTCCCGTCTTGCTGAACCGGTCCCTTAAGGAGGCGCGCGGCGAATTCCTCTTTCTTATCAATCACGACATCATCCTGACGGAGGGATCGGTCGATGAGTTGCTGCGCTTCGCGGAATCCGATCCGAAAATCGGAATCGTCGGTCCCCGACAGGTGAACTTCAACGGAAGCGAGCAGATTTCCTGTTTCCGTTTCTATCGTCCGTGGACCATAGTCTATCGGCGTACGTTCCTCGGAAAGCTTCCGTTCGCGAAGCGGCACCTGGACTGGTTTCTCATGCGCGATTACGACCGGAAAACACCGAGGAACGTCGACTGGGTGATGGGTTCGGCTCTGTTCGTGCGGCGTGAAGCCGTGGATGCGGTCGGCCTCATGGACACCCGATTCTTCATGTATATGGAGGACGTCGATTGGTGCCGACGATTCTGGGACGCCGGGTTCAGGGTAGTGCACTATCCCGATGTCACCGTCTATCATTATCACGGGAAGGGGAGCGCGAAAGGAGGGTTCCTTCGGTCGCTTCTACTGAACCGACTCACGTGGTACCATATTTCCAGCGGTGCCAAATACTTTCTCAAGTATCTCGGGAAGCCGCTTCCGAAACATGATTAGCGATACATAAGTATGACGGATGAGAACGGCAACGGCCCGAACGGTGCGGGGAGCCTGGAGCAGCGGAACCGAAGGATGGTCGGAAAGGTCCTTCGGGTATTTTTTTTGGTCGCGGCGTTGTATGTCGCGTATCGGATAGGACTCGGGGTCGGTATGTCCGCATCCGACGGGAATTCTCCCACCGTTCCCCCGAGCCAGACGGTCTTCAGCAATACCGAATCAAGGGAGAAGACGATTGATTTCTCGCTGTATTGGAAGGTCTGGAATATCCTGAAAGAGAAGTACGTGGATCGGAACGGTCTCGATGCGAGGAAGCTGTTCTATGGCTCGATCAAGGGGATGCTTGCGGCGACAGGGGATCCGTATACCACCTTTTTCGATCCGGAGGAACAGAAGGCGTTCGATGAGGATCTTTCCGGTCAGTACGAGGGTATCGGTGCGGAAATGGGAGTGCGTGACGATATCGTGACGATCGTTGCGCCGCTTGACGGTGCACCGGCTGCGAAGGCGGGTCTGCGGCCCAATGACAAGGTGCTCAAGATCGACGGCGAAAAGACGAGCGGCATGGGTCTCGAGGATGCGGTCTCCCGGATACGCGGTCCGAAGGGGACGGATGTCACGTTGACGGTCTATCGCGAAGGGACCGAAACCTTCGATGTGACCGTCACCCGCGACGTTTTCAACGTAAAAAGCGTGAAGACCGAATTTCGCGATGACATAGCGGTCATTCGGGTGAGTCGTTTCGGCGATTCGACCGAACAGGAATTCCGCGATGCGGTGTCGCAGGTTTCCGTAAAGGGGTCGAAAGGCTTGATTCTGGATCTGCGTAGTAATCCGGGAGGCCTCCTGGAGACGGCGGTTTCCATGGGAAGCCTTATGCTTCCTTCTGGTGAGGTCGTCGTTTTGGAAGAGAACGGGGATGGAAAGAGAACATCCGAAAAGACGCTTGGCGGAGACGTTCTGTCGAACGTCCCGACCGTCGTCCTGATCGACGAAGGGAGCGCGAGCGCATCCGAGATACTCGCCGGAGCCTTGCGGGAGGATCGGAAAAACGTCGTTCTCGTGGGAAAGAAATCCTATGGCAAGGGGTCGGTCCAGGAGCTTGTTCCGGTGGGAACGGATATGTCGGTCAAAGTTACCGTCGCACATTGGCTAACGCCGAACGGAAACCAGATAAACGAAAAGGGCATCACTCCGGATGTCGAGGTCGACCTTTCCTTTGACGACGTGAAGGCTGGTAGGGATCCTCAGATGGACAAGGCGATTGAGGCGGTACATGGCATTGTCGACCGATAGTCGGACACTTTACGACTTACAAAAAAGATGGCGTTTTTCAGATTAGCACTCTTGACCGAGAGTGCTAATCTGTTAGAATGTATGTGGTAATCCGATAAACGAAGATTCGTATGACGAAAACCGACGTGCGACCGCTTGGTGAGAACATTCTCGTGAAGCCGGAGAAGGCAGAAAAGAAGACGTCCGCCGGTATCTATCTTCCGGAGAATGCTTCCGAGGAACGTCCGCAGCAGGGAAAGGTGATCGCTATCGGCGACAGCGACAAGATCAAGGTGAAGAAGGGGCAGACCGTGATTTACGCCCGCTATGGCGGTTCCGAGGTAAAGATCGACGGGGAGGATTTTCTGATTGTTTCCGCGAAGGATTTGCTTGCGGTGATCGAAGGGTAGATGAGGATCAGAAGAACCGCCCGGCTGTCGCTGGGCGGTTTCGTATTTGCCAGGTAGGCCCGCGACGTGCTTTTCTGGAATCTGAAACCTTATCAATCAATAAACGGACAGTTAGGGAGGTGTGGCATGACTCATTCGCTCGTTTTGCGTGAGGCGCTCCCGTGTGCCTATCGCCTGAGAATCGTTCGTGAGGGTTCGTCGTGGTATCTTGTTCTTTCCCTTCCGAACGAACTTGCTTCGGACCGCCTTTCGGCATCCGATACCGCAACGGGCGATCTGGATGTTCGGAGATCGTTCGTCTCGGCACGTTCCGGCGGATGCTCAGAGTTTCCGGAAGATTCGTTTTCACAATGGAAGATTCGGATTCCCGATCCTCGGGATCCTGTCGAGATTCGCTCGTTTTTTCGGTTCGTTTACGGGCGTATACGAGCCGCGCAGGAAACCTCGGATTCGATGGGGAGGTCCAGGTCTATTAAAAAAATGACGCAGGCGATGACGGTGGATGCCATCTCGACCGAGGGAACGCTTGCATGCAACGTGACCTTTTCTTCCGAAGTGCGACGGTTCTGGAAAGGGAGGTGCGTCTCTTCGTCGTATGAAGAGCGGCTCATCAAGCTTTCGTTATATCTGTCCGAAAGCATCTGTCCCACGTACGACGACGCCTCTGAGTTGGTCTTGTGGCCCGAAATCAAAACCGGTGAACTCATCAGGATTTATGCACCGCGTTCGTTTGCCCGGCTTGTCGCCTGCGGACAGATCGATCACGGATTCGGAATACACTTCGTATCCGAGAATGTCCGGAATCCGACGGAGGTGCTCTGCCTGTTTTGTCTTTCGGTCGCAGTGGCGGAAATAGCCGATAACAGGGAATGTGCAACGACCTAAAAATCCGCCGACAGGGAATGCCTTGTCGGCGGTAGTTCGTTTATGTTTTCGAGAAGCTCATTTCGCGATATCCGAACAGGAGCCGTCGAGTGTCCTTACCGCATAGAATCCGAGGTCGAAGAGGCGGACGCCCGCGCGGAACGCTTCGTCGGGACTTCCGGCGCAGAGCGCGATATTCGTCGCCGCGGGAAGTTCCGAACGACGGCTTTCGAGGTTTTCGTACGGTATGTTAATGGCGTTTTGGACCGGTGCCGTTGCGGATACGTCCGATTCCCGCGCATCAAGGACCCGATACGCGGTTTCCTTGGCTCCGACGGTCGATTTCCAGTCGGCCGGGGAAATCAGGGTCACCTTGGAGCGATCGATCGGTGACGAGAAATTTGGATCGGTCACGATCGCTCCTCCGGCCGACTGCCAATCGGCGAGGCCGTTTGCCAGAAACGCGATCCGCGTGTCGTGACTCGAGGCGGCGTCAGCTGCCTTCCGGTCGGAATCGGCGACGCCGGACGGAACGAGGATGAGTAAGCCGTCATCCGGGAGATCCAACGATCCGATGTCCGTTACGGAGGAAAGCGAGGATCCGGCAGCGTGAGCCGACCGGAAGGCATCGGCGGAGCGGAGATCGGCTACGATGAGCGACTTCGGAGAGGAGACCAGGCGGGAACGAAGCTCCGCGACCGATATCGTCGGCAAAGAGGGTTTTTCGGAAGCCTCGCCGTTCGTGTTCAGAGTCAGATCTTCCTTCCTTTCGCCGTTTCCGCGAAACAGGAAGAAGGCGCTGATGGCGATGACGAGTCCGAAACCTACAAGGATGGCGACGAAATCGCTTCGTGAAGACCGATCCTGTCCGATGGGTTCCATAGGCGTGTCCGTTTTTCGTTATCCAGGCATGCGATGCAAGTATAGCACCGCAGGGGTCCGAGTAAAAAACTGCTCTATTCGAGGATGGATCCGATGAAGTCCGGGCGTCCGTTTACGAAGTCGCGTATCGACATGGGCGCTTTTCCCTCGGGTTGGATCCCGTCGATGAAAACGAGTCCGGTTCCGGCCTGGACCGCGATATGCTCGCCGATCTCAAATACTTCGCCGAACGAGTGTTTTACGGCCGGGTCGGTCCGTTGGATGGAAATCGCGGTCAGCTTGAGTCTGACGCGTCCGTCCTGACGTTTCCAGAAGGTGAAGATGCCCGGCCATGGGGACAGTCCCCTGAAGCGGTTCAGTATCGTTGTCGCATCCTCGTTCCAGAATATGTGGCCGTCTTCCCGTTCGATCAGCTCGCAAAGAGTCGCCTTTTCGGAGTCTTGCGGGGCCGGCTCGCAACGGCGCTCGATCCATCGGGGTACCGTTTCGGAGAGGAGCATGACGCCGTCGATCGCCATCCGGGAAAGAAGTGTTTCCCGGGTATCGGAATCGGAAACCGGCATCGTTCTCTGCGCCAGTATCGGTCCGGTATCGAGCCCTTTGTCCATGAGCATAATCGTCACGCCCGTTTCGGTGTCTCCCGAAAGGAGCGCGTTCTGCACGGGGGACGCACCGCGCCACCGCGGAAGGAGCGACGCGTGGACATTGAGGCATCCGAATCCCGGAATCGCAAGTACCGTTTCGGGAAGGATACGACCATATGCGGCGACGATGATCAGGTCCGGGTGGTATTCGGTCAGCTTCCGTATCGTCTCCTCGTCGAACCGTTCCGGCTGTTCGACCGCGATTCCTTGTTCCTTTGCGAATGTTTTTACGGGCGGTTCCGATATGGCCCGATTCCGTCCGACGGGCCGGTCGGGGCGCGTATAGACTGCGACGACGTTAAATCCGGCCGTCACGAGTCCGGACAGGATGTCTCGTGCGAATTCCGGCGTCCCCATGAAGATGACCCGGATCTTGGGGGCTTCTGAACGGTTTTCGGTTCCGGTCGCGTGTTCAGATGACATAGGCGTTCTTGAGCGTATCGTCGACCGGTTCCGTGTCGGCCCGGTCCGTGAAGAGTATTCCCTCGAGGTGATCGTATTCGTGCTGCAGGACCCTTGCGAGGAAGCCTCCCGCGTCGATTGTGGATCGCTTTCCGTTGATGTCCGTATATTCCATGCGGATCCCTTCGGGGCGTGATACGTTTTTCCAGACTCCCGGTACGCTCAGGCAGCCTTCTTCCGTAACGCTCCGTTCCTCGGAGTACCGGACGATGACCGGGTTGAAATAGACGGAGACCCGGCCATCCACCTCGACGACGAAGAGTCGGATCGATCGACCTATCTGAGGCGCCGCGAGTCCGACTCCGTCTTCGCGCATCGTTTCTATCATTTCCGGAATGAGGGCGCGCATCTCGTCGGATGTCGGATCGTCCACTTTCGCGGCGCGGCGGCGGAGGATTCCTTCGGAATCGTTGGAAACGGTGAGTATGTCGAGCATGACTTTCAGATTATCGTGAGCGGATCCGGATCGAATGACCATTTGACGCGCGATTCGAGCAACGCCTCCTTGAGCGTATCCGGGAACGAGGCGTCGCGCGACGCGGTGACCAGGATGGAGAATTCGTATCGTCCGCGGACCTTCCCGATGAGCGGTCGTACTGGCGGCTTTATTTCCACGCCCTCCGGCACACGGGCATGAAGACTTTCCCAGACCTCCTTCGCAGCCGTTTCCGCCGCTTCGGGAGAGACGTCCCGGACGCCGATCCGGAAGAATCGTCTGAACGGGGGATAGCCGAGGGATTCCCGGTCCTTTTCGACGATTCGGAACAGTTCGGGTATGGAACGTCCGACGATATCCGGTATCGGACGGCGTTCCGGTCGAAAGGACTGGATAAGGACCGTTCCGGACGGGTCTGTCGCGGATTCCGCCTTCGCCACCGTCATTACGAATCGTTCGTCGGCCTGAAAATCCGGAATGGAAAGCATGTTATCCGCATCCAGTATAGCCGTCAGTGCGACATGAGGCAACGGTCCGATGTCGAGCAATGACGCGGTGCCTATGAGGATACCTCCTTTCGTGATCCGATCGTACGACTCGGACCTTCCGGCGCGTCGGAAGGTGTTCTCATCCACGCGCATGACCGAAGACGATCCGAACAGTCGCGCGGCTTCCCGCTCGATCTTTTCCGTCCCGGCGCCGACGTTCCGGAACTCGAGCGAGCCGCACTTCGTGCAGCGTGGGAAGGAATCGCTGCGGAAGGAACAAGAGGGGCAGCGGAAACCGCCTTCGCGGGTGGATCGGAGCGCCCGATCGCAGGTCGGGCACCGGGGGACCTGCTTGCAGTTCGAGCAGACCGAGAACGAATCCATGCCGCCGCGGCTTGCGATGAGGACGACCGTCCGGCCCGAGCGGCGCGCGCCGGTGATCCTTTCTCGGAGTTCTTCCGAGATCGGCGAATAGTTTTTTTTCCAGCGCTCCTTTCTCATATCGACCGTCACGACCCGTACCGACGATACGGTTTCGACGGTTTCGTCCATCCGTATAACTCGCGTTTCGCCTGTTCTTTCCGCGAAGGACGTGTCCAGTCCCTGGTGCGATCCGGTGTACACGAGAGCTGCCCGGTGCAGCAGGGAAAGCGACTTTGCCACTCGTTTGGCATCGTACCGCGGGCTCATGTCCCACTGCTTGTATCCCACGGCTTCACCCTCCTCGAGGACGACGATCGCGGCAAGATTCCGATACGGCGCGAAAAGTGCCTGCCGGGTCCCGATGACGACCGTCGCATCGCCCGAGCGGATGCGCTCCCATGCCGAGAAATACGGCCCGGCGGCAAGGGAGCTATGGAGAGTGGCGACGGCGGCGTTTCCGAACCAGTCGCGCATGGATCTCTCGACGAACGGGGCGGAGAGGATCTCGGGAACCAATACGAGAATCTGCGCCGACTTCGGAGCGGATCGACGCATACCGACAATGATCCGAACCGTCTTTCCGATGTCCGTCTCGAGAAAGAACGGCCGACCGTCGGAAGTGCCGACGATCCGTTCTGCGGCATCCCGTTCTTCTGGCGCGAGACGGAGAACGGATTTCGCGGCTTCCGGAGTCTTCGGGCTCCTCTCGGAAGTTGGAGTCGGAAGGAAGTGCCGCAGCGTCGATCCGAGCGGGGTGAGACATTCGGAGGAAACCGATTCCGCGAGCGAGACCTGTCTCTCCGTGAGGAACGATTCCCGGATGACGGCGCGTATCGGCTTGAGCCGACCGCTCGGCAGCGTCCCGTCGGCGACGGCGGAACTCGAGAGAACGATACCGCGGACCGTCCGTGGACCGAAGGGGACGGTGACGAGCGTGCCACGGGGAAGATCGCGTCCCGAAAGATATGTATAGGCCTGCCGGTTTCGAAGCGGAACCGGCACAACGGGGGCGATATCGCAGAAATAGCGCGTCTTTTCGGCCATATACGGATTGTATCAGCGCAAACTAAGGATTGATATTGACAAAATATAATATTATGTTAAAGATTGCGCTCGATAAATGGTAGTGCTAGTATATTCCCATGGGTGGAATCGATCTTCCGAAATTGTGGATGCTCATATACGCGGTTCTCAACGCGGCGGCGTTTTTTGTCATGGCGGCAGATAAGGCACGGGCAAGGGGAGGGGAATCCGAACGGATCTCCGAGGGGATGATGTTCTTTTTGGCGGCGGCATTCGGCGCGCTTGGCGTCTTTGCCGGCATGTTCGCGTTCCGACACAAGACGCGGAAATGGTATTTTCTCGTCGGTATTCCGCTTGTGCTGTTCGAAAATCTCGCTGCCCTTCATCTCATCTTGACCACCCTGTCGGGATCCGACCTATGAAAACGCAGACCCCGACAGCATTCCTTGAGCGGCTCAACCGTGATTACGTTCGGCTGCACCGGCGATACGAGCGTCTTTTCTGGACCTCATACATGGGGGATCATTCGATGGATGCCCGCAAGGACCAGTCTCAGGCTGCGCTCGACGACTGGCGGAACGATCCACGGTATCGTGAGGAAGCCGCTCGGCTATCGAGAGTCGCCGGTATCCGTGAGCGGAAGCGTCTGCTGACGTGGGTACGATTTTTCGATCTGCACCAGCTACCTTCCGAGGCGATTCCCATCAAACGGGAAATCGATCGGCTTGAATCCGATATCTTTCGGAAAAGGGCACATCGGAAAGAAGGATATGTCGATCCGGATTCCGGACGCTTCGTGAAGGCGTCCTGGCAAAAGATGCGGACGATGATGGCGACGCACGAGGATGAGCCTGTCCGGAAAGCGTGTTTCGAGGGGACGGAGCGCCTCGCATACGACCTGCTCGACGATTACGTCCGGATGATCGGACTGCGGAACCGGTTTGCCCGCATCCTCGGTTACGAGGATTACTACGACCTGCGGCTCCGTCGGGACGACGGGATGACGAAAGACGAGCTGTTCGGGCTCTTCGACGATCTCTATGAACGAGTCGCTCCGTCCTTCGGAAGGATACGCGATCTCGAGAAGACGGTTCCCGGCTTGCGGAAGCCGTGGAACTTCTCTTTCATGATGTCCGGCGATTTCACGAGGGAAGAGGAACCGTATCTCGGCTTCGAAGACGCGCTGTTGCGCTGGGGAAAGTCGTTCGCGGCAATGGGGGTCCGTTTCCGCGGTGGACGGCTCACCCTTGATCTGCTCGACCGGGATCGAAAATACGATAACGGTTTCTGTCATTGGCCCGACCTTGTGCGATACGACGGGGAACGTCGAATTCCGGGAAGCGCGAATTTTACGTGCAATGTCGTGCCGGGTCAGATCGGCTCGGGCGCGAACGGCTATCGGACTCTTTTTCACGAGGGGGCGCATGCGGCGCATCTGCTGACGGCTTCCAACCGGGACGTGATCCTCAATCACGAGTATCCGCCCATGTCGACACCGTGGGCGGAGACACAGAGCCAGTTCTTCGAGCTGGTGTTCAATGATATAGAGTGGCGGGCACGCTATGCGAAGGATGCGGACGGGAAGGCGTATCCGTTCGACCTGTTCGAGCGTAAGACGAAGCGGCTCTCACCGATCCGTCCGTTCCGACTGAATTCGATCATGCTCGTCTCCGAATTCGAGCGAAGGATTTACGAAGCCGATCGACTGACTTCCGAGGAGGCGATCCGTATCGCCAAGGAGTGCTATCGGAAATACAACGATCATTCCGTCGACTCCGTTTCCGCGCTGAACGTGCCGCATATCTTCTCGCTCGATTCGTCCGCGACGTATCATGCGTACGGACTCTCGCTGCTCGCCGTGGCGCAGTGGAGGGAGTATTTTTACCGGAAGTACGGTTACATCGTGGATAACCCGGCCGTAGGACGGGAGATGGCCAGAGCATGGAAGTTCGGTGCGGCCCGGAGTTTTACTGAATTTGTGACGCTTGCGACCGGAAAGCCGCTTTCTCCGGATTCGTTCCTTCGGGACGCGCTCATGACCCCCGAACAGGTGATTCGTCAGGCGAAACGTCGTCTGAAGCGGCTCGAATCCGTCCCGTTGTCCGAAGGGCGAGTCCGTCTCGATGCGGATATGCGGCTTGTCGACGGAAAGCGGACGATCGCGACGAATGCGGAAGGATTCGAACGGATGTCCGCGCGGTATCGGAGCTGGATTCTTCGGAAACGCGGCGCGTCCGAATTTTCGTGAAGGTGATCGGATCGGCTTGCGGCGAGGCGCGGTTTCCTGCTACGGTTCTCCTATGAACGAACGACGACTCTTTTTCGCCATCCCGCTTTCGTCGCAGACCCGGACCCGGCTCGCGCGGGAGGCTTCGACGTGGGAATCGCTGCCGCTGTTCGTGACCCGCCCCGATCATCTGCACGTGACGCTTCTGTTTCTGGGATTCGTTTCGGACGAGGACGTCGAGCGGTATTCTGAGGCGGCGCGGGAAATCTGTTCCGAAACCGAGCCGTTCGAGATCCTGTTCGATGGGATCGTCTACGCGCCGGAGGGGGAGTCGCCGAAGATGCTCTGGCTTCGCGGTGTCGAGAGCGAGCCCCTCCTGAGGTTACGAAACGCCTTCGAGGCCGAGCTTTCGGAAAGGCCGGCCGAGTTTCAGCGATTCCGTCCGCATGTGAACCTCGCGCGACTTCAGCGTAATCGGTTCGCGCTGCTTCCCGAAGATCGCCGGGTAGCCCTTCCGAAGTCGCTTCGCATCGTCGAGCCCGTCTCATCCGTCGTGCTCTTCGAGTCGGTCGGTGCGGGGGCGAAGCGCGAATATCTTGCTATGGAGGAATTCCCTCTCGGGGAATGATTCCCTTTCCGGTATGGATACGGACACGCATCGAATATTCGGAGTCCCCGTAGAATGCCGTTCCCGGAAGGGGGTCGAGTCGATCATCCGCGAAACGCTCGGCGGGAAGAGGTTCCGGCGCATCGCGACGGCGAATCCTGAGTTTTTCGTTCGGGCACGGAGAGATGCATGCTTCCGGGAGAACCTGCTGGCCGCGGACTATCGGATCGCAGACGGGTTCGGAATCGTGCTCGACGGATTCCTGTCCGGGAAAAAGATCGTGCGTTATCCCGGCGCGGACCTGCTTTCGTTCGTCCTTTCCGAGGCGGAGCGATCGCAGTCGTCCGCCTTTCTTCTCGTACGGAACGACGGACTCTCGACGCTCCCGGAAGTCATACGCGCGATACGGGCGCGGTATACGCGCCTTGTCGTCGACGGAGAGACGCTCGATCCGAAGTCGATCATCGTACCGGATGCTGCGCGCCGGGCGACGGTCGTTCTCTGTAATTTCGGCGCGCCGGAACAGGAGTACGCTCTCGAATCGTTCCGGAAGGACCCCGGGAATATCCGGCTCGCGATGGGAGTCGGCGGAAGTTTCGATTTTCTGACTGGCAGACGAAAGCGGGCCCCGGAACGGATGCGCACAGTCGGTCTCGAGTGGTTTTTCAGACTGCTCGTCCAGCCGCGAAGGATTGGGAGGATATGGACCGCGACCGTAGTTTTCCCTTTTTTACGCCTTTCTGATAGGATAAAATCCGTCAGTATACAAGAACGATAACCGTATGACCGTGACGAACGAACGGGTCCGGGTCAGATTCGCGCCTTCTCCCACCGGGTACCTGCATGTCGGCGGCCTCCGTACCGCTCTCTACAATTACCTCTTCGCCCGGCGCACCGGCGGAAAGTTCATCCTGCGCATCGAGGATACCGACCGGGAACGGTTCGTCGAAGGAGCGCTCGAGGGACTGGTCCGGAGCCTCGAGGGGATGGGTATCATACCCGACGAGGGGGTCTTCCTTCGGGACGACCGGAATATGCCGTCGCGCGAGGCGAGCCGACATTCGGAAGCGTACCCGGGTGTTTCCGAGGTCGGAAGTCACGGACCTTATATCCAGTCAGAGCGGCTCGACATCTATGCCGAACATGCGGAGCGACTCGTCGCTTCCGGACACGCGTACCGATGCTTCTGCAGTCGGGAGCGGCTGGATCGCCTACGAGAAGAACAGTCGATTCGAAAGGAGGCGCCGAAGTACGACAAGCGCTGCCGGTCGCTTTCGTCCGAGGAAGTCGCGACCCGGATGGCCGCAGGCGAACCGTCCGTCATCCGGCTCGACGTCCCTTCGGGCCGCGGCGATATCGTCTTCCGCGACCTGGTGCGCGGCGAAGTCCGGATCCATGCGGACAATGTCGACGATCAGGTGCTCGTGAAGTCCGACGGCTACCCGACCTATCATCTCGCGAGCGTCGTGGACGACCGTCTGATGGAGGTGTCGCACGTCATCCGCGGCGAGGAGTGGCTCCCGTCCACCCCGAAACACATCCTTCTTTATGAAGCGTTCGGCTGGGAATCGCCCGAGTTCGCGCATCTGCCGCTGCTTCTCAATCCCGACAAGACCAAGCTTTCCAAGCGTCAGGGCGACGTCGCGGTCGAGGACTACCTCGGCAAGGGATATCTTCCCGAAGCACTCATCAACTTCGTCGCGCTCCTGGGATGGAATCCGGGACAGGGGAGCACGCAGGAGGTTTTCTCGGTCGGCGAACTTTCGCAGGTCTTCGATCTGGCACAGGTCAATAAGGCCGGAGCCGTCTTTGACATACGAAAGCTCGACTGGCTGAACGCGCAGTATATCAAGTCACTCTCCGTTGACTCGCTGGTCGGAAAAATAACACCGTTCCTTTCTACAAAACCGTTCTTCATCGAAGCTCCGGCCGCACGGCATGACGCCTCCTATGTCGCCCGGTTCGTCGAGGTAGCCCGGGACCGGCTTTCGCTCCTGTCGGACATCGGCGACGAGCATGCGTACCTGCTCGTCGAGCCGGATACGGATCCGACCCTGCTGCCATGGAAGGGGAATACCCCCGAAGAGACGGTCGATTCGCTTCGTCGGGCGATCGGGATTTTTGCGGATATTCCGGAATCGGACTGGACCCGCGAGTGTCTCGGCGAGATCCTGCTCGCGGCCGCTGGCGAGAAGCGCGGCGATTTCCTCTGGCCGATCCGCGTCGCGCTTTCGGGCGCGAAGCAGTCGCCTCCGCCGCAGGACCTCGCCTGGGTCCTCGGTCGCGAAGCGACGATCGATCGCATAGGCCGCGCCGTTTCCTCTCTTTCTTGAGACTCATGAGCGATATGGAAACCGTCCCGTTCGAATTTCTCGCCATCGCGGGAAAACTCAAGTCGACATTCCGCTACGGGGAACTTCTTGCGGGACGCAGGGAATCGGTCGCGGATCATTCCTATCGTCTCTCGCTCATGGTCTCGCTATACGGGAACCTGTTGGAAACGGATGAAAAGCGGCATCGCGCCCTCCGGATGGCCGTCGTTCACGATATCGCCGAGGCGGTGACCGGGGATATCGACTATGTACGGGTCGCATCCGGGGAAATCACCCGGGAGGAGAAGAAATCGCTCGAGGCGGAGGCACTCGACCGTATCGGATCCGCGCTTTCCGAGGGACATCGTGACGCGATCCTGTCCCTAAACCGGGAATACGATGAGGGCACTACGGATGCCGCCCGGTTCGTAAAGGCTCTCGACAAGCTTGAGACGCTGCTTCAGCTGGTCGAGCTCGGCTATCGGGCATATGACCGTCCCGAACTCATCGCCAACTATGCCGATGCCGCCGTGGAAAGATTCCCTTCGCTTCGTCCGGCTCTCGCGGACATCAAGAAGCGTCTTCGCGAGGAGTTCCGGAAGGGGAATATCGAGTGGAAACCGTCGTACGAAACGTCCGCCTCCTAAGGACTCCTCGAATGGGGACGCCGATAGACAGAGGACCTTCGGAAAACGCCGGATATGTGGTATACTTCGGTCATGATGCCCGAACGTGAATCCACGAGAAAGACGCTGGCGGCGGTGTTTGCCCTCCTTTTGGTCGCATGCGTTTTTGTTGTCGTCAGGGCCCATGCGGCCGACAGCATTTCGACCCTGACCGACGACCAGAAAGAGGCCATCGAAGACCGTGAGGACGAGATCAAGAAGATCAATGATAAGATCAAGGCGTATCAGAAGATCATCGATCTGAAGCAGGCACAGGGAGCCACGCTTCAGGACCAGATCGAGGCGCTCGAAGCGCAGGCTTCGAAACTGGAATTGGAAATCAGGTCCGCCGAACAGCGTCTTTCCGACGTTTCTTCCCAACTCGACGATATCAACGGTCAGGTTTCCGAAAAGGTCCGGATCATCGCCCGTGAACGGTTGGTCCTCTCGGAGTTGGTCCGCGAATATCATGCCGGTTCGGACGACGGGTCCGGCATCCTGTTGGCATCGTCCGGGGAGGATGGATACGGGTTCTTTTCCGGTCGGGATGATTGGATGGTGCAGACGAACGATCGTATTGTCAGCATCCTTCGTGATCTTGCCGATACGAAGAAGTCGCTTGAAGGCGAGCAGGACCTGCTGACCCGGAAGAAGATCGAAGCAGACTCACTGAAGAGTCAGTTGGATCAGAAAAACTCCGAGTTGTCTGACGCGCAAAAGAATAAGCAGGTCCTGCTTGCGAAGACCCAGACGGAACAGACGAAATATTCGAATCTCGTCGACAACCTGGAGGAACAGCGCAAGGCGATCGAGGACGAGATCGAGAGCCTCGAATCCGGACTGTCCGTCGGATCCGACGTTCCATCGGCGAACCGCGGACTTCTGGCGTATCCGCTCAAGAACCCGGAGATTTCACAGGGATACGGGAAGACCGCCTTCGCGAAAAAGGCGTATGCATCGGGGATGCACAACGGAATCGATTTTTCGGTCGATTCCGGAACTACCGTCATGGCCGCCGCCGCCGGGAAGATTGTCGGCACCGGTAATGCCGGAAAATATGCCTATGGGAAATGGATCGCCATCGACCATGGGAACGGACTGATCACCCTGTATGGTCACCTGTCGAGTCATGGGGTCTCGAAGGGGCAGAAGGTTACGAAGGGGCAAAAGATAGGGCTTTCCGGGAATACCGGTTATTCGACCGGTCCCCATCTTCATTTTTCCGTCTTCTCGGCGAGTTCGTACAAGGTCGTCGAATCGACCAAAGTCAACGGCGTTTACTACCCGATCGGCGCGAGCGTAAACCCGATGAGTTATCTTCCCTAATTGTCACCGAGTATGAGGTTTCATCCAGACAATGCGATCATCGAACGCCAAATATTGCAGAAATCCGGCGCCCGCGATCCGATCAAGGGTCCCGTGCTCGAGTCTTTCTTTCTGGAGTACCCGTCGCTTTCCGAGTCGGTCTTTCGTGACTCGTTCATGAGGCGTGTCCTGCTCGAGGCGATATTCGATCATTCGGAAGACGGTTCCGCCGATCTGACGGCAGCCGGCTTTCTTCGGGTCCTTGCCGACCTTTTCGAAGATCGTAGGCTGAAACGATACCAGATCGAAGACGATATCCTGAGGAAAGTCTTTCCCGATGGGGTACCGGAGACTGCGAAGCGGGAATATCTCTGGTGGAGACAGGAACAGGAACGGAACCGAAGCGAAAACAGATCGGAAGGGGATTCTTCCGCGGTGAAACGTAAGGAGTCGCCGATTCGGATCATGCTCCGACAGATCGGCCTTTGAGAGAGCATTCGTTTATTCTCGAACGCATATGCCGGGCATACTTTTCGGAAAGGATTGGCGGGACCGCAGGGACAAGATCATCCTGGATCAGAAAGACGTCCGTTCGGTTCATCGGCATAAGTGGAAGGCTGCCGAACTGGTCACCGAAAAAAACGCTGTCACGAGGGGGATCCTGAACCGGAAAGTCGAACGCGACCGGTTCGGAGAGCTTCTGATCGAGAAAGGAGGCGGAAAGAACCGCTCGCGATATAAGGACTGGGGCGTAACCGGCGTTACCGATCTCGGCGATATCGCCGAGACGATGGCAAGGGAACATCTTATCACTCCGAAGGAGGCTCGAGCGATGGCGAGTGAGCTTACCGGCGCGACCGGAGCCAGGAAGCGCGAGCTTCTTAACAGGCTTTCCAATTCCCATCTCGGACGCAAGAAGCCTGAGCCGATACCGATTTCGGACCGTGACGCGAAGTTATCTGAGAGAAAGCCTTTCGGAATGTTCGGCAGGACGTCTGCCGCAAAGGCTACTAAAATGGCGGCTGGCGCGGGTTTCCTTGCCGGAGTCAGAAAGAGCGATGCCGGCATCGCCTTGAACCCGACGCATGGCGTGGGAAAGCCGGTCGGCGTTCACGGTTTCCAGCCTCATGGAATCATGCCGGTACAGCCGTCGTCGGTCGTATCGCAGCATCCGCATACCCCTTCGATTCCATCGGTTTCCGGAAGGGGAATGCCGGCGGTTCCAAGTGCGAGCAAGGCCTCCGTTCCTCCGATGTCCGTTCCCCGAACGTCCCCTCCTGCGGCCCCCGTTTCCTTGCGGCCGTTCGGAAAGCGATAGCCGATAGTCCGCCGAATCGGGAAACGGAATCCGGTTCCCGTATGTTGCATAGGGTCCGTCGGAGCGTCCTCGCTCCGATTTTTTTTGGCGAAAGGGGAGTGTTCACCGGGAATAGACATGTCGGCGAATCCCGGACTCCCCCTCGCGGGATCTTCTGATGTTATCATCCAGGCAACGATACGCTACGTGTCGCTGGTCGAGTATCCCATCGTCCGAACGATATATCGAAATTTCCCCGCCGACGAAACCACGCTCTTTTGAGGTCGATGTATTATCGGGACACTTGCGCCGATATAACGTCGACACAAGGGGAGTGTCCTACCATCTCGTATATCATCGCACGGAAGGATCCGCTTTCCGGACAATATCAGGGGCGCTTCGTATCGCAAAACGGCGGAATCATTCCCTGGACTCGATGTCGACGGAGATCTGGCCGAGCCGGGTCGGAATACGGACACGGAATCGGAATACGGGAACCCGAATGAGACACGAAAGCATGCAGCGAAAATGAATGACACGACAAACAACACACGTTGTATTTTTCATAGTTTGAAGGAAGCATTTCGTACGACCGCTGGAATTATTCATCGGGTATTCTTATGGGATAATGTATCATATCATGTCGCATAAGTTACATAAGGCGACATGCTATCGAAACGGAAAAGCCCATGAATATGGACGAATCTACATTGATGCAAATAGCATTTATGTTTGAAATTCGATTTGTGAGCACAGCGGAGACCTCGTCGGAATGTCCTGATGTTTCCCCGATCCGATGACGCCGATTCTTCTCCGAAACGATGCTCGTTCCGCGAGTGGCGTCCTCCCCCGCGGATTCGGTTTATATATAATAAGGACACGAATCATTAAAATGTCAAACGCTTACGTTGCTTTCTCATGGAGGGTCCGGAGTCGCTTCTGGTGTACAATGGCAGTGTGATTTCCGTGAAACGTTTCAGTGATACCAGTATGCGCATCTCCTATTCCGGTCTTGAGGCGTATCGGAACTGCCCCCTCAAGTACCGTTTCCAATATGTCGAAAATCTGAAGGAACCGAAGTCACGCGAGCAGGTCTTCGGGACGATTATTCATTCGGTGCTTCGTTATATCCATACGCCGGCGTCCGTGCAGCCGACCCTGGATCAGGCGCTCAATCAGTTCTCGCAGCTCTGGAACGGTGACGCGTACGAGAACGAGACCGAAGAGCGCGCCGCGTTCTCGCAGGGCGTGAAGATCATTTCCGACTACTATGCCAAGAACGACCCCGGGGAAGCGACGATCGTCGACCTGGAAAGCCGTTTCGCTCTCGAGATAGGAGACGATTCGACCGGCAGACACGTGGTCGCCGGTATCGTCGACCGCATCGATGCGACTCCTTCGGGCTTCGAGATCATCGACTACAAGACCGCACGCAAGATGCCTTCGCAGGAGAAAGTGGACAACGATCTCCAGCTGTCGATCTATCTGAGAGCGTTTCTTGACCGGTACCCGAAGGAGACCGAGCATCTCGATCGGATAACGGTAAGCCTCTACTACCTGCGTCACGGCGTGAAACTCTCGTCGACCCGGACGAGAGAGCAGCTCGCCGACCTCGACCGGCAGTTCCTCGCCGCGATCGGCGATATCGAGGCCGCGAAGTTCGATCCGATCCTGTCGCCGCTGTGCGAATGGTGCGGATATCGGCGATACTGCCCGTTCTGGAAGCATAAGTATCTCGAGGAGCATTCCGTCGACGACGATGGCGCGCAGAAGGCGATCGAGGAGATCCTGACGCTCCGCGACCGCATGAAGGGTGATAAGCTGCGGTACGCGCAGCTTTCCGAGACGCTCCTTTCCTATATGGAAGGGAAGGAGGTCGAGCGGGTATTCGGTTCGACCGGAATCGTCGGAAAGTCGGTCCGTCGGACATGGAAATACGATGAGGACCGGCTTCGCGAAGTGCTCGTTCCGCTTGACAAATGGGACGCGGTGCGCAAGGTTGACGGGACGGCACTCCGGGGCATACTCCCCGTCCTTCCCCTTTCGGCCCGGAAGGAGGTCGAGGCGGCCAAGGTTCCGGACAAGGAATCCGTCTCGCTGACGATCAAGAAGGCCCGTGATATCGAAGCGCTCGACGAATCGGTCGTCTCCTGAACCGTTTCCCTCTTCCGTGATGCGGATGTGCCGCATTTTTCACGGATCCGATCATACCTCCTCTATCCTATGGACACCTCAAACGGAAACGAATCCCTTATTATCCCCTACCCCGTACGCATAAACCGCTATCTTGCACTGACGGGCGTTTCGACGCGCCGGGGCGCCGACGATCTCATCGTAAAGGGATTGATCACTATAAACGGCCGTGTCGCTGCACTGGCCGACCGCGTGAATGAAGGCGACAAGGTCATCGTCCGAAACGAGATCCGAAGGAAGGCGTTCCGCTACCTCGCCTACAACAAGCCCCGCGGTGTCCTGACGAATCCCGAGAAAGGTCATTCCGCGAAGTCGATCGCGGACATCGTTCCGGTCTCCGGAGTCTTTCCGGTCGGCCGACTCGACAAGGAGTCGGAGGGACTCATCATCCTCACCGACGACGGGCGCATCACCGAGCGTCTCCTCTCGCCGCGTTTCCGGCACGAGAAGGAATACGAGGTGACGATCCGTGAGCCAATCCGTACGGATATGATCACCGCTCTCGAAAGCGGCGTCTCGCTCGAGGACGGCCCCGCCCGGCCCGCGAAAGCGCGGAAGACCGGCCCGCGCACGCTTTCGCTTACGATCACCGAAGGACGGAAACATCAGGTCCGCCGTATGCTGGCGGCCGTCGGTGGCACCGTCATCGCGCTTCGGCGCGTCCGTATCATGGATATCCGCCTCGGATCGATCCCCCGCGGATCGTATCGGGCCCTCCGTGGCGAGGAACTCCGGACGTTCCTTTCGGCACTCGGATTGTCGGAATAGGTAAGAAATAGGCTTATTCAGGGAATATTTCAGACTATTCCGTTTTCTTGACAGTTCCGATATATACCTGTACCATAGGTATAGATATATAATCCGTTGACAGGCGTACCATGGAAACGAAGCAGTCACTCCGTCCTTCCGGCGAAAAGGAGAAGATTCTCATCGCCCTTCGGAAGGCACGGACGAGTCTCGGCAAGATCGAGACGATGGTCGGCGAGGAGCGGGAATGCTTCCCGGTGATCCAGCAGGTGCTTTCGGTCATCGGACTCCTCAAGTCGGCGAATCTCCTCATGCTCGACCGGCACATCGCCCGCGAGCTCGACGGTGTCAGGAATGCCGACGCGCTCCGCGACGAGCTCGTCCGGATCGTGAAGACCGCGCAAAGCAAGTAAACCCGTAAACCGGAATCCTATGAAACGGATGTGTTCCGCTCTCTTTTTCGTTATCCCAGCCGCTGCGATCGCCGTCGGATACCTGACCCTCCGAAAAACGGAGGCCGAACCGGTTCCCGTCGTGGCATCGAAACAGGTCAGTACCGAGACGCTCTCCCCTGCCCCGTTCCGGCCGTCACGCGACGTTTCCGGATTCGTGACCGGTGCTCGTCAGGCGGACGTCGCTCCCAAGGTCGGCGGATACGTCGTGAAGCTTCTCAAGGAGGAAGGTGACACCGTGCGCGCCGGCGAGACGCTCGCCATTCTCGACGGCAGCGATCAGCGCGCGATGCTCGAGAGCGCCGGAATCTCTCTCGATGCGGCGAAAAACGCCCTTTCCGCATCCGACGATTTCTATGACCAGAAGGTCGACGAGGCCGAGGCGTCACTTCATAAGGCGGAAGACGCCTATGAGAACGGAGACCTTTCGTCCCGCGACCTTTCGATCGCGAAGGAGGCGGTCACGAGCGCGAAACGCATGCGCGACGCGCAGCATGCCGCCGCCAAGGCGGAAGTGGGGGCGGCATACGGCGGAAGCCTGGTCGCCGGAGCGGCGGTCTCGGACGCGACTATCACCGCGCCGTTTTCCGGCGTCGTGACGAACCGCTTCGTCTCGCTTGGCACCTTCGTCGGCCCCGGCATGCCGCTGTTTACGGTCGCCTCGACCGAATCGCTCGAAACGCGTCTGTCCGTACCGGGTGATGTCGCGACCGCGATAGCGAAGGGAGATACCGTGTCGGTCCGTTCGGAGACCGGCTCCGATCCGGTTTCCGGCTCGGTCATCTCGATCGCCCGGGCGGTCGGCATCTCGTCGCAGTCGACGATCATCCGTGTCGGAATTCCGGCCGATGTCGGAGGTTCTCTTCTTCCGGGTCGGTTCGTGACGGTGACACTTCCCTCCGGAACGGCACGGGAAACGGTATCCGTTCCGGAAACGGCGATCATTCACCTGTACGACGACACCTTCGTCGCGGCCGTCGAAAACGATACGGTTTCCTTCCGGAAGGTCGTTCTCGGCGAATCGGTCGCCGACCGACGCGAGATCCGCTCCGGTATCGATGCCGGAACGGAGGTGGTCGTCGAGGGTGCCTACGCCTTGCGCGATGGAGATCGCGTGATCGTCTCCCGTTGATCCTTCCTCTCCAGAACGAACCTTATGAACGAACCGACATCTCCGGTTTCCGGTCGTGAAGAAGCCCCGAGCGGGCGCGAGCGCCTCGGTCTTGCGGGAAGGATCACCGCGCTCTTTCTCGGAAAGCGGGAACTTTCCATCCTGACGATCATCGTAGTCGCGGCCTGGGGCACGCTTTCTTTCATCCTGACACCGAAACAGTACAATCCCGACATCGTCGCTCCCGCGTTCGTGATCGTGACGGATTTTCCGAACGCGTCCGCTTCCGAGGTGTACGAGCTCATCACGCGACCGATGGAAGACCGCGTCTCCGAGTTGCCGGGAATCGACGAGATCTCGTCCGAAAGTCATCCGGGCGGGCGGAGTATGGTCATGGTCAAATTTCTCGTCGGATACGACCGCGAAGAGGCGAAGATCGCTCTCAATCAGAAGCTCCGGGACCATATTACACAGAAGCCTGCCGGCGCCATGGATCCGATCGTACAGTCGGTCGATCCGGACGACGTACCGATCATCGATATCGGCCTCACCTCGGAAACCCTCTCCGAGACCTCGCTCCGCCGGCTCGCCGCCGATGTCGCGGACGAACTGAAGCGTGAGGACGGCGTATCGCGCGTCGAAGTGATCGGTGGGCGCGTCAATCGGCTTCTGGTCGAGCCGCGCGCTTCCGAACTTTCCGCCCGTGGCATATCCCTCGGCGAGATCGCCGGCATAATCGGCGGGTCGAACGGCATCGGACTCGTCGAGCCCGTCGACGGTGAGGATCGGACGCCGTCTCTTACCGTATCTGGGAATCTCCGGGGTACCGAGGACCTCGGCAATCTCGTCATACGGCAGGAGGGATCGGCCGTGACGCGGCTTTCCGATATCGCCGACATCTCGTACGGACCCGGCGAGATCACCGACTCCGTCGACCTGTCGGAACACGAGGGATCCGATTCTCCGGTCGTGCATATCGCCCTCTCCAAACTGCGCGGAACGAACGCGACGACCGTTTCCGAAGGGGTCCTCTCCCGCCTCGAGTCGCTCAAGGGAACGACGATCCCGTCCGACGTCTCCGCACACGTGCTGCGCGACGAGGGGGCCATCGCAGGCGAGGAAATCGGCAAGCTCACCTTCGACCTTACGAAATCGGTCATCGTGGTCGCCGTACTGCTCATGATGTTCCTCGGTTTCCGGAACGCGATGGTCGCGGCGGTCTCGATCCCGCTCGTGCTTCTGGCGGTATTCGGCATGGGACTCTTCGCCGGTCAGACGGTGAACCGCATCACCCTCTTCGCGCTCATCCTGGCGCTCGGACTCCTTGTCGACGACGCGATCGTCGTCATCGAGAACGTCGCACGATATTTCCGCCTCTATCCCGGGGAGAACCGCATCCGCCTCATCGTGAAGGCGGTCGACGAGGTCGGCGGCGCCCTGGCGCTTTCGACGCTGACCATGGCCATCTCCTTCATCCCGATGGCGTTCGTCACCGGTATGATGGGGCCCTACATGGCTCCCATCCCCTTCTTCGTGCCGGCATCGCTCTTCGCGTCCCTCCTCTTTTCCGTGACGGTGAATCCTTTTCTCGCGCTCGTCTTCACGCCGAAGGATACCGGCAAGGACCATGCGCACGAAGGATTCTTCCTGCGTCAGTTCGAGCGGCTCGACCGACGCTACGGGAAGCTCCTCTCGTCGCTCCTGGCCACGCGGAAGCGCCGGCTCGGCACGATCCTCGGTACCGCGGCGATCTTCGCGGTTTCCGTCATCCTCCCCTTCTCGCCCGCCGTCCCGTTCCGCATGCTTCCGAAGGCGGATCGCCAGCAGTTCTACGTCTATCTCGATATGCCGACGTCGACTTCCGTCGACGTGACCCGCGATATCGCGCGGGAGACCGAGAGCGTGGCACTCGATATCTCGGAAGTCGAAAGCGTGGAGAGCTTCGTCGGCGAGGCTCCGGTGAGCGATTTCAACGGGCTCTTCAAGGGAAGCGCGACGCGCGTATCGGGTAACCAGGCGACCCTGCGGGTGAATCTCTCCGAATCGGAAGACCGCGACCGCATGTCCGAGGAGATCGCGTCCGACTTCCGGAAACGCGCCGAACGGCTCTCGCAGGAACATCCGGATATGTCCGTGCGTATCATGGAGGATCCGCCGGGACCGCCGGTCATGGCGACTTTCTACCTCAAGGTGAAGGGTGACGATGAACGTGTCCGTGAGGATATGGCGCGCGACATCGAGGATGAGGTCAGGAATATCTCCGGAACGACGGATATCGACCGCTCGACACCGGAACGCGTCCTCGGCTATTCCTATCGCATCCGTACCGAGAAGGCCGGTCTGCTCGGCGTCTCGCCATCGGATATCGCCGCGACGCTGCATATCGCGCTTTCCGGAGCTCAGGTCGGACTGTACCACGAGTCGCTGGCTCCGGGTGTCCGGCAGTCGGAACAGGAATACGTCTTCCTGCGCCTTGCCCGCGAATCGCGTGACGAGGAGAACGATCTCTCCGGAATCTCCATCCCCTCACGTACGACCGGAACGCAGGTTCCGCTCACCGAACTGCTCGAAAAGACGGACCGTGCGACGGATCTCCCGATTCTTTCGGACAACCGGCAGCCGACCGTGGCGGTCTCGGCCGAGATGGAAGGGCGGAGCGTAGTCTACGCGGTGATCGACCTGTTCCCGAAACTGCTCTCATACCGGCTGCCGGACGGAAACGGGAAGCTTGTCTCCTGGTCCCTGCTCGGTGCCGAATACGAGGATCAGACGACCGGAAAGCGCTATGCGGTCGAACTAGGCGGCGAATGGAAGCTGACGCTCGAGGTTTTCCGCGACCTGGGCATCGCGATGGGTGTCGCCATCTTCCTTATCTACTTCGTGCTCGCCGCGAAAACGGAATCTCTCTTCGTCCCGCTGCTCATCATGGTATCCATCCCGCTCGGACTCATCGGGGTGTTCCCGGGATTCGCGCTCCTTCATGCGATCAAGGGGACCTACTTCAACGCGACCTCGATGATCGGCGTCATCTCGCTCGCCGGCCTCTCGGTCAAGAACTCGGTCATCTTCCTCGAATACCTGGAACCCCTTCGAAAGGCCGGAAAACCCCTCAAGGAGGCGCTCGTGGAGACGGGACGGGTCAGATTGCTCCCGATCACGCTCACCTCGCTGACGGCGATCCTGGGCTCTCTCACGATCATCACTGATCCGGTCTGGGAAGGGCTCGCCTGGGCGATCATCTTCGGACTCTCCGCATCGACCTTCCTGACGCTGGTCATCTTCCCGCTCGTATACCATGTCTTCGAGCGGAAACACTGGGACGCCTAGCGTCGGAACATCGGAAATCGCAACGAAACCACTATGAAACGGAATATCTACCGGCTCGATACCTCCGCGTGGACGGTCGAGCGGATCATGTTCGCCATCGCGGGAATCATGGTCGCGGTCTTCGCGGCACTCTCGATCCTTGCGGACATCCGCTTCGCGTGGGGCGATCTCTTCGTGGGCGTCATGCTTGTCTTCTTCGCGATGACGGGCTACTGCCCGATGGCGATCCTCGTCGATACGACATTCGATAAGAAAAGATGAACGTGAGCGAAGTCTGGGCTTTCCGGTTCAGTGCGGACAGGAATCGTGATTCGCTTCCGAAGCAGGCCTTTGCCTGAAGCGGAATGAAAACCGATGCATACCTTCGTATCAGAACGGTTCGGAGAAAAAAATAAGAAGAGGAGTCCGGCGTTGCGCTCGCAAGGACTCCTCTTAGTTGCCCGGCCGTTTTATGTATGATTACGCGCAAGAGGGGTGGTCATCGCATCACTACCTCCCTGGTTTTGTTCTGGACGCCGACTGACGAGGAGAAGCGGGACATTGCCCGATTCCGAAGCCGAAAGGCCGTTGTCCGAAACTGTTTCGGCACTATCCTCATTCGTCTATATTATAGCACTTCCGCAAAAATAAATCAAGTACCGGAAACGGAAGCGCCATCGGCCCCGAAAATCCCATCCCTTGGGCTTATTCCTGAATCGCGGAGATTTCTGAAATATACGATTCCGCTATCCGGTCGGCTTCTTCCGCCGTCTTCGCTTCGGTATAGATACGGACGATCGGTTCGGTGTTCGAGGCCCGGAGATGGACCCAGGAGTCCGGAAAATCAAGTTTGAGACCG
This sequence comes from Candidatus Moraniibacteriota bacterium, assembly GCA_013334575.1. Classification (GTDB taxonomy): domain Bacteria; phylum Patescibacteriota; class Minisyncoccia; order Moranbacterales; family UBA1568; genus JAAXTX01. The sequence continues at coordinate 98,891 of JAAXXG010000001.1, read as the reverse complement.
TCGCGCGTATCCGGTTCGGCTTCAGGATGTGCCTGTGCAATCGTCTCAAAGAGTGTTGCGAGACGGTCCTTCGGGACGGAGACCTCGATCTTCTTCTTGGCCATGAAGTATTGCGGGAAGGTCTTTCGGAAGGCTGAGAGCGTACGCTCCTCATCCGCTCCGCGTTTCTCGCGCCAGGATGCGAACGCAGAAACGAACAGTGCGATACCGACAAGCGCGTCTCGCCCGTAGTGAAGCGACGGCAGGATGACGCCGCCGTTTCCCTCGCCGCCGATGACAGCATCTTCCTCCTTCATGACAGAAACGACGTTCGCTTCGCCGACTGCGGCGCTGACGCATCGCTGTCCGTGTAAGACGGCCACGTCGCGAAGCGCGCGGCTACTCGAGAGGTTATTCACGACGGTTCCGGGATATTTCTCAAGGTAGAAATCGGCGCAGGCCACGAGGGTGTATTCTTCGCCGAAGAGCGTTCCATCCTCGCAGACGAGCGCGAGTCGGTCGACGTCCGGATCGACGATGATGCCGAAGTCGCAGTCCGTCTCGCGGACTTTCGCGATCGTTTCCCCGAGGTTGTCGATGATCGGTTCGGGATTCCTCGGAAACAGGCCGGTTCCGTCGCAGTCGAGCCGTTCCACGTGCGCGATACCGAGCCGCTCGCAGAGCGCCGGAACCACGGACGAGCCGGCCCCTTCCACGGCGTCCACGAGGACCCGGAATCCCTGCCGCGATATCGCGTCCGTGTCGACGAACGGGAGCGCCAGGATCCGGTCCATATGTGCCGTATCCGCCGTCGCGTCGCGCTCGACGGAACCGATACCGTCCCAGGCGGCCGAGGACCGATCGGCATGGTCCGTCGCGGCGAGGAATTCGTCGAGCTCCGTTCCGCTGAGAAACTCCCCCGCCGACGTAAGCAGCTTGAGCGCGTTCCAGGGAGCGGGATTATGGGATGCGGTCACGATGATGCCTCCGTCGGCTTTCTTGTCGGTGACGGCGAGTTCGACCGTCGGAGTGGTCGCGATACCGAGGTCGATCACGTCGCACCCGGAAAGGGCGAGCGTCTCGGCTATGAGTGCGGCGATCGGACGCCCCGAAGGCCGGGTATCCCGACCGATGACGACGAGCGGTTTCCGGCTATCCGGTACCGATCTCCGCAGCCAGACGGCGAACCCCCGGGCGTAGGAGACGAGATTTTCCGGTGTCAGGTCTTCCCCGACGATGCCTCGGATTCCCGAGACGCTGACCATGAGGGACATAGTATAGAAATTCGTAGTTTCATCGGTATTCTAGCATAAATGAAGAAATCTCCCCGGGTACTACCGAAGGGAGATTTCATTTTTTACTCGATTCCGCTTTCCGCGCGCTGGGAGCCTCTAAGGGACGGCGGTCCAGATTTCGTTGCCAGTGTAACGATACGTCTTCTTCTTATCCGACGACGTCCTGCCTCCGGGATGCACCACGACCCGACCCCCTGGTTGGAGGGCGACTACGAGCATTCGCGACGATTCAAATCGACAGCAGTCGCGTTTCAGTTTTCGCGGGTTTCCGATCCTTCCCGTTCCCAACTCGATGAAACGCAACGGCTCGGCCTTTTTCGAGAAATCGACTCGGTCGACGGCATTCACATACAAAATCATCAGGCACTTCCGGCATTCCGATGCCGGTTGAGCGAATAGCGTTGACCCGGATATGTCAAGTTCGATATCGAAGTTTTGCAATTGAGGGAGATCGTTCTCAAAGTCAGGAACAATCAGTTCAGTATCTTTCACGCTTATCGTGAATATGACGTTTCTCTGCGCATCCCTCAGCACGTACGATAAGGACTCTGGAGCAAAAGTCCACCGTTTTCCGTGGGGGTCGATAATGATACCTTTCTTGTACATCGTTCGATATTCTTTTTATTGCGCTGCCGGAAATCGGACAGCGCTTCAGAAACCTCGCAAAGAGACGTCCGAGACGCTGTCCGATTGATCGCATTTGGTAATGTGCCAGATAATTCCGATCAAGTGTCGGAATCAACTTATTTTACAGCGAAACAAACGTTCTGTCAAGACTCTTTCCGACAGAACCTCTTCTGAAAACCAGTTCAGGAGAGCCATTATAGCCCTCCTGATCACGGTATCCTTCGTACGCAGAAGCACCGCCCTATCGATACACGGCTTTCCATGAGAGTCCGATGACGACGGCTCCTATCACATATGGAAGCCAAAATATCTTCAAAAAAGCCATTATCGCCATCAGTAATACATAGGCCGAAAAAAACGCGATGGAAATGATGACGAGCTCAAGTCCTGATTGATCGTTCGTATCCGTAACCATGGGTCACCTGCCTTCGATTCTGTTAACGAGACTGTCCGACTACCGCCGTTATACCCCATCGTTTGTCGGAATGCAAAATTCTTCGGAATACAAAAGGCGGGTCCGAGCCCGGACCCGCCGCATGGTCACGATCGGCACGCGTTCATAAACGATTCCCGAATATCCCCTCTATCACTTCCAGCTGCTCCGGCGTGTTCACGTTGAGTCCCTCCTCGGGATTCGGCAGCGCGAGAGCGCAGATGGTCCTCCCCTCTCCCATGGCCATGGCGATGAGGTCGGTCAGGTAGAACTCCTTGGCGGCATTGTCGCTTTCGAGACGGTCGATGTGCTCCCAGAGCCACTTCGCGTCGAAGCAGTAGATGCTGGTGTTGACCTCACGGAGGGCGCGTTCCGCGTCGGTGGCGTCCTTGTACTCGACGATGCGGAGGACGGAGCCGTCTTCTCCTCGGACGATGCGTCCGTAGTGGAGGAGGTGGGCGTTGATACCCTCGTAGTCGGGAACGACGACGGTACCGAGGGTGACGGTCTCGCTCCGGTCCCGGTGATGGGTGAGGACGGTGCGGATGGTGAGCTCGGAGATGAGGGGTTGGTCGCCGGCGAGCACGATGATGTGCTCGATGTCCCGTTCGTCCCGGAGGAGCGGGGCGGCGCAGGCGACGGCGTGTCCGGTGCCGAGCTGTTCCTTCTGCTCGACGGCATGGATGCGGTCTCCGAAGTGCTCGACGATGGTGTGGCCCTGGAAGCCGATGATGACGACGGGCTTCGTCTCGGGGACGGCTTTCTCGGCGGCCTCGACGATATGTTCGACGATCGGCTTGCCGGCCACCTCGATCATGGTCTTGGGTTTTTCGACCATGTTCATGCGGGTGCCCTTTCCGCCGGCCATGATGATGACTTGGTTCATAGGGTGGTCTCTCTGATACTGCCCCTCCGTTTCGGCTCACCAAAAACCGGGCATCCGCACCGGTAACCGATCCAGGATACCACGGAATCGGAGGCTTTTCCAGCGACTTTTCAAGGACTGTCAATGGACGATGACCGGAGTTCCTATATCCGCCCATGCAAAGACACGCTCCGCTGGACCGACACCGAGCCGGACGCATCCATGCGAGACGGGCCGACCGAGGTGTGCGGCTCCCTCCTTATAGCCGCCCGGCCATTCGGGAAGCTCGTGTATTCCGAATTTTCCGTCCGGAACAAGCGCCATCCAATACGGCATATAGAGCCCGTACGCGGAAGACCACGGGCGTGGCGCCTTGTTCCGGATCGCATACTCCCCTTTTGGCGTATCCATGCCGGGCTTCCCGGATGAGACCGGATACGCATCAAGCAGTTGTCCGTTCTCGAAGATCGTCATGACCTGACTCGAGAGATCGATATCTATGACCTTTCCCATCGGCAATGGCGCCTTGGCATAGCGTCGGACCTGCGAGACGCGTTCGGATACGTCCTGCGCCCACGATACGGGCTTCGCGGGAGGAGTTCGAAACGAAACCCGCGTGACTTCACGAAACGCGTCATCCGCTTCGTATCGCCATCTGACACGCACGGTCATCGTATAGACGGTATCCGGCCGGAGCGGTTCTCGCGGAAGGATCCGGAACGTCGTCTTATCGGAATCGTTCTCGTACGTGACGCCTATGTCCGGCGTTATCGAAAAGTCCGCGAAAAAATCCGATATAGAACGGTCGAAACGGACCGTGATCGGATCCTCAATGTCGAGCAGCACGTCGGACGCACCATCGGAAGGATTGACCTCGGCGACGGCGGGGTACCCCGGAACCGAGAATCCGAGTGAGAACGGTTCGACGCGGGTCCGAACGCCGACATGACCGCCTGCCGACCCTATTCGGTAGGTTGCTCCCGACTCCCACGCCGTTTCGGGAAGGACTGCGAGAATCTTTCCACCATCGCGCCATTCGGTGTGAAACGGTGTCGCCGGTTCGACCGAGAGACCGGAAAGAGCATCCGAAGATCCTACGGAATCCGAGAACGATATAAGGAACGGCTGTTCGGGATCCCTGATCTCCGAGGAAACCGTGGTAGCGGAAACGGTCCGTGCACCGAAAGCCTGCACTCCGAAACGGACTCCCGTGACGGATGCGTATGCCATCGCAAGTCCGATGACGACCGAGAAGATGAAGGAAAACGCTCTGAGAAGACGGAAGGTCACAGGAGGATCGTTACCGTATGAGTGAGGCGAACGTGCCGGTCCGGAGCGTCGTAACGGTGCAGGCATGGGCCACACGGATACCCGCCTCGGAAAGGCGTCCTTCGAGATCCGGATTCTCCGTTCCGGGATTGAATATGGCCGTCTTCGGTGCAAGTCGGATGATCTCGTCCGCAAGGTTTCCGCTGATATCCGGCCTCACATACACCGAAAGCGCGTCGACTTCGCCGTCGATTCCGTTCATTCCACGAACGACCGGAATTCCTTCTACGGCTGAAAGCGAAGGATGGATCGGTATGACGTCGTACCCGTGGGCGACAAGTTCCCGGACCGCCTTGTTCGAATACCGCGCCGGCTTATCGCTCGCTCCGAGTACGGCGACGATCATTTTCTTTTTCATATCATGATTCCTCCAGGATGATCCGACTTTCGAAGCCTCCGCGCCGTTCATGTTTTTCCTGCTTCACGACGGAGACCTCTTCCGGAGAAATGCCCTCGAGCGCCATGATCGCATCGAGTACTTCCAGGATGTCCGCGACCTCCCCCGCATTCCGGTCGGCGACGAGTTCTTCCGCCTCCTCGTGAAGCTTTTCGTAGAGTTTTTTCCGGTACTCCTCGTCCGTCGCGACATGAAACGAGCAGGATTGATTCTTTTCGCGTATCAGTTCCGGAATACGATCCCTGACTAGTTTGTCATATCTCATAGATTCGTCCGTTTCCGTCATTTTAGCACAGGGCCGGAACGGCGTTGCGCTTCGAGCCTCCCTGTCCCATGTCCGAATCATCGGATAAGCATCGAGTCGCCGAACGAATAGAAGGAATAGCTCTCCCGGATCGCCTCTTCATACAGCGAAACCAGACTCCTGTCCGCTCCTTTGTCCCGAAGGAACGCTTCTACGAGCAGCATAAGCGAGCTCTTCGGGAGATGGAAATTGGTAATCAGCATATCGGCTGACAGGAAGACGTACGGAGGCCTGATGAAGATGTCGGTCTCGCCTTCGTATGCCGCGAAGCGTGCTACTCCCGACTCATCCGTCTGAACTACCGTCTCGAGCGTCCGAAGCGCGGTCGTACCGACGGCGACGATGGCATTCCCCTTCCGTTTCGCTTCCGAAAGTCGGGTCGCGGCTTCCGCGGATACGGTGACATGCTCGCGATGAAGCCGTCCGGTCTCGAAGTGTTCCCGCCGGAGCGGCGAGAAGGTTCCGAGACCGACGTCGAGTCCGATCCGAACCGCCCCTGCTCCCTTTTCCCGGAGCCGGTCGAATACCTTCTCCGTGAAGTGAAGCGATGCGGTCGGTGCGGCGACGGATGCGCCGGCATTCGCGAAAACGGTCTGATATCGGCTCCTGAGAGCCATCTCCTCGTCCGCTTCGTTCCCGTTTTCCAGATAATGAGGGATCGGCGTCGAGCCGTACCGATCGAGCAGCTCACCGAGCGCCATTTCGGATACTGGCCGGACGAAAAATCGATTCTCCCGTTGCGAAACGACCTCGAAATAACTCCCATCCGGAAACGAAAGCCGCATTCCGGGGACGCACTTCCGGTCGACAAGGACCGGAACGGTGTCCTCGCCGTTTCGTATCTCGTTCGCCAGTACGAAGACCTCGATCTTGCCGCCCGTTTCTTTCCGCAGGACGAGGCGCGCCGGGACGACGCGGGTTTCGTTGAGTACGAGCAGCGATCCTTTCGGAAGATGGTCACTAAGATTCGCGAACGTATCGTGAACGACCAGGTTCTCGGCCGTGTCGTAAACGAAGAGACGTGCCGAGTCGCGCGGTTCCACGCCGCGTTTCCGGATAAGTTCTTCAGGAAGCTTGTAATCGTACGATTCGAGATCGGATAAATCCATATGGATAAGCCATTATATCGGATTGTATATCGATATGGCTCAGAAAGGAAAGCCTTTCGGAGATATTCCGTCACTTGAAATACTTTCACCCACTCTTGACGCATGGCTGTTCAAGTGATAAATTCGTATCACTACGGAACGGTGGCCAAAAAGTGGCTACCGGGTAGGTGCATAGTACCTTTCTTGATTTGGATTTGTCTGCGCAATACAGGCAATAGGCGGCGTGAATTGGGGGACACGCCGCTGCACCCCGTCTGATGATTCCGCTTCGGTGGAAAACAATCACAGACGGGGTTGTTTTTTTCCTTTGATCCCGACTATACTGGTGACAGTTCTTCCCGCGGCTTGTTCAGCGACAAACGCGGTAACCCGGTCGAATTCTATGCCAACGGGCAGGGTCGGCCGGGTTCATTTTTTGCGACTCTTGACAGGAACGGGCGATAGACTATACTCCACTCAGTTCGTTCCGACAGCGATTATGGACCGGCAACCCGCGTGCACAGCAGGCACTTCACCCATTCACTCCTTTGTTTGGTTGAAAACGCGGGTATGCCGGTTTTTTTGTCGTCAAAGAGCCCGATTGAAGACTTTTTCCACTACGCGTTATCGGATAGAAATTCGACCGGAAATATTTTCATCATTCCGAATTTCCGAGATTTCCATCCGGAGGATCGTACTGGGACGGTCCGGTGCCGTCGGGTGATCATACAGGAATTCCGCCCGAAACGGTTTGTCATGGAGGAAGTAGCCGGACAGCCAATGCGTATCGGCGGGCCACATGTCCGAAATCGGAAGTCTGTCCAGGTCAAACCATTCCGGTCGCATCTCATCCGTCTCGACCGGGTCTCCCGAGTACGAAGCGCATCGGAACACATGAACCGTCCGCGACCCGGTCCCGTCCTCGAAAGAAAACTCAGCCGTTCCCGCTTCCTCGAGTTCTTCGACGGTCAGGCCCGATTCTTCGAAGACTTCGCGTATGGCGGCTTCGCGTATCGATTCCCCTTCCTCAACCTTTCCTCCGAATCCGTTCCATTTTCCGACACCGAATCCCCGCTTCTTCATGCCGAGAAGCATCTTCCCGTCCCGGACGATCATCGTGAGCGTCATGATCTTGCTCATACGCGATCGATAGCGCGTTTTCGAAATAGATCGATCGTCTTTCCGACCTCTTCCTTGATTCCGTCGATACATTCGTACGATCCGACTTCTTCGGCGTTTACCCAGGCGGAGTCGGTGAAGGCTCCCTTCTCGATCCGTACCTCTCCGGCTGCATATATGGCCGCGAACTTGACGAGGATGACCGGTACGGCATCCGGGCGGATAAAGGCGACGCTGTTGATGTATTCGAGTCCGTTCCGTATGGAAATCCCGGCCTCTTCCTCCACTTCTCGGCTGAGAAGTTCCTCGACGGCATTCTCGTAATCGAGCACGTCTCCATTTCGACGGGTCGGTCGTGTCGGATCAAGCTGGTGCCACTCGAGCTTCCCTCCGGGAACGCACCAGCGGCCGGGATGGACTTTCTCCGCCTCGCTTCTTTTCAGGATGAGGCATCTTCCGTCGGCCTCGCGATAGACGACCACGTTCGCCACGAAATAGAATAACTTGTCCTGTTTCGCATTCTTGAGGCTGATGTATTCGGCAGACATGGTTTTTCGCTATTTCCCGCAACACTTCTTGTACTTCTTCCCCGAGCCGCACGGGCAGGGATCGTTGCGACCGATGACGTTGTCCGCATGGAGCGGTTCGCTCTTGGCGGTCGATCCCTTTGAGCGGTCGTTTCCTTCTTCCCCGGAGCCGGAGAACTGCTCCGCCGAATCCGAAGCGCCCGAGAGGACGATGTTCTTCCGCTCGACGGCGATGGGCGCTTCCTGTATGGGGCCGATCTTGAAGACGGTCAGAAGGTAGGTCTTTCGGACCGCGTCGAGCAGTCCCGTGAACAGATTGAACGCTTCCCGCTTGTATTCGACGAGCGGATCGCGCTGCCCGTAGCCGCGCAGGCCGATGCCCTGACGGAGATATTCGATCTCGTCGAGGTGGTTCATCCACAGCTGGTCGAGCGACTGGACATACAGCGCCCGCTGGATCCTATCCCAGATCTCCGTCGGCACGGCTTCCGCCTTCTTCGATAGCGCGGATTTTCCTTCCAAAAGCATCAGTTCCCGGATCTGCGCCCGCTTCTCTTCCTCGTCGAGCGCCCGGTCGTCCCGGATAGCCTCGACGTTTCCGATGGTCGCGCGTTCATCGAGGGAGGGATACATACCGTTCGCTTCGGCGACGATTTCCGCGATCGCCCACTCCGATTCGCTCCCGGCACAATGGAACCCGACGATCCGGTCCAATTCCTCGGCAAGCAGGTCCTCGGTGACTTCGGTCATCGCCGATGCCGAAAGGGCTTCGCGCCGACGACGATAGATCACCTCGCGCTGGCGGTTCATGACATCGTCGTAGTCGAGGACGTGCTTGCGGATGTCGAAGTTGAATCCTTCGATCTTCGTCTGGGCGCTCTCTACCATGTGCGAGATAGCCTTGCTTTCGATGGGTTCGTCATCCGGAAGCCCCATCGTGTTCATCATGTTCTTGAGCCGGTCGCCGGCAAATCGGCGCATGAGCTCGTCTTCAAGCGAAAGGTAGAATCTCGTCATTCCCGGATCGCCCTGGCGTCCGGAACGGCCGCGCAGCTGATTGTCGATGCGACGCGCCTCGTGCCGTTCGGTCCCGAGGATCACGAGCCCGCCAAGCTCCCTGACGCCGTCACCGAGCTTGATGTCGGTTCCGCGACCGGCCATGTTCGTGGCGATCGTGACCGCGCCCTTTCGGCCCGCGGCCGCGACGATGGACGCCTCGCGCTCGTGCTGCTTGGCGTTCAGTACCTCGTGCGGGACACCCTCGCGTTCGAGGAGCGCCGACAGGTATTCCGATTTCTCGATGGCGATCGTCCCGATCAGGACCGGTTGCCCGGTTTCATGTATCCGCTTCACCTCCTCCGCGATCTTCCGGAATTTTCCCTCCTCGGTCTTGTAGATGATATCCGGAAGGTCCGTACGCGTCATGGGACGGTTCGTGGGTATTTCGACGACGTCGAGCGAGTAGACCTTCGAGAACTCTTCGGCGGAGGTCGATGCGGTACCGGTCATTCCGGCCAGCTTTCCGTAGAGGCGGAAATAGTTCTGGAACGTGATGGTCGCAAGCGTCCGCGATTCGCGCTGTACCGTCACTCCCTCCTTCGCTTCGATCGCCTGATGGAGCCCTTCGCTGTACCGGCGTCCCTGCATGATCCGGCCCGTGAAATCGTCCACGATAAGCACCTCGCCGTCGCGAACGACGTAGTCCCGATCGCGGTGGAAGACGAACTGGGCCTTAAGCGACTGTTCGAGATGGTGGACATACTGGATATTCCCTTCCCCGTACAGGTTCGGCATTCCGAGCAGCTCCTCGACACGGCTGATTCCCTTGTCGGTCAGGGTGACGGAACGGAACTTCTCATCCAGGACGTAGTCCTCTTCGGCATGGAGCCGCGGAACGATCCGAGCGAACCGCTCGTACAGCTTGGTCGACTCGGAATCGGGTGCGGAAATGATAAGTGGCGTCCGTGCCTCGTCGATCAGGATGGAGTCCACTTCGTCGACGATGGCGAAGTTGAGTCCCCGCTGAACCATGTCCGCCAGGTCTGCGACCATGTTGTCCCGGAGGTAGTCGAAGCCGAACTCGTTGTTCGTCCCGTAGGTGATATCCGCGGCGTAAGCCTCCCGACGTGTCACCGGAACGAGATTTTCGGCCTCGACGGTCACTTCGTCGCGGTCGATCACGTTCGGCTCGTACCGGTACGAGATGCCCTGCTGCAGGATGCAGGCCGTGGAAAGCCCGAGGAAATGGAATACCCGACCCATCCAGTTCGCGTCCCGTTTCGCCAGGTAGTCGTTTACCGTGACGACATGCACCCCTTTTCCGGAAACCGCGTTGAGATAGACCGGCAAGGTCGACGTGAGCGTCTTCCCTTCTCCGGTCCGCATCTCCGCGATCTTCCCCTGATGCAGTACGATACCGCCCAGAAGCTGCACGTCGTAATGTCGCTCGCCGATCACCCGTCGAGCCGCTTCGCGGACGACCGCGAACGCTTCCGGCAGGAGGTCGCCCTCCGTCTCGCCTTTCGCGAGACGTGAGCGGAATTCCTCGGTCTTCGCGCGCAGGGCCTCGTCAGAAAGATCCTCCATCGCCTTCGAGAGCGCATTGATCGCGTCGACGGTCGGACGCAACGACGCGATGACTCGCTCGTTCGATCCGAACATTTTCTTCATGAAATCCATACGGGAGACAGTTATGCGGACGAAACCGGATCATCGGAAGCGTCCCGGTCATTTCCGGAACGTAAACTTTCCGTTTTTCCTATTCTAAAGGCAAAAAACGTCCCCGTCAAAGCCATGCGGCGCGACGGGGATCATCCATCATTCCCCCTTCTTTTCCTGTTCGATATACGGCGTGCACAAGCGCTCTATGCGCACGAACGTCGCGACGAACATCAGCATCGGTTTCAGAGCGGATCGATACCTCCCCGCTTCCCGATGAGCGAAGGATTCAAGCATCGACCGGAGAACCCGAACGGTCAGATCGTAACGAAGAGCGATAATGCCGGCTCCAAGTTTTTCGGGAGATGTCCTGTAATGCCATTTTCGGCTTTTCGACGTGTCTTCCGATCCGATTCTCACGAAACAGGCGTGCACTCCCGCTGCGGCATCAAGCGCGCGCCCCAATAATCCGGAAAGACGCGTTCTTCCCCGCACCGCGTCTCCGTCCCCCTCCTCCCTGATTCGCGTGATCATGCCGGCGAATATGGGAACGAGATGCTCGGGAGACAGTGCCGCGATATCACGGCCGATTTCCTCGAAATCGGCACCTGCACCGACGATGATGATCGGATGCCTTCTTGTGCGTGTGTTTCTCATGACCCACCTCCTTGCGGGCTGGATAGTGTTAACGAAAGAATCTACGGAACTTCCCGTCGCGGGACACGGTCAGAACCTTGCGGAATCGTCGATGACCAATCCTTTCTTGATTGAGCGTGCGCCACGTTCCTGCAAGTCGCGTTTCCGGTCCTTCTCGCGGACGATCTGGACCCGAAGCTTGTCGATAACCATGTCGATAGACCCTTCCACGCTCTTTGAGGTCTCTTCCGCCCGGGTCAGATCGTGAGGCTCCCGTACGTTCACCTCCACCCGGAAAAAACCCTTCTTATCCATGTCGACCTCGACGTCGAAGAGCGAATCGGTATGGAACAGGTCGGAAATCTCCGAAAGGCGCTTCTCGATATACTCCCGCTCACTGTCGCGTATCGTACAATCTTTCGCCAGAAACGTGGTTCTCATACGTCGTGCCGTTACTGATCACCCATAGTATACACCCGACCTTCTTACGTACCGAGCGGCGGCCAGCTTTCATCCGCAGGCTGATTTTCGATCGGTTTTCTTCGATGTTTGGCTGATTCGTGCCCGAAACCGACGAGCTGCACTTCCGCCTGAAGCTGAATGTCGAGTTCGTCCCGGACCTTCTGCTTGACGATCGAGACGAGGGTGAGCACCTCCGCCGCGGTTGCTCCTCCGGTGTTCACGATATAGTTCGGGTGCTGTTCGCTGACCTTCGCATGTCCGATGATTCGCCCGCGAAGTCCGACCTGGTCGATTATCCATCCCGCAGGAAGCCGCTCGTCCTTAGGTTCCTTTCCGGAATCCCGTCGAAATTCCTCCCGAAGACGTTCGTCGAGTACTACCGGATTCATGAAGAAAGATCCCGCGCTGAACGCGTCCTGCGAGTGTTTTTCCTCGCGTTCCCGCCGGACCGATTCCGCCTTCCAAAGCAGGGCCTTCGGGTCCGCGCCCGTTCCGAGACGGAATTCCGCCGACAGGACGACGAGTTCGGGATGCCGTTTGAATAGACTTTCCCGGTATCCGAAAACGCATTCCTCCCGTTGATACTCGCGCACCATCCCGGTCCTCGTATCAAGCGCCTTGACCGATGCGACGACCGACCCCGTGTCTGCGCCGAAGGCGCCTGCGTTTCCTCGGATCGCCCCTCCGACCGATCCGGGAATCCCGGCCAGTCTTTCGAGACCCGACAAACCCGACTTGCAGCACTCGGTAACAAGCTCGTTCAGCTTCCGTCCGGCGCCGACGGAGACAAGTCCCGCGTCAAGGATCCGGAATCCGCCGTCCGTGAGACGGAGGATCAGACCCGGGAATCCTTCGTCCGAGAAGAGTATGTTACTCCCTCCCGAAAAGACGTATACCGGCAGGTGATCCTTCGCCGCGCGTTCGTATCCGAGCGAGAGCTCGCTTGCGTCCGATACTTCCGCGTAGAGTTTTGCCGGGCCTCCGATCCGGAAGGTCGTATAGTGTGCGAGCGGAACGTTGCTTCGGAATTCCATAAGCGAACGGCGACGGATTACTGCCGAGAGGAGACTTTCATTGCGCAGTATACCATACGGAACCGTCGGAATCGCGGAAGACCCCTAGTCCGAGCGGCCAGATTTTGAGTCGACGACACTCTCCTTTCGGATTGTAGCGGTGTATTTCTTCCGCCTCATGATCTCACGTATCTCTTCGTCCGACGGGATGACCGTCTCTGGGTCGATGCCGTATTCACCGAGGTAGTCGTAGAAAAACGAATCTATGCGATCCGGATCGTCGGTTGTCCGAGCGAAGGCAAGCTTGGCGATATGCCAAACGACTTCCGACCAGTCGGGATGCTCGAGGTCCCGCGCGAGTATGTCAGCGAATGCGTGATATGAGATAAGTTCAGGTAATGTCCGCAGAACAACCTCCATGGCATACTCCGGATAACGGAGAAAGAACGACTTGTTCGGGAGATGAGCCGCCCCCTCGAAATCAAGAATCGGGCCTTTGCTGATTTTTCCGTCCGCCATCAGCCTGCCGATAAGGTGCAGCTTGACGGCCGAGAGTGCATCGGAAAATAACACCTGGCCGAATTCGAACCCTTCGGGATCCGGAGCATACTCGAAATCACTTCCGACCGCCCTACGGTCATCATAGCTTCGACCACTCCGCATCACCTCCCTATCAGGCAGATCAGTCAATTGCAGAAGGAGAAGCTTCCGGAATTGATCTTCCGAACCTATCTCGGCATACAAAACCGGGTGTTCCCTGCGGATATACGCCAGATATTTCTCATAAAAATCATCCATGAACGGAAGCGGATTTCTCTCGTCTGTTTTCATAAGGACCTCCCAATCCTCGCGAGTATCCCTCGCATCCACTTCGGCAAACAGACCTTTGAAACCCGCTCGCACGGCCCGATGCATGAGTCTATCGTAATGACCATCTTCCTTGCCATCCCCTTGATATCGCGCTTCATTACTTGCCCCGTACGGAAAATTCGAAAACCCTTCAATAGCGATAACTGACGCATTCCTTGAAATCCGCTCCAGGTAATCACCATGGATTTCCTGATATTCTGGCGTATGCGCATAGCCGATACTCAGGAGGTCGATGCCTCCCGGGAGCCTGAAATAGATTTCCTGATTCAAAGCGATTTTTCTGTCTTCAGTATCTCCGTACAGCCTTTTTATCTCCGCGGCATGCTCGTACCGCGCTTCGAACATCTCCACGATTCGCGGATCGAGGTGTTGTTTGATTTCTTCCGGCAAACCGTCCGGATACAGGTCGAGGATATCGGATGAGGAGATATGCTCCGGCAATATTTCGACGCCGGCCCTGTTGGTCAGTTTCTCCGCGATGACCTCATCCGTTTTCGAATCGGTCCGGACGGCGGCTTCGGTCGATGTCAGTGCGGATACCTGCCCCGACGGGATACCTAGCGCGCGGACGATCGCATGAGCGCGGATCTGCATGGGATTCGGATCCTCGCCGAAGCGCTCGTAGATCCTCGTGATTACCCGAAACCAGAAATCATCCGGGAGTCGTTCGATTTCGAAATCATTTCCCGTCCTTTCCTCTTTTCCTTCAAGCGCACAACCGGACACGCTAAAAACCGCCGCCCCGCCGAGAAAGGCGACCAGCGTCTTCAAGACTTCCCGTCGAGTCCACTATTCCCGACTCAAGCCGCTTTCATGGCGCTGTTTGATATCAGATCTTCGGACGGGCGAAACATCCAAGGAATCGATAGTATTTTCAGCATCCCTTTCTCGAATCCGTTTCGGCACTATCAGATTTTCGAATACTTCATTCATAATCATCCTGCACGATGCTCACGTTTCCGCTCCGACTACCCCCTCGGCTACGTGCCAGACATCTCCGGCGCCGAAGGTGACCAGAAGATCCCCGTCTTCAAGGGTATCGCGAAGACGGGAGACGGCTTCCGGGATCGTCGGGATATGCTCCGCCTTTCCTGGCGCGTAGCGGTTGATGCCCGCGACGAGATCCGCCGAGGAAACCCCTCCCTGTTTCTCGCGGGCCGAACCGTAGATGTCGAGAACCAACACTCGCGAGGCGTTGTCGAAGGCCTGCGCGAATTCGGAGAGAAGCGCGGCCGTACGGGTGAAGGTATGCGGGTGGAATACGGCGACGAGTCGGTGTTCGGGATACGCGTCGCGGAAGGCGGAAATGGTCGCGCGAAGCTCTTCGGGGTGATGCGCGTAGTCGTCGTATATCGGGATGCCGTTGAACTCCCCCACATACTGGCTTCGTCTGGCCGTCCCGATGAACGAGGCAAGCGCCGAGCGGACGGCCTCGGGATCGACCCCGAGATACGATGCGAGCGCTATGACGGCGGCGGCATTCTGGGCGTTGTGTTTTCCGGGCAGACGAAGCTCGTAGACTCCGAGCGGTCCCGCGTCGGTTTCGATCGAGAAACGCTGCCGTATGCCTTCCGGACCCGATTCCGCGGCCGTGACCGCATGTCGGTCAACGATACGGTAATCCGCGTTTCCGTCGAATCCGTAGGTGATTCGGCGGCAGTGCGCCGATTCGGCGACGGCGACGACAGAGGCCGAATCGGACGACGAGACCAACACTCCGTGTGCCGGTATCCTGGAAACGAACCGTTCAAACGTCTTCCGGTAGGACGTCTCGTCCGGAAAGAAATCCGGATGATCCCAGTCGACACTGGTCAGGATGACGGCGAACGGATGATAGAGCGAAAGTTTATCCTGATACTCGTCCGCTTCGAGGACAAACAGGTTGCCGGATCCGCTCAGGGAGTTTCCGTCCCATTCCCGAACGCGGCTCCCGATGACGGCGGACGGATCCTTTCCGGCCGATCGCAATGTCTCCGCGAGCATGGCCGAGGTAGTCGTCTTTCCGTGTGTTCCGCAGACGAGCAGGCTCATGTATTCGCGGGTAAGCTCTCCGATCGCCTCCGGGTACGACAGGGTCCGTATACCGAGGTCTCGTGCCCTGGCCGTTTCGGGATTCTCCGCGAACGCCGTCGAATAAACGACCAGCTCGGCGTCTTCGGGAACGTTTTGGGCGTCGAATCCGACCGAAACGGGAATGTTTTCGTGTTCGAGTACGGACGCATAAAACCGGTCCCCGTCATCCGAGCCGGTAACCGCATGACCCCGTCGTGCGTACAGGGTTGCCAATGCGGACGTCCCGGCTCCTTCTATTCCGACGATATGGATCTTCATGCGTTTGCGGAAAGTCCGATGATGCCGTCGGCGAGCATATCTGCGGCCGCGGGATTATGAAAGGCCCTGATGGCTTCCGACATCGCTTCACGGAGATTCCCGTCACGAAGAAGCGCATCGACCTTCGCCGAGAGAATATGTTCGCCCAGGTTCGATTCCTCGAGGACGACAGCCCCGCCGATGCCCGCCACCTGATAGGCATTCATTCTCTGTTCATCGTTCGCGGCGGTGGGAAGCGGAACAAGTATGGAGGGTTTTCCGAACGCGGCGAGCTCGGAAACGGTCGAGGCTCCGGCTCGGGAAATAACGATATCCGCCCTGACGAGCGCGTCTGCGAGTTCCGAAGCGGAAAGAAACGGGGTGACGACGTATCCTTCCCGGCCCGCCTTGATGCCGTATTCTCCGGCGATAGAGACCGTTTCCGCGTATCCCGCCTCCCCGGTCTGGTGTAGGATCTGTGTCTCGCGTATGACATCGGGTAGCATGCGGGCCACCGCCGCGTTGAGGGATTTCGCCCCCAGACTGCCACCGAGCACGAGTACGAGCGGTTTATCGGAGGCGAAGCCGAAGTATGAATCTGCCCGTGACGCGATCCCGCCCGACAGTTCAGGCCTGACGGGATTTCCCGTGACGGCGGTCTTTTCGACGGGGAACTCGCCCGCCGCCGACGGATACGCGACGGCGATCCTGGAAGCGAATCCGGCAAGCATCCTGTTGGCGGCCCCGGGAACCGCATCCGAATCGTGAATCATGAACGGAATCCGAAGTGCCCAGGCCGCAAGACAGACGGGCACCGAGACGGCGCCTCCTTTCGCGAAAACGACATCCGGCATGAACGCGTACAGGTACCAAATCGACTGTACGAAACCGATAACGGCCTTAAAGGGGTCTACGACGTTCCGGAAAGAGAAGTACCGACGAAGCTTCCCGGTTACGATGGGTCGGACGGGAATGTTCTCGTTCCGAACGGCATCGCATCCGAAACGTCCGGGAGGACCGAGGTAGAGGAACGTGACCGGTACGGATGACCGATTCGCGACGGCCTTCGCGACGGCGAGCAACGGGAAAAGATGTCCTCCGGTAAGGCCTCCCGTAAGAACGATACGCAGCTCGTTCCGGTGTGCTTCATGCTTCGGCATATGGGACGTTCGGTTCTATTTCCCCTTTATCGTAGCGTTTTTCGAGACGTTCAGCAATATGCCGACCGCTCCGAGAAGCGCCGCCAGCGAAGTTCCTCCGTAACTGATGAATGGGAGCGGAACCCCGGTAAGCGGCATCAGTCCGCTGATCGCGAAAATGTTGACGAATGCCTGAAAGACGATCCATGAGACGATGCCAACCGAGAGGAGCCGGCCGAATTCGTCCGGCGCGTTCCTGGCGATGCGATATCCGCGATACGCGAGAAAGACGAAGAGCGAGATGACCGCCATGCAGCCGATGAAGCCGAGTTCCTCGCCGAGCACCGCGAAGATCGAATCGGTCATCGGCTCCGGGAGATACAGGAACTTCTGCCTGCTGTGCCCGAGACCTACTCCGAAAAGGCCCCCGGAACCGAGCGCGATAAGCGCTTGCCGGACCTGATATCCGGCTCCGGTCGGATCGTGGTCGGGATTGAGAAAGACGAGCAGGCGCTTCATTCGGTAGGGGGCAATCAGGATAAGGACGGCAAGACCTGCCAGGCCCGATCCGACCATGATCCCGATATGAGAAAGTCGGCCGCCAGCCGTGAAGAACATCGAGAGCGCGATGAGGAACATGAGTGCGAGCGTCCCGGTATCCGGCTGTTTCAGGATAAGAAACGCGACCGATCCGAGGATGAGCAGGAACGGGATGACGTGTTCGAAGAAATCGGAAATGTCGCCGCGGTCGCGGCCGGAAAACCATGCCGCCAGATAGGCGATAAGGGAGAGCTTCATGATTTCCGACGGTTGGAACGGAGGGATGGGTCCGAGCTGGATCCAGCGGGCCGCGCCATAGGCGGACGTTCCGACCCCGGGAATGAGGACGAGAATAAGAAGCCCAATCGAGGCGAAGAACATGGGGACGGCCACCCGTTTCCAGAATCGGTATGGGATTCGCTGGAACGCGAACAGGGCGACGGCACCGACTATCACTCCGAAAAACTGTCGTTTCAGGAAAAACGCTCCGTCCTCGAACCGGAGGTTTCCGTATGCCACCCCGGCACTTGCGACCATCACCAGTCCGATACCCAGAAGTAGCGCGACTGCCATAAGCAGCGGCCGATCGAACGTCGTCCGATCCGTCTTGGCGACCGATCTTCCGCTCAGTCGTCGGACGCTCATACCGTTTCGATATCGGTTCCGGCACGGCGTGACGACATCCGCTCGCGCCATTTCCGAATCTCTTCGTGATGGCCGGAGAGCAGGACATCCGGCACCCGCCATCCTCTGAATTCCTCCGGCTTCGTATACTGCGGATGTTCGAGGACACCCTCTTCGGAATGCGATTCGGTCTCGGCGCTCTCGGCGTTGCCGAGTACGCCGGGAATGAGTCGGGTAACCGCGTCGGCGACGACCATCGCCGGAAGTTCTCCGCCGGTGAGTACGTATTCGCCGATCGAAAGCTCCTCGTCGACAAGATGTTCGTGGACGCGTTCGTCCACCCCCTCGTAGCGTCCGGCTATAAGGATGAGTCGATCGTAAGACCCTACGAGCCGTCTGGCATCGTCCTGTACGAAGGGTCTTCCTTTCGCCGAAAAGAGAATGATCCTGGTCCGATCGCGCGACGCCTCCCCTTCCGAGAGCAGGTCCTCGACACAGGCGAAGAGCGGCTCCGGCTTCATTACCATGCCCGCCCCGCCGCCGTACGGAGAATCATCGACCGTATGATGTTTATCGGTAGCGTACTTGCGCGGATCGGCGAAACGGAACGAGACGAGCCCGTCCTGGCGTGCCCGGTTCATCATGGATACCCCGAGATAGGAATCGAAGCACTCGGGAAAGATGGAGACGAAATCGAAACGCATACTCATATCGGTACGATATATCATACCCCGTATCCGTCATGAACGGAAGACTGAAACAAACGGGACCCGTCTCTCGTGGGCGAGAAACCGGGTCCGAGTCGTTCCGAAGATCCGATAAGACCTATCCACCCGCTTCGCTCAGTACGAAATCCCTGTCGAGCGTGGCGTTCCGTTCTATCTTAGAGCCGTCCTTGCCGATAACCGTAATCGCTATCGGCGCATCGCCGGCCCCTGCCTGTCGCTGAATCATAAGATCGTAGTACTCGCGTTCGAGATCGGCGGGAAGGTCGTATTCGAATTGTACGGTCCTTTTTTGCCCGATCGGAACCTGAACGATCGTTCCGACATACTTTTTCCCCATGAATTCACCGTAGACGGGGTCGGTCGCACCGCCTGTCACCGTATCGAAATGGCTTCCGGAAGGGACATAGACGCGGAGATAACTCTGATAATCCTTCACCATGAAGGTCTTCTCATTCCCGGTGTGTTCGTACGTAACGGAAAGGGTCGCCCTCGGTGTCTCACGGGAAAGATCGACCACGTACGACGCCGAACGCCGGATGACGGAATCCGTTTTCCATGCCCCAAGGTTGGCATCGACCATCATCAGAAAATCGTCCGACCGATTCCCCTCGAATCCACCGTCCCATCCGGACGATATCACCGCGTTCTCGAGAGTCTCGTCGGAGAAGTAAAGCTGGATATCCTTGCGATTCAGGTCATCACGGAGGACGCCGAACAGGCGGAGTCTGTCTCCTGCGGGCAGTGACTTCACCTTGGCGATGATTTCCCGTCCGAGAAGCGCGAGTACCGATTTCCGTTCACCGAAATCGATACCTTGTTCGGCGTACGACTGTTCGACCTGCCGTTCGAGATCGACGACGGCGTTGTCGGCGGCATATGTCCCGGGAAATCCCGGAACCTCGACCGGACCCGTGACGGAAAGAAACGACGAAAGCACGTCGGTCGTGATGCCGACGACCCCGTCGAACTTTTCACCGCCTCCTCCCATCTCGTAGAATTCCACCGCCTTCCTCGCGTTCGTCGGAAAGTCAGGCTCCCAGTTCGAGTCGCGGAGTTTCCACGAGGCGATCTTGAGGGTTTCCTTCATGGGATACGGAGGCGTCACCGTATCGGGAATACGTCCGTCAAAATTCCCGGTATCGTGCGTCGTAAACTCCGTCACGTGTCCGTCCTTCACCTTAAGAATGCCGAAGGAGCCTATGAAACCCCCTCCCGGACGGAGCTCGAGACTGTTCTGAAACAGGATAAGATACGTCCGATCCCGTCCGTCGGTTCGCAGAACCGAATCCGCAAGAAGCGCGAAGGCCTGCGTCTCGTTCCGTGTGACCGTCGAAATCGGAAGCGAAGAGGCGAGATCTCCTACCGCGGTAAGCCCGCGATTCCTGAACTGCCAATATCCGAACCATCCGACCAAAAACAGCGCGGATATGACCGCGATGACGACACCGGCGTATCCGCCTTTCCGCCTGCTTTCCATTTCGTCGGTTCCCATAATATCTCTCGATATCGGTCCGCTTATGACCTCCCTACCCGCGAAGCAGCTCGTTGAGACGTTTCAGGTATTCCTCCCGGCTCGGGACGGGATGCGGTTCGCCGGAATCCCTAATTCCGACCGCTCCGGACTTCCTGATGGACTCTTCACCGGTCTGAGGCCGGGTCGGCGCGGCGACGACCGAAGATTCCTTTTCGGTATCGATCATTGCGACCGTCTCCGAGTCGGCCTCCGATACCGACTGCGGTTCCGCTTCGGATACGATCGTTTCGTCGCGGTCGGCACCGGCAGGCTGTTCGAAACTGAACTCTTCAAGAAACCTCCGTTCCTCTTCGGACATCGCGACGGGAATATCGGTAGGAGCGGGCGCCTTTTTCGATGTCGACCGTGCCGCTTCGGTTCCCGCATCCTTTCGGACCGGCTCAGGCTCGAAGAACTTGTCGGATGCCGCCTCTTCTTTCCCCGATTCCGTCGGAACCGATTCGCCGATCCCGTCGATATCTCCGGTCAATATCGGTGACACCGGACGTTTCGGCATGAAAATGTCCGAGTTGAAAGGCATCGAGATGATCGGGGTCCGTCGTGAAGCGGTGCGGATCTTCGGAACGACCGAAAAGAGCAGCGCCGTCAGAAGCGTTCCGAGTATCGCGCTGCCGAGCAGGAGGATCCACGCGTTCGGAAGTCTCGAAGACACGGACGGTTCGTCGACGATACGGAAGTCCGCTTCCGTATCCACATCATAGTACTTTGCGGCATACCGGAACAGCGACAGCGCGCCGGTCCGCGCGATGTCGCGCGCGGCTTCGGGATCGTCGGCATAGCCGGTCACCGTCACGTGCTCGCCGGTATGCGAAACGGAGAGTATCGAATCGGCGAGTTTTCGGCGTTCGGAGCCGGAAAGGTCCGAAACCGGTTCCTCTCCCATGCGTACGGATAATCCGTCAACCTCCTCCAGGAAAGCATTCCGGAAACGGGAGGTCTCCGAGAGATACTCGAGCGCATCGGCAAGACGGCCCGCATCGGTCCCGGAATCCTTCTTTGCGATCGCGAGAACGGGGACGTCGGCACGATACCCCCAGGACATTCCGGCCGCCATGCCGAACATCACGACCGCGGCGACGAATCCCGTCACGATGTACGGGTTCCGTCTGCCGTTTCCCTTTTCGAATCGTCCCTTCCGTTCCATGTCAGTTCGAGAAAGCGAATTATTCCGTTTCAACGCGTCCGATCGAAGCGAGCGTTTCCGAATACAACGACATCGTCCTCCGGGCTATGGCGTCCCAGCCATATTCCTCGGATGCCCGCCTGCCGGCACGTTCCCCGTATTCCTTCATGAGATCCGGACGACTCAGCATCCTGGCGAGCGCCCCTTTCAGGGATTCCACGTCCTTCGGTTCGCAGTACATGCCGGAATCGGACAAGGCTTCCTCGTTTCCGGTTATATTGGTAGCGACTATCGGGAGCCGGTAGCTCATGGCTTCAAGCAGCGCGATGGAAAGTCCCTCGTCCTCCGAAGGCTGCACGAACATGGCCGCATTCGCGAAGAGTTCGGCAAGCGCCTCACCGGTCTGCTCCCCGAGAAACAGGACGCTTTCACGTCCTTCGGACATCTTCCGCAGATGACGCTCGTATCCCGGCGTTCCCGCATTCGCTCCGACGATCGCGAGTCGGAAATTGTTCGGCAACCGTCCGGTATCCTCGAGCTCCAGAAAAGCTCGGATAAGATGATGGATTCCCTTATGTGCCACGAGGCGTGAAACGGCGAGGACATACCGCTTCTCGCGGAGTCCGAACCCGGTCAGGAACGCATCCGAGTCCGGTCGTATCGCCTCGGCCCCGTTCGGAACATACGGGATCTCTCTTCCGTACCGTTTTTGCGCGTATTCGGACATGCCCTTGGAAACGGCTATCGTCCGATGCGGAAAGCGGCAGGCGCATCGCTCGGCGAAACGCAGGAACGCCTTCGCGACGACCCCCCACTTTCCGTGGAAATAGTCCCGACTATGGAAGGTCGAGATAACGGCGGTCCGACGGAGAAGGATCCGCGGTATGATGGCGAGCGTGCTCGGTCCGATCGACTGATAATGGATCACGTCGTATCGGCGGAAGAGAGCGTGTATCGTCGCGAACGCCGTGTGCGAGATGGCATCAAGATGCTTCGTCGGAATGCTGGGAAGCGTGACGATCCGGACGCCGCGCCATGAGCGCAGCGTCTTGTCGGTATAGTTCGACCGCGCGTAAACGGTCACCTCGTGACCGGCTGCGGCGAGACGCGCGGCAAGATGTCCGACGTGGGTCTCTACCCCGCCGGACTTCGCCGGAATCCCCTTCTGTCCGATGAATGCGATCTTCATGTCCTCCGCTTATCTTTCTCGGGCACGAAACCTATCGCGTGACGATCACGCTCGAAACGTCACCGAAGCCGTTTCCCCAGGACGAGTCCTTCTCCAGGAAGACGTTCTTCCACATGCCGGATGCGGCCGCGCCGCGCGCGACGAGCGCGACTCCCCATCGCTTGTTTTCGACGGTTTTCGACTGCTTCAGTCCGAACTTTCCGGCCGCTCCGAAGCTTTCCACCAGCACCCCCTCGCGTCCGTTCCGCCGGAACTGATCGTTCTTCGTCCAGATTTCGGCACCATCAAGCACGAGCTTCCATCCGCTGCCGCGGTTATCGTTCGAACGGACGTCCTCGAGCCACGCCTTCGTGCCGGCAAGGAAGTCGATCCCGTCGTTCGCATTGTCATGAATATCGCAGTTGACGAGCACCACGTAACGCTTCTCGGAAAAGATACCGGCCTTACCGCTCCCTCTTACCTCCACCTTTTCCGCGTACAGACGGCGGTTCTTCTCGCGGGGTGCGGAATAGGCATGTATGCCGTCACGCTCCGCCCCCTTTACGACGACGTCGAACAGCTTCGCTTTCGCGTCCTCACGGACCGATATGCCATGACGTCCGTCCTTCACCGTAACGAAACTCAATTCCGATTCGTGCTTCATGGACACGGTCGGCTCATCCTTGTCCCCGTCGATGACGACCTTGCTCCGATCCTTGTAATTACCTTTCACCTTCACGCCCTTCGGAATGGTGACGTTCTCGTCGTACGTCCCGTTATGGACGTATACCTCGTCACCCTCTTCGGCATGCTTCAGCGCGTCGCCGATCTTCCGATACGGATGCGAGTACGAACCGTCCTGCGTCCCATCGGCGTCATCGTCCACATGAATGGTTCGCGAACTTCCGAAAACGACAGCCGGAACCAGGACGATCATCGCCAGAACGACCGCCAGAATGGCGTATTTTACGTGAAAACGCCCATGAAAAGTCATACGTCACCCGCTCAATGATTAACGGGCTATGATATCAAGGAAGCCATTTTTTGTCAATAAGACGCCATTCCCGTACAATGGGGGCAAAGAGACACCGATATGAAACGCTCCCCCTTGGATTCCCTCTTCTCCCCGAAGTCCGTCGCCCTCGTCGGTGCATCCGCCCGCATCGGCAGCGTCGGCAACGACATAGCAAAGAATCTCGTCTACGGGGGGTACCCGGGAAAGGTCTTCCTCGTGAACCCGAATGCCGACGAACTCTACGGGGTCCGCTGCCATCCCGATCTCGCCTCCCTGAAGGCCGTACCCGACCTCGTCATCATCGCGGTGCCCGCGGCATCGGTTCCGGAAATACTTCGGCAGTCGGCGGATATCGGTTCACCTGCCGCGGTCGTCGTCTCCGCCGGTTTCCGGGAGACCGGCCCGGACGGTCTCGCTCTCGAGCGTGAAATCGCGGATATCGCCAAAGAATCCGGCATAGCCCTTCTCGGCCCGAACTGTCTCGGATTCCTGCATCCGGCGATCGGTCTGAACGCCTCCTTCGCATCCCGGCTGCCGAAACGCGGTTCCATCGGGCTTCTTTCGCAGAGCGGGGCGCTCATGACCGCGATTCTCGACCTGACTGACGGGCGGGTCGGCTTCTCCAAATTCGTGAGTACCGGGAACAAGACGGTATTGGACGAGAAGACCCTTATCAAATACCTTTCGGAAGACCCGGACACGCGGGTTATCGCGATGTATTCGGAGGACCTTTCCGATGCGGCGTCGTTCGTGACGCTCGGTCGCGCGACGCTCGCGAAGCGCGAACCGAAACCGATCATCGTTCTCAAGTCGGGACAGACCGAGTCCGGAAAGCGCGCCTCCGGCTCCCATACCGGATCGCTTGCGGGCTCCGACTCATCGTATGATGCCCTGTTCCGCCAGGCTCACGTCATCCGTGCGGAGAGCATCAGGGATTTTATCGATACGGCGGCGGCGTTCTCCGAGAACCCACTCCCGCCCGGTCGTCGCGTCGCCATCGTCACGAATGCCGGAGGACTCGGCGTCGTCGCGGCCGATGCCGCCACCCGCGCAGGACTCGATATCCTTCCGCTTTCCGAACGATCGGCCGCATCGCTCCGTCCGCATCTTCCGTCCGCCGCGAGTGTCGGCAATCCGATCGACCTGCTCGGAGACGCGAGGAGCGATCGGTATCGCATCGCGCTGGACGTCGTCGGAAAAGACGATGGAATCGATGCGATTCTCGTCATACTCACCCCTCAATCCATGACGGAGGCCGAAGAGACCGCACACGAGATCGTCAGGACGAAACGGCTCTCCGGGAAACCCGTCATCGCTGTCTTTGCCGGCGGACGCGCCGTCGAACAAGGCGTCACCGTTCTTCGGGAGGGCGGCGTCACCGTATTCACCTACCCCGAGGACGCCACGAGGACACTGGGGCACCTTGCGCAGGCCGGCGCCTGGCATCTCCGACACGTCTCGGGCAAACGACGCCTCGGGAACATCGATACCTCGCGCGCGGAATCCGTGTTCCGCGCGGTCGCACGGGAATCCCGCTACGCATTGACCCAGTCCGAAGTCTTCGAAGTTCTCGGCGCATACGGCTTTCCGCTCCTCCGTTCGGAACTCGCGACCGAGCCGTCACAAGCAGCCTCGATCGCGCGCACGTTCGGACGTTCCGTCGCGCTCAAGATCTCGTCGTCGGATATATCGCATAAGACCGATGTCGGCGGCGTCTCGCTCGACGTGCCGCCGGAGGACGTCGCCTCCGAATTCGGTCGCCTCATGGCACGCGTCCGTTCGCATCGGCCCAACGCGCATCTCGACGGGGTGACCGTCATGGAGATGGCTTCACCGGGAGGAAAGGAAATCATTCTCGGGGCGAAGCGCGAACCCGGACTCGGAACGGTGATCCTGGTCGGGATGGGCGGGATCTACACGGAAGCGATCCGCGATGCCGCATCCCGCTTCGCTCCGGTCACGCACGAGGACGGCAAGGAAATGCTGTCCGAACTCCGCTCGTTTCCGATCCTTTCCGGCATCCGCGGGGAACGCGCGGTCGATCTCGACGTCCTGACCGATTGTATAGTTCGCCTTTCGCGTCTCGTCGAGGATTTTCCGCAGATCGCCGAACTCGACATCAATCCGCTCTCCGTCTATCCGGACGGATCGCTGTCTCATGCGCTCGACGGACGGATCATCGTGTCCTGAGCCGGCTTTTTTGCTATCGTGTCGCGGTACACGGACTCCAGCGAACGATGATACCGATCAGCCCCGTATCGTTCGCGGGAACGACGTCGGAGACTCTCCGCTTCCGGCAACCGTTTTCGTCCCGAAATCAGCCCTTCAAGCGATCGCTCGAACGACTTGTCCGTATCCGCAAGCCATCCGTTCACGCCGTTCTCGATCATTTCCGGAAAGGCTCCGACCGAATAACCGACGAACGCCTTTCCGGCCGCGTTCGCCTCAAGGGCGATCAGTCCGAACGTCTCGTTGAGTCTCGAGGCGCTGACGACGAAGGATGCGCCGCTCATCAATGGTCCGAGTTCTTCGCGGGTAAGGTCACCCGCATACCTGACATACCTCGACGACGGTATGTCCATCGTGCGTCTGCCGGCAAGAACAAGCGGATATCGGAGCTTTTCGAATACCGAAACGAGGTTACCGATCCCCTTCTCCGGCGCGACGGCTCCGGCATACAAGGCGTACGGACCGACCTCCGCCCGAACGCGGCTACCTGCCTCCGGCAGGAATTCTTCCGAAACGAAATGCGGTACGATGACGATCTTCCGCGCCGGGATTCCGGCACGGATAAGCGTATCCGCCACGAACCGGCTCGGAGCTATGAAGACGTCGACATGGCGGGTATAATATCCGGCCAACCGGTCGGCATAGGCTCGAAGCACGAGCAGGATCCGCTTCGGAAGAGGATCCCGTCCGATCCGCAGGTATTTCCAGTACGCCGTTCCGACTTCATCATGATAGGCGTCCTTGTCCGGCGAGACGATATGATAATCGTGCACCGTCAGGACGATCGGAATACCCCGATAGCGAATGACCGGAAAGAACGAGGGGGACAACTGATGGTACGCGTTGTGGATATGGACGATATCGGGATCGAATTCCTCGAGCGCCCGCCGCATGAGCCGTCGCCCCTCGAAGGACCAGAATAGCCGGCCGATCCCTTTGGCGAACTCCCGGGGTCCGGTATGATCACCGGATGCGAAACCGGCTCTGCTGAGGAGATATTCAGGGTGTCCCGTCGGACAATTCCGCGGATCACGCATCGAGAAAACGGCCACGTCGTGTCCGTTTCGCGACAAGAGGCCGATCACATCGAGAAAATGCCGCTCGGCACCGCGGCGTCCGTAGCAGAACTTGTTGACTTCGAGAATACGCATACGTCGAGTCAGATCGTCGTCACACCTTTGCTGGGACCGGCTTTCATATCCGGCAGCGAACGGATCAAGCCGAGAGTGATCCAGAAGAAGATTCCGAGCAGATTGGTTTCCAGATACGGTTGCGAGAAAAAGACGAGCCCCTGGAAAAAAGCCAATGCGGTCAGGATTCTTCCCGCCGACAGGAACACGGAAGAACGCGAGGCCGAACGGAAGAGATCGAAGAACAGAAACCCGAGAAAGGATGCGAAAATGACGCCGCCGACGATGCCCGTCTGTATAAGGAGCGCAAGCCAGGAATTGTGCATGTTCCGGACCTCGACATACTGACGATAGTCACCGAACTCCACCGGAACGCTCGCTCCGAATCCGAGCCCGAAGACCGGGCGTTCCGCGAATCTGGCTATCGCGCTGTGCCAGACCTCGTCCCGCCACACGAGACTCTCATCGGTCGTATTTCCGATCGAGATAACCCGTTCCCTGATGACGGAAACGGCATCGGAAAGATCGACGTCACCGACGAAGGAAGGTGCTATCGATAAAAGAAGCGCGACCAGGGAAAGGACGAAGACCGCCGGAACCGCGAGTCGGAAAAGACGCGAGACGATTCTTCGACCATCCGTTGCGAGGCGAAAGATCGCGACCGAAAGGAGCGTGATACCGAGACCGATCCACAGGTGCCGCATCAGCGACGCGACGATGCCGAGTCCGAGAAACAGGAGAAGCGCGAGATCGGTGCCGTGAGGATCCCGATCCGATGCCTTCGTATCGGATCCCGAATACCCCAGCATGACGACAAGGAACGCAAGCGAATAATAGAACGCGTGCGGAAACGCCAGAAACCTGGTTCCCGACGTCGAAAGCGGCGTGAATTCCGTCCAGAGACCGCCGCCCCGTACGATGCCGATGACAAGGATAGTAAGCGCTACCGCGACGGATCCGACGAATACCCGAGAAGCCGCTCGCAGATCGGGTATCGACCTGGTCGCGGCGGCGACGGCGAAATATGCCGATCCATAGAAAACGTAATTCTTCCATGTGGAAAACGCGGTCGCGATACCCTCGGAACGCGTAGCGACATCGGAAAGGAAAATCGCGGTCACGAGCACGAAGAACGCGACGAGAAACAGGTCGGACATTCGCGGACGGAGGCGACGCCCTTCATGAAGCAGGCCCGTCGCGATCATTCCGGAGTACGACGCCAGAAGGACGACGTCCAACGGATAGAGCTTGTAGGTCGCCTCACCGAGGACGATCGGCGCGAGGGTGAAAAACCGTTCGAAGAGGACCGTCACCGAGACCGATGCCGCAAGACCGGCTCGCGGAAAGAGGAAGGAAAGCATGACTGACGGGACGATCGTCGCAAGGAAGACCGGGAGTGAAAACCCGAACGACGCATTCACAATCGCGTCAACCGACAGCAGGACGGTGAGAAACGCGAAAGCGACTCCCTCGGTTGACGGAAGCGGATTGGCCTTCGATACGGAAACGCCCTGTTCCATACGGATACTTTTCTCGAACCGACCTTATATAATACTACATAATTATAAAAAAAGCAAGCCCCGGAGTTTGTCACACCGGGGACTTGTTTAGTATGTGTCGACTGACGTTAGTCGACTTCAAGAGCGCCAGCCGGCTGTCCGGTCCTGGTATCGACCCAGCTGCAGTCGACGTGACAGCCGACGAACTTCGGCATGGTGGTTTCCGGGTTTCCGCCGCACTCCAGGTGCAGGAACGTCCCGTCCGCCATCTTCAGGTTGAAGCGGCCGCCGTTCTTGGCGATGTCAGCGAGAACCACGCTGCTTGCGCCGGCGGGAACCTTTATGGGTTTTATGAAGCCCCCTTTCTTGCCGTTCCCGATGTAGTGTTCGACAAAAGCTACATCAGCATCGAGTCCCTTCCAGGTGACAATGGCATTCCCGCCCTGCTTCGTCACCGTAAGCGATGCTGAAGCAGGCGCCTGGTAGGTCTGTACGACCTGTGCCGAAGCGTTTGCTGTAACTCCGATAGTTACCGGTGTTGCGATCAGCATGAATGCGAACGCAACTTTTCTGATGTTTTTTAACATGATAACCGCTCCTCCTATGAGCGGAAAGGTTTATTAAAACTACTGAAGTTTGAGCCTCGCTCTGCAAAAAGGATAACGTTGGTCCCTTTATCGAACGAAGCCTTCCACTTTAGCGCAAAATATTACATTTGTCAAGAGGCCATCCCTCAAGTCAGCCTTGAGTCGTTCCATATACTCCGAAAACGCAAAAAGGGGTATCTCGTTGGATCCCCTTCTTGGAATTTTCGACATTCCGTCGGAACGGACGCCATCACCTTTTCACGGTACGGCATCCTCCTTCGGAGCGAAACTTTCGTTTCGTTCGGATCAGATGTTACTGACCCTGGTAGATATCGACGGCTTCAGGCGTTTCGACCGATTCCGCCGGACTTTCGGCTTCCTTTTCAGGAGCCGCGACGACCGTTTCCGGATCTGCCGGCTTCTCGTCGGTTGATTCCCCGACTTTGCCAAGCTCGACGACCGACTGCTCGGAACGCTTCTCGAAGTCCTTTCGGAACTTGCCCCAAACCTCGAGGCGGACCGTAAAGCCCTTCGTCGGACCGGCATGGTTCACGTCGTTGATAAGCGGTATGGACACCCACGGCGTCAGCATGAGCGTCTCATCAAGCCTGAACTCGGGAGTGAGCTGTAAGAAGTTCACCTTGTCCCAGTTCTGGTGAAGATAGCTCGCGCCGAGCCGGAGCTGCCAACGGTCGTTCAGGCGTCGCTGGTCGTATACGCCAAGCTTCCACGTTCCCCGGTCCTGAGGGCTGTCACCACACCAGGATGATGTGAACCGCGTCGGGTCGTACCACCAGTACTCGCCGGTCACGCCGACGATCCTGTTTTCCGACTCGCGCTGCCAGTATTCGCCGTAGAGGCCGTACTTATGCCCCCACTGCTTGACATGGTAGCTGTCGCTCCCGCCCTCGACATAGTCGTTTGGCAGATAGCGGAACTTAAGCTGCCATCCGGCCGGATACAATACCTCCTGACCGAACTCGTCGAGATGCGACTTGAGGAAGTTCCTCTTGACGCCGACCTGCGGTCCTATTCCGCCCTCTTCCCAGCTGTAGCCCTCGCCGTTTTCACCCTCGCCATGGTAGCCGTAGAATCCGACACCGGCGGAATAGCCGTTGCCGACCTGGCAGGAGATCATACCTTCGCCGAACTGGAAACTCCCGTTCGCAAGATCGTTCTGCCAGACACCGGCACCGACGATGAGTTCATATTCCGCGTTACACCCCTCTTTGTTCGGAAACACCGAGATAGACGGCGGAGCGGCAGGCGGAACTGATGGTACGACGGGCGGCTCGACGACCGGAGGACGTTCGCCGCCGCGGCCGGGCAACAGGTTGCCACAGACCTCGGGACGGATGAGCCATCGGTCACCGACACGGATCGCACTCAGGTGATCCGTCTTCAACGCATCACCTTTCGCCAGCTTCAGATTTCCGGTGAAACGGATCGCTTTCCGACCACCGATCATCATGCCGTTCGACAGGTCGAGTCTCGTCTTGGTGCTGTCATCCAGCACGGCGGACAAGACTCCGTTCTCCCCTTTCTCGAAACGGCCGTTCGTCGGGACGGCGCAGAGCCGATCCCAGAGAACTTTCGCCTCGACTGCCGAGAGATCGGGCATGAGCAGCCTGATCGCAGATGACCCTTTCGACGGGAACGCGGACAACTTATCCCTTCCGCTCTTCCACCGGAAGTCACCGTTGATCGTCTTGAGCGCGAAGCCATATTTCCCGGACGAGGCTGTTTCCTTTCGGAAACGGACTCCGTCGGGAATGGTAAGCTTCTGCCCTACCTTGATCCTGTTCGGATCCTTGATGCCGCTCGCGGCCGCCACCTTGCGGTAGCCGGCTCCGAACAGCCGGGACATGACGTCGCCCTTGCGGACGACATACTGTGCCCGTGCCACGGCACCTGCATCCACGAACCCTCCGCAGAGGATCAGCAGGACGACGAGTACCGGAAGATGCCAGTTCCGTTTCACGGTTACTGCCCTCCTTTTGTTGGTTGCTTGAAGAATTCGAATTTCAACTGCTGCTGGCGCATGAGACCCTCAAGCACCAGCGTGTTCCGACCGAGCTCCAGTCGCGAGACGTTCGACTCGTAGTCGAGTCCCATCGGCTTCGAACCGGCGGCGACCCCGATATTGAACGCCAATTGCGTGGCGTTCATAATGAGGTCGTTCGTCGGATTGAACGATATCTGGATGCCTCCCTTTCCGGTCCCGATGAGCTTTTCCTTGAAGGAATACATCGGGTTGATCCGGGCCAGGAAGCGTATCTGTTCGATGGAAAGCGGTGACACGATCGTGCCCGACTTCGTCTCGAACACCGTCCAGTTTCGGATCGCCTTATCCACGCTTTTAACGGGAGAGAGCGACCGTGCCGACGAGCCGTTGTTCATCGTGAACGACTGGCGATACGATGCGGACTCCCGGAACACCTTTTCATCGAGCGGTTCCGTCGTTTCC
This sequence comes from Candidatus Moraniibacteriota bacterium, assembly GCA_013334575.1. Classification (GTDB taxonomy): domain Bacteria; phylum Patescibacteriota; class Minisyncoccia; order Moranbacterales; family UBA1568; genus JAAXTX01. Next base: position 67,196 of record JAAXXG010000001.1, on the reverse strand, counting down.
GGCCCATCCAGCGTGAAGGCTTTCCGCACCCTGGTAGACAACCAGATAATGTGGAGATCCTCCGGAACGGTTCGCGTGCCCTCGACGATCACGGTCGCGCTCAGCCGAGCACCGACGTAACCCGAAAACACGGCGTGTGCCGGATACACCTTTCCCGACGCGTCGACCGCATAGCACGGGTACGACACGCGGAAATAGTGGTACTCCGAATACGCAACGTCCGAACGGGGAAACGTCGCCAACAGGGCGACGAAGTTCCCGTTCCTGATATCGTCCGTATACGGAATCCCGGCGAATGCGACCGGGTCGATCGCGATCGTCATATCCCGGCGGACCCGCTCCGTCGCGTTCCCCTTGTCACCCTTGAGAGTGACGGTATTCGACTCGACCGTCGCACATCCTCCAAGCAGGAGAAACATCGCGACGAGAAGCCTTCTTACGTATGTCTGCAGAGCTGTCATCGCTGCTGCCCTCCTTCTCGTTTATTGCTTGTTTCGGATCATTACACTCGTTCGATCTATGGACGCGCGGTGGCGCGATGGTATGCACGTATCCCGACACCGGTCGGGCGGAACCATGACTGTCATGGAATTGTAAACAAACTCGTGAGGATCGCCTACCGCGATATCGTCGATATCATGGTATCGGTCCTCTCGTCCGGATCGTAGAATGCGCTCCGACCCGGCATGAGAAGATCGATCAGGAAACGTGATCCTTCGTCTCGCGGAACATGGAGGCGACGAACGAGCGCAGCAGGTATCCGAAAAAGCCTACGGCGAATCCGCCCAGGACGGCGATAGCGATCCGTATTGCGGAAGGATTCCGTTCCGTTATCGGGCCGGAGAGGATCGTGACCGGGACGTTCGCATCCCCGCCGCCGAGAAACCGGCCGTTACGCTCGGTAAAGACCTGCGAAATCGCGAGCGACACCTTCTGTGCCGACTTCATGTCGTCGGCGGATACCGTAACGCCGATAATGCCGAGGTCGAGCTTCTTGTCGATCCTGACCATCCTCCTCCACGAAGCGAGTCGTTCGCGCTTATCGGAAGGAAGAAAATCCTGCCCGACCTTCCCGGTCTCGATGACCGCGTCGATAAAACGCTCGCTCCCCGTCACCTCCGTAAGGATACGGCTCATATACTCCGCCGAACGGGTCAACGAATAATAGTCCTTGGTCATGGCACCATCCTGACTGACAAGATAGTCCGTCCGGACGGAATAATCCGGTCCGAAAACGAAGACGGCTACGAACGACAGCGAGGCGACCATAACGCCGACGAAAGTGGCCTTTCGCCATCGGCGCAGAACAAAGGGCAGTGTCGAATGTTCCATAGTCTTGTGATTCGAAATCGTTTCGAAGAGAATCAGTCGGAGAAAATCCGACCTGGTATAATAGCGTTTCTAAGCCATTTTGTCAATATTCGAATGATTTTTAATCAGAGTAATTCCCACAAAAGGAATCGCAGCGTCGGCATACGGCCTGACGCTGCGGTGTATGGGAATAAATAATCCCTTATATAAGGCTTTTCGAACTACGTAATCAGCTGCCAGACCTTCTCGAGTATCCGAAACTGGGCGACGTCCCTGACGGTCACCGCCAACATCAGCAGCAACAGCAGCAGGAATCCTATCTGGTGAAACCGCTGTTCGACGATTTCCCGGACCGGCGCCCCCTTGAACTTCTCGATAAGGACGAACAGGATCCGACCCCCGTCGAGTGCCGGAATCGGCAGGATATTGAAGATAGCAAGGTTGATGGAAAGGATGGCGGCGAACTGCAACAGATACGCGGGGCCCAGATCCGCCACCTCCCGTGTCGCATAGACGATGCCGATCGGGCCGGTGACATCGCCGGCACCGGAACGTCCGAGAACGATTCCGCGGACGATCTCGAACAGGGCCGATGCGACCGATACCGACGCGTTCCATGTCGCGACCGCTCCGCGGAACGGCGCCTCGTACCACGGATACCGTACGATACCCATCTCCGCGAACGCGATACCGAGCGCGCCTTCGTTCTCCGGCGTCACCGAGCGCGGAGTCCCGTGAAGATCCATCCTCGTCCCGGAACGGTCGATCGAGATCACAGTCTCCGTCCCGCGCCGGGAATCGATCGCCTGCTTCGCCTCGGTCAGTCCCGAAACGGACTCTCCTTCTATCGCGACGATCCGGTCTCCGGGGCGCAGGCCCATCTCCTCCGCCGGAGACGATTTCGCGACCGACATGATCATCACCGACACGTCCGAAGCGTTCGCCCGTGTCTCGTCGGTGACCGTGCGAGGGACGCCTACGACGTAGAGCGCGGAAACGATCGCCCACGCAAGCAGGAAATTCATGACGACTCCGGCCGACAGCACGGCCACGCGCGTCCATACGCCTTTGGAGGCGAAGCTGTCCCGATCGCGTCGCGCGTTTTCGTCCTCGCCCTTCATGCGCACGAACCCGCCGAACGGTATCCAGTTAAGGGACCATACCGTGCCGTCCGTTTCCGCCTCCCGCTCCCCCAGGACCACGCCCCACTTCCCGGAACCGCGCTTGCGATAAAAGCCGACGAGTCGCGGCGGGAATCCGAAACCGAACTCTTCGGCCCTGATGCCGCTCCGAACGGCGACGAAGTAGTGCCCGTACTCGTGCACAAGCACGAGTACGCCGAGCATCACGATGAAGATAACGAGCGTGCCGATGGTCATGGTCGTGCGGTTACGTTATCAGACCGTCATGATCTCCTCCTCTTTCTTTCTCCGGACCGATTCAAGCTCCGCGTTGAAGCGGTCGACCTCCTTCTGCAGCTCGTCCTTGCCGGAAAACTTCTCGTCTTCCCCGATCAAACCTTCCTTCTCGTATTGCTGGATCTCCTTCCACAGTTCCTCGCGGGTAGTGCGGATGGAGACGCGGGCGTCTTCCATTCGGGCGTTCAGCGTCCTGACAAGCTCCTTGCGACGGTCTTCCGTGAGAGCCGGCAACGACAACCTGATGACGCGACCGTCGTCCGCCGGATTGAGACCGAGATCGGATACGCGTATCGCGTCCGCCACGGCCTGCAGTCCGGAGATGTCCCACGGCTGGATCAGGATCGTCCGGGATTCCGGAACCGAAACGCTCGCAAGCTGTTTCACGGGAGTCTTCGTACCGTAATAGTCGACCAGCAGGTCTTCCACCAGCGACGGGTGAGCCCGTCCGGTACGAAGCTTCGCCGCTTCCGACCGAAAATGTTCCACCGCCGCACCGAAACGTCCGCCGCCGCCCTCGAGTATGTCCTTGATCAAGCTCATATGCCTTCGATTTCCCTGCTTAATACGTTACTGCGAACTCCTCAGGCCTACGAACACGAACCGGGAGTCGAACGGGTCATATGCGGCGACCGACGCGGAGCGATCCGAGTTGAGCGCCGTGACGGACCAGGTGGATCCGCCGTCCGTCGAGCGGTAAAAGGCCTTTCCCGCAACGAATACGATCCGACGCGGATCCTTCGGGTCCACGGCTATCGATTTGATCGGGAACTTCTCCGCACTCTCGATGATGTTTATCTTGGTCCAGGTACGTCCGTTATCCGTCGTCCGGTACATACCGGAGGATCCGGTCCCGGCATACAACGTCCCGGAGACCGACGGATCGGCAACCAGCGTAAGCATCTGATTCGGCGCCTGCTGATTCTCGAGCGATCGGTCGTTCCGTCGCACCTGATCCCAGTCTATCCACGTAACCCCGCCATCGTCGGAATGGAACATCTTGTTCGTATAGGAAAGGAACGAGACGGATCCGCGCCTCTTCGGATCGAAGACGATGTCGGCCACGATCCCGGTTCCGGTATCCGGCACGCTTACGTTTCCCCAGGTGGCCCCGGCGTCCCCGGACTTCAGCAGCGTCCCGGCGCTCGTTCCGGCATAGATGACGGCGGCATCGAACGGATCCTGCGCGAGCGAGGAAATGAACGTGTTCTCGCCCGGCTCCGAATACACCTCGTGCCACGCGGTCCCGTCATCGTCCGTCCGGAAAATCTTTCCGTGCCCGTTCACGACACCGGAGACGAACATGCGGTTGTCCGGGTCCTTGCGGTCGATGATGAAACTGTAAATCCGTTTCGGGGGAAAGGCTATCGGCATCCAGGTATCGCCGCCATCCTCGGTCTTGAAGACTCCGTCGTTGACCGTCCCCAGGATGACCGACATCGGCTTCGTCGGATGAAAACTGATCGACAGAATATCCGCCTTGTCGATCGACCTCGTCGCGTCGACGGTCGAACTCACATGAAAGCTCTCTCCTCCGTCGTCGCTCTTCCAGACACTTCCCTTCTCATTCTTGGAAACGAGGCCTTCCGGAATGAGCGACTTCTGGCCGTCCGAAGGAGTCTGAGACGATGAACAGCCGGAAAGCATCAATGCCAACAGAGGTATTCCCAACAACGCGGCCCGTTTCATATTGGTCCGATGGTTATTTTCGGCCGTTTCCGGCACGGAATCAGTATATCAGAAGGACCGATGCCCGAAAAGCGACTGATTGACGCCTTGTAAGAGCAAGTATATACTTGCCATGTTTCCGGGTCGTTGGCTCAGCTGGCAGAGCAGTGGCCTTTTAAGCCAACGGTCGCAGGTTCGAATCCGTCAGGATTCGAAAGGCGGAGCGTCGTTTGGTCAGCAGACCGGACAGCGAGCCGGGGTCGAGGAATCTTTCATGCGACGGCGTGAAAGATATCCGTGACCGAGCCCTAGACGACAATGGCACCGGAAATAAAATGAAAGATCGGGATCGGCATATTCCGGGTCGTTAGCTCAGCTGGTAGAGCAGTGGCCTTTTAAGCCAACGGTCGCAGGTTCGAGCCCTGCACGACCCACAGAAACGAAGCCGCCGAAAGGCGGTTTTCGTTTGGGTCGTAAGGAAGCGGACGATTCCGCTTCCTCAGGGCGAGAACGCCGGAGCGGGTTTTGTCAGAGGACAAAACCGCGAGGTGGTGCCCAGCCCGAGTCGCGCGACGGCGCGACGAGAGGTGAGGGAGAGCCCTGCACGACCCACAGAAACGAAGCCGCCGAAAAAAGCTCCCGAATCTCTGTCCGGGAGCTTTCAATAATCAACCGCTTATGTTTAGAGGATTGCGTTCGGCAACATGTGCGGCCTTATACAATTCCAGCGTCCGCTACCATCCCTAGTAGCTCCTGCACGTGAAACGATGCGATCCAGTTCGGCACTCATAAGCCGCAATTCATCATCGCTTGACGCTGTCATAAGACAACCACCCTGTTCCTGACCGATAAAGAATATCAGGTATCCTTGTTTTCCCGGAAATTGCTGCTTGAAATTGCTGATGATTTTTGTCTCCTCCGTTTTCGTGATTATGCGCATCGGATGGCAGTAGATCATCACCGGATAGGTCGATTGCTGGTTTTTTTTACAAATGTCATCTTCAAGCCCTGCGAAGTCTGGTGCGGCTTCTCCATGAGCGAGCATTCTAGCCCCGTTCCGATCCACATCAAGCACTCTGAACTTCCCGGATAATTTTACATAGATATCATCGTTTCTTGAGCATGCCGTATCCAGCGGAACAAAAACTTCTTTCCAAAGGCATGACCTCTCCTTCGCCGAAAGCGACGAGTGGATAAGCGCAAAAACGACTGCGCAAAGGAACAGTAAACGGGTGAGTTTTTTCATGATGATAACGGTTCGTGGGAGTTTCCTCCCGTTTTGAAATATGCGATGTTTTAACGAAAACATCGCATTATAGCGTATTATCGACTTCCGTCAATCCCCGGAAAATATTCCCCATGCTATCAGGGAAGCGTATCGCATCCTCGGTTTTGAGATCGTGTCTCTTCCCCTTATCCCTCCCGCCTATCCGAATTGGACTTCTCGGACCCCTGTGCGACCAGCGTCGAAGGATCGGAATGTCCGACCATCGTGACATGGATCCGATTGTCATCCTGCATCTTCTTGATCGTCCGGAGCGTTCCCTCAAACTTCGCGAGATAATCGATATTTATCTGCATAGGGTAGACCGCATCGTGAAATCGCTCACGAGCATCTTTCCCACGACCATACTCTCGGATGATACGTGCACGCTCAGCATTCACCCTGTCGCTCATGTATCGACAGAAATCATCAATGGTCGGCTGATGATCAGGATGATTCTTCTTCCACTTGAGTAAAAATGGCACCGCAAACGTACCATTATACGCGAGCGTGACAAAGGCAGGCTCTTCGATGCCACGATTGTGCATCTCCTGTCCGATCGACGCGATTAGTTCGGCGGCACCGCGCGATGTCTCACGAAGACTATGCGTGTCGCGAACATGAAACCGATTCACGTTCATCTTCGTCAACTGATACGCCCCGTAGGTCTTCCCATCCTTCGTATCTTCCAGATAGCTTTCCTGTATGGCAAGCGTAGCGAACTCCGTCGGAACGTCGTTCCGTTCGAAGTTCACCCCTATCTCCGACCAATGCCGCTCGAGTTTCTCGGCCGCCCCCGAGAATTTTTCCCTAAAATCGCCTTCCATGTTCCGCGCATACCAATGTTCAGCGGCGGCTCGCACGGTCTCTGCCCTGATATCCGTATGCGCCCGGTCGAAATCAAACTGTTCGGCTATTGGATTCCTTTCGGAGGCAAGCTTAGTAAGGCGTTCGCGATCCGATTCCCGGGCGCGCATCTCGCGCTCGTGCCGCTGTACAAGCTCCTTCCGCTGCTTCTCGCGCTGCGCTTCGGCCTGTTTTTCCGCCATCTTCGAGGCACCGTGTGCGCCGCCGACAAGCATCATGCCGGATAGGAGATAGGTAAGCGGCTTTTCGAACTTCGTCTTCCGCGCTCCCTCGGCTTCCGACTTCTTGGACCGGCGCTCCAAACCGAACTTCATAGGACGAATACCTTAGTGATTCGATATCGTACAAGTATAGCAGCAATACGCGATACCGGCGACCCTGTTCGCGGCGAGGTATGCGTGATACACTGCCGGCTGAACCGATAAGGACCCGACTATGGACCGGAACAACCCCGCCATCCGCTACCACCTCGACGGACACGGCAAGATAGGGACCGCGATCAAGACGCCGGTCGAGACTCCGGAAGATCTGGCGCTCGCCTATACGCCGGGAGTGGCGGAGGTATGCCGAACCATCGCCGCGGAACCGGAAACCGACGTCCTCCTCACGAATCGCGGCAACACGGTCGCCATCGTGACCGATGGTACCGCCATCCTCGGACTCGGAGATATCGGCCCGACCGCGGGCCTGCCGGTCATGGAAGGCAAGGCCATGCTCTTCAAGAAGACCGCGGACGTGGATGCGGTGCCGCTTTGCATCCGAGCCGAAAGTGTCGACGAGATCGTCGATTTCTGCAAACGGATCGAGCCCTCCTTCGGAGGCATAAACCTCGAGGACATCGCCGCACCGACATGTTTCGAGGTTCTCGAACGTCTGGAACGGGAGCTCGATATCCCCGTTTTCCACGATGACCAGGACGGCACGGCGATCGTCACGCTCGCCGCGCTCCTCAACGCGGCCAAAGTCCGCGGAACCGCACTTCCCGACATGCGGGTCGTCATAAACGGCGCCGGCGCGGCCGGCATCGCTATCGCGCGGCTCCTCCTGGACGAAGGCGTGCGGGATCTCGTCCTGGTCGACAGCCGCGGGATACTCGGTCCGGAGCGGAACGACCTTAGCGGAGCAAAACGGAATATCGCCGAGCGGTCGAATCCGCGCGGACTGGCAGGCGATCTTGCCACCGCGATTTCGGAAGCCGACGCGTTCGTCGGCGTTTCCAAAGGCAATATCCTGAACGCCGGCGATATCCGCACGATGGCAGAACGGCCCATCGTGCTTGCCATGGCCAATCCCGACCCGGAAATCCTGCCCGACGAAGCCGTCGCCGGAGGCGCGTTCATCGTCGGCACCGGACGCTCCGACTTTCCGAACCAGATCAACAACGCGCTCGTCTTCCCGGGACTCTTCCGCGGACTCCTTGATGCCCGAATGAAAGACCGCTCGTTCCGCATGACCGACATTCCGACACTCAAGAACGACGTAGCCCGGGCGCTCGCCTCGGTCATTGAGCCGTCACGAGACGGCATCCTTCCCTCGGTCTTCGACGCCGGCGTCGTCCCGGCCATCCGTGCAGCAATCGTCGAACGCTGACGGAAGCGACCGGATACCTACGAAACGAAGACGCCTGCGGAAGGCGTCTTTCGTACGAAGCGGAATAAGTGAGGCGTCAACCTAGACGTTCGGCATCAGACGATCCTTACCGACAAAGGGGCGAAGGACTTCCGGAACGACGACCGACCCATCCGACTCCTGGAAGTTCTCGAGAATCGCGATCAGCGGTCGGACGGACGTAAGCGCGGTGTTATTGAGCATATAGACCGGGATCTTTCTGCCGGTATCCGGATCGGCATACCGCACCTCGAGGCGACGCGCCTGCCAATCGGTAAAGTTCGACGCGCTTCCGAGCTCACCCCAGCGCCCCAGACCCGGCATCCACGCCTCGACATCGAACGCCTTGTACTTCCCGGTTCCCATGTCACCCGCACAGATGCGGATCCGACGGATCGGAAGACCGAGGTCGGTCAGGATCTCTTCTGTGATACCGAGCATCTCCTCCTGAAGCGTATCGGCCAACGCGGGATCCGCCGGCGCGAGAACCACCTGTTCGACCTTCATGAACTCGTGGACCCGGTAGAGACCCTTGGTATCCTTGCCGTACGAACCGATCTCGCTCCGATAGCACTGGCTGAACCCGGCATAGCGGATCGGGAGCCGGTCCGCCGCGATCGTCTCTCCGGAATGGAACGCGAGCAGCGAAGGTTCCGCCGTCCCGACCAGAAACTTCCGTTCCTTGGATTCGCTCCCGTCGGCATCGCGATCACCGGAAGCGACCTGATAGATCTCGTCGACTTCGCCGTCGTACTCGAGCCCCTTGAAGTAGCCGCTTCCGAAAAGCGGGAATCCCTTCACCAAGGTCGGCGGAATCATCGGAACATATCCCTTGGACGCCATCTTCGAGAGCGCAAAGGACATGAGCCCCATCGCGAGCATCGCACCGTCGCCGGTCAGGTAGTACCCCCGGTATCCGGCCACCTTCGTTCCACGCTCAAGATCGAACAGTCCGAGCGACGCACCAAGCGCGATATGATCCTTCGGCGCGAACGGAAACTCACGGATATCCCCTTTTCTCGCGACCTCGACGTTGTCCTCGTCGCTCTCCCCCGCCGGCGTGTCCGGTGCCACGACATTCGGCACCTGCGCCATGAGGGCGTCGAAGCGTTCCTTCGTCTCGCGCGCCGCCGGCTCGAGCGATTCGATCCGCTCCTTGATCGCCTTTCCCTCGGCGATGGCGGCCGCACGTTCCCCGTCGCTTCCCGCGGAGGCGATCTTCTGATTGAGCCCGTTCTTCTGGGCCTGAGCGGCCTCGAGCGCCTGCGCGGCCTCGATGCGGTCGCGGTCCGCCGCAAACAGCGCGTCGACATCGAAATCGAGCCGCTTTCCCTTGGCCGCACGGACAATCTCGTCCCGGTGATCGCGTATGAACTGTATATCGAGCATATACCGAAACCGACAACCGACAACTGACAACGCACAACCGTATGAAAAATCGGACTGAATACGATTCGGTGTCGTAAGTTGTATGCTGTACGTCGTAAGTCTTATCGCTGTGGACAATGCTGGACTCGAACCAGCGACCCCTGCAATGTGAATGCAGTGCTCTAACCAACTGAGCTAATTGTCCGTTCCCGCTTCGACCATCCTAGCCGAAACGGGATATCTTGTCCACTTCCGAACGGACAAAGGCCCGGCAAGGTGCCGGGCGCTTTTTGCGAAACATCAGCCCCGTCGCTAGATCTTCGGCATTCTCGCCTTCCGTTCTTTCCGGAGAGCATACCACCGGTACCCGGCATACGCCGCGAGCGCGACAAGTATCCATCCCCACCGCGGGAAACCGCCTGCGGTCGTCTCCGCTCCTTCGACCGTTCCCTCCCCGCTGCCGGACTGCTCGCCGGCAACCTCTCCGGTCACCGTCGTCTCGCCAGAACCGGTTCCTTCGGAAACCGTCGTACCGGCGCCCGGCTTCAGCGTTACCGAGCCTTCCGTCGTCACATCCTCGTATGCGGTCGTCTTGTTCGTCTCGGTCATATCCTCCTCACGTACCGGAGACGCGTTCCCCGCATCGTCGAACGCGCGTACCGCGTAATACGTCCTGTTTCCGCAGATGGCGGACGGACGCGCATCGTCATACTCGTACGTCGCATTCGGACCGACGACAGCCGTATGAACCAGGGTCGAGGCGTCCGCCATGAAATCCTCACTCGTCGAACGATACACTTCCACGCGTGTCGTCTGACCGTCGTCCGCGGTACGGAGCTTCACGCGGTTAATACAGCTGGACACATAGCTCTTGTCGATCGATTTCGGCCTACCCGGCAGCGTCGAATCGTATGCCACGGAATATTCCGCGCTCAACGCTTCTTCGCTTCCAGATTCCGCCTTCACGCGGAAGACATACGTTCCGTCGTCGGCAAGCTCCGACGGACCCACTTCGCACTGTCCGGAATTTCCCCCTTGTTCGTTGTCGATCACGGCAGTCTGGAACGTCGCGAACCCGGACGCCCCCGGCTTCTTCACCTGACACGAAACGTCGATACCTCCCTGCTTGTCCGTATCGAGCGTCACATAGTCCATCAGGAAGGATCCGTTCGCGGCCGACTCAGGACTTTCCGCCCGGATATAGAGGTCCGGTATGGATCCCGCATCGACCGTTCCCCATGCCCAGGACGCTCCAGTCAAGACAACTACCGGCACGATGGCCCATCGGCGAACCGTCCGCCGCAGGTACGCGCGGAGTTTCCCGCTCCTTACAGATCCTCCGATCGCAAGCGTCGCGCCGCCGATTCCGACAAGCAGGAGAGCGAGGACCAGGATGAACGAGGGTGATCCCGTTTCCGGAAGCGTCGCGCCGAGCACCCGCCCCTTCACGACCTTCTGTTCCTTCTCGTGATGGTCGGTCGTCACCTTCGCGGGATCCGCCGTATCCGTATCCGCTACGGCGATCGCCGTTCCGACATAGCGCGAATCATCGATGTTTCCACCGATACCGGCCATGGCATACAGATTTCCGCTCCGACCGACACCCTGCGCGTACGCGAGGTCCGGATATTGACCCGCATCGGTACCATCCGCCACCAGCGCGTCGTAGGAAAGGGTGATCACCTCGCCCGGAAGCATATCGCCGAGAGCCCATACGCCCGGCGAGTGGTACTCGTGATCAAGCGCGAGCGCGCCGATATGCGACGAGCCCTCGCTGGACTCGGCCGACCAGGAACCGTCGACATATGCCGCCACCGACGGCGGAAGGTCGGTCACGCTGACACCGAGAACGCGCCCCTCGGACGCGGATATGCGCAGCGTATATTTCACGGTCTCGCCAGGCTTCTTCGGCGACGTCGCATCGTTGAATTTCTCTATCGAGAGCGTTCCGAGTCTTCCGTTTCCGAAGTCGTACGCTGAACCGTCAACCGAATTTCCAGCCGACTCGCGATTACCGGAATCGGGAACCGTGACCGAATGACATGCGGGTTCGGAAACGGTACCGGGATAGCTTTGTACCCAACCCTCCCGCGGAACCTCGCAGACCGAGTAGGTACCCGGAAGCAGATTCCCGAACCGGTACCAACCGAAATGATCGCCCTCGGAAGCGGTCTCGGTCGATTCTTCTCCCTTATCAAGGTCACCGTCTCCGTCTTTATCCAGAAAAACCGTCCATCCCCCCAGAAGATTCTCGACTTCGTCCATCGTTCCGTTTCCGTCGAGGTCCTCCCACTTGCGTCCGTGAATCGATCCCAATCCGACATTCCACGCGACGCAATGATACGTAGCGCCGCGAACCGGATTCGGAATCCACTCCTGATTATCGTAGTTCTCGACGTCGGTGTCGCAGAAAAATTCCGCGGACACATCGTTCGCGTTCGTATTTCCGTTGAGCGTATAGGTGAACGGCAGATACCCTTCCTGCAGGATCTCACGGAGCCAGATTCCGCGTTCTGAGAAATCCTCGATGGCAACCGATGCGGAGCCATCCTCTCCGGTCGGACCGAATGTCAACCAACCGTTTCCGGCAGGTCCGACGAAATCGTCACCGGGATTGCTTACCCATTCGTTTCCCCATTCGAAGCCCCATCCGGACACGAGTCGGCAGGACGGATGACTCGCCACGTAGTCCGTAGCCGTGGTTGCTGATATATCCGCGCCCCCGTCGCGGTTCGGCAAATCGGATTCGTTGTCACAGACGACCTTCCACGCGACGATGTTCACCGGAGCCTTGTCGTCGTTTGTCAACGTACAGGTACGATGCTCGCCGAGCGCGATCGTTCCCGAGCATGACTCGGTCGCGGTCATGGAATATCCCGCATCGCCGATCTCTCCGACTTCGTATGATCCGGGTCGGAGCGTCACCGTCGTTCCCGTTTCGCTTCCAGCGAAGAACGGTTCGGAAACGCCCGTACCGGAAACGGTCATGGTGAAGTTTCCTGCCGAAAGCGTACCGTCGTTGTCGTTTATCACGTGTTTCACCACGGTAAGACGCGGAGCGATATCATCGTTCACGACGGTGCAGCTTCGCGACTCTCCGGCGACCAGCGTCACCGAACCATCCACCCCGCAATCCCCTTCGAATCCCTTCAGGACATACCCGGTGACGGAACGCTCTCCGATCCAGTAAGAACCGGCCGGCAGCGCGAACGCGATACCCGATTCCGAGCCTGCGACAGGACTCCCCGTCACGTCGTTCCCGCGAGCATCCAGCACACGCAGACCGAAATCACGAGCGACTAGCGTTCCTCCGTCGTCATTGACAACCTCCTTACGAACGAAAAGCGTCGCGGATCCGAGCGGCCTCTTGCAGCCGTTGTTCCAGATGGCCCGTCCGTCGGTATCCCAGTTCTGCCCGCGGAACGAGCACGATCCATACGAGTACGGAGGAATGATATCGCCGCCATGATCATCGTGCCCCGCCGCATCGCGACACTTCGAGACCGAGTTGATGCTCACCTCGTTCTTCGTGAACGGATTCGTCTCGGATCCGGTCGCGTGACAGATGTTCACTTTCACGGGATCCGGATCATGCCGCAGAAACCAAACCGTGAAATGATCCATTCCCGATACGGTCGCGATCCCACGGTCGTCATCAAACGTCAAGTCTTCGTCATCGACTTCCTTAATGCGTTCGTCTTCGAGCGCATGCTCATCGTCCGCATAGGCAGCGGAAAGCGATCCCTCATCGATCCCCTTCCCGATAGGCATGGAAAGCGCATATTCGAACGTGCCATCCTCCATGCTGGACGTGATTTCGTAGGCGTCATCCGACACCGAGCGGAGAGAGTCCGCCAATCGCCCGGAAAGCTTCAGTGACTTCACGGTAATCTCCCGCGGGTTTCCGGCGTTCTTGTCGGCATCGATCTTCGTGAACCGGATCGAAAGATCCGAATCCGGATATGCATATTCCTCTCCCACGACGACGCGGATCGTCCGCGAGCCGTCGTCGTTCTTCTTCCATTCGGGAGCACGCTCATCGAACGCCGCTCCGGCCGCTTCCACGGTCGGCTCGGTCGGCATATCCGCTCCGTCCTCAACCGAAACGGCCGACTGGCCATCGGTCGGATCCGTCACCGTTTCCAAAGTCTCCGTCTTAACGGCGACTTCCGGAACGGAAACGGTCGGTTCGACCGCCGCAGCGACTTCCGACTCCTCGGTCACAGGCGCTTCCGGCGCTTTCACTTCCTGCTTCGCCTCCTCTTCCGGTTTCACTTCTTCGGTATCCTTCGGTGTCTCCACAACCGACTTCTCTTCGGCTGCAGGAGCCTCCTGCGAGAAAATCACCGCCGGGGCGACCGGCTGGAAAGTCATCGCCAGGATCACGACCGCGTCGAAGACGCGGAACCACCTGCGGAACCTTCGGGTCAAACTGAGCGTCATAGACCTTTCCGTTATCGTGTTACCGATTTCGTTACCAATGAAAAACCGACCGGAGCGCGCCAGAAACTGACGGACACCGGTCGGTCTTCCCGTTCATCCCTCCCAGGATCGATTCCAGACAAGCCTTCTTCATACGCCTCCGGACGAAAACTCTCGCCCGCGGATACCGTATACAACAGATACGCCCATTTTCCGGCTTGATTTTTGGTTTTCCCAGGTGCTTCTTTCTATTCCGAATCCGCATCTTTGTCAAGAATCACCGCGCTTCCGCAACCGCGGAAAGCCACGAGTCACTCATCCGATCCGAACTCATTCCGCCCAAGAAACAATTTGACTTTCATAATGAATTGATGTATAATAGATATATTGAGTCACAATAGATCCTCGAAAATCAACCGGGGTACCCATGAAAAACGCTCCTATGATTATCGGCCTCACGATCGTGACTATCTGGACGGTAATCCTCCTAACCGTGAGCGGCCAGATGGGACACGTGACCGAAATCATCGCCGGCCTTCCGGGCCAGGCAATCCGTTTTACGTTCGGCGATTGGTTTCGCTGATTTCTTCCGAAGACTCGTCACCAAGGCGGGTCTTCTTCATTTTCGAAGACGTGATGGCTTCCGATTCTCTCGACTCGTTCTTGCGCTTTCGCTATCAGTTCCTCTCATTCCGAATCCCTGTCTTTGTCAGGGATACCGGAATACCGCGTGAAAACGAACGACTCCCGATACGCATTCGCATACCGGGAGTATCATACCGACCGAAATCGGCTAGTTCACATTGTCGGATAGGATCGCAGCCAGGATAGCCTTCGTCGGATCTCCGTAGCGGAACGAATCAGAGGAATCCGCTTTATCGAGAGCCTTCTGCACCTTTCGCTGCAGTCTGGCGATTCCATCCATTTCTTCCTGGCTCAAACTCGGGCTTCCAAGCGCCTTGATTATGACGTAATCATCCTGTACCACAAAGAGAAGTGACGTCTTTCCCCGCGGACCGGAAAAGCGCAGGTTGTCGAGTCGCTCCTTGATATCCCGCTTAGTCGCATGAGGCCCGTCCGAATGGTCATAGATACCGATAGACACCGGGTTTCGCTCGTTGCCGTTGAACTCACGTAAGCGAGCTTCCATAACCCCGAGCTGCTGAGACGAAGGCCCGCTCTCCAGATTCAATCGGACCTGCCTGCTTACATCAAGATACCGATATCCGAAGGCGTAGTCGAACACATTAAAAGCGATCGTCAGCATGACCCCGACCGCAAGAACCTCCAAGACGACCTTGTGCTCATGGACAAGAAGTTCTCGAAAGAAACCGAATCGCTGTTTTCTCATGGCCGTTCTCCTGTTTATGGAAGCATTCGCTTCCGTTGTGAATGGCGAATTGTTAAATACGTCGAAAGAACAGCATGGCACTTTTATGCAATTCTGTCAACAATGCTTCCCCTGAACGATCGTGTCTTGAATGCGGTGCGAGTACGGACCCGCTCCGATGCGGGCCGGAATCCGAAAACGACCCCGAACAGGGTCGACATGGGAAATGTTCCGTTCAGGCGGCTATCTTCGCGATAGAGCCTGCGATACGCGGCCGAAAAACCAAGACATGGAATCCGAAAAACGATGGTACCTTTCCACAAAGCGACCACGCCAATCGCGGTCATTGCTACGGTCGTCGTCCCGCCCGCGCTCATGTTCCCATCGATCGCGACATCGGTCGGTCCGGCACGGCGGATTGGAATCCGGTTTCGCGACCGAGGACGTAAGTCTGAAAGATAAGTCGAACTTCGTCTTCGTTCCCTGATACCGGTTCCCGGCATTCGGATCGAACGTCAGCCTTATCTCGTACGATCCGGAACGGTTTTTCCCGAGCCGTTCCAAAAAGACCTGGTGCGCACCATTCAGATCCGCAAGCGTCATGCCGTCATTCTCACCGCCGACAAGATACTCACCGTTCGTTCGGTCAATGACAGCGACCTGCATCACTCTCGCCAGGCGTTCGCCCTGGAGCCCGTCGACCGAAAGGAAAAGGTCCGCCTTGTCCTTCGTACGGTTCCGAGCCGATACTTCCGCCGATACGGACTCGCCCGGCGCCATATCCCGCTCGTTGAACAACCTTCCCCGATCCGGATCGATATCGAGTTCGTCGCGCGCCTGTACCGCGGCGCTCGGAATCATAAGCATGACCGTGAAGAAGGCAAGTGCGAATGTCCGTTTCATTGACGCCATATCTTTTCGTTCATGCTCCGGATCCACCCGATCCGGAAACATCCGTTCCTTCGGATCGTATTTCTTCCGTTTCCGCGCCGCTGACCTGCCGCTGGTCCGATTCTATCACGACAACCTCCGCCGTTCCCGGATCACCCGTAGCAGAAACACCATCCAGCCCGGTTCCGTCGACCGTCAATGCGGACGGAGATGAGACGGACGTGGAAACCGTCACGTCTCCGGGATTCGCGTCCATATTTCCCGCTTCCGTGACAGGAACGGCATTTCGAACGGTAACGGTGTTCCAATCGACCGACTTGCCCGGTTCGCACTTGTTCCCGGCCGCGTCGCGCGCCTCGAACTTGACGACATAGTCCCCGTCGACGACCTTCGTCGTATCCCAGTCATAGAGAATCTTATCCGAAAAGCTATCCGAATCGTTCACGACACCCGGGCCCGCCACCTGTTCCCCGTTCGATTTCCTTACGACGACCAGCCAGTAGTGATGCGGATGCTTGTCGGAAAGCGTGCCGCGCAGCTTCACGGTTCCCGAAACGGTATCGCCATTATCCGGGTCCTCAAGCGTGATCTCCGGACATTCCGTATCCACCCTGAACACCCGCGAGAAGACCGAGCTCCTCCAGTCCGGATTCGCGACGTTCACCGCGACAGCCTGGAACGGAACCGGATCCCCGTCGGGAACCTCGATACAGGCCCCGCCGTAGACCGTCCCGCCGTCCCGAGGATCTCCGTCGTCCGAAAATTCATACCATATGGTAGCGGTCCCGGACGAGAGACCGTCATACGAAAGCGTGACGCACGGACGCGTCTTGTAGAGAGTCGCGTCATACTGCCCGTTCGGCGACGCAGGCGACACCGACGCGTGGAGCGTCGGAATCCAGACACCGGCCTCTACGGAGTTTCCGGTCACGCTCTCGGTATCCGAAAAGAAGGCATTCGTTCCCGACATGCCACCCGACAGTCCCGTTGCGACTGCAAGCAGCGAAACGAACGCCGCCCGGAACGCTCCGTTCCGGAGAGCCTGTTTCGAATTTCGCACAGTGTGAAGCGTGAGCATCATACGATCTTTTTCCTCGGCACGTCTTCCCGTCCTCCGAATTGCATCTCGCCGATATTGCCTTCCGGCACGGAAACAGGACGAGCGACCGGTCGGTCCGGCTTCGGCCCGTCGTCGATACGGACCCGCGACAGGGTCTTCCGTTCCCGCCGTTTCCGCCAAAGCCGCACGACCTCGTCCTTCAGCTTCCGCAGTTCCTCGTAGACCACGATGACCGCCGGGATGATGACCAAGAGAAGGAAGCCCTCGCGTGTCCGTGCGAAACTCGCGACATAGCCGAGCCACGGGATCGAGAAGCGTACCCTGCCGAGAATATCCGCCTCCGGAAACGTCTCGCTGTCCGCGATGTCGTTCGCATCGCCCTTCGTACGAAACATCGTCGTTTCACCCTTCTCCGATGCCTCGGCGATGCGGTGCGTCACGGTCACGGAAGCGTTCTCCGTTCGGCGCGTCACGATGTCTCCGACTGCATACGACGAAGCCGGTACGGTCACGATGACGCTTCCGGTATGGATGGTCGGCTCCATCGACCCGGACAACACCGAGAAGGTCCGCACCCCGCCCACCGAGAACGCCGAGGAAAGCGAAAGAAGCGCTACCAAAACGAGGAGCGTCATGACCAGTCCGTTCACGATGGAGAGAAACCGTTTCATTGCCTATCAGTAATATTCCGATATTCCTCGCTCCCTCCCCGGCACCGCCGCGACGCCGGGAGAGGAGATCGGAACGATCTTCCGCCACTTCGTCAGTGTACCTGTTCCAGCGTGAATTCGACATCGAAGGTCGTCGAATCACCCTGAAGAAGATTGTCATTCACATCATGAGTCAGCCAGCCGCCCCAGTCGCTCAGACTCTTCACGTCCGGATCGAGACGCATATCGAGCTTGATGACCTGGAACTCGCCCGGATTGAGCGTTAACTGCCCGCCCATGGACAGGTTCTCGATATACTTCACACCACCGTACGGCGAACCGCCCGGGTGCCGCCCGGCGAGATTGTACGAATGATAGTCGTTGATGCCCCAGTCCGGATTGTTCGAGTTCACATGGCTCTGAAACACGCGCGTGCGCAGATAACTTGAAAGTTCCCCTTCGCCCGCACCGCAGGTCGCCAAGCCGTATTCCGCGATCTCACCCGGAGATTCGGGCTCCTCGCAGCCGTTGTCGTTATCGGCTATGTTCCTGATTTTCACCTTCACCTTGCCGGGAACCGACCCGGCATTCTCCACCTTCCACGTCTTGGTAACGACGCTTCCGGGATATATATCGCCCACCGAGATCTTCTCGACAAGCGGATCGTCTTTGCCGCCAACCTTGAGGTCGAGGGTTCCCGCCGTCACCGTATTGCCTTCGCTCGTTTCGGTATCACTGAAATACGCGTATGTCGCCCCTCCTACCACCGCGACGACCGCCGAAATGAGGAACAGACTCTTCAGTATCCTCATCATATCGTTCGTCGACACGGATTATCCGTCATGCTCCCGTTACCGTCGCACGGTCAAACGGTAGTCTACCGTCACCCCGCTCCCGGGGCTCCTATCGGCCCCGGGAGCACACCAAGCCTACCGATCAATGTCCGTCCTCATCGGCGGTTCCGTCCTGATTCACATCCTGGACGAGTTTGAGACCGTAATTGATCCCGCAAATATCACTCTGAATCGTATTTCCAACCGTTCCCGGTACGCGGAACTCCACCTTCAGATCCCGCTCGGCTGCCGCCGGCATCAGAGCATCTCCGGTCGGATTGAGCGCCGCAAGCGATCCCCACGGATAGAGCACCACATCAGATGCTCCACCCACGAAAGAGACCTGCACTTCGAGGTTCGCACAAAGCTCACCTCCACTCGCACCGTCCGTGCTATCGCCGTCTGAACTTTCCGGTTCCTTCAAACCATTTTCATCATTTGAGACGGTCGCGCCAGTGAATTGCAGATGGCCATTGATCGACCCCGCGTTCTTCACATGGACAAGCCGTTTCACTGCCGGCATCCCCGGATACGCGTCCGTCACGCTGAACGGCACCGTCCCTTCTCCGCTCATTTGCAGGTCGAGCGTTCCAGCGGCGATGGTATTCCCCGACGACGTCTCCGTGTCGCTGAAGTACGCGTAGGTGGCGCCGCCCGCGACCGCGACGACCGCCCCGATGAGCCCGAGACTCTTCAAGATTTTCATCATAGGATTTGAATTATGAAAAACATATTTCACCTTTCCACCTCGCCACATCGACCGGGAGATTCGCTCCCGCGGCGTCTCGGTTTCTGCGCCCGTCCCGGAAGCATTCTCCGAGACAAAGAAAAAACCGACGGAAACGCGACAGCCTTCGCTGTCATGCTTCCGTCGGCCTTCCGTACCGCACCGGGCTGAAAATTGTGGTAGCAGGTCATACGAGGTTCATTCGTCGGACGAACGACTGACTCCTCTCCGATTCCGCACCGCTCTTACCTCCTTGATACCTCCGTACGGAGAAGCTGTCAAATCCGGTCGCTTTCAATACGAAAATACCAGAGCATATTTCGATCTGCGAAAACTATGGTTTTTTCATCCCGGGCTTTTGACCGGCGTATGCCGGTTGACCCTTGCCCTGCGAATGCCGGGGTGGGATCCAGGAAATAGATTCCGGCTCTTGCCTGGCGCATGCTCGGGCGGATTCCGGAATGACAGTGAAGCGAATTTTGAGATAGACTCCTTGCACGCCTCATCGCGAACCAACTGATTCGACACTCGGATATCCATCGGTACTATCGGTTCCTCTGATGTGATTACTGTGCCATGTGCAAAAAACCGAAGAACCTGCCGAACAGGCGCAGGAGTCGGTAGCGCGGGTTCGTATATATTGGCCGCAAAATGACATCGGTCTCCGGCGTGTCACCGGTAAACGCGACCTCTCGGGAGTCGTAACCGTCCAGGGAAAAACGGATCGTCGCCGTTTCCGTTCCCGGAACGCCGAACGAATAGTGCCCATGTGTATCGGTCACCGCCGTCGCCCCGCTTGAGGACGTGACGGAGACACCGGACAATACCCTTCCCAACTCATCCGAGACGATGCCCTGCGCGATACGGGGACGGTAATACTGTCGGAGCACCTTCGCCGCCTTGGACGGATTCCCTTCGCTATCCCAAAGCTGCGTCGAGCTTCCGACCGCCGACCAGTAGTTCGCACCGGACACCGCGGAAGAGCCCGAGAGGAGACGCATCGCCGATTCGAGCCACTGCGCCTGCTGTTCCTCGGTCATCTCGCCGTGTATGTCCGGAATAGGCGCGCCGAATTCGCCGAATACCACGGTCCCGCCGCTTTGCTTGGCGATAGCCTCCGCATCGGCGACAAGCCATTCCGGCGTCTTCACGTAGTGATCGATGGTCACCGTGCCACCGAGCGCCTTGGTCGTCGGTCTGTCCATCACGAGACGCGCGACGTCGCCGTTCATGGAAAACAGGTCCGTTCGCACGTCCTTTCCCATCTTTCGAAACGCGTCTCTTGCCGCATCATGCTCGGAAACGAGGAACTGCCGGAAACCGGCGACATCGCCCGTCTGCCGCGGATCACCCGGACCGCCGTTCTCGCACTCGGGACAGGTCGAGAACGCATCCCCATCCTCGAAGAACTCGGGATGCGAATTGATGAACGAGACGATTCCGGAAAGATGCTGCGCACGGGTGATTTTCCGATAGCCGAACCACCCCTCCCAACCGGAAAGGTTCCCGCGGAACCACACCTTGATCCCGTGACGCCTGGCCGACGAGATCCAACGCGCGAGCATGGGCGCGAACTCTTCGTCGTAGGGTGTCGCGACCGCGACATGTGTCGCGCCGGATTCCGCGATGGCGGCGACCTGTCGTTCGATAATCGCGTCGAAAGAGACGTCCTCGGCCTTCTCGCGAGCGAGATCGCGCGAGTACTTCATGGTATCGACCGACTGAAACGGAAAGGTGCTGACGCGTTCGACGGGATAAAAGACGCGCTTCTCCGGAATGAGATTCGCGTACGCCCACAGAAAGACAGGGAGCGTCCCGATAGCAAGAATAAAGAGTGCCCTTCGGATCATCAGCGTTCGCTACCCGGATTGTCGGCGAAGATCTGATCCGTCACGAGGCCCGAAATGAACTCGGGTCGCAGCTCGTAGATGTCCGCGAACGGATAGGAATCGACCTTCTCAAAGCGCTCCAGGAACCCCTCGTTATCCTTGAGCTGGCGCCAGGTGGAGTCGTCGTCGGAATAGCTGCGCACGACGATCCAGCGAGCCCAATGATCGGGGCTTTCGATGGCCGCGTCATAGTATTTGCCGGTGCCCTCGTGTATGAACCGGCTCATCGGCAGACCGGACGAGAAGATGACCGAGTCGTGAGAGGCGGCGGAGATGAGGATGAATCCCTTCTTCGGTCCGGCATTGGCATGTAACCATCCGGACACCTCGCTCACGTTCTTCTGACTCGAGCCGACGCGGGCATCGTCGATGGTTACGGCATCCCCGCTCGAGAACATGAAGAATGTCGTGAACAGGAGGAGTCCGACGAGCGTGAACCGCAGACCGCGGAGTCGGTCCGTCAGATATCCGATCGCGATCGCGAACGAGGGAAGCATCATGATACCGTAGCGGACATTGAACCAGGTATCGCCGGAAAGACCCTGGATGTAGAGCACGGAATGACCCAGATACAGAGCGAGCACGTTAAAGAGAAGCGGCGCGACGAGTAACGCGCTCGCGGTCCGAACTTCCCGGGAAAGACGCCGGTCAAGCCACATGGTCACCTGCCCGACGAGTCCGAGGATCATCGTGAACGCGCCGGAGTTGTACGCGAGCGCGTAAAAGTAGACCTTGATGGACGGCAGCCAGTGCCATTTGGTCGGCAGGACACCGGCGCTCTCGAGCTGGTCCTGCTGGGCATGCGCGGAATACGGACCGAACGCGAAGTAAAGCGGATCCTTGAAGATAAGCGCGTTCCACAGCACCCAGAGCGCGACGCCGAATCCCCCGAGCGTCGAGAACAGGATGAAGAGTCCCTCCGCCTTCCGGTACCCGCCCTCACGCCAGGTGGACAGGAAGAGTATCGCCGCCGCCATGAAGAGCAGGAACCATCCGTCGTACCGCACGAGCGTCGAGAGCGCGATGAAGAACGCCGCGGCGACAAGATGGAGAATCTTCCGTCTTTTGTACCACAGCAGGAAGAAATAGCATCCGGCGGTCATCGTACCGAGCAGCATGAGTTCGGTCATGGCGGTCGACTGCAGGTAGAGCGTATTGAGGTTCGCGGCGAAGATGCCGACACCGGTAAAGCGCCCGAGCAGGCCGACTCCGATCTCCTTCAGGTATCGGTCGATCAGCACTCCGGTGCCGACGAACGCGATCATGGACCAGAGCGCCCCGGCCAGTCCCGAGTGCCACATGAAGTCGTTCCAGATGGTGAGACCCATCAGGGCGTGCGTGAGCGGCAGCCATACCGATCCGAGCTGCGCGGCGCCGGGATTGAGCCCCTCGACGACGCGGCGGCCGATGTCGAGGTGCGACCGAGCGTCGTTGTACGCCACACCGAGGCCGTTCGCGTAATAATATGCGAACGCGGATACCGAAACAAAGGTAAGCAGGACAGTCACAAGGAAGGTCGAGTTTCGATCGATGAATCTGACGAATCGGTCGGCGCTCCGCCTGTCCAGCGAAATTTCCGCTTCTATGGGATTTTGATGTCTATCCAGAGTTCTCATACGGTATCTTTTGCGCGTGACGAGAAATGAAGGCCTACGACCAGCAAGGTTGCAGCAACCATACCGATTGAACCGACAATCAGGTAGTATTGAATCCCGGTAATCTCCTGTTTCGCAATTGTCTGATACACCAACGACTTCGAGCCGTTAACGACAAGGTAATCCCAACTCCGCTGGTATGTATACTTTTCCTCATGTCCGGTCAGCTGCTCGAGAGCCAGAACTTCCGCCTGTGGTGGAATCGCATTGGTTCCGAGCGCACCAAGTACGTTTATCCACAATGAATACCCAAAAATCAACAGGAAAACAAGCATGAATATCCGATTCTTTCTCCATTGTTCGACAGCGACGGTTGCAGCAAGACAAAGAACCGCATAAGTTGGCACTAGATATCTCGACCCGAACGACCATCCACCCCAGGGATCACCCCACATTGAATACAACAAGATATTCACGCCGACAACGGCAATCAAAGTATTCGCGAGTTCCCTTCTCTTTCTGGACAATATGACAAGTCCGGCGATCCCGAAAAGCACGACCGGAGTAAAATACAAAATACCGCGATCGGGACTGAGGAAGTGGACGAAAAAACCGTTGTACAGGTTTCTCGTCTTGAAGAATCCGACCGTACTCGGAGAATCCGTCCCGGAATCTCCGGTCCCCTCTTCGTGCATCGCAACAAGCGTCTCGAGCTCTCTCTGTTCGCTTTCAGACTGATACTGCGATACCGACAGCGCTCGCCGAAGGGTTCCAGCAAGCTGAAAGGCGCTACCGTTCGCGTTCGAGTTATACCACCCGAAAAAAACAAGCGGGACAATCATTATCAGTATGGTAAAAACCCGTAACGGCTTCAACGTGATACGAATACGGTCCGACGATATCCTCGTCCGAACAATCCTAACCAAGGCTAAGAGTCCGATCGGAAACAGCAGGAAAAGATTCGGATTATCGACTGCGACGGACCATGCACAGAGAAACCACACCAATAAGAGAGCTTTCCAATCGTCCCACTTGAGAAGCGCGTATATGCTTGCAAATATGAAGAATACCGCAAAATGATGCTGCGATACGGACACGGCATACGTAAATGCCGGTGTCGCGAACAGAAAAGCAAACGAACCGATTAGAGATGCGATTCTCCCAACGCCGATTCTTCGGGCAATCAGGTACAGCAACACTGCATTTACGAAGGCAACAAGACTCACTACGACGAACGCGCCGACCTGAGAATAATGAAACAGTCTTCCTATGTAGTACCCGGGTATCAGCATAAATGATACGCCCGGCGCAAAAAGAGACACATAACGCCCGTCAGCCGTCACTGCAAGATCGGGAGCGGCAAATGCCGCGACTGGAATCGAAAACGACAGGGAGTGGTCTTCAAGAAGCGAATACGTCAATGCGAATCGCCCCCTGTCGTTTGAGGATTCAAAAGGGCCCGTTCCAGTCCATGAAGCCGTATTCAATTCATCGATTCCAGGATTTCCCGGTAATCCGCGTATTCCCGATACAAGCAAAAGGATCATCACGAACCAGACGCAGCCAAAAACAAACGCCTCTCGTCGGATCATATCTCTCAGGCCTTCAAATCGGAACTTCATACTTTCATGATAGCATCACGGAAGAAATACTCCTCGGAAACAACCGGGATGTCGCCCTCGAAGAGGTGCTGACTGCCGTACAGACCGATGAGTTCCCGCTTGGCCCCCTCCGCCCCTCCGAACTGGTGACTCCGGAGTCCGTGACGGTCCAGGAATCCCTGATCCGGACGATCGGACAGGCTATATGGGAAATCGGAATAGAATACCACAGGACCGGAATATTGCAAGCCGACCTCACGTACCAGTACGTGATCCACATGCTTTCCCAAACCGAGCGGAAAAAAGAGAATCGGAACCCTTTCGGTCACACCTTCCGTAATTTCCGAAAGAATATGACTTTGAAATGCCTCCTCCGATAAGGCGACCCGGCCTGTCACGACATGCCATCGATAGGTCGGATACGCATGATCGAATTCCGGAACAAGTCGGGCGATCGTCCGAAGGAACAAGCCGACCTTCCGACGACGAAAGAGCGCATCCGGATGACCGAGATGACGGAAGCCGGACCGCAACCTGTCAAGGACCTCTTTGTCCTCGTCCTTCCGTACCCTAAACAGCCGGTTGGCATCCGAAATCCCGCACTGGGAAAGGAACGCCTTTGCAGACAGCGTATACGGAGGAGCGGACGCCTCGGTAAAGACCGTCCAGACCTCCATATCGGTCTTCCCAAGCAGGTACGTCATAAGATTGCCGCACGACAACGCGGCGTCATCGAGGTGCGGAGAGACGAATCGGAGCGGAATCCGCTCGGCGACGATCGTTTCGATGAGATTGTCCAGATTCATAGCGTTCCTGTCACAAGATCGGCATGTCGAATATAGCGCTCGGCGATACCGTCCCAATCATAGTGCCGCACGGACTCCCGGGCCGCCGCACCCATGCGACGACGTCGGTCCGGATCGTCAAGAAGGGATACAATCGCCTTGCCGAACGACACCGTATCGAACAGGTCGATACGAATTGCCGCCTCATCCGGAAACCATCCCGTGTTCAAAATGTCGAACGCGACAACCGGAAGCCCGTACGAGAACGCCTCGAGCGCGACCATGGAAAAGGTCTCGAACCGGGACGGGATTGCGACCAATGCGGCATCACGGAACAGGCTGTCTTTCTCCGCTCCGGTAACGTGCCCGACGAGTCGTATCGAATCGGCACAGCCGGAGCCATCGACGATTTCCTTGAGTCGCCGCGATTCCGTCGCCTGACCGTCACCCGCTATCAGGAGCGGTACCGAAACGCGAGATGCCACCGACGACCACGCGGATACCAAGAGGTCCAACCCCTTCTGATCGACCTCGGTCCGCCCGATAAACAGGACATGTTTACCGGTCTCAGGTTGCGCCGGCTCCTGTGGCATATCGACCCCGTTCGGAATGACGACGATATCGGCACCCGGATTCGATCGGCGTACCTGCGAAGCTACCGCGTCGGAAAGCACGACGAATCGGCGATACAGCCGGAGTCCGACCCGTTCGGCAAGATGAAACGGGAGTCGATACTTCCGCCACATGTCCTCACCGGAAAGCATATGGACGAGCGCGACGACCGGCCCCCTGGCAAAGATCGGCAGGAACGAACAGGAAAACGGCGGTGTCAGGCTCTCATACCAGACATCGAAGGACTTCCGCCAGGCAACGAACGGCAACAGGAGTGAGTAAATGAGCTGCCCGAGCTTCGGTCCGAACGCATATGTCCCGATCCGCTCGTAGCGGACCCCGTCGATGACCGTATCGACGGCACCCGGATAGGTTCCCGTGATCACGGTGACGTCCGACTCCTTCGCGAGCCGCTTCGCGACCTCGTGAATGGCACGCGCTCCCCCGCCTCCATAGGCCGGATTCGCGACGTCATCATAATTGGAGAAGATGATCCGTCTCTTATCGCTTTTCATTTTTCTCAAATCTACGGAGTATGGATCTTTCAACTGACCGCGCCACGGCAATAGCCAGCTTTATCTGACGTCGAACCGTGAATGAGATCTTCCACCAGCTCAGATAGAGACAATTCCGTGATATCATCACGTCATACTGCATCGATATTTCGTCTGCGAACAGGCGCTTCACATCGGAATCTCCACGCAAGAAATCAACCGCATGATAGCCGTCCGACTTAAGACGTTCAAGCAAGTAAAATACGAGTAGCTTGCCTGGAAACTGACGACGGTAGGCTTCGTCAAATGAAGAATGGTATCCCGTAAATATCCCCTTATACACGAATCCCGCACTGGTCGCTATAGGATGGCCATCGGAATACAAGACCGCGAAATTCAGGAAGTCAGGCGCATGCTTCAAAAAAGCATCGAAAATTTTCCGGTTTATTTCCTTTCCGAAGAATGCCATGTGCCTTTTCGCCTTACTGCTTCTCGCCTCGACATCCATCACCGTTCGCAGGGCAGCAGCAAAATCATCCGTAAAAATAACGAACTCATGTTTCCATGCCTGCATGCCGGACCGCACACCGGAACGCATCTTCCTCTTCTGACTAGAGGAAGAGAAGCGTAAAATTTCGAGCTCCGGAGATAATTCTGCAAATCGGTTCACGGAAACCGGCTCAAACAGGAGCTGCGATGACTCAAGACCGGAGAACAGTTCTTTCTTCCGCTCGTGCACTTCCGGCAGGCAGATGTTTCCGAGACTGCTCGCGGCATCAAGAAGCGCCCCGAATAGTCCAGGGTCTTCCGACATAAGAAGGAAGGGGGGCTTATCGACATAGTTCCCTTCCTTTCCTGCCGCAGTCCAAACACTCGTTCCGAACATCCTACTTCGAACGAGAGGGAGTACTGCGCAAAGTGCGTCGTTTTGGCGACAAGTGACAATACGATACGTTTCGATATGTAAAGCTTCCAGAAATGACTCGAAACACTCGGGAGAATTGAAAAAATGCCCTTCGTCTGAATTCTCCCAGAGTCGTATCCATTCGGAACGGAGCATTGGCGTCAGGCACTCCGAAATGCCGACATCATAAGTGTCGCGAATATTTTCTTTGGAATTCACATTCAACCTTTGCATCTTCGGAGAAATAGCGGATTCGTAAACTATGCGTGCTTTGTGGATTCCGATCGCTCCCAAAGACCTTGACTATGTATCGGGTTATCGTCACCCATCATGACTGCGATCTTAATTGCCGCGATAAGAAGCATCACGCCGAACGCGACAGGAATCGGTTCACGAAAGAACATGCGGACGATCCCGACCAACTTCCTTCCCGTGGGGATGACCGGAATATCTTTCTTATCAAAATGAAACCGCGCCATATCCACGGCATCCACGTGCGCATGCCGCCGCGCCCGAACAACCAGCTCCTTCCAGTTCGTGACCTCGCGATAGATGACCTTTGCACGCTCCGCGAAAATGAACTTCATGCCGAACTCCATCGACATGAGATAGATGAATTCGTGATCGTGCATCAAGCCATCGGGGAAAACAAGGGTTTCCGCGAATTTCCGACTGAAGGCATAGCATTGTCCGGGGCTGTTATCCGGATTGTCTCCGCCGTTGAAATCATGACGCACATCGTACCACCAAGCGTCCCGTGCTATAAGGAGTCGTTCGAGCACTGTCCGAGGGGGAAGCGCCGGACGATTGTTTGCGGCTACGACTCCGACCTGATCATCAGAAAAGGGCGCGACAAGTTCCGCGACAAGGTCTGGAGCAAATGCGAGATCGGCATCAATGACGACAAGCGCGTCACTTCGGTTCAGCCGAAACATCTCGTTCATGCGCGCCGACTTTCCGAGTCGCCTTCCGTCGCAAGCAAGCTCAACAATGGGATTCTCTCTTGAGATCCTCTTGACTATCTCCTCCGTCCGATCGGTACATCCGTCGAGAATCACGACGATTCGCTCTAGGACATAACCTCGTCTATCCTGAGTGAGCGCTGCGGAAAGGATCGCGGCAATTCCGTCCTCTTCGTTATGAGCCGGAATGGCGATCGTAACGCCCATGATATCTTTTACGGCTTCACTTTCGACATTTGCGGACATATATCCTGATCGTTCATTTGGTAATCAAAGAGACAAATGCTTCTCCGCTCTTCCTCCAATCGAATCCCTCGGCCCATTCTCTCGCATTCTTTCCTAAATTCTCCCGAAGTCTCACATTTCGGATTACTTCTGAAATCTTCTCGGCAAAAGCAGCTGAATCGCCGTATTTCACAAGATAGCCCGTCGCGGCGTCCCGGACGGAATCGCGAAGTCCGGGAATATCCGAAGCAATGACCGGCGTCCCGCAGGCGTTCGCCTCGATCACGACGATGCCCCATCCTTCCATGAAGGACGGGTTGACCGCGACCCACGCCTTACAGAGAAGTTCTCGCTTCGATTCTTCGGATACGCGGCCAAGGAACCGGACACGGTCACCGATCCGCAGATCTGCCGCGAGCCGCTCCAGATATCGCCGCTCCTCGCCGTCGCCGGCGATTACGAGTTCCGCGTCCGGATGCCGCTCGCACACGGTCTGGAACGCCCGAAGCAGGACATCGACCGACTTGTACGCCTTAAGCCTTCCGAGATAAAGGACCATGGGATGTTCCGCCTTCTTGCCGGGCGCGAAATCGCCGACATGAATACCGGGGTGGATAACATGAATCCCACCTCTTTCGCCGAGTCCGAGCGCCGCCATCTCCGATTTGCTCGATTCGGATACCGTGATGAATCTTACGTTCCGATAGACCGGCGGCATGAGACCCTTTTCCAGAAAGCTCGCGAATGCAGCCAGCGGCGCCGGCAACGAATGTCGGAATACTTCCTGATGCACGTGGTGCATGAGGCAGATGACCCGCGGATGGCGGACATACAGCGGAGCGAAGAACGGAATACCGTTATGACAGTCGACGACAATATCGTATCGCCCGCGAAATCGGAACAGGTAATAGACGAACGCCCAGAAATAGACGAGATAAAACCCGCCTCTTCGGATTATCTCCACTCCGTTTACGATTTCGCTTCGTGGTGACTTTCCGTCGTTTCCGCAGAAAAGTGTCACCCGATTCCCCTGAGCCGCCCACTGTCTGGCAAGTTCCTCGATATAGACTTCGGCGCCGCCGGCAAAGTCGTGCCGCATATCGCGCCAGTTGAGGATAAGGATGCTACCGACGACGCGCGTGCGCCGCGACACCGGCAGTTTCTCCAGGAACACTCCGGCAAGGTCGCGCAATGCCCGAACGATAAGCGGATGCTGCGGTTCGAACCAGAACGTGACATGACTCAGCGCCAGACCCGCGACCGCCGCAGCAAGGATGATCGCGACGATATCGCCGAGCGAATCGTGACGGAGGATGATACTGCACGCCATGACGAAAGAGACGAGAATCGAAATGGCCGGATACGCATACCGACGTCGTGCGAGGCCGTATGTCACGATGACGTTCACCAGGGTAAAGATTCCCATGGCAAGGGTATATGGCAGCAGATACGGGATCACTGCGACAGCCTTTTCTCCGATGACATATGGAACCGTCCATCCGCCCAATACCCCGAAGACGATGACACCGCCTGCTACGAGGGCCGCTGTCACGGCATAGGTGGCCGCAAGAATGCGACGCGAGCTGGTCGATCGCCCCTCATTCCGACTCACATATGTCAGCAGAAACGAACTCGCGAGCGATCCGAAGAAGAAGATCATTTTTCCGGCGAGCGACAAGATCGCGTACTCGCCGGCTGAAACGGGGTCAAGATAGTGCTTGACAAGCAGCATATCGATACTTAAAAACAACGTGGACGAAAGATTCGTAAGCGCCGTCACCAGAAAGAACGAGGTCGGAAACCGATAGGAAGCGTCCCGATCCTCACGGCTCGTCGTCATGAACGCGGGCGCGTCCCGTCGGACGAACAGGTAACCGACAAAGGCCGAGACGGCGATAGAGGCCGGAATCGCAGCAAAGGCGAAGGAGGGAAAACCGATTGCGGATAGCACGAAAGCGATCACAAGTTTCGAGAGCGCTTCGACGACGATTACAGCCGCGGCAGCGGAAAACCGGAACGATCCCTGCAGATATCCCGCGTTTCCGGACGCGAGGACGCCGAAAAGAAACGTAGGAGCGAACAGCGCGAGAACGATGGTCGAATCGACATGGAAGAATGTGGATAGGACTGGAACAAGCATAAGCCAGGACACGACTACCAGCAGGGCTACGCGGACGGCATACATCCGCATCATCCCGAAGAAGGCCGGAGCCGAACGCTCTCCCCGTCCGATGAAATACGCTACCCGATGATTGATTGAAGTCGAAAACGCACCAATCAAAATAGTAGTGAAGTACCAGACGGTATTGACCAACGCCACGATGCCGAAATCCTCATAGGAAAGCACCCGACCGAGATAGACGTTGAAAACGAGATTTAGCGCGCTCGCCGCTGCAAGTGCATAGATGAAAAGCCCTTCCTTGGAAACAAGCCACTCGATCGGCATCGATACGGACTTTCTTTCGGAAGCTCCTTTGCGCCTCATATCCGACCCAAAGGCAAAGTTCCGAAAGAACCCCAGGTATGGGATAGCGCGTTTCCCCGCGACGGGGACCGACTGGGAATCGGCATCCGGTTCCTCCGATTCCTTTTCCGTTATCTTCCGTGCCACGGCGGAATCGAGAGACGCCTTCTTCGCCGGCTTGTGCAGCCCGTGCGTCGTCTTCTCCCAATAATGCGGCTTCACGAGCAGCTGGTACAGCGCGATGAACGCGGCCACCGACAGCAGCACCCAGTACAGCGGCACGAGGAACACGTACTTGACTACCTGATAATGCCCGCGTTTTGCCGCGCCGATCATGTAGTAGTAGAGGTAGAGGAAGTTCCCAAGTACGAGCGAGGTCGCGGCGAGATAGAATATGGCCGACGGAAAGAGGGCGTGGATCGCCTCTCCGACATACGCATAGAACACGAAGTACGATATGGTCGCTATCCACAGGATCGGGTTGATGAACATGAACGCTATCTTGCCGCCGACCACCATCTGGAAGATGAGCGCGTGCCATCCGTTCTCGCGGAAGAAGCCTATCGGGTCGCGCATGTGGACAAGATAGGTCTGCATGTATCCCTTGATCCAACGCGATCGCTGACGGAGCCAGTTTCCGACCCGGCTGTTCGCTTCCTCGAGCGTCACGGAATCGATGATCGCCGTCTGGAACCCGCGTTTGAAGATGCGCACTCCGAGATCGCAGTCCTCGGTCACGTTGAAGGGGTCCCATCCTTCCAGGGCAAGAAGATCCCGGGTACGGAAGTGATTGCTCGTCCCGCCGAGCGGGATCGTGGTATCGATCGACTGCAGTCCCGGGAGAACCACGTCGAACCAGAGCGAATATTCCGCCGTGAAGAAGCGCGTCAGAAGATTCTGATGCGGGTTGAAGTAGTTGAGCTTCGCCTGAAGACACCGCACCGAGTCGCCGGCCGTCTGGAAGCCGAGATATGCCTTCCTGAGCTGCTTCGGATCAGGAATATCCTCGGCGTCGTAGATGACGACGTACTCCCCCTTCGCCAAGGAAAGCCCGTAGTTGCACGCCTTGGGCTTGGTCTTCGGGAACGAATGCGGTACGACCACGATCCGGAAGGATTCCGGAAGATGCATCGCCTGCGCGGCCTCGATCGTCTCGCGGTCGTTCTCTTCCAGGAGCAGCATGATATCGAGCCGGTCCTTCGGCCAATCGAGCGCATCCATCGCCTCGACGAAGGTCGGAAGCATGTTCGCCTCCCGATAGAGCGGGCAGAGGACGGAATACGTCGGCAATTCCTCTTCCGGAATCGACAAAAGCTCCGCATCGGAAAACGAGAGTTCCGGCGGAGTCTTGAGACTTCGCAGGACGAGAAAGAGCTGGAACAGGGTATCCCCGAAGTACAGGACGGACAGGAGAGCGAGCACGGAAACTCCCGTAGCAAGAGGCGCGACCAGGAGGCCTCCGAGCATCGCGAGGGATAGGAGAGCGACGACCGACCACTGCCAAGGTGCGAACGTCTCGAGCGCGGAGAGGGTATGATGCAACGTCGTATGGGTCACGAAACGCTTCGCCCCATGCGCGACCCCGGCCCCGACCATCTTCGTATCAAAATTTTCGGGATGGATGAGCAACGGAGGACGGGAAGAGAACCGCATCTTCACCGCGTTCCATCCGATCTCGAACACGGCACGGAAGAACCTGATTTTCGATTTTCCCGCTTTCCGCTCGTCGAACCGTATCGGGACGCTGCCGATCACGTACCCGTAATTCCGGGCGGAGAGCAGGAATTCAAGGTCGAACGTCCACGGAGACGGGTCGGCGATACGGACCTCCTTGGCTATACGAGCCTTGAATACCTTGAGACCGCTCTGCACGTCACAGGAAAGACCGTGAAGGAATCGCGAGAACACGAGCTGAAAGCCTCGGCTTGCGATCGTCCGCGCGAGTCCTTCGTCATGCTGCACCCGGTCCGCAACCACGATATCGAAACCCTGATCGAGCATCGCGACCATCTTTGGGATCGCCTCCGGCGGGTACTGCAGGTCGGCATCGATATAGGCGATCCGGTCATAACTCGCATGTGCGAAACCCTCAAGAAGCGACTGTGCCTTGCCCCGCCTACCCACCTTCTCATAGCATCGGATCGTCGGATCTTCCTTCGCGGCTTCGCGGACGATGTCGGCCGTTCCGTCCGTTGACCGGTCATCGATGAAAATAAGCTCGTGCCGAAACGGGGCGTCCTCGAATGCGAGTGTAACCCGCCGGAGCAGCCCGGGAATGTTTTCCGCCTCGTTGAGTGTCGGAATGACGATGGAAACCCCTTGCATAGCGTAAAACCAAGTCTCCCCATGTCCTCCGCACGGGGAGCTGCCGCGGCCGAATATCGTCTTTTCTGTTTGACTCGCTATCTAAACATATCCGATTTTCAGCGTCAAGTTCTTTAAATTATGCGAGAGCATGGCATAGCGCCCTGCTGATTCCATGAACATTGAACCGAAAAGGAATGACGCTCCGGAATAATCACCGGATTGCCGGCAGTGCGAACGACTTCACGCTCGCGACGGGAAACAAAATATAAGCGAAAGGGACCCCGTATTCGGAAGCCCCTTTTTTCGACGGAACCGTCATGCCGCTGCAAACCGAAGCAGACCGGCATATCGGGAGAGCGCATCCGCTGCAACGCGAGACGCATCGTCCGACCACATCGCACACTCCAGCTCCCGAAGGTTGAGAATGGCCTCGCGAGACCACGGCGTTTCATCACCAGGAAACACTTCCCTGAAGTCGATCTCGAATTCACACGACTCCGGATCGAATCGGACGGCCCTGAAGATGATTACCCTCCCGTCGTGGAGTCGGAACCCGTAGTACAGGATCGCGACCTGGAACGTTTCGTCATATCTTCCGAAACGATGCCATCCGGCATGCTCCCTCACGATCCGATCGAGATCGTCGGCTCCGATGATGGCACAGTCCTTCTCGTGCCGCATATCGACAAGGTTCCCGAACCGCACGCGCCCCAGCAATTCGGAAAGGCCGATTTTCTCGCGCCGCATCGGAGTTTCCGAGACGACGCTCCCGAGAGCGTTTGCGATGAGGGAAAGTCCATCACTTCCCGGGTCGCCCGCGGATTCTTTCGTTGGGATAGTCATACTGCCGCCCCTCCCGAGGCGTATTCACAAGGTTTATTCGCAAGGTAATGTCCTGATACCTGTATCGCTCATCCGCGCTTTTCCGTCAATCCGCTTCCATCGGAAGGTTAAATGAAAAGGACCGCTGAGCGTTCAGGCGGTCCTTTTTTCCATACCCGGCATCACGAGTATCTCGCAAGCGATTCGAACCCGCGCTGGTACGATGCCAAGACTCCCAGCATGTCCACGAATGTCCGCTCTGTCACCCTGCCGCACTGCTGTTCACCTTCGAGACGGGACAGTCGTGACCTCACGGAGCGTACCCGATTCAAGACCTGGTCAGCCAGTCTCGTCCTTCTACGGGACGACGCGGACATGGAACGGGCAATAAGCCCCTCTTCGAGAACCTCGAGGACCATGGCGACGATCCCGATATATTCCCCGAACCGATCACGCAGGATCATCTGGATCTTTCCGACGACGATCAAATCGCGCGCCTGCCGGAACCATCCGTGGAGATTCCCCTGCGGTACTCCCAGCCGTTCGAGAAACGTCCCCGCATAATCCGATACGGGAACGGACGCTCTCACGATCTCATGTAGGAGGAACAGGTGACGATTGAGGAACAAGCGTGATTCGCGGTCATTCGCGACCACGAGCCGCTCCGGAACGGAAAACCGATTCGACGTCATGAAGGCAGCCTTAAGAAGGTCGGCGGATTCATGATAATACCGTTCGATCTCGCCGATATCGATTATCTCCCGGACGGCGTAGTCGTTCAACCTTTGACGAAGAGTGTCGAGCGATTCCCGTATCCCGTCGAAATGATCCGGCTGCTCATCCATCTTCCGGAGTTTCCCGTACGTCCCGTCGTACAAGCACACATATGCCTCGACACGGACCGCGTTCAACTGAGACCTGAGGAACATCAACGCCGCGGAGGCTTCTCGGGCAAGCCTGACCGACGAGACGAAATACGGCCAATAACCGCCAAGCATGGCGATAATGAATCTGTTCATGGGTAAAGGTTCTTGGTTGTTTGTAAAGGAATCCCCCGTACGATACGACGATACCGCCGGACAGTCAACGACTCGGACGGCAAGAGAACGAATGAAGGACCGACCCGCGATTGCGGACGGTCCTTCGTTTAGACGACGTCGTTACGTCACCGGCCTACGATCATCCCCTGCCGCGGATCCCCGATCCGGGCGAACAGCATGGGTCCGACGAGGAGCGGCGAAAAAAGGATGCCGGTCATGGCGATTAACTGGAATAGCCACGCCACTTCATATCCGACTCCTTCGGCAAGCCATCCCGCGAAGACGAGCCCCGAGAGTGCGTACACTTTCAGCCATGCCTTCTTGTACCCCCTGAAGTCGGATGGCCAACTGCTTCGCATCATATCGTGCGCAACGAACGCGGCGACGGCGAGCACAAGCAGAGTCATCGAGGCGACGTGCCACGCCCGAAGCCAGGCGATACCCCATCCCGTGTCGTCTGCAAGAACAAGGATCAGCCGTAGGGTCAGGATAAGTACAGATGTGAACCGAAAAAAATGCTGCCTGACAAAAGCATCAACTGCGGTTACGAAGTCACCGGACTTCAATGACAGGTTTAACATGGATTCTCCTCCGAAAGGTTGCGGTTGATAATGTTGGTTTGGTAAGGGAGTGTCGCTTTGGCGACGCTTCATCCTACGCGCCTCCCGATCCCATGTCAACAGGCGGCGCTTCGGACGAAAATGACAGCCCCCCGATGCCTCGCATCAGGGGGAAGTCGGCGACGCATCCGTGCCGTAGCGTCGGTCGTAGCGCCCCATCAGACCCATGAAACCGTCATCAAGGAACTCGAAGGCCGAAAGCAGCGGCTCGAAGGCGGCCTGATAGCGCTCCGACTCGAGCTCGAGATACACCGCCTGGATCCGCTCACGCGCTTCCTCGACCCGACGGGCCGCGAACTGAACCCCGGAATCGTGAAAAGACCTGGTCAGGGATGCGGCATTGAGCCTCAGCGCGAGAACGTTCGAGAAAAGCACGGCGTCATCCGCCAGTTTGTACATCGTCCGATCGAAGATGTCGTCTTCAGCCATCTCGACCGACGCCCGCAACAGCAGGTCAGACCCAGCCCGTACGCGCTCACGGAGATCGAGCGTCGTACCTCCGGAAAGGAACGCCTCGAACGCGGTGTGGAAACGGCCCGCGAGCCCGCGTCCGCGAAGTTCCCTCATCACCTCTCCCTGGAGGGCATACACGGACGCGTACCAGAACGACGGACCCGGCGCCTCCCGCTCGGCGCGTTCGAACGACTCGCGGATGAGATTCCGAACGAGTGCGGGAAGATCGGAAACCGACTCGGCCATCCGCAACAGGGTGTCGCTCGTCGCCTGCCGACCGTCGATGACGAACGACCGCCTCATAAAGTCCGCGACAGCCGCAAGGCGCTCCCTGGTGTCCTCGATATCCGATTCCTCGTCTTCCGAGGGACCGATGGTGGCCTCGTACAGTTCGAATCCGGCACTGGTCGAAACGAACGACCGCAGGATACGAAAAAATACGACTGCCTGGCGCAG
This sequence comes from Candidatus Moraniibacteriota bacterium, assembly GCA_013334575.1. GTDB lineage: Bacteria > Patescibacteriota > Minisyncoccia > Moranbacterales > UBA1568 > JAAXTX01. Next base: position 30,550 of record JAAXXG010000001.1, on the reverse strand, counting down.
TTGCCGGACGAACGTGACGTTCTTCCGGAAATATGCGGACAGACGCATGAGACGGATAAGGGAATAGGGTGTCTGCATGGCGATATGCGTTTGGTTGTTGTAAAAGATTCACGGAATGATACCCGTGCCAAGCCCGGACGTCAACCTGGCATCGCCGGAAAAAAGCGAAACCCCCTCAAGACTTTGCCCGAGGGGGGATTCGTTTCGGCCTATGCCACGCTCCGGGAACCGTGCGTGACGGAAAGCGACTGCGCGAACCGCCGACATTCGTAAAGAAACAGGGTTTGATTCTCGTAGACCCGTCCGACCGGCCCACGAAGACCGTCACGCACGGATGCCACGAATTTCCGAAAGCCTTCGAGTCGCGGGAGGTCTCCGTGTCGCATCCTGTCGACGAACCCGAGAACGAGAACCCTGATGAAGAGCGCCAGACGCAACGCATCGACCCTCCTGGCGATATCGCTCCAGCCACGTTTCGTCATGTGACGCGAAACCAGTACGGCACCCATCACTCTCCGCAAGTCGCGGGCATAGCGCTCCGCGTCATCGGAAGCAGCCGAATGAAAGGCGACGCGCAAGATCCGCGGATCCCCCCCACGCGAGCGAATCGAACAGATCTTCGTGATGTCCGACCATCGCCCGCCGAAGATCGGACGCCGCCGCCCTTCCGAGCGCGCCGGATGCGTTCACCTCCGTAAGGCTTCGTATCGTACGAACGACACGATCGAAGACCTTCAGGCACATTTCGATCCACGGTCCATCATCGACTCTCGACATGTCGAGCATCAGCTCGCCGGTTCGCAGCTGTGCACGCAACGACGCCATCGGCAGACTGGCATCCGCATCGTCCGGAAAAAGGGACTCGAGCAGGTCCAGCTCCGCCCACGCCCGGCATAGGCGACGCCGCGCCTGTTGCTCAAGCGATATGCCGTCCACAAGACGGACAAGCCGCTCCGTCGGCAGGAGCGAAAACCCGATAAGACGGAAAAACGTATTTACTCCCATGGTCGTTGTGTGGTTGAGTTTTGAAAGATTTGTCTTTACGATATCGTATTTCCGTCAGCTGTCAACCGAACACGCACGGAAAAGCCGGCATAATATGCGGACAGCCGAGGATATTCCTCGCATTTCACATCATACCCTCTCGCAATATACGGGTAACTTCCCCGTTATCCCGCGTATGCCGACGTTTCGGTCAAATCCGGCGATAAAAAAAATCCCCCTCGCGGAGGATTTCTTTCGCCGATCCGGACTACTTGGAAATCTTGACGATCTCGACCTCGGTGAAGGCCTGGCGATGGCCGAACTTCACCTTGTAGCGCTTCTTCGGCTTGTACTTGATACCGAAGACCTTGTCGTGGCGGTCCTGCGAGAGGATCTTCGCCTCGACCTTCGCTCCCGTAAGGACCGGGGTCCCGACGGTCGCCTCGGCGCCGTCCCCGACATAGAGCGCCTCGAACGTCACGGTCGCGCCGGCCTCCCCTTCGACCGACTCGATCTTCAGTTTTTCCCCCTCGGTCACCAGGTACTGCTTGCCTCCGGTGCGGATAATAGCCAACATAGCCCTTTCAGGTAAGGTTTTACAATGTTTCCATGATACCGGTTCCGACCCGTTCTGTCAATTGTCTTCCCGAAAACGGTCCCGACAGACGAATCCATGCCGATACCCCCCTGAAACGACAAACGGCGGGAAGCTTTTCAGCACTCCCGCCGTCTCCATGTATCATTTGCCAAATGCCTTCAGGAATCCCAACGGCTCAAGCGGATAAGACCGGATGAACGACGGCAGCGACGAATCGCTGCTGAGACGCTTATATTCATCCTCATCGATGCCATGCATCTTCAGAGGATAGCGGGAGAAGTCTGCCAACAACACGAATGCATCGGCATACCTTTTCCGCTCCTCCTTGTTCAACGTTCCGCTGCGAAGTTTCCAGACAACATCCGAGATGACGGCATCATACTGTCGTCGCATCAATCGTTCTGCCTGGGAAACATCAGCGTCGCCGACGTCTACGCCGAGTTGGGCGCTCGCCTTTACGACCTCCATATAGACCGCATTCGGAAGTCGGCCGATGAAGGACTCATCCGCGAACGCCTCCTCATGACCCACCGGATCTTCGGCAAGGTGCCGCAGCGCGACCTTCGAATGCCGTTTCAAAATCTCGCGGTCGCCTTCGGAAAGATTAGCCGACGAACCTCGCAAACTGAACAGGATCGATGCGAGCGCCTCCTCATCGAGACGATACCGTTCTGGCGACGCGTCTGGTCTGTTTGCAAAATCACGCATCATCTTAAGCGCGTCTTCGTTCCTTAACAGGACGGCTACCATATCCTTCCTCGGACGGAACAACGAAGCTCTCGAGGGTGAAACGTTCATCGGAACGAAAGTCAGCTGGGACTCCATACAATGCGATGACGAAACACCTATCGAAACGGGAGTCAGCCGTGACTCCGCATGAAGCGATGATGCCGGGAAGAGCAGAGCGACGAACACTACGGGAAGCCACTGTTTCATGGCAAACCTCCTTGAAGTTAGTTAAACAACAGAAATATGCTCCGGGACGGAGCGGTTAGTTTGTGAAGATTTTAGCACGTTATTAAACTTCTGTCAATATTCCATGTGAGACCGAAAAAGGCGCCTATCAGGCGCCTTTTGGACATCTTGTCGTCTGCTACTACTCCAGCACCGCCTTTATGCGTCGCACGCCGGCCGAGGAAGCCTCCTCCTTCTTGATACGGAACCGGCCCAGCTCGCCGGTGCGGGTCGCGTGCGGACCGCCGCAGATCTCACTCGAATATTCCCCCGCGGTATAGACCTTTACGGTATCGCCATACTTGCTATCGAACACACCGAGTGCGCCGCGCTCCTTGGCCTCGTCCACGGGCAGTTCCTCACAGACGACCGGCACATCGGCTCGGATCGCCTCATTTACGAGATCCTGCACCTTGGCGATCTGTTCCGGACTCATCTTCTCGTGGTGAGTGAAATCGAATCGGAGGCGTTCCGGCGTAATGTTGGACCCCTTCTGGGAGACGTGCGGACCGAGCACCTGACGGAGCGCAGCCTGGAGGAGGTGCGTCGCGGTGTGAAGCTTTGCGGAATTCTCATCCTGTTCCTGAAGCCCGCCCTTGAACATGCCGGCGGAAGCGGTCCGGGAAAGATCCTGGTGCTTTCGGAGTTCCTCCTGAAATCCCCGCTCGTCGATGTCTATGCCGCGCTCCTTCGCGAGTTCGCGTGTCAGCTCGAACGGGAAACCGAAACTCTGGTAGAGGTCGAATGCCTCGCTCCCGCTGATGCCCGAGCCGATCATCTTTTCGAACTCCTTCATCCCGCGCTCCAATGTCTCGCGGAACTTCGCCTCCTCTTTCGCGAATTCCTCCAAAATCAACGCCTTTCTCGCGGCCAACTCGGGATAGAAATCACCGAACTGCGATATGACGATCGAAGCGAGTCGTACCGCGAAATCATGCTCTATACCGAGCAGCTTGCCGTATCGGACCGCGCGGCGGATCAGTCGGCGCAAGACATAGCCGGCACCGGTATTCAGCGGCACCACGCCGTCGGCCATCATGAAGGTGCCCGCCTTGATGTGATCGGCCACTATCCGGAACTGACGGCGCACGTCCACCCAGCATTTTTTCCCTTCGGCGATATATTGTTCGTCAGACAGGTCGCCATACTTCATTCCGGACAATTCCTCGATCTTCGCGAACATATCGGCGAAGAGGTCGGTCTCGAAGACGGTCGTTTTTCCGGAAAGCACCGCGAGTGTCCGTTCGACGCCCATACCGGTATCAACGTTGGGCTTGGCCAGCTTTTCGTAAACGCCGTCCGCCGTCTTGTTGAACTCCATGAAGACGTCGTTCCAGACCTCCATGATCCGGAACGAATCCACGAGGTCGCCGAACCTGCCCGTAAGCGGCCCCTCCTCAGGGCGCATGTCGTAGAACATCTCGGTATCGCCACCGCAGGGTCCGGTCGCGCCCGCGATCCAGAAGTTGTCGTCCACGCCGAGCGGGAAGATCCGTATCCCCTCGCCGGCACGCTCGTCGTCGCCCGCGACACCGCTCGAGATTCCCGCCTTCGCGAAGACCTCCTGCCAGACCGCGATCGATTCCTCGTCGCGCGGAATCCCGTCCTCACCCTTGAATACCGTCACGTAGAGACGGTTCTTGTCCAGGCCGAGCCATTTCGGGTCCGTCAGGAACTCGAAGCTCCACTCGATCGCCTCGCGCTTGAAGTAGTCGCCGAAACTCCAGTTTCCCATCATCTCGAAGAAGGTGAGGTGACGGTTATCGCCTACGTCGTCGATATCGCCCGTGCGGACACACTTCTGCACGTCCGTGACGCGCGAACCTCCGGGATGCTTCTCACCCAGAAGATACGGGACCAACGGATGCATGCCCGCGGTCGTAAACAGCGTCGAGGCGTCCGTCTCCGCCGGCACGAGCGAGGCGGACGGAATAACGGTATGCCCTTTCGAGGCGAAGAAGTCGAGGTATTTCTTCCGAAGCGAGTCGGCGGTAAGCGGCATATGGTTCGGGATAAGGAATCGTCCAAACGAAAAAGACCTGACTATCCCGAAGGATAGCGGAAACCGCCCGGTTCAGGCAAGCAGGTTCATCCGCTTCCTCGTCCTAGAGGCTTCGATTTCCAAGACTCCCAGATCCTTGGCGGCACGGGCCTCCTCGCTCTGGCGCTCCCGGAGTTCGGTATCGAGCCGGACCATCTCCTTCTTCAGGCGACGGATATCGTCGACCAGCTCATCATGACGGCGACGCTTCTTCCGGAGATCCTGTTCAAGAATGACCGATTGGGACTGAAGCCGACGGTATTCCGCCATCCGTTCGCGACGGGCATCCCCTCCGCGGGCGTTCGAAAGCGAGGACATAGCGGGAAGTCTTCTGATTACGGGGATGCGACCGTTACGGTAACCCGCTTCGGATCGCGGGGAACCGCGAAGGACAATCCCTTCGGTCGCAGTTCTATCTCGATATTCTTCACTTCCGGATGTTGTTCGAGCAGCGGCTTTATTTCGTCGGCGTCCTTGCCGAGCAGGTCCGTCCGGAGACCGCTCACGTCGACCGCCGCAACGAAGAGCGCGCTCACGCCGGCCTTGAAGCGGATCGAACCGTTTTGGAAATCCGAAGTCCCCGCCTCATATCGGAAGGTCACGTCCTTCGTCGAGAACGACTCCGGAACCGAGAAATTCTTACGAAGGAGCGCGGCCGTCTTCTCGCGGAGCGATGCTTCGGAAAATACGAATACCCGGCCATGGAACGAGGCCTTGTATTCGAAGGACGCCGCCACCGATCCGACCGAGGGGACGGACGGCGTCCCGACCTGGGCGATATCGATGGAATCCGGAACGAACCGCTCGTCGGTCGCGAGATCCCTGGAAAGCGAGTCCTTCATCGAGTCGAGGAACTTCGCTTCCGCCTCCGATCGCGCCCGCTCCATATCGGCCGCCGCGACGGCAGCCGATCCGCCAGATCCGGCAGAGGACCCGCCGCTCATCGGCGCCGAGGACTTCGCGTAGATTTTTCCCGCTTTCGGTCCGCCTGCGAATCCGGGGATCGTGAAATCGGTCGGCCCCACGTTGTACGAATCGCCCGACGCATCGGCCACGACCTCCGCTTCCGCGACCCCCGGCTTCCCTGAACCGGAAACTCCCGGAACGGTCACGCCCTTCGTCAGGCGGAACACCTTCCCGTCCGACGTCTGGAACCTGGTCGTGGCGACAAGCTGCTGCGGATCGGAGCCGTACTCGTTCGTGATGACGATATGCCCCGACGCCTTCGAGCCTGCGCCGGCAGACGATCCGGTCGTCTCGACGGTCACGCTTACCGTTTCATCCCGCTCGACGACACGCGCCGAAACGATGCGGTCGCCGACGGCCGCAGGGTCGGTCCTGGCCTCGAAATCCATTTCTATGTCCTGTGACTGCGACTGCGGAGTCACGGAAACCACCGCCTTCGGAAGAAGGATGAACGCCCCCGTTCCCACCAGGAAGACGACGGAAAGCGCGACGAACGCGACGAACAGGGCCCGCCCCTTCGTATCGACGGTCACGGAGGAGCGCGCTTTACGCGATTTCGCCTGCGGTACGCGTTTCGTCGCGGAACGCGGAGACGGGGGTGCCGACTGTTCCCGAGACGGCGACGAGGAAAAGACGCGGGTAAGCCTGCCGGCATCGGACGGTCCGGACGGGATCGACGGTCGGACCGGAGGAACCTGCGGCACCGGAGTCGAATCGGGCGGCGTCTCCATCGAGTTAAGCGCCGTCTTGAATTTCGGCGACGTATCACGGACCCGGAGCCGCAGCGAGGCGGAAGTATCGGAAGAAGGAGAAGTGGACATCTCCGGACGCTGACTCCCGTAAAAATCCGGCGTTCCCACCGAACCTGCCGGAACGGAGACGCGCGGATGGTCCTCCTCCGCCTCTTCCGCATATACGACCGGTTCCGGCTCGCGGGCCGCCTCTTCCGAATACGGACGGGTCTCGAGTCCGGCTTTCTCGGCAAGGCGGCGTCCGTTCTCGTCCTGCGTGACGATCGCGACGTGTTTCCCGGATTTCTCCGCTTCCCGTGCGAGCATCCTGAGATTGACGATACTCTGCAGGACAAGAGCCCGTTTGGGTATCACGAAAACGTTCTCCAGGAGTTCCGACGAACGGAGACGCCCGACAAGCGAGAGGATTTCCTCGTCCTGAGTCGTATAGAAAATCTGAGGCATACGTCTCCCGTTTATTTCCGATCGATCGATTCCATGCTCTTGCGCAGAAGGTCGGCCAGCATGCGCTCCCCTTCCAGCTCTTCCAGAAGAACCAGGTTCGCGAGCGACAACGGCGGCACATCCTGCGGGTTACCGAGCTGCTCCGTGGTATCGACGACTCGCACGATGTCCTTCGGCTGCAGAAATCCGACCTCGATACCGCTTCCGAACGGAAGGTCGTTCGACCACCGGTCGGAAAGCAGCGCCGACCGGATTCCCGGCAATCCCGATCCGCCGCCGCACAGGAAGATGCGATGAGGAAGCAGATCCGTCTCCGCGAATTCCGAGAGCGAAAGTTCCACGCCACCGAGCCAGACGCGACAATCTTCCTCGAAGACCTGCGATATCTCGGCGGTGCGCTGCGGGTCGAGCTTCCCGAGAGAAAAATCGATCTTCAGCCGCTCCGCGACATCGAACGGGATGCCGTACACCTGCGCGAGCCGTTTCGTGAAGGCTCTGCCGCCGAGCGCGAACATCTTCGTACCTTCGAGTCCGCCATTGCGCACCACGGCGATATCGGTGGTCCCGCCGCCGACATCTATGAAAATGGCGCTGAAGTCCATCATGTCCTCGACCTCGACCGCGCGCGCCACGGCATACGGTTCCGCCGCGACGGACAGGAGGTCGAGTCCCAGCTCGCCCGCGATCGTCTCCAACGCCCCGAGATGCACCATCGGCGCGTACGCGTTGAAAACGCTCATCGATACGTCGCCGCCTTGGAAATTGAGCGGGTTCGTTTTCCGATAGCCGTCGATCCGGACATCGACCAGAGCCGCGTTGATCAGCTTTACCTCGATATCGCTCTGCCCCGTCTCCCAGGCCAGCTGCCGTCGTATTCGTTCGAAGGCCTTTTCCTGGACTTTCTCGATGATCATCCGTAATTCGGGCATGCCGATTCGGATGTTCCGGTTCACGCGGTCGTAATGGACGGTGGTCGTGGTCCCCTTCACGAGCTCGCCGGCGATCCCGATGATGCTCTTGCGCACATCCCGCAGGCCGGCGTTCTTCTTGGCGAGCGCGATCGCCTCCCGCGACGATTCGATGACTCCGGATATATCGGAAACGGCGCCGCTCTGCATGTTTCCCGCCTTCTGCGCGGTCCTTCCGACACCGATGACCTCGGCTCTTCCCGCATCGCGGTCGATACGACAGACCAAGGCCTTCACGACCTCCGTCCCGATATCGAGCGACAGGAACACGTCCTTTTTCCCCTTCGCAGAAAAGATTCCCATAGAAGACCGCCGTTTGTGTTCAACCGAAGTATACCACACCCCGCTACAGCCGCTCGGATCGGAGTTCCTCCGCCCGACGACGAATCTCTTCCGTGTCCAGGAGTCCCGCCGTCGCGCCGTACGAACCGACGACACTGCCGCTCTCCGCGATACCCCAACGGAGCGCGTCGGATACGGCGAGCCCATGGAACGCGATCGCGGCGAAGAAGGCGGATGCGAACGAATCGCCGGCACCGGTCGTGTCGACGACCCGTTCGACGCGACCGATAGGACAGTGCCAGAATCCCGTCGCATCGGCTGCCCAGGCTCCGCGGTCGCCGTCCGTCATGCCGATCGTCTTCGCGCCGGCGGAGAGCAGTGCCGAGAGCAGGAACCGTTCGTCGTTCAATTCGTCGGCGGACACATCCTTTCCCGACTTCATCACGAGCTCGAGCGCCTCGTCCTTATTGAGCAGCAGCATGTCCGCCTTCGAAACCGTCTCGAGAACGAGTGCCGGATTTCCTCGGAGGTTGTGCTGCCCCGGATTGAGCGCCAGCTTCGAACGGTTTTCCGTGGCGGAACGCGCGGCAACCCGGAGCTTGTCCTCCCAATCCCCGTTCAGCGCGCTCACGAAGATCCACTCCGCGCCACGCAACCGTTTCGGCTCGATTACGAGCCCTTCGTTGGCGTCGCGGTTATGGAAGATGGTCCGCTCGCCGTTCTGGGTCAGCACGATGATCGCGGACACGTCGGTCCCTACCGACCGGTCGACCTCCAGAAGGTCCGTCCTTACGCCGGCACGTCGGAATTCCGAAAGGATCCACCGTCCGACTTCGTCGCCGCCGATGCGTGAATACGGAGCGGCCGCGATATTCAGACGGGAGAGCCCCCACGCGACGTTCGCCGCGACCCCGCCGACCGATTCGTACCGGTCGTCCACCCGATACTTGCCGCCGAGCTCGAAGGCGACCTTCCGTTGTGCGGTAAGGTCCTCCGGCGTCTCGAGAATCTCGCCCTCGTCCGTCGGAAAGAAAAGGTCCTTCGAGGCGGATCCGATGCAGATGACCCGCGGTCGTCTTCGGAAGATCGGCATAGGTTCGTTCCCCGTTACTTACCCGACCGCACCTCGTCCCAGATCGCCAGCAGGCGGTTATACTTCGCGAGGCGCTCGCCGCGGGAGAGTGAACCGGTCTTGATGAAACCGGCCGAGGCTCCGACCGCGAGATCGGCGATGAAGTCGTCGGTCGTCTCGCCGGAGCGGTGAGACACGACCGAAGCGAAACCGTTCTCGCGAGCCATCCGCATGCATTCGAGCGTCTCGGTCAAGGTACCGATCTGGTTCACCTTGATAAGGACCGCATTGCACGACTTTTCCTCGATCGCGCGGGCGAGCCGCTTCGGGTTCGTGACCAGCAGGTCGTCCCCGATAAGCATCACTTCCTTCCCCCAGGCGGCATGCTCCTTGCCGAGCTTCGCGGTCATCTGCGTCCATCCCTCCCAATCTTCTTCCGTCAGGCCGTCCTCGATCGAGACGACCCCGTACTTGTCGATCCAATCGCGATACAGGTTCACGATGCTCTCGCGTGAAAGCTCGACACCTTCCGGCTTCAGCGAGTAGCGCTGTTCGGCCTCCTCGTAAAAGGAGCTCGATGCGACGTCGAGTCCGATATACACCTGCTTACCCGGCTCGTATCCGGCCGCCGAGATCGCCTGATGCAGCGTCTCGAGCGCGGCGGCATGACTCTCCATATGCGGCGCGAATCCGCCTTCGTCACCGACACCCGTCGAAAGATCCGCCTTCTCGAGTATGCCCTTGAGCGCATGGAAGATCTCGCTTCCGGCCCGGAGCTGATCGGGGTAGGTCTCGATACCGGCCGGTACGAGCTTGAATTCCTGCGCGGAAAGACCGGAGTCCGCATGTTTTCCACCGTTGATGACGTTGAACATCGGAACCGGAAACCCTTCCACCCCGCTCGGGAGACCGGCCATCGTGCGGATATACGCATACAAGGGGGTGTCGGCGCTTTTCGCCGCGGCCCGGGCGGCGGCGAGCGAGATCCCCAGAATCGCATTCGCACCCAGACGGCCCTTGTTCTCCGTACCGTCGAGTTCGATCATCCGACGATCGAGCGCTTCCTGTTCGGACGCCTCCATGCCGACGACCGCCTCGCGAAGCTCGCCGTTCACGTTATCGACCGCCTTAAGGACACCGAGTCCGCGATACCGCGCCTTGTCCCCGTCACGAAGCTCCACCGCCTCGTAGGTCCCGGTCGACGCTCCCGACGGAACCCCCGCCGTTCCGACCGACCCGTCTTCCAGTACGACCGTCACCTCGACCGTAGGATTCCCCCGTGAGTCCAGGATCTCGCGTCCTTCCACCCGTGCTATCTTCGACATACCCGTTCGGTTAACCGACTTACGCTTACCAGTATATACCCTATCCGGCCGTCTGTCCGAACCCGTCACCATCGACAAGCGCCGAAAGCCCGGGGAGTTCCTTGCCGCTCATGTACTCCAGCATGGCTCCGCCACCCGTGCAGACGAACCCGATCTTGTGGATGAGATCGCCGCGTTCGAGGATGGTCAGCGATTCGCCGCCTCCGACAACGATATCCGCTCCGCTTTCCGACATCGCATGCACGACGGCATTCGTTCCGGCATCGTACGGCTTCTCCTCGAACTTCCCCATCGGTCCGTTCCATACGATCGACCGGGCCCGCTTCACGACCTCGATGAACATGGCCGTCGTCATCGGGCCGATATCGAGCCTGGCATCGCCCCCCTGGAAATCACGCGGGAGCAGTACCTTTTCCGAGAAGGTCGTCCCCTGATCGATCGCCTCGTTGGCAACACGGCCACCGACGAGCACCGCGTCGTAGTTCCGCTCGAATTCCCGGATGAGCGGCAGCTTTGTCTCGATCTTGGCACCACCGATGATGGCGACCGCCGGGCGCGGCGGATCCTTGCGCATACGGTCGAGCTCGTCGCGTTCCTCTATCAGTCTCAGTCCCGCGTACGACGGCAGGAATCGGGTGATGGCGGTCACCGATGCCTGGTCGCGATGACAGACACTGAACGCCTCGTTCACATAGCAATCGAACGGCGCGGCCAGCTCCTTCGCGAACGCCTCGTCGTTCGCCTCTTCGCCCGGATAGAAACGCACGTTTTCCAGAAGCAGCACTTCCCCTTCGCCAAGGGAATCGAGTGCCGCGGAGACCCGCTCGCCGACACAGTCATCCACGAAGCGGACATCGATCCCGAGAATCCGGGTCATATCATCGACGAGCGGCCGCAGGGAATACGCCTCGTCACGCTTCCCTTCCGGCCGACCGAGATGAGACATGAGCGCGACGCGCGCACCGGGATGCGACAGGATCTCCCTGACCGTATCTCGCGACGCCTCGAGCTTGAACCGTTCCATCGCGTCTCCGCTCCTATCGAGCTCCACATTCAGGTCGACCCGGACCAACACCTTCTTCCCCGAGAAATCCGTCCCTGCCACGCTTCGTATCGCGTTCATACGTTATCCCTTTTATCGCTTACGTTCTTCCGGCGTCACCGGCCCATCCCGATGATCCCGATCACCGTGCCGATGGTCGCCGTGATACCCGTCAGTATCCAGGCCCGCATGACCACCTTCGGCTCTGGCCACCCCTTCGCCTCGAAGTGATGATGCAAGGGCGCCGCGAGGAACACCTTGCGACCGAACAGCCGCTTCGAGCAGAGCTGGATCGCGACGCTTCCGGATTCGAGCACGTAGATAAGGACGATGACGAACAGGACGATCGCGGAATTGGTCAGCATCGCGACGACCCCGAGCGTCGTCCCGAGCGCCATCGCCCCGGTATCACCCATGAAGAACCGCGCCGGATAGACGTTGAACCAGAGGAACGCGAGGAGCGCGCCGGCGACCGCCGCACAGAAAGACGCCAGATCCATGCGGTTCTGGAAGAACGATATGAGCGCGAACGAGCCGAACGCCATCAGCAGTACGCCGCCGTTGAGTCCGTCGAGTCCGTCGGTCTCGTTCGAGGAAATGGCGGAAAACAGGATCACGAAGATGAAGAGCGGCACGTACCACCAGCCTATCGTGAAATCGCCTACCGCCGGAACGTGTATCGAATCCCATCCGAGCTTGGCATAGAACCACCATGCGCCGGTTCCCGCGATCGCGATCAGCCACCAGAACCGCTGCGCGAACCGCATGCCGCCGCCCTTGTTCGATCCGATACGACGGACGCTCATGTAATCGTCCACAAGCCCGAGCACGCCGGCCGCGCCGAGCACGAACAGCGGGAGCCATGTCTGCGACCGGCGCCAGAAATCGAGCTGCGCGATCGAAGCGCGCCCGGAAACTTCCGACAGCCACGGAAACACGAACTCCGACAGGAGTGCGAGGAGGATGACCGAAACCCAGACGATGACGCCGCCCATGGTCGGCGTCCCTTCCTTGCCGGCATGCAGTCGGCTGACCACGGACAGTTTCTCTCCTTGTACCGACGTATCCTTGATCCGGATTCCGATTCGGTACCGGAAGAGGAAATGCGTCCAGAGCGGCGTGATGGCGAACGCGATAAGGAACGCGAGAAACCCCGTTCCCAGAACCTTGAGCGTGTTCACGACGGCGGGAATATCCTGTATGCGTGCGACCTGCACGACTTCGACGGCTTCCTGCATATGTGATGCTTACTGATAGGCTATCGCCACTCGAACGCGCCGAATCCCCACGAGAACATCGACTGGACACTCTGCCAGCGCGCGCTGTCGTCGAGTACGACCGCAACGAGCCGATGTTTCCCGGACTCCGGATCCCCGGCGACCGCCATGAGCGAGTATCCCGCCCGCGGCGTGAATCCGGTCTTCGTCCCGACAAGATTCGGATAACCGAGGATCTGGTCGGTATTGAAGATCTCGTGTTCGCGGAGTCCGTCCTCAGAGGGGAATTTCGTCCCTTCCATACGCATGGTCTTCCAGATCACGTCGTATCGGAGCGCATAGGCGGCGATCTTGGCCACGTCCCGAGCCGAAGAATAACAGTTCTCCTCCGCGGCCGGATCGTCGAGTTCGAGTCCCGAAACGGTACAGAAGCGCGTATTCGAAAGGCCGAGTTCCGAGGAGCGCCTGTTCATAAGATCGACGAAGGCCTGCTGGCTGCCGGCAACGTGCTCTGCCAGCGCGATCGCGGCGTCGTTCGCGCTGTTCATGAGTGCCGCCTTGAGCAGGTTCCGGACCGATACCCGCTCGCCGACATGGAGCCGCTCGCCGATGCAGTATCCCGATCGCGGACAGCCGACCCGCGTCCCTTCGGCATATACGGCGTTCTCCGATACGGTCGCCGACTCGTCGAGGTCCTTCACCCGCTCGACCGTTATCATGGCCGTAAGAAGTTTGGTAATGGAAGCGATGGCCCGATGATGATCCGCATCCTGCTCGAACAGTGTCTTGCCGGTCGCGGCATCGAGAAGAATCGCCGAGTGCGCCGTCGGCACCGCGAACGAGCCGTACCCGTCTTGCTTGATCGGAGTAAACTCCGGAGCCGAATCCCTCCGCTCCTCGACGACCGGAACCGAGGCGGCCGTTTCGGAAGGATTCCGATCCGAAGACTCGCCGGCGACCTGGCCCGCGAAGCGCTCTTTGTCCGCCGACGCGGCCCGGTAGGATCCGAACCACGCCCCTCCTCCGGTAACGAAGGCGGCCAGCGCAAGACTCCCAATGGCGATGGGGACGTATCGTCGGTCCATGGCTACGATCGTTCGTCGATATCGGACTTTCGCACTTCGACGACACCCGGAACATCCGTCGGAGCTTCGGGAGCTGGAGAGGCCGAAGTCTCTTCGCCGTCGTCCTTCTCCGCCGATCCGAGCCTCGAATCGAACCGGAGCGATGCGTACTCGGGAAGCTCTTCCACCGAACCGATACCAAGCGTCTCCAGCATACGGAAGGCCGGCACGTACTCGTATTCGCGCGCATCGAACGGATTGGGGCGCCGCTCGATCAATCCGCGCAGGAGAAGGTTACGAAGCGCGAACGACGAGTTCACGCCGCGAATGGCGTCGATTCCGGCACGCGTGACCGGTCCGCGATACGCGACGACCGCAAGCGTCTCCATCGTCGCCTTTCCGAGCGTCTCTTCGCGGTCCGCGGCAACAAGCGATCCGACCACGTCGGCGTTTTCCGCCTTCGTGACGAGCTCCGCCGATTCCCCGTTTCGGATAAGACGGATGCCGGACTCCGGCGCGGCGCAGCGCTCGGCGACCGTCTTGAGCGCCGCCTCGACCTCCCCGACATCGGCCGACAGCAGCTCGGCGATCCTGGCCACGTCAAGCGGCTCCCCGCTGAGAAAGAGGAGCGATTCGGTCTTCGACGCGATATCGGAAATCCGTGTCTGATCCATGCCGGTCGGTTACTGTTGTTCGTTCGCGTCACGTGACACCGTGATGCGTATATCCCCGAAGATGTCGCCCTGATCCACCGTCACGAACCGCTGCTTCACGAGTTCCAGAAGTGCCAGGAACGAGACGATGACCTCGGTCCGGTCCCGCGCGGTCGCGATCAGCTCGCGGAATCCGTGTTCCGCCCGCTTCCGAAGCGAATGCTGCAACGTGGCGATGCGTTCCTCGAGACTGACCACCTGTTCGATCACCTCCTCGATCATCCGCTCTTTCTCGGGAATCGCTCCGAGTACGGACTCGAACTGACGCCTGAGCGACTCCGCGGTCAGTCCGCGCGGCGGCGAGAAGGTCTCGGGTGCCCCGAGGAACTTCTCCCGCGGATACGAGCACCGTCCGGAACCGGCCATTTCCGCAAGCGCCTCGGACGCGTCCTTGAAACGCTTGTATTCGAGCAGGCGGCGTTCAAGATCCTCCATGGACTCCTCCTCTTCCTCGGTAAACACGAGAACCGGCAGAAGCATCTTGGACTTGATAAGTATGAGCCGGGCGGCGATGACGAGGAACTCGGACAACTCGGACAACGAGACGGCGTCGCGCTCCGCCGAAAGTCGGTCGAGGTACTGGTCGGCCACCTCGGCCAGGCTCACCTGCGTGATATCGAGCTTGCGTCCCTCTATCAGGGAGAGCAGGAGCTCGAGCGGACCTTCGAACTGGGAGAGGCGGAAATGACAGGACATGGCTTTCTACGGACTCGGCGGAACCGCTTTTCGGCCCCGTTCGGCCATAGGATACCATGTTTTCCCCGCCGACTCCACCCCGGCGGACTTCAGGAACGGCGCGCGGCATAGTCCGCCTCGACAGGCGTATCCTCGAGTGCGAACGCGGAGAAGAAGGCGGCGAGAAGCACTGCCGACGCGAGGAAAAAGACTCCCTGCAACGGGAAGAACCACAGAAGCGGAATCGCCAACAGTGCCCCGACGATATTGGCCGCCGGTCGCGCCGTCCGGAAAAACGCGATAAGGTCGTCGTCGTTTCCGTCGATCTGCTTGTAGAAATAGGCATCGCGAAGGACCTCGATCCCGGCCGCGCCGACGCGCGACAGGAACAGGAGCACCCCCCAGAAGAAGAGTGACTGCGAGGAAAAGAGTCCCACTGCCACGGTAACCGCGAACGAGAGCCCGATGCTCATGACGAGGAACTCCTTCTCGCCGAAACGCCGGTCGGCGAGGATCCCGAGCGGATACTGCAGCAATACGAACGGCAGCAGCATGACGGTAAACAGAAGGCCGATATCCTCCCACGAGAATCCGATCGACCGGAGATGGATGGGCGTATAGATGATCATGATGACGTAGAAGAACTCGAGGGCGAACGATACGCCGTAGATATGGAACAGGTTCGGTTCCCTGAGCATCTTCCGCCAGGCGCTCCGGGCTTCCATGTCGGCGGTATCCGGTATCCGGCCGTTCTTCAGGAAAACGATGGAGGCGGCCAGCAGGAGGGAATAGCCGAGAGTGAGACCGAAAAATATGCCTTCGAATCCGAACGTCTGAAGCACCTGCGTCGAGAAGAACGGCGCGAGCATGATGCCGGCGTTCATGACGGTCAGATGCAGTCCGCGGACCCGACCGGTCACCCCGTCCTCGGAGAACTCCTCGAGCACCACGTCGAGCGCCACCCAGGCGAGATTCGTCGCGACGAGGAGAAGCATGGCGAGCATGGCGGATATCCAGCCGACCGGAAGGACTGAAAGCAGCGCGGACGCGAATACCGCGCACAGGGTCAGCAGATAGAACGTTCGTACTCCGCCGCCGATGCGGCGCACGAGCGGCTTCATGGACCACAGGAGTGCGAATACGGCCGCGAAGGTCACCAGATAGAACGGACCGACATTGTCGGAGCCGATGACTTCCGCGAAGAACGAGGACAGGACATACGCGAAAAACGAATCGACGAGTCCGAATACGAACCCCAACGCGTCAACGACATGCGCCCCCTTGAAATCCGCCCGCTGCTTGCGCCCGATCCTTCGTTTCCGTCTCCGTACCATATCGTTTACCGTTCAGTGTTTAAGCTTTCATTTCATGCAACCGGCCCGATACCCTTTTTTCTGCGCGTCCTCAGCGGACGAGAAGCAGACGACGTTCTCCGGCTTGATCCTTTTCGCGACCGCGCAGGTCGGCAGGTGATACAAGGTGGAATTCCGACTCCCGACGAAGGCACAAGACCCGGGCGCCGCGCCACCGGAAGAAGTCGCGTCTTTCGTCGCGGCCGATTCCGTCGCAACGCCGGCCACCTCGCCACCCACCGGAACCGCGCTGTCCGGCACGCTCACGACCACCGGATCGGTCACCTTCGACACGCCCGCCAGAAACCCGGCCTCGAACGCTATCGCGCCGACCAGCAGGATTCCGAACAGCAGGAGTATCCGCTCCCGTTCACCGACGAGCACCTCTCTGATACGCGAAACCGCCCCGTGGAAGGTCGGCATAAGGACCGGATTGACACGATTACCCGTTTGTCTTATCATAGCACACATCGGTCATTCCCTAAAGAAGCATATGGCACATCGTAAGGCAGGCGGATCTACCCAACTCGGCCGCGATTCCGCCTCTCAGCGTCTCGGTATCAAGCTCTTCGGCGGCGAGAAGGCGAAAAAGGGCGACATCCTCGTTCGGCAGCGCGGCACCAAGTTCCACCCCGGAGCGAACGTGATCCGCACCGGCGACGACACCCTGATGGCGGTCGCGGACGGAGTCGTCTCCTTCAAGAAGAAGATGATGACCGCCTTCACCGGAAAGCTCTCGAAGCGAACGTTCGTGAACGTCACCCCGAAAAAGAGCGAGTCCGCAGAATAAGGATCGACCACGCGAAGAAAAGCCCCGGGAGTTTCCTCTCGGGGCTTTTTCGGAGTCAGACTCCGGTCGACTCAGAACGAAGACGCTTTCTCCGTTTCCGTTCGCGCATCCTCTCCGGCACCTTGGCAAAGAGATCGATCGTTCCTTCGAACGGCACCACCAACGCGCCGAGTACCAAGGCTACAAGGATATACACCGCGAACAGGAATCCTCCCGTCAGCTTCCCGATGACACGTACCGGGAATTCAGGGGAACGTGTCAAGCCAGGCATCACTTCGGCTTCACTCTTCATATCGCCCTCCTTCGCAACGCGCATGCCGCCTTACGGAACCATCCCAAAAATAGCTCCCAGACAGCGTCGAACAGGACCGCCGTCGCGATAAGGAAAACCCCTCCAGATGCGGAACCGATTCCGCACGGCCCCTTCCAGTTCCGATCGGGCACATTCCGCTCCATATTTTCCTCCTTCGGCGAACACGCCGGCTATTTGAATATTGTTTACGAACTTCCGACTCCGGCAGTTTCCAGGATTCGGGCCCGAACGTCAAGCCGTCTTCCGGAAAAAAGAAGAGGCCCGCGACCCGCGGACCTCCATTTTACAAAACGAGCGCCCCTACCTCCCCCGCTTCGACGCCGCGACGACGAACGCGAGAAAGAGCGGATGCGGCTTTCCGAGGGAAGACTGAAATTCCGGATGGAACTGTGTCCCGAGGAAGAAGGGATGGTCGGCTCTCGGAAGCTCGGCGATCTCCATGAGAACACCGTCCGGCGAGGTAGCCGAGAACACCAGCCCGCCCTCTCGGAGGCGCTCCACGTAATCCGGATTCACTTCATAGCGGTGCCGGTGTCGTTCGGATATCTCCTTGGCGCCATACGCCGCCGCGGCGACGGTCTTCGCCGCGACGAGCGCCGGATAGGAACCGAGCCGCATACTCCCGCCGTAATCCTTGCGTCGGAGCTTCTCCTTCTGCTCGGGCATGATGTCGATCACGAGATGCTTCGACTTCGGATCGATCTCCGCGGTATTGGCGCCCCGGAGCCCGAGCACGTTTCTTGCGTACTCGATGACCAGAAGCTGCATGCCGTAGCAGAGTCCGAAGTACGGGATCCCGTTTTCCCGACAAAACCGGATCGCCGCGATCTTCCCCTCTATCCCCCGCGATCCGAAGCCGCCCGGAATAAGCACGCCGTCGTACGCGGCAAGCTCCTTGACCTTCTTCGGATCCTTCTCGTATTCCTCGCTCCCGAGCCAGGAGATCTCCGGGACGCGTCCGACGGCGAACGCGGCATGCTTAATCGCCTCGAGCACGCTGATATAGACATCCGAGAGGACATACTCCCCCGAATTGAAGTACTTTCCCACGACCGCGATACGGACCGGTTTCGTCGCCGCCTTCGCACGCGAAACGAGCCGTTCCCACTCGCCGAGCTTCCGTCCGCGCCCGCGCAGGCCGAGCTTCCGGATGATCGTATCGCTCAGTCGGTCCTTTTCGAAGTTCAGCGGAACATCGTAGATACTCTCCACATCCGGCGCCGAGATGACGTCCTCCCGGCGGACGTTACAGAAGGTCGCGACCTTGTCCTTACGCTTGTCATCAAGCGGACGGTCCGCGCGCGCGATGATGATATCCGGCTGCACGCCCGCGCCGTTGAGCGTCCGTACCGCGTACTGCGTCGGTTTCGTCTTCATCTCGCCGATCTTCGAAGGATTCGGGAGATAGCTCACGATCACGGTCAGGACGTCCTCCGGATGCTCGATCTTCATCATGCGTACCGCCTCGAGGAAAAGGATATTCTGATACTCCCCGATCGTCCCGCCGATCTCGACGATCGCCACGTCCGCGTCGGCCTTCTTCGCGGCCCTGCGGATCGTGCCGATGACCTCGAGAGGTATGTGCGGTACCACCTCGACGCACCGTCCTCCGAACTCCAGGTTCCGCTCGCGGTCGATGACCTTCTTATACACCGACCCCGTGGTCATATAGTTCCCGCGGTCGAGCGAGAGTCCCATGAACCGCTCGTAGTTGCCCATGTCCTGGTCGGTCTCGTACCCGTCGCCGAGAACGAATACCTCTCCGTGTTCCGTCGGATTCATCGTCCCCGCATCCACGTTGATGTACGGGTCTATCTTAATCGCGGTCACGGTCAGTCCGCGAGCCTGGAGAATCTTACCGATCGAGGATGCCGCCACCCCCTTCCCGACCCCGCTCATCACGCCGCCCACCACGAAGATGACCTTCGCGCGCTTTCCGCTCCGCTTCGCCATACGGTTATTTTCCCGCCCCTCCTACGGTGTGAGAAAATGGTTACCCTGCCGTCGCCACGATAAAAAAAGGGCGGGGATGAAACCCCTACCCTTCGGCCTCCACCGCGACGAGGAACTTGGCCTTGGCGGAACCGAAGTCCGCCGACACCGGATATTCCCCGATTTCCTTGATCGGCTTCGGGAGGACGATGAACCGCTCCTCCACCCCGGAGACGCCCTTCTTCCCGATCTCGGCCGCGATCTCGGCCGCTCCGATCGATCCGAACAGCTTCCGGTTCTTGGCCTTCACCCGGATGACGAACCGCCCCCCGGCAAGTGCCTTCGCCGCCGCGACTACCGCCGCCTCGCTTGCCGCGACCGCGGCGGCCTTCCGGGCGGACGCGCTCTCGAGCCGCGCCACCGCCGCCTCCGTCGCCGGCTCCGCGAACCGCTTCGGGAAAAGGAAGTTCATCGCGTATCCCGACGAGACCTCCTTTACCTCGTTCCGCTTTCCGACCCCCTTCACGTCCTGTTTCAGTATGACCTTCATAGTTCCCGTTACCTTCCTACCGAATTCCCGCCCAGGATACCGCGTTTCGGCGATGCTGGCAAGACTCCCCGAACCGGCCGTTGACAGTACCGCCCAACCCACGCCATGATGGCGGCAGTCCGACCCTCTCTCCTTAACAAAACCGACACCGCCATGAAAAAAGAACCGGAGAAAAATCCCGACCCGGCACATACCATCCGGATAGACCCAAAAGACCACGCTCACCATGACGATCCTCGCGACCCGTTCGAATCGAGACAGGTCATCTGTCTTATCGGCAGAGTGAAAAAGGATCAGCTTCAATCGATCGATTCCTTCATACGCGATAGGCAACTATCCGATCTCGACGTAATGATCGCCATACCCGTCGACTACGCGAACGGTGCCTGGCGATTCGCGGAACAGCTGAGCGGCCTGTTTGCCGGCACATCGGATACGCCGGTCGAATCCTATGTCCGCCATGCGATCTATTTCACTCCAGACAACAGTACCGCTTTGCTCGGCAAACGTCTCGAGGAACTCGCAAAGACGGTCGAAGATCTCGGATGGCCGATCGACGCGATCATCCTCAACCTCTCCGCATGGCCCGGACCGAGCACACTGTCGGACTTCCACCGACAGCATCCGAAGCTGCATCTCATTCTCAAGATCGATCCGAAAATGTTCGACCAGTGCCATAATTTCGTCGCATCGGTCCTTCGTCACCTCGTCGGTTACAAGGACGGTGTCGCGACATTCATCCTCAAGCCGAAGAATGGGCTCGTCGCCGACTTCGGCCCGGACGAGATCAGGGAACTGATCGGAGATCCCATGGCATGGAAGCTGGACCTGGCCATCGCCGGACTCGCCGGCGTCAGGTCGATCGACTCCATCCGAGACTTCCGAAGACATTACCCCGGATTGAGTGTTTATGCGAATCGTGAGCTCTGCGACAAGGATGGCCGCATCATCACCGATACCGCCCTCAAATTCATCGAGGGCGTCATGCGTCGTACCTCATGAAACGCCTTTAGCAACAAAAAAAACGAAGCCCGTTCGTAACACGACGGGCTTTGCTGCATTTTTGGCCGTACAGAGCGGAACTTCGAACCTCATCGTCCCGAATACCCCTTCCAAAATCCTGTCGAATTTTTGCATATTTTGTCTTATATAAAGCATTAATCGCATTATCACCAACAAAAAACGATTGACAAAGGTCATTTTTTCATGTATACTGGTATGATGTTCGTTGAAAAATGAATACTCAGAAGAGCCAAGTTCAAGCCCTCGAGTCATCGGGGCCGGAGCATATCGTAGACCTGTTTCCAGGTCATCGCGCGGCCAACGCGGTCGATATGTTCCCGCGCGCTGCGGCGCGCCTGGTACGCTTCGGCGTACCCTTAACCGGCGGATGCTCGCCGTGATCCTACATTACATTACATAGATAGATCTCATATATATTTTTGTTCTTACTCTTACATTAATCTCAATGCATTCAATCATGAAACAGAACAGAATCACCGCATTCGTCGCCGTATTCCTCCTCTTCTCCTGTTCATTCCAACTGACAGCACAAGCTGTTACGAAGGAAATCGCGGTCACTTATAAGTGGCTCGGCCGCAAACCGCGATTCGACGGAGGCTATGTGGCCCTTGAAAAGGCCACGCCGGAACAACAGGCCGCATTCGCAGGAGCAGTCGAGGCGCAGATCGCAACGCAAACCGGACTGGTCGGGGACGGTTCCTCCGTTTCCAACCAGATCGCCAAGCAGCTGATGGAGAAATCAGCCGTAGCGATCACCATCCCGGCAGGAACGACTATGACCTATATGGGGTCAGGAAAGGGAACAGTATTCGGACACTTCACGGTGACCGAACCGCTGGCTGGTCACGCATTCGCGTTGAAACTCCAGGATGCCGGGCAGAATAAGTATGTCGGCACCTTACGAGTATTCGACAAGTGTGCAAATGAACTGCCACTCGAGTTCTCAGCAGTTCCCGTCGAATCTCCGAGGCCCGAGCCCCCGACAACGCAGGTTCCTCCCGTTAAAAAGGTTTCCGTTCTCTTTGAGGGCGGATACCGAAATAACGTAAACGGTAAACACCAGCTCGAAAGGGGGTACCTCGGTATCGGTACCAAGGTTGGTGAAAAAACCCGGGTTTACGTCGGTGGCGGCTTCATCGGAAGCCAAGCCGTGGAAAGCAATACGATTACCATCTGCAACTAATCTCGAAAACTTCCAAATTAGCCGTCAATGAAAAACTACGCTTTATTCTTATTCCTCACGTTGCTCATGGCAATCGGCAACACTGCGAACGCCTGCGATTTCGAACTCGCGACACCGACCCACCGGTCGGAGCGTCACATGGTTCGAGGTCATGACCGACACGAGCAGCCAGTATGTTCGACTCAGCCTGAGCAGCCGGTCTGCCCGACTCAGCCTGAGCAGCCGGTCTGTCCGACTCAGCCTGAGCAGCCTGAACAGCCAACCCAGCCCGAGCAGCCGGTATGCCCGACTCAGCCCGAGGAGCCTGTCGTGTGCCCCACGGAGCCTGAACAGCCAACCCAGCCCGAGCAGCCAAAGCCGGCAGAGCCCAGCTGTCACACCGACACAACTTACTCAATCAGAGAAACCCATGTTCCCTTCGTCTATGCGGCGATCGAACATGATGCCTCTGATAGAGTAACGGTTCGCGGGCAAATTATCGTTCCGTTCGGCATGAAATTTGCCACCTGGAACGGTAAAGTCGCCAAAACGGAAGACGTCCGCATGATTCCGGGAGCAAAAGTTCTCGTGAAAGCTGCGAAAAACCTCTCCGTAACCGGCGCAGCCGACTTCTACGTCGGAGAGGACAAGATCCGCAAGGACCTTGCCGGAGGCATTTCTGTCAACGTCTCCAAAGCGGTCGCACTCGAAGCTGCGTACCACGGCGGAGATCTCGGACATGGTGCTACGGTAGGCTTTACGACGCACTTCTGAGAAACAAGCCCCCTAAGGGCCGAGCCGTATGCTAACGCATGCGGCTCGAAATTTTTTCCGGCAAAAACCGCTCCCGACAAAGGAGCGGTTTTCACGTCTCGCCGATCGACAAAGACGCCCTACTTCACCCCGAACGGGACGCCCGGCTGCGTGACTTTCTCGGCCGGGGTCGGAGCGAGTTCGCCGAGCTGGGTCGTCACGATATCACAATCGTGACCGGCGGCATGCGCGCTCCACACGTCGTTCACGCCCCGGTATCCCGTCCCTCGCTCCGCCGCCGAAGCGAGCGAGAAATCGGCACAAAGCTCGTATTCCCCCACGGTCACCACCCCCTGCTTCCGGGAGGCGTTCACGACCCGATAGCCGTACGGGTCGCCGGTCTCGGGATCGGTCACGGAATCGGCGCAGTAGGCGAACGATCCGGTCCGCCGGAGTTCGTCGAGGGAAGCCGGAAGCGAACCGTACTTGGCGGCATACTGCCCGATGCAGTCCGAAAGGCCGCGCAGGTCGCTCTCGCGGGTCACATCGAACGAGAGGCTTCTCGTCGAGGCCGGAGACCCTCCGGCCAGGAGGCCCAGAGCGATGCCGACGACCGCGAACGCGGAGGCCGAGAACGCGAACGCGGAGAACACGCGCGCCGGCACCTCGCGCCGGTATTGTATCTTGCGCCGTTCGAAGAAGTAGAAGCCGAAGACGCCGCCGGTGACCGCGAGGATTATGAGTGCCTTCAGGAAGAACCGCATCGTGAGTTCGCCCTGCAGGAACGTGAAGACGAGCGTAATCAGGTCGCCGACCATGGTTACCGAGGTCCCGAGCAGTACGAGGTAGGTGAGCCATTTCGAGAGACGCGATTCGGTCCGCCCCTCGTCCTCGCGGAACTTCCGGAACCACATCCTCATGACCGCGACATAGAGCGGGAACGCGATCAGGAGTGCCGCGATCGAATAGTGCACGACGCTTACGAGCGCCTGCATGTCCGGCAAGCCGGCACCCGCAAGCGGATCCGGGAAGTACCGGTTCACCACCTGGAAATAGACCACGCCCGCCGCGGTAGCCGACATGCCCAGCAGGATGAACGAGAACAGGTTCAGGATGATATCGGCCGTCGAGGACTTCTTTCCGGACGTCGGCCGGTTTCCCTCGGACGGAACCGGAGCACCGAGCGCGACCACACCGTCACGATAGGCCGTATCGGCCTCCTCCTCGGACCAGCCGACCGCCAGGAGCTCCTCGCGAATCTCCCCTTTCGGCGCGCCGGAACGGATACGACCCGCGACGTACTCCGCCAAAGACGTCTTTTCCATACGCTTCGGTTACGGTTTCACCGACAGCGTACCACACGGGAGCGGAATCACAATCCCGCTGTCAATCCCGCCAAAACGGAAAGCCGCCCCGAAGGGCGGCTTTCTTCCATGGTGGACCTGGGGAGAATCGAACTCCCGACTCAGCAATGCGAATGCTGCGTAATACCACTTTACTACAGGCCCGAATATCCCGTCCCGACCGCCATTCCCTTATATCACGGATTTCCGGTCGAATCAAGCCGAGCACTTCCCGTTCCGGATTCCGGTTCCAGCACCCCGAAGACGAGCAGGCGGCGAAGGTCGGTCCCCGGCGGCCAACAGGTCATGAGCGTCACGGTATTCTCCTCGGAAAGCGCGTGCAGGTATTCGACCCGGTCGGCAGGCACCTCGCGCCGGTCGAACACGCGATATCCGTACAGCTTCCCGCGGTAGGCGATCGTAAAACGGTCCCCGACCGACAGTTTATCGAGAAGATAGAAGACGGTATTGTAGTTCCCGCGGGTCAGGAAATCGTCCGAGGAATGCGCGAACAGGAACGTGTTCCCGGACTCCCCGGGCGCCACGGTCCCCTTCGCCTGCGCGATCCCCTTCGAAAGCGCCGCGCGATAGACGGACGGGTCCAGCGGGTCCACATCCGCTACGACCGGAACGTTGGCGCCGATCTTCGGAATGACGATGGAATATCCCGGATCGACCGGAACGAGCATGCCCGGTTTCGATGCGTCGCGGGAATCGAGCGTCACGCGCGCGTCCTTGGCAGCGTCGCCGCGGAACGAATATCGCACTTCCTCACGCAGAACGGGTCCGAATATGAACAGAAGCATCGCGGCTCCCGCAAGCACGATTGCCGTTCCGATACGAAGCAGCCATGCCGACACCTTATCCCGTCTCGAACCGTCATCATTCCGCCCGTTCATAAGCCTTTCATAAGTTCCCGAATGGTACCGGGTATGCCGTGACACCGCGCCCGAGAGACTATCTCCCATTCTTGCCGATATCCTGGTCGAATACGGAGAATGAAGCTATTCCGCTCCCTTTCCAGACGACCTGAAGCGGGAATCCTACGGCAATCATCCGATCATCCCTTCGAGCGCCTCCAAACACTGCGGTAGTTCAAGAAACCCGCTCTCCGCATTCAGATGTCCCCCGTTCTCTATCACGATCAACTTTCCATCCAATTCACCCGCAACCGTCACCGCATCCGAAAGCGGTACCCGCTTATCGTCATCCCCATGTATAACGACGAACCGATCGCATTTCGATCGTATCTTCTCGAAATCATATCCGGATTCAAAAAAAGCATCGATAGCACCACTTCTCTCGTTTCCACTGATAGCACCCGCGACCAACACGGCCCCTCTGACATTCCGTGAACGATCATCCTCGAGGTATCGCAATATGGTTGTTGCTCCAAGTGAGTGCCCGACAAGATATATATCGTCGCCTGCAAAGCGCTCCGTTACCCGCACAACCTCATCGACCCACTCGGAGCGAATGGGACTTTCCGGGGACGGCATCGGAAGCGAGCAGGCGTAGATATGCCGCTTCTCCAGTTTTTCCATGAGCCACGGCCGCCACCCGCCGTTCGGCGTCCCCTGAAAGCCATGGATGATGAAGACCTTTTTCATATGGAGTTCCTTATTCGGAAATCATTTTCGCCAATTGTTCGGCAAGAAGTCGATGCGATTCCGATAAGAGGTGTACTCCGTCGGTTCCAGTTTTCAAGGAATCTTGAGCATCCAGAAATCGGACACCCACTTCGTCCACCACCTGTCTGTAGACCAATCTCAGATCTGTTGATTTTTCGCTTGCTCCCTTGTATTTGTCATGAGCACGACAATAATCGGTTTCTTCATCGATACGCGGAGGGACGATGACGATAACGGCCGGCTTAGAAACGCCATTTTGTGACTGATGAGTGGTTACCGCGGTTAGAAATGTACGTAAATTTTCACCGATTTCCCTTGATGATAATCCGAATTCGAATTTCAGCTCATTTGTTCCGAGAAATACGATGACGACATCTATTGGATCATGTGAATCAAGACAAGGGATAATATATTCCAAAGAACTTCTCCCCTCCTTTCCTGGCCTACTGTCTCCTTTCAGAATTCCTCGAGAATTCAGTCCTTCCTCGATAATCTCAACCCGGGATCCAAGCATCGATTGAAGAGCTCCCGGCCAGCGAATATCGGAAGGATAACGCTCATGGTCCGTACCTGGGACATATCCCCACGTGTTAGAATCTCCAAAACAAAGAATGCGTTTAGCTGCCGGATTCGTGTTCATACACTTATACGTTTCCAGCCAACAATTCCCGTACGATCCCCTTTTCCTCCAGCAACAAGACCTCTTCCTCGCACCACTCCGAATAGGTCCCTGGATGCTCGCGGATCTCGGTCAGGAACTCGTCCCAATCGACCCACCGCGCCGCCTCGACCTCGTCGGGAGCTGGGGAAGGTTCCGTTGCGGCGAACCCCACGAAAACCGGGCAGATCTCGTTTTCCGTCACGCCTTCCCGCGTAAACCTGTAGCGATACGGCATCGCGAATCGTAATCCCTCCGCCCTCATACCGAGTTCGCGATCGAGCCGCCGGACGACGGCGTCGATCCGCTCCTCGCCCGGACCAGGATGCCCGCAACAGGTGTTCGACCAGACCAGAGGCCAGGTCTTTTTCACATGGCTGCGCTGTTGCAGGAGCAGCTTCCCGTCGGAACGACGGAACAGGAAGCACGAAAATCCGCGGTGCAGCGGCGTCTCCAACCCGTGGACCTCTGATTTCGGCATCGTGCCGATCTCGGCATCGTTTTCGTCAACAAGAACGACCAGCTCTTCGGACATAAGCTGAAGGAATCAGGAATTAAGAAACGCGAATCAAGAATCAGGCGGATCACCCCTTCTGATCGTCAGCCGTAGAGACGTCCCGCCGGGGCGTCTCTACCTGATTTCCTTTCGAAAATACCACGATGTAGATGATCTCGAGGATGCCGACGGTGTTCAGGATGAGCAGCGCGACGAACCATGCCGTATGCCCGTTACGAGCCGCCTTCCATAAGGCGACACCTTTCCAGACGAGAGACCAGACGACGACCGGCAGGAGAAGCATCAGCACCTGCGGCGTGAAATTCGGAGTCATAGGCATATCTCAATGATATGGAAAGATTATAGCACGCCGGCCTATCGCGATACCCTTCTACTCCCTGCCCTTCACCTCGTCCCAGAACCGACGAAAGAAGTCTTTCATGTATGCGGTCCGCTCCTTCGCGATCGCACGTCCGGTCCCGGTAAGCATCTTATCCTTGTGATGACGGAGATGCTGTTCATACTCCAGAAAGACTGAGTCCTCGGACGTATATGAATAGTCCTTCCCGGTCTTGGCTAACTCCTTTTCGTTACCGGTATAGAGCGTCCTCGACCCCGCCATCCCGGCGAAGAGAAAGGACCGCCCGATACCGACCGCACCGAGCGCGTCAAGTTTGTCCGCATCGAACAGAACCTTGGCCTCGATCGTTTCCGGCCTCGCGCTGCTGCGGTTCCTATGTCCGTGGATGCAGTGCGCGATATGTCCGATATCTTCGACCCCGACCCCGAGTCGCGTAAGGATCTCCGTTGCCCGCTTCGCGCCCTCCTTCGCATGACAGAATCCGCCCTTCGCGCGCATTTCCTCGGTCTTGGCGATATCGTGTAATAAGGCAGCAGCCTCCATGACGAACAGATCCGCCCCTTCGGCCTTGCCAATTCGTCGTGCGAGCGCCCGCACCCGCTCGACATGCGTCCAGTCGTGACACCCCGACACATCAACGAAGTATTTCTTCGCTTCCGTCTCGATAGCCTCGAGAAGCTGTTTCTTGGTCATACAACAAGTCAATGCCTCAACACCCCCATCGAAACGACACCTGAATCCTTTACGATCCTTTCCGTCTCAAAGACGAGACTCATTCGATGCCACTTCAGGCCTTCCCTCGCAGTCTCTCAAGATCACCGTCGAGCACCTCGGAATACATGGCGAGAATCTCGTCCTTATACGAGATTTCTGGCACCTGGTTGAGAAGAAAAACCGTCTTTCCGTGAACATACGCATACCCGATCTCGAGAAGCGTGTTGCCGCCGATATAGTTCGCGATTCCGCGTTTGTCCGGATTCACGACGAGGATGGCATCGCTTCCGACGATGGCGTTATAGTACCATCGTATGAGGTCGAGCTCCTTCTTGACCTCGTGGTGCTCGGTCGCTATGCGATTAAGCAGCTCCGGATCCTCGCCTCGTGCAAGCTTCTCGGTTACTGGATCGATGATCGGATCGTGCCCCATTTCCAGGAGCTTTTCCTTGATCGCGACCTTTTCCTTCCGGAAGGTGGAACTTCCACAGATGACGATTTTCATACGCTATAGGGTTTGCTGCTTAAGCGATTCGAACAGGAGGTCGTATTCCCGCTCTCGCGGAATGAATCCGCTCCCGGCCTCATTCACTGAGCGGACCAGCTCGTCGTACTCGAGAAACATGACCTCTGATATCTCCTCGTCCTGCAATACGCAGTCTTCCCGGGCGAAATCCTTCCGCGCGAGATAGACTTCCGCAAAATCGTTGTTCACGAACGCGCCACCACCCTGCGAGTCCTCCTTCCGGATTCCGAAGAGAAAGCTCAGCTCCTCCTCGGAAAGATCTATCCCTATCTCCTCTTTCACCTCCCGGATAAGCGCGCCCTTCGGCGTCTCGCCGCTTAAGACATGTCCGCCGAAGTATACATCCAGCAGATCCGGATAATACTTCTTCGAATCCGCGCGACGATGAACGAATACGCGCCCGTCGGAATCCATGAGCAGCACCTGCGCACTCCTGTGCCACAGGCCTTTCTCATGAACTTCCTCGCGGGACACCGATTGGCCGGTCGGCTCCCCCTCCTCATCAAGGACATCGAGATATTCCATACACGATCACAAATGAATCGGACACACTATTGACTTTGCCGCCCTTTTTGCTACCATCACCTCAGCATCCGAAAACGGATGATATAGCGGAACGGTAACGAAGATCACCGAGTAGCGGCGAGCGAAAGGCAAACCCGATATCAGGGCATTGACGTGACGGCGTCATGCAGGGATGTACTGATACCGAGTGATCTCGTTTCCGTTTCCGTTTTTTTATTGCTGACAACATCCCTATTCCCGGCTCCGCATCGGCGGGAAGATGACGGTTTCGCGGATGGAACGGTCCATGAGGACCGCGAAGAGCCGCTCGCTCATGCCGAAACCGAACGCCGGCGGCATGCCGTACTCAAGCGCTTCGAGGAAGTCCTCGTCGAGCATCATGCCCTCAGCGTCACCCGCCTCGCGGAGTCTCACCTGCTCCTCAAAGCGCACCCGCTGGTCGGCCGGATCGTTGAGCTCGGCGAAGCCGTTGCCAAGTTCGCTCTTGGCCGCTATCGGCTGCATGCGGAGCGTCCGTCTCGGATTCGTCGGGTCCGATTTCGCCAAAGGCGATACCTCGATCGGATGCCCCACAAGGAAACACGGCTGAATAAGTTTCTGACGGACGGTCTTCTTGTAGATCGTGTCGATCATGCGGCCCTTGCCGTATGATGCGTCGTACTTGATGCCGAGCTCATCCGCCTTGGCACGGAGCGTTTCAACGGAAACATCCTCGGAGAGGTCGATGCCGGTCTCAGCCTTGAACGCCTCGAAGTAGTCGACGCGCGGGAACGGCTTCGACCAGTCGAGCTCCATCCCCTCGTACGTCGTTTTCATGGAGCCATCGGTCACGACCCGGACGATTTCCCGATACATCCGTTCGGTCATGTCTATCCCGGCCGCAAGGTCGAGGTAGGCGCCGTAGCATTCCATGTGATCGAATTCCTGAAGGTGCTCGCGGTCGACGCCCTCGTTACGGAAGACGCGACCGATCTCGAAGACGCGCTCGAAGCCGCCGACGAGCAGACGCTTCAGCGCGAGCTCGAGCGAGATTCGCAGGTAGAAGTCCTGATCGAGCGCGTTGTGATGCGTCACGAACGGCTCCGCTTCCGCACCTCCGGGAATATGTTCCAAAACTGGGGTCTGCACCTCGAGGAATCCCTCTCCAGCAAGAAACGTGCGTACCGTCTGCCAGAACAGGTTCTTCTTCCGAAACATCTCACGCGTCTCGGGATTCGTAAGCAGATCAAGATACCTGCGACGAAGCAGCTCTTCCTTGTCCTCAATGCCGAAGTGATCCGTCGGAATCGGACGCATGGATTTTCCGAGTATTCTCCACGACTTC
>JAAXXG010000014.1 GCA_013334575.1 Candidatus Moraniibacteriota bacterium | reverse complement strand
CGGTCGTCGAGGTGGTGGTGGCAGGAAGGGCGATGGAGCCGGTCAGGGTGAGCTGCTGGGTCGTCGTGGTGGTGCCGATCGCGAGACGGTTGTTCGTCGCGTCCCAATAGAAGTTGCCGTCGGAATCATACGTGAGTGCCGAGGAGGAGGACCAGTACGGGACATGGCCGGAGGAGCCGGTGCCGGTGACCGGATTGGTGAGAGCGGTCTGGAAGTAGCTCGTGTCGTGGCCGTCGAGGAGGTCGGCGTCGAGGGTGGAGCCGGAGCCGTCAACGGTCAGGGTCTTGGCAAGAACGTCTGCCGCGGTGTACGAGGCGGCGGAAAGGTATCCCGCGCTCGCATGGTTGCCCCAGCCGTATGCGGCGTTCCAATTGGTGACATTGGTACTGGTGATAGAATGCGAAGCTGAAGCGGTGAATACCGGGTCGGTTTCGGTGTAGGAAGCGATGAAACCGTAACTGTTGTCCCAGCCGGTATTGCCGTCGGCAATATATGCGTTCGGATTGGATGCAGGATAGAAATATGATGTGTCATGGCCGTCGAGGAGGTCGGCGTCGAGGGTGGAGCCGGAGCCGTCGACGGTCAGCATTTTTGCCAAGACATCGGCCGCGGTATACGAAGAAGCTGAAAGGTATCCTGCGCTCGCGTGATTTCCCCAACCGTATGTGGTGTTCCAGTTCGAGACGTTCGAAGCCGTAATACCGTGTGCCGCCGAGGCGACGAAGACGGGATCGGTCTCGGTATAGGAGGAAAGATACGTCGTCGTGTCCCAGGAAAGGGTGCCACCGGTATTCCTGAGAAGACCGTTCGAAGAGGCGACCGGCAGGATATAGGTGACATCCGCATTCTGGTCCCCTCCCCGGAAAATCGTATAGTATTGCGCACCCGATCCGCCTTCGAGAATGCCGACGGTTCCGGCGACGGAAAGCTTTTGTGAAGGAGCGGTGGTGCCGATGCCGACGTTGCCTGTCGAACGCCAGGCGTGAACACCGTCGCTGCTCCAGACATCGGAAAAGGAATCGGAAAGAAGTATGCCGGACCAATACAACATGCCTCCGACGTTGTAGAGACGCCCCTCCGTCGACGACGGCACTTCGGCATCCGAAAGACGGATATATCCTCCGACGGACATGTCGTCATCGACCGAAATCCTATCAGCGGATAGCATACCGATCTCGATTCGATCGGCAAGATCCCTGGAGGAGACCGAGTGGTCGCGAATCGTCCGTCCGGTCACCGATCCCGTATCGATATCGTCCGCCTCTATCGCATGCCGAGCGATTGATCGGGAATCGATCGATCCTCCGGCTTCACGAAGCGTCTTCCTCACCGCATTGCGGATATCGGCAAACGTCAGAACTCCGACTCCGACTGGATCTTCTCTGCTATCCGAGATTCCCGCGACCGACGAATCGGAAAATCCACGGACCGGCAACGTTCCACCGGACGGCTCAACCGTTCCGTATCCTCCTGGAAGCGGTTCGGCAGACCATCGGATTCCCGGAACGAATACCGCGAGCGCCATCACCGTCGAAACCGTTATCGCGCCGAGAACCGATCTTGAAACCGTCGAAAGAAAAGGCCGCCCGATGCCCCAGAGTAGCAGCGAGAGAACGACTCCGATTGCCTGGAATATTTCCGGAGGTACCGAAAGCATGATCACCCTGATAGAGGACTCGCATTCATCTCTCAATGGTACCACACAACGCGCCGATACATAAGTGCGCATCGCCCGAGCGTGCGCGCCATCTCATCGGGCAAAGACATTGCCACCGAACGAACGGTCAGCCGCCAATCCCGTTCAGACACCAAGTCGGGAAACGATCTGATCGAGCTCCTCGGAAGAATAATATTCGACGACGATACGGCCGCCTTTCCCTGCCGGCCGGACGGCGACCTTGGTCCCGAGAGCGGTCGAGATGCGCTCCGCCTTCTCGGCGATCTCCGGCGGAAGGGTGAGGGCTCTCTTCACATAAGGTCTTTCCCGGGCGTCTCGTGCCTTGATCTCGGCCTCCCGGACCGTCATTCCGGTCTTCACGATCATCTCGAACAGCGCGCGCTGACGTTCCGGATGTTCGAGCGATAACAGGGCCTTCGCATGCCCTTCCGAAATCCCCCCTTCGGAAAGCGCGCGCTGGATTTCGACCGGAAGCGTCAGCAGTCGGAGGATGTTCGCCACCGCGCTGCGGCTCTTCCCCATCTTGCGGGAAATCTCCTCCTGGGTCAGGCCGAATTCATCGGCGAGCCTCGCATACGCCTTGGCTTCCTCGATCGGATCGAGATCATGTCGCTGGATATTCTCGATGATGGCAAGCTCGAGTTTTTGCCGTTCGTCGGCGTCGCGGACGATGACCGGCACGTCCGGAATCCCCGCTTTCTTCGATGCCTGAAGACGCCGCTCCCCGGCGATGAGCTCGTACTTCCCGCCCGGAAGCGGCGAGACGACGAGCGGCTGCAGGACCCCGTGCTCCCGGATGGAATCAGCCAGTTCGCGAAGCTTGTCCTCATCGAAGCGAAGTCGCGGTTGATGCGGATTCGGGACGACATTGCCGACCGGAACCCGAAGCGGCGCGCCCGAAGGGATGGCCGTTGCCGGCATCGGCGCACCCGCCCCCGAACCGGATTTCGCCGACGAGGAAGAAACGGCCGGCGCCGTGATCGGAGCAGTCGGCGTCGGGACCGGATCGAGCGGTATCGAAGCCGGAGCCGTCTGAGCGGGACGGGAAGCGGAAAGGTCGACGCCCTGTGCCTCCATCGAACGAAGCACCATATCCTTGAACGGAGATTCCTTCGCGTCGTCCTTCTTCGGCGGAATGAGGGACGAAAGTCCCCGTCCGAGTCCGTGCTGCTGTGCCATAGTATTGGAAGAATCAGGAATAAGGAATTATGAATCAAGCCGAGGTCAATGACTTTTTATTTGCCGCGCGCGATTCCGCATTCCTTATTCTTAATTCCTTATTCCGGCTTCTCTCTCGCGATGATCTCGCGCGCTACCGACTTGTATGCCCGTGCCCCCTTGGAAAGCGAATCGAAATCGAGGATCGACTTTCCGTAGCTCGGCGCCTCCGCGAGCCGCACCGAACGCGGGATGACCGTCTCGAAAACCGGTCCCGGAAAATGCGCCCGGACCTCGTTGACCACCTGCTGCGCAAGCCGGTTCCGCCGATCGAAAAGCGTCAGGAGCGCCCCCATGATCGCAAGGTTCGGCTGCAGCCGCTCCTTCACGAGCTCGATCGTCCCAAGGAGCTGGGAAAGTCCTTCGAGCGCGTAGTACTCGGTCTGCACCGGAATGACCACCTCGTCGCTCGCGACCAGGCCGTTCACCGTGAGGAGCCCCAGACTCGGCGGACTGTCGATGAGGATGTAGTCGTAAAAGGAGCGGAGCTGCCGCAGGACCGAATAGAGCCGGAACTCGCGGGCGTCGATATGTACCATCTCGATCTCGGCGCCGGCCAGGTCCTGTGCCGCGGGAATGATATGAAGATTCTCCGTCCCGGTAGACAACACGATGTCACGCGGGGTCGCGGTACCGATCATCGCGTGGTAGAGGTTCTTCTCGAGGCCGCGCGGGTCGATACCCAGACCCGACGAGGCGTTCCCCTGCGGGTCGAGGTCGACGAGCAGCACCTTCTTCCCGAGGTCGGCAAGACATCGGGCCACGTTGATGGTCGAGGTGGTCTTTCCCACCCCGCCCTTCTGGTTCACGAACGCGACGATCTTGGACATGGCTTTCAGGAGGAATCAGGAAGAAAGAATAAAGAATCAAGCCTGAAAGGAGAGCATCGTGATGCCGCACGCCTTGTCCCTTATTCTTGATTCCCTATCCCCCCCATCATACCGCATTGACACTGCCTTTTCAATTCCTTACCATTGGCCCTGTACGGCCACGTATGCCGCGGTGGTGGAATCGGTAGACACACGGGACTCAAAATCCCGCGATAGAAATATCATGAGAGTTCGAGTCTCTCCCGCGGCACGATAATCCGGACGAAAGTCCGGTTTTTTGTTAACATTGACTTTTCGTTAATCCTCGCTATAATATCCGGTCCAGCAAAAGAAAAAAAACGAAAAACGGAGGTGAACCTTGAGAAACATAGGCGTAGTGCTCACGGCTGGAGCAAAGACTCGGGCCTGGATTTTCGGGACCGTTCCGCTCCCCGTACTGTTCTTTACCTGGCCACCAGCCAAGAAACTCTACCCGACACTCGGAATAAGGATCGAGTTAATCGACGAACTCAAGGAAGAAACGGAGTGGAGGCTCAAGAAGGCGTGTGACCTGTATCGGAATCAGGTTATCGATACCGTGTTTCTCGCCGGCGGCCATTCCGATCACCGCAAGCGTGACAGCGCCGCCATGAGTCGGGAATGGCTTATACGGCATGGTATCCCGGAGTCGGATATCTTCTCAGAAAATGATTCGGTGGACACGGAATCGAATATCCGCGGACTGGCGGACTTCGTCAGGAATATCGGATATCCCGTGGTAATTACGGTCATCACGAGTCACTATCACGCGAAACGAGCAGGGGCGACAGTCCGAAGACTCCTCCCCAAAGGGACTGCGATACGATCAATAAAGGTCTTCCCCCCGATAACATGGGAATGTCTTCGACGCGAATACCTCTATAACCTGCTCTCGGAACCGCTGAAACGTCTCATAACACGATTTCCGGCACTCCTCACGATATCTGAACGGTCGGAGCGGAAGGTTCGGAAGTCCTATACCGAAAAAACGGCGACCAAATGATTCCCCGCTCGATTGGCAACCGATAGCCGGCTCATGCAAAAATATGAAGCCGGCTTTTCATATCCGTGAAGAAGCGAGCTGCGCCGTCCTTCGTAGCAGGCAGGCGACGGTGACCGGACCGACGCCGCCCGGAACGGGTGAAAGAAATATATGAGAACCATCGCTGTCCTTGGCGATGTCGCCAAGGACCTCGCCGTCCCGCTCGGCGATGCCGCCGTCGACCACGATCGCGCCGCCTCCGAAGAGATTCCGAGGAAACCGCTCCGCCTGTCCGATCGCGGTCACGACGACATCGGCCGTCGCGATCTCGTCTTTCCGCGGGTCGATATCCGATGAGAGGATGACCGACGCCTCGACGCCCTCGTTCCCGAGTGCGCGTTTCATGACGTCGCCGAAACGCTCCGAGTTCACGACCACGATACCGCGCTTTCCGGAAAGCGGGACCCCGGACGACTTCGCAAGTGCCATGATCGCCGCCGGAAAGACCGGAACGGAACCACGCTCGCCGGCAAGAAACCGCGCAACCGTTTCCGGATGGAAACCGTCCGCATCCTTACTCGGATCGATCGCTGCGACGACACGGTCCGCATCGTGCCCCGCGGGAAGCGGTAATTGGACGATGATGCCATGGGTGCCCGGATCATCGTTTAGCCGATCGATGACGGAGATGATCTCGTCATCCGTCGCTTCCGCGGACAATTCCTCGCGGCGGAAAACGAATCCGAGTTCGGCCGCCCGACGTTCCTTGATGCCGACATAGAGATGCGAAGCAGGGTCGTCCCCCACGAGGACAACCGCAAGCCCCGGGCGGACCGGAAGACCGGAGACGATATCCCTCGTCTCCGCGAAAACGGTTTCCGCCACCTGCTTTCCGGAAAGGATCATACCATTCTGATTGCCTACATATTCTATCCTGTCATTCCGGACCCGATCCGGAATCTACGCCTCTCATCATTACCGCGTATGGATCCCTGGTCAAGCCGCATACGCCGGCCACGAGCCCGGGAAATCATCCCGATAAAGGGGTCACCGGATCGCGAGCAGGTAGAAGAGTGCCGCCGCGACGATGCGGTACCAGCCGAACGCGACGAAGGAGTGCGTCCGCACGAACCGAAGAAACGACGTGACCGCCAGTATCGCGACGACGAACGAGACGACGAAGCCGACAAGGAAGACCGGGAGTTCGGACGCCTGGAACGAACCGTAATTCTTCAGGAGGTCGTATCCCGTCGCCGCGGCCATGGTCGGAGCCGCCAGTAGGAACGAGAACTCGGTAATCGCCGCCCGGGAGAACCCGAGCGAGAGTCCGCCGAGGATGGTCGCTCCGGACCGCGACACGCCCGGAATCACGGCGACCGCCTGCGAAAGCCCGACGAGAACCGCCTGCCGATAGGTCATCTTTGTCAGATTCGACTCGCCCAAAACACCGCGCTTCCCGTACCACCTTTCGAACAGGAGGATCGCGACACCCCCGAGAAACAGCGTCGCGACGACCGTCATCTCGGACTCGAAGAGTCGCTTAATGAAGGGGTAGAGCGCGAATCCGACCGCGGCCGTCGGCAAAAACGCCGCCGCGATACGCTTCATGACTTCGGGCTCGAGAAGGAACCGACGCCAATAGATCGCGACGACCGCGAGGATCGCCCCGAGTTGGATCGCGATCTCGAAGGTCTTCACGAATCCGGTCTGCGCGATACCGAGCAGATCGGACGCGAGGATGAGGTGCCCGGTCGAAGAAACCGGCAGGAACTCCGTGAGCCCCTCGACGACTCCGAGAACGACGGCGTTCAGTAAACTCATAACTTGCAACTGACAACTTGTAACGTTACCAATCCTCGCGCTAGCGGCCAATGATTCACGGATTACACAAACAACCGACTCGCCGTTCCATCTAGATCATTTTGTACTCCCTTCCCGTTGTATGTTGTCAGTTGTCAGTAGTCAGTTCGTCATCGTCAGAACAGGGTTGCCGGACCTGCCGCCGAAACGAGCGGCGCATGCTCGGTCTTCGCCGATTCCAGCAGCTTCTTCTGCCCGTTGAGCTCCGTGATGGAGTCCCAGCTGCGGAATTCCGGATGTCGCTCGAGCAGCTGCTCGAGAATCTCGACCGTGACACGGACATCCCCCGCTCCGGTATGCGCCGTCTCGTGGACCTTGCCGCAGTACAGCTTGTACGCGGCGGAAAGGTTCCGCGGCGCGAAATTGTCGCGCGGGACGACCTTGTGATAGAGGATCTTGGCGTCGAGCACTCGCTTCTGCGCGTACTCGAAGGTCTTCCCGACCGATGAGAACTCGCCGCGGAGGAACGGGAGGTCGAAGCCGAGCACGTTGAATCCGCCGGCATCGGCCCCTTCGAACACGCTCCAGAGCTCATAGGAAAGCTTGGTGAACGACGGACACTCCTTCACATCCTCGTCGGTGATGCCGTTGATCCGCGTCGAATCCGCCGGGATAGGCATCCCGGGATTGATCCGCTGCGCCGAGGCGACGATCTCGCCGGAAGGCAGGATCTTCTCGTAGGCGATCTCGATGATGCGGTCCTCCCCCGCGGTCAGACCCGTCGTCTCGAGGTCGAAGATGACGAGCGGTCGCTCGAGCGGGAGATAGTCGGTGATGGTGGTACGCATAGGAAGGAAACTTCAAGCGAAAAGCGAAAGAGAGACGGAAACCACATACCTTGGAGCCACGCCCCACAGTATACCAGTCTATGACCGGGACGGGGTTTTGTAAACCCGAAAAGGACAAGGACCTGAAGCTTTCGCGCCTCAGGTCCTTTTAAGTTTGCCGCATCTCGGGTCGACGGAGTGCTTCTACAAACACATTCCCTCTCTGCGGGTCAGAGGGTCGACATAATTTCATCGGGATAATCTTCCATGCCGGCATGCATCCGTTCGACCGCCTCAGCCGGAACATCATGAATATTTCGCGAGGCAGCTTCCCGCCAGTCGTCGACGATCATGCGATAGACGGTCACCAGATAGCAGTTCTCTTCCGCCTTTCTGACGTACCCTTCAAGTTCCCAACATTTGATGTTCGTGTTGTCGACCACGATAAGCAACTCGCCATCCTCGATCGCCTGCATGAAGACTTTCTGGCAATACCTATGGGACTCCTTGAGCTGACGGCGATCGTACCGATATTTCCCGTCAGCGTCCGTAAAATAATCGTTCGCGGAACAACAGACGGCATCGGGGTACAGCTCTTTCCAGTAGGTAGTCTTCCCGGAGCCGGGAATCCCTCTCATGATGATGACTCTTTGCTCTTCTGGCATGATTCCCTCGCTGTTTGAGTGACAATTTTTTTTACCTATTGTTAAACGTATGATTCTATAACTTTTCATAAAATATGTCAATAGCAAAAAAGAGGCCTCATACCGGCCTCTTTTTGCTATTTTATCAGGACGATTCTACACCACCACGTTCACGAGTTTCCCGGGAATGACGATGACACGCTTTGGCTCTTTGCCGTCGAGATAGGACCGTACCTTATCACTGCTGAGCGCCTTCGCCCGGAGCTCGTCCTCGGCGATATCCGCCGGGACCTCGAAGGTATCGCGGACCTTGCCGTTCACCTGGACGACGATCGTCAACGTGTCCGCGACAAGGAGCGCTGGATCGGCCTCCGGCCACGACGAAAGGAAAATCGATTCCGTGTGACCAAGTTTCGCCCACAACTCCTCCGCGATATGCGGCGCGAAGGGAGAAAGGAGA
The DNA here is from genome assembly GCA_013334575.1 of Candidatus Moraniibacteriota bacterium. Lineage (GTDB taxonomy): Bacteria > Patescibacteriota > Minisyncoccia > Moranbacterales > UBA1568 > JAAXTX01. The sequence goes on along the minus strand of JAAXXG010000014.1, from coordinate 16,037 downwards.
ATCAGGAAGGATTCGTACTGTGCGCGCGAGATGCTTGCCTCCTTGCCAAAGGCGTTCGCAAGTTCCATGAGCGAGGAAACGGCCGTATTGAAACGGAAAGCGTCGATATCCTCGGTCACCTTGGCAATGGTCCGATGTAAAAGAGTATCGATCACCTTTCGCCTTCTTGATTCCGTTGACTGTTCATTGTTATCTGTTATCAGCTTCTCCTGCAGCTTCCATGCCTTGTCCAGGAACCGCCGAGTGCCGACCACGCCGTCAGTGTTCCAGTTGATCATCTGCGAGAAGGGACCCATGAACATCTCGTAGAGACGCATGGCATCCGCGCCGAACTCGCCGACCACGTCGTCCGGATTAACCACGTTCCCCCAGCGTTTGGACATCTTGCGTCCATCCGAGGCGAGGATGAGTCCCACATTCACAAGCTTCCGGAACGGCTCGTCCGTCGAGACCACACCCTGATCGAAGAGGAACTTGTGCCAGAAGCGCGCGTAGATGAGGTGACGTGTCGCGTGTTCCGCTCCCCCGATATACGCGTCGACGGGCATCCATTCCCGTTCCTGTTCCGGATCGACGAGCGCCTTGGCGTTTTTCGGGTCGATATACCGCAGGTAATACCATGACGATCCCGCCCACTGCGGCATCGTGTTCGTCTCGCGTCTTGCCCGACCACCACATACCGGACATGTCGTATTCACCCATTCGTCGATACCGGCCAGCGGCGATTCCCCCGTTCCCGTGGGCTCGTAGCTCTCGACGTCCGGTAACAGCACCGGAAGCTCTGACTCGGGCACCGGCACGACCTTGGAAACATTCACGGGTTCGAGTTCCCAGCCGACAAGTCCGTTCCTCCGGATGCGTTCCGCATAGTCGGGAGACAAACTGTCATACGAAGCCTCAAGCTCTTCGACGGTCGAGAATGCCCGACTGAATATCTTGCCATGCAGTTCCTTCTTTCCGGCTTCGAAAAGTTCGGCGACATTTCCAAAACGATAGGTTCGCTTCACGCGGAAGAGTCTCGCCTCTCCGGTCGGCTTGTAGACAAAACGAAGCGTATCGCCATCGGCGACATCGCCAAAAAACCGCTGCGGCTCGTCGGGATTGAGTGCGCGCGTCTCGATCGTCTTTTCCCCGGAAAGCAGACGCTTCCAGATGATCTCATCATAGAAATTCACTGCGAGTTTCGCTTCCGTTTCCAACGCCGCGCATGACTCGCAGCGCACGACCGGAATCGGCTCGCCCCAGTAGCGCTGGCGCGAGAAGACCCAGTCACGAAGCTTGTACTTCACGGTCTTTCTCCCCCGTCCTTCCGCCTCGAGTTTCGCCGTGATCTTCTCCCGCGCCTCAGCAGAGGAAAGTCCGTCGAATTCGCCGGAACCGATAAGCGTCCCGTCCTCGACGTATGCACTCTCTTTCTCTTCGAGCCACGCGAGCCAAATGTCGAGTTCCGCGCAGGTCATTTCCCGACCCCGTATCTCGTCCAGCGAAAGCCAGAGGGTCGAATGCTTCGCCACCTCTTCTTCGACGACCTCCTCGCGGGAATCGTCCTCGAGTTCGAACAGGATCGCAGTCGTATTCGCGATCCGGTTCTCGTCCTTGTGCGCGGCAAAGTATTCGCTTCGCACCTTCCTCGCCAGGGTTCCGACATGCCGCAGGTTCGAGTATCCCGTCTCCTCCAGGACTTCGCGCCTCGCCGCCTCGACCGTATCCTCGCCGTCTTCCACGCCTCCGACGATGAACGTGGTCCAAGGATGATTCTTCCACTCCAGACAGAGGAACTTCCCGTCCGCCGGATTCCGCACAAGCGCATGGACAGTGTTCCGCTCGACGGATTTCTTTCCTTCGCGGGGCGGATTCTTTTTGTCGATCAGATGCGGCATCACGACCTCGCGGATCGGCAGGCCGTACTTCTTCGCAAAGGCGAAGTCGCGCTCATCGTGTGCCGGGACCGCCATGACCGCACCGGTCCCGTAGTCGCCGAGTACATAGTCCGCAACGTACACAGGAACCTCCTCGCCGTTTATCGGATTGACCGCCATGAGCCCCTCCAGTCGGACACCGGTCTTCTCGCGGCCTTCCGCCGTCCGCTCCATCTCGGTCTTCTTCTTGGTCTCCTCGAGATACGCACGGACCTCTTCCCAGTTCTTAATTCTTGCTTTCTGTTCTTTGCTAACTATTATTTGTTCACTGTTTTCTGCCAACTGTTCCCTGACCAGCGGATGTTCCGGCGCCACCACGACATATGTGCAACCGAAGAGTGTATCGACACGGGTGGTAAATACTTCGATGCTCAACGACTGATACTTCCGTATGACGTCCTTCGTAAAGTCTGTCACGGACGAGTTCACGAGAATATCTTCCAAGGAAGAAGATATGAGACCTTCTCCCTCTGCTTGCGAAACGACAGCCTCGTCCACCCCCTCAACATGAAATAGTCGAAGGTACGTCCCGGGGGTGTTCCGACTTTCGAAATCGCCAATCACGGAATACCGATCGACCGTAATACCAAGTTCTTCCCGCAACTCACGAACAAGAGCCTCGGAAGCCGTCTCGCCCTCATTTCTTCCGCCGCCAAACGGGGTTATCATCCCAGGATCGCGATCCGTTTCCTTATCGCGTTTTTGAAACAGATATTTTCCATCGATAGTCCGAATCAACGCACCGATGCCGTCGATCTTTTCTTCCTTTATTCCCGATTCTTCATTCTTTATTCTGAACCGTACGATCGTTCCCTCGCTCCGCCCGATCCAGTTGCGCTGGGATTCCTTGATCGACTCGGGCCAGTCGAGGCCGTCGAGCCCCGAGAGGAGCCGGTCCGCATAGTCGGTGATGCGGAGCACCCACTGCCGCATCGGCTTCTTCTCGATCTCGCTCCCGCATCTCTCGCACTTCCCGTCCTCCAGATCCTCGTTGGCAAGCCCCGTCTTGCACGACGGGCACCAGTTGATCGGCTCGTACGATTCGAACGCGAGCCCCTGCTTCCACATCCGCAGGAACGCCCACTGCGTCCATTTGTAGTATTCCGGATCGGTCGTGTTGATCTCACGGTCCCAGTCGTAGGTGAAGCCGAGACTCTCGAGCTGCCGCTTAAAGGTCGCGACGTTCTGCTCCGTCGCCTTTCGCGGATGCGTCTTCGTCTTGATCGCATACTGTTCAGCCGGAAGCCCGAACGCGTCCCACCCCATCGGATGCAAGACCGCATGACCCTGAAGCTGTTTGGCCCGCGCGATCACGTCCGTCGCGATATAGCCTTTGGGATGCCCCACGTGGAGCCCCGCTCCGGACGGATACGGGAACATGTCGAGCGCATAGAACTTCCGCTCCCGACCATACTGCCGGAAGGTTCCGTTCTCTTCCCAATACTGCTGCCATTTCGGCTCTATCTCGGACGGGACGTATCGTTCGCTCATAGACGGGAATCTTATGCCCACTCTCCCGCCGGGAGAGGGTCGGGGTGAGGGTCTAGCATCCCCTTCCTCCGAAAAAATAAGGATATTTCATCCCCACTCTATCCGTATTCCCGGCTTTTTTCAAGGGAAAATATGAACACTATAATTTGTCATTCCCGCGAAGGCGGGAATCCATGCCGATATGCAAGGATAAGATTCCCGCCTTCGCGGGAATGACAGTCAAAAAGACGCCCCGCCGGGGCGTCTCTACGGATCATTATCGAAGTCTCCCATTGAGACAAAACATGCCGAAACGAAGTACGTCATTATACTCCGTCTCTACCAGAGCCCTCACCCCGCCCTCTCCCGGCGGGAGAGGAAGTTTCACTCCCCCGGCGCGATGAGACAGAATCCGTATTCCTGGATTTTTTCAAGGAAAAACAGTCGAATCATTGACAAAAGACAAAACCTATGTATAATTATAAGTTATTTTGTCCCTTCAAAAACTTCTAATACCCGCCACCATGGAACCGTCAATATCACACGTCGTCCATCAGGATACGGAGATAGCGCTCTCAATCTGCAGGAAATGTAAAGAAACCGGAAACATAGTTGATTTCCGAAAAAGCCTCACCAGGAAAGAGTGGGGAGAATATCTCAAGTACCTGCTCTCGCGTTTTGACAACAATCGCAAGAAGTCCATATGTGCTATCCCGTTTGAAAACGATTTTCCGATCACTCTTCCATTCTCAAATACGAAAAATCAGTATTGGTTTGGATGCGAACTGTTACCTACATTCTCGTACGGCGACGATCCTAAATCCACAGGTCCGGAAGAGCGGGAAGTCATATCCGCAACTCTCTACGATCTGGTATCGACATACCTGGAAACGAGCCCCGACCTCGTCGACTCTCTGATAAGTAACATGCGGGAACTTGTATATGTTCCCACTGATCATGCCGGCTCAGCCGAATACCTCGCACCGTTCGATTACAACAGTTTGAAGACTGTATGTGACTCTCCGACGACCAAATTGATCACGAAGTTCCTAGCGTTATGTCAGTTTTGGGCCATTCCCGACAGCGAAAGACGATCAAAAACCGAAGAGGTCCATGAGCTGCTCTTAAAATACCGGGAGGCATTTTCCAGTGAGCACGTTCTGCTCCATGGGATTATCTACGCTCTTGTGGACTTTGGTTATCTCGAAGACGCGATCGATACCATGAAACTCGTGAGCGTCTGGCCTGAGGCCTGCCGCTTCGACAAAACACTCTACTCCGCCGTTCTGAAGCAGGACCTAAAAGACGTATTGCTTTCCAAGCTGAATGACGATCCGGCCAGTTTCCCGGAACCGATCGCTTGGAAGCTCAGGAATCTGATTGAGAACGGTCCGAAGTAATCGGTCCGGCCATCGATCATCTCGCCATCGAAACGAAATCCGCCGGGTCTCCAGAAGGAAACCGGCGGATTTTTCTATGCGTGACAAATCTATCTACTCCCCAGGAGCGATGAAGCCGCCTTTGCTGTGATGCTTGCGCGCCACGCGCAGGCGGGCGAACTCCTTCTCGAGGGATGCCGCCACGCGGGCGTACTCCTCGTCATCCATGAGGGACCGCTCGGCCTTGAGCTCCTCGGCCTTCTTTCTGGCCGCCTCGGCCCGCTCGATATCGATTTCCTCGGCCCGCTCGGCGGTATCCGCGAGGACCGACAGCACGTTCCCGTGAAATTCCACGAATCCCCCGGACGTCGCGAGGGCTTCCGGTTCCGAATCCTTCGTCCGACGGAAATGAATCTCTCCTGCCCGGAGCGCTCCGATATACGGGATATGGTCCGGCAGGATCGTAACCTCTCCTCCCTCGGAGGGAAGCGTCACCGAATATGCCTCTTCCTCGAGGACGAGCCTCTCCGGCGTGACGATTTTTAGCTTTATGCTTCGCATACGTTCACTCACATCCGGTCATTGCGAGTCCGAGTCTTCGAGGACGTGGCAATCCCCGTGCTATCGGGACGAGATTGCTTCGCTACGCTCGCAATGACAGATACTTATATAGTCTCCGCCGTCGCCTCCTCCTTATTCATTCTTCTTTATTCTTATTTCGACGTTTCCGCGATAACTTCCTCGATATTCCCCTTCATGTAGAAGGCCGCCTCGGGGATCTCGTCGAGCTCGCCCGAGAGGATCCTCGCGAATCCCTCGACCGTCTCCTCGCGCGTCACGTACTTGCCCGGCTTCCCCGTGAACTGTTCGGCGACGAACATCGGCTGCGAGAGGTATTTCTGGATCTTTCGCGCCCGGAGCACCGTCTGCTTGTCCTCGTCGGAAAGTTCTTCCATGCCGAGGATGGCGATGATGTCCTGCAGGTCCTTGTACCGCTGTAGCACGCGCTGCACGCCGCGGGCGGTCTCGTAATGCCTGTCGCCGACGACCGCCGGGTCGAGAATGGTCGAGGTCGAGTCGAGCGGGTCGACCGCCGGATAGATACCGAGTTCCGAGATCGCACGCGAAAGCACGACGGTCGAGTCGAGGTGCGAGAAGGTGGTTGCCGGCGCCGGGTCGGTCAGGTCGTCCGCCGGGACATACACCGCCTGCACCGAGGTGATCGATCCTGACTTCGTCGAGGTGATGCGTTCCTGGAGCCGGCCCATCTCCTCGGCCAAGGTCGGCTGGTACCCCACCGCCGACGGAATGCGGCCGAGAAGGGCTGAGAGCTCGGATCCGGCCTGCGTGAAGCGGAAGATGTTGTCGATGAAGAGGAGCACGTCGTTCTTGCCCTCCTCGTCGCGGAAGGCCTCGGCCATCGTCAGCGCGGAGAGCGCGACGCGGGCACGCGCTCCAGGCGGCTCGTTCATCTGGCCGAACACGAGCGCGGTCTTTTCGAGCACGCCCGAATCCTTCATCTCGTGATAGAGGTCGTTGCCCTCGCGAGTCCGCTCGCCCACGCCTGCGAAGACGGAGAAGCCGCCGTGTTCCTGCGCGATGTTGCGGATGAGCTCCTGGATGACGACGGTCTTGCCAACGCCCGCTCCGCCGAAGAGGCCGACCTTACCGCCCTTCATGAAGGGGCAGATGAGATCGATCGCCTTGATGCCGGTCTCGAAGACCTCGGCCTCGGTGGACTGCTCGTCGAAGGACGGCGCCTTGCGATGGATCGGAAGCCGCGTCTCGGACGCAATCGCCCCCTGTCCGTCGATCGGCTCGCCGAGGAGGTTCATCATGCGGCCGAGCACCGCGCGTCCGGCCGGAACCGAGATCGACGCACCCGTAGCATTCGCCTCCATGCCGCGGACCAATCCGTCCGTCGGCCCCATCGCGACCGTGCGCACGCGCCCGTCGCCGAGATGCTGATGCACCTCGAGCACGAGCTTGCCACCTTGAACCGCGACCTCGACCGCCTCGAGGATCGCCGGCACCGCCGCCTCGCCCGACTCGGTCGAGAAATCGAGGTCGACCACCGGCCCGATCACCTGCAATACTTTTCCTGTGGACATATCTTTGAATACAGAATCATGAATTATGAATCGGGAATCAAGAATACGGAATAAAGAATATGGAATTATGCTTCAGGCACTTTGAAACCCGAACTCGCCTGATTCTTTATTCCATATTCTTTCTTCTTTCTTTTCATTCCGACTCATGCCGCCCGAGCCGTCTCAGAAGGCAAATCGTTGGCTTGAATGCATATTGACAGGATTATTAAACAGGTATAAAAATAGTTATTCTTCTAAACAAGATTGTTTTTTACAAACAACTCGAAACTCTTATTGGAGACCATACCATGAAACCGCTCGACGAACGAACCAGCAAGATCGATAATCGCTCTACGCGGTGGCAGGACCTTCTTACAAAGGCAAGGGGATTCCACGAACGTCCACGGACCCTGAAGAGATTTATCATAAAGGAGCTTGCTATAGCATCTGCCATAATGGTAGGCATGGTTCTAAACAATGCGACGCAAGACGACTGGATTTTGTTCATCTCGTCGTTCATGATTTTTTTCCCCGCCCTTACGGTCGGTGCCGCAAAATCCGGTTACGAGTAAGCGTTTCGTTTATTACTTCCGTCTCACGCAATCTGTTGACACTCGTTAGCAGGTTGCGTTTTTAAATTTCAGCTTCATTTCCATCATTAAATCTCCCTATTTTTCTTTTTTTCAAATCGACTCATGTCCCCGGAACGTTCCGGAAACAAATCGTTGATTCGACCGATGAATCAGGAATGCAGAATTTTGAATCATGCTTCAGACGCCTCGTTTGGCCTCGACATCATTCTTTATTCTACATTCTTTCTTCTTCCTTTTCATTCCGACTCATGCCGCCCGAGCCGTCTCGGAAGGCAAATCGTTGGTCTGAGAGTAGGTTGACAGAAATATATTGCTAGCCCTATAATACCGGGCTACTTTTACAATCAGTCGACCAACCGCTTTCCAAACTTCAAATCATAACAGACAATGAACGACAGCCAAACCCGAACACTCCGCAACCTGAAGCTTCTCTTCGTTGCTGCGATTACTCTCTCCGTATTGGGAGTTATCGCAATACTTAGCGCGATCTGGATTCCACCGCTCTACGCGTTGGGAGCCGGATTTTCATTACTGTTTCTTGGTTCGGCTCTAGGCATCAAGGGGTTCATGGATGTGAACTCCGAATACCAGAAACTAACCAACCATTAAAAGGTCACCGAGAGCTATCAAGGCGTCCTTCTGATGACGCCGTACCGGTATTCCAACATTACATGGAGGATTGCCGGTTTTTTATTCCCTCTTTTTCAAATCTACTATCAGGATTCGATGCACTCAGATCCTGAACCGCGGATTCGATGGAGATTATGTTATCCCTCTTTTCCCCCTCTCCCATCGGGAGAGGGTCGGGGTGAGGGTTCCCCGTACCGCCCTCATCTGTCCTTCGGACATCTTCTCCCGATGGGAGAAGAGGATACTGACATAACTTCATTGCATACCCAGTTCCATTATTCTCTTTCGCCTTATTCTCGATTCTTTATTCATGATTCCTGCTTCTCTGTTTGTCGTTTCGTGATTCGTGTTTTGTTTGGTTTTTGGATTTTGTGATTTGGGTTTTCTCGAATCTACGATTCGAGTGCCGCCTTACCCGCCGAGAGTTCGGCAATCTCCTGGGTGATCTTGGACTGTCGTATCTGGTTGTACGCAAGCGTAAGACTCTCCGCCATCTCCTTGGCCGCATCGGTCGCGCTACGCATCGCCATCATCCGTGCCGCCTCCTGCGAGGCGTTGGATTCGAGGATCGCGTGGTAAATCTCGGCCTCGAGGAGTCGCGGCAACATCGACTCGAGCACCGCGTCCGGACCAGGCTCGATCGCATAGTTTCCCTCATCGACGGCACGCGCCTTCGTCTCGAGCTCACGTCCCGCCTCCTCGAGCGAGATCGGGAGGATCGTCCGGACGACCGGCTCCTGTCGCATCATCGAATGGAAGTTCGTGTAGGCGATCTCGATGCGGTCCGTCTTTCCCTCCCGGTACAGGTCGAGCAGAAGTCGTGCGACGGGGCGCACCGACTCAGAGGTCGGCATCGCGAGGATATCCGGGAAGGACGCAAGCACGGGAAGATTCATCCGTTTCGCCTGTAGGTCGCTCTTCTTGCCGACCGTGACGAACGAGACTTCGGCCGACTCTCCGGCAAGATGCGCGCGAAGCTTCCGGAAGAGCTGTGCGTAGAAAGTTCCCGCGAGTCCGCGATTCCCCGAGACGAGCAGAACCGTCTTGCGCGCCGTCTTGCGCGTCACGAGAAGCGGATGCAAGCTCTCTGGAAACGCGGAGCGCACCGCGGACAGCGTCGTGAGCGCTTCCTCGGCATACGGTCGCAGCGCGGTCGCCGCCTGCACGGCACGACGAACCTTCGCGGCGGACACCATCTCCATGGCCCGGGTGATTTTCCCCGTGCCCCGAACGCCCTTGATCCGCCTCCTGATGTCTGACATGTTCGGCATATCTTTCTCTATTCCAATCACCAATCATCAACAACCAAATCCTATGTGTCATCCCGAGCGAGTCTTCGAGTCGAGGGATCTGCACATGCCTTCGGCAGATTCCTCCACTTCGTTTCACTCCTCCCGCATGCGCAGGACTTTGGGTCGGAATGACAGACTCGTTTGCTCGTCTCCTGCTTCCTCGCTTGACTGCCGACTCCTTATCACTACCCTGCGAACCGCTTCCCGAATTCCTCGATCCGTTTCCGAAGCGTTCCTTCCGCTTCCTCGTCGATCGCTTTTCTGGTCCTGAGGGCGGACAAAATGTCGCCGCCTTCCGTCGCAAGGTACGCGAGAAACTCCTTTTCCCAGGCACGGATCTTCTCGACCGGCACGGCATCGAGGTACCCCTTCGACAACGCGAAGAGGACCGCGACCTGTTCCTCGACGGCAAGCGGCGCATACTGCCCCTGTTTGAGAATCTCCACGGAACGGCGGCCGCGTTCGATCTGCGCGCGGGTCTTCTCGTCGAGGTCCGACCCGAACTGCGCGAAGGCCTCGAGTTCGCGGAACTGCGCGAGGTCGAGACGCAGCGTACCGGCGACCTGCTTCATCGCCTTCACCTGAGCGGCCGATCCCACGCGCGACACGGAAAGACCGACGTTAAGCGCCGGACGGACACCCTTGTGGAACAGCTCCGACTCCAGATAGATCTGACCGTCGGTGATGGAGATGACGTTCGTCGGGATATAGGCCGACACGTCGCCCGCCTGCGTCTCGATGATCGGAAGTGCGGTGAGCGAGCCGCCGCCATTGTCGGCGTTGAGTTTGGCACTGCGCTCCAGGAGGCGCGAATGGAGATAAAAGACATCACCCGGATAAGCCTCGCGTCCCGGCGGACGACGAAGGATGAGCGCGATCTGACGGTACGCCCACGCGTGCTTGGACAGGTCGTCGTACACGACGAGCACGTCCTTGCCTTGCTCCATGAAATACTCGCCGATCGCGGCCCCGGCATACGGTGCAAGGAACGAGAGTGCCGCCGGCTCGGATGCTCCGGCCGTCACGACGATCGTATAGTCCATCGCCCCGCGCTTCTTGAGCTCACCCATGATGCGGGCTACTTTGGATTCCTTCTGTCCGACCGCGACATAGATGCAGATCACGTCCTGGCCCTTCTGGTTCACGATCGCATCGATAGCAACCGCGGTCTTGCCGGTCTGCCGGTCGCCGATGATGAGCTCGCGCTGACCGCGACCGATCGGAATGAGCGCATCGATCGCCTTGAGACCGGTCTGAAGCGGCTGATTCACGCCCTGCCGGGTGATGACGCCCGGAGCCACCTTCTCGATCGGCATATCCTTCTTCTCTCCCGCGATTTCGCCGCGGCCGTCGACCGGACGCCCGAGCGGATCGACCACACGACCGACGATTCCCTCGGACACCGGGACGGAAAGCAGGCGACCGGTCCCCTTGGCCGTCTCGCCTTCGCGTACGCCTTCGCCGCCCGAGAGCATCATGACACCGACCTCGCTTTCCTCGAGGTTGAGCGCGACGCCGACCGCACCCGACTCGAACGCGACGATCTCGGACGCGGCGACCCCGGAAAGACCCGACAGACGCGCCACGCCGTCACCGGTCTCGAGTATCCGTCCGATCGACTCCTTCTCCGCCTCGAAACGGAAATCCGCAATCTGTTTCTTCAGCTCCTCGATGAGCATGTTGGACATATCGTTGTTGAATCAAGAATCAGGAATTATGAATAAAGAATCAGGAATCATGTTTCCGCCACTTGTCATCCCGAGCCGAAGCCTGGCGCATGCCGGGGAGTCTTCGAGTCGAGGGATCTGCACTATTTCAAGACAGATTCCTCCACTCCGCTACGCTTCGGTCGGAATGACAATCTTTTGTTGTCGGTTGTAAGTTGTTAGTCATTTGTGCTCTGATTTCATTCCGACTCATGCCGCCCGAGCCGTCTCGGAAGGCAAATCGTTGGCTTGAAAATAGGGTATTTGACAAGTATATAATATCGTCGCGTTGAGGAAAAAATAAAAGTATGTAATTCAAATGATTTAACAACGGGGAATACGGCTTTACTGGCAAATCTTTTCGGATTATTGACTTTTTCAATCATTGGAGGTATAATGTATATACAATCAAAGACAGGCTCTCCTTAACACTTTTGCTATAGACCCTATGAAAAATCCTAGCAAAGGAAACTTGCTCCTGGCTGCAAGTTTACTTACAACATCGCTAGGATCGCTCGCGATCCTATTCCACGCCAAACAAATGCTCATAATGAACGGCCCCGTCAGTTTTATGGAAGGCCTCCTCCTTGGACTCGGCGGGATTGAGACAGTCTTTCTAAATATACTCTCGGCGTGTTTCCTCGCGAAACACAACATCGAGCAACAAAAATCCGCCTGCACCTTCTAGCCCCTTTCTCCGGTGCCCGAACATCAGAAAATGATGTGAAGGTACCGGATTTTTTATTCCTTTTTCAAATCTACTATCAGGATTGGATGCGTTCAAATCCTGAATGGTATATTCGAGGAATCAGTATTGTTGAAGGGCGATATAATTGCATTGTTTTCCTCCTCTCCCTCCGGGAGAGGGTCGGTCATGTCGCTTCCGAGCGACTGACCTGGGCAAGGGTCTTTCGTACCACCCTCATCTGTCCTTCGGACATCTTCTCCCGTCGAGAGAAGAAGCGTCTAACATAACTTCATTGCATACCCAATTCCATTATTCTCTTTCGCCTTATTCTTTTTCCTGATTCCCTCTCTTCCGTGTTGTCAGCATCTCTTCTTCCTCCGCTTCGGTCGGAATGACAACCTGTTGTTGTCGGTTGTAAGTTGTTCGTTGTGAGTTGTTTGTTGTCAGTTTTCAGCCGTAGGTCGAACCTTTCAGGACTCCCTCCATCTCCCGCAGCCTCCGGCCGACGGACGCGTCCAGCACCTCGTCCCCCGAAGAGAGCCGGACGCCGCCGAGAAGCTCCGGCAAGACGACATATGAGACGACGACCTCGTTGCCGGGAAACGCTTCACGAGCGGCCGCTTCGATCTCGCGACGCATCGCATCGTCCGCGGGAACGGCGGTCTCGGCGAGTACGCGGACGCGCCCCGCGACACGGTCGACCTGCCGCTCGGCGACACGTACGATATCGTCGAGCTTCCGCGTCGCGCGGCGGCGGCGCACGAACGACAGGAACGATGCCGCGACACGCTTCGCGTCACCCTTCTCCTCGGAGAGGGCGGCGAGTACCTTGCCGTATTGTGCGGATGAGATCTTCATGGCTTCGTATGATTGCGAGTCATTGTCATCCCGAGCTCGTCGAGGAATCCCCGTTATCTCACGACAGATTCCTCCACTCCACTTCGTTCCGGTCGGAATGACAACCTCTTATTGTCAGTTGTTTGTTGTAAGTTGTCAGCCCCCTGTACCTTATTCCTTTCCGAGATATTTCGTCGCGTCACCGGCCCCTCCCTCGAGCTTCTCCCGAAGCACCTTCTCGGTCGTCGCCATGACGAGCTCGGCTATCTCGCCTTTCGCCTCTCGGAACAGTTTTTCGCGTTCCTCGTTCGCCCGTTCGCGCGCCTCGGCGACGATCTTCTCCGCCTTCCTCTCGAATTCGACGACCAAATCGGCACCGCGCTTCTCCGCGGACACCCGCGACTCCTCGACGAGCTTCCTCGCCTCCTCGCGCGCCTCCGCAAGGATCGATTCCTTGTCCTTCGACGCCTCGTCGAGCCGCCTCTTCGCCTCCTCGGCATCGCGGAGCCCCTTCTCGATACGCTCCGTCCGCTTCTCCAGGAAGGAGAGCATCGGTTTGTAGGCGAACCGGTACAGGACCGCGAGCAGTATCAGGAAGTTCACGGCCTGCGCGAGGAGGAGCTTCCCGTCGATTCCGATCTGAGTAAGGATTTCCATACCGCTTGTATTTGACGGCGATATCCGACTTATACGATGTCCGATTCGCGACCGGAAACGACCCCAGTTTCCGACCGCTGATCGGACCTCCTACTTGAAGAGGATCATGAGCGCCACGACGAGCGCGTAAATCGCGATCGCTTCGGTGAACGCGATACCGAGAATCATCGACGTCTGGATCTTCGAGTGCGCCTCCGGGTTGCGGCCGATCGACTCGAGCCCCTTGCTCACGAGGTACCCGATACCGAGACCCGGGCCGAGCGCCGCCGCCGCGATGGCGATTGCCGCGCTGAAGAACTTCGCGTTGTCGGCATTGCCGAGCACTTCCTGTACGCCTTCCATACCGTTTTGCTTACTGACTTACATTTATTACGGACTGCGGGCCGCCGGTTTCCAAAAGGAAGCCGAAGCCCCGCGGGCCGGAACCTAGTGTGCGCCCTCCTCGTGGTGCGGCGTGACCGCCATCGTCAGGAAGACGATCGTCAGGAGCGAGAACACCGCCGCCTGCACCACGCCGACGAAGGTCTCGAGAAGAAGGAACGGCAGCGGGACGAGGTACGGGACGAGCGAGAGCATGACCGTAAGAAGCACCTCTCCGGCGAACACGTTCCCGAAAAGACGGAACGAGAACGAGAGGATCTTGGCGAATTCGCCGACAAGCTCCAGAAGTCCGACCGCCGTGCCGATGACGTACGGTTTTTTCCACGGCGCGACGATGAACTTGGACCCGTATCCGCGGATGCCCAGCGCGAGGATCCCGAACATCTGCACCGAAAGGACGGAAACGAGCGAAAGGGCGACCGTCATGTTGAGGTCGGCCGCCGGCCCCCGAAGGAACGGGACCAGGATCGTATGGCCGGCATGCTCCTCGTTGAGTCCGACCGTGCCGGCACCGGGCAGAAGTCCGGACCAGTTGGAGAACAGGACGAACAGGAAGATGGTCGCGACGAGCGGGAAGAACCTCCTGGCAAGCGCCCGGTCATGGGTTATCCCTTCCATGAAGTCGAGGAGTCCCTCGAAAACGGCTTCGACGAGATTCTGAAGCCCGCGAGGAACCTCCCGAAGCGGGCCGAACGAGCGAAGAATGGCGGTGATACCGAGGACGACCGCGACGATGACGGCCACGAAAAGCGAGTTCGTGACGGTGAAATTCCCGATCGAGAAGAGTTTTTCGGCGATGATCGATATCTCCATAGATCCGGATGGACGGGAATCCGATTCCGCTCATTTTCCCTATCAGAAGCCATTCTAGGCCAAAAATCCGGATCCGTCAAAGAAAATCGGACCGAGCGGGATCGCCTCCGGTCAAAGAAGCGAAACCCCGTCGAATCCGTCTTCGGACTCATCTCCTTCGTCGCCCGCCCCGAAGACGTCCGCATCACCGGTCTCGGACAACGGTTTTTTCTCCGCACGGCTCCCCCCGAAACGGATATGTTCCTCTCCTCCCCCTTGCCCCGTTCCCGCATTCCGTTCCGCGGAGACCGGATCATCGGACAAGGCCGCCTGCATCCCCATATCCATAGCGTTGCGTTATCGTTTACGCGCCTCAAGTATAGCGCCGGAAACATTCGTCCGGAAGAGCCTCCGTCAAGCGAGCCCGAATATCCTTCGGGCGTTCGCGGTCGTCGTTTTCGCCACATCCGAATATGGAACTCCTTTTACCGCAGCAACCTTCTCTGCGACCAACTTCACCAGAAGCGGTTCGTTCCGCTCCCCCTTGTGCGGCACGGGCGCGAGATACGGACAGTCCGTCTCGACGACGATCCGATCGAGTGGAACCTCACGGATCAGACGATCGTAGGAATCGGAATAGGTCGCGATGCCGTTGATGCCAATCATCCACCCCCGATCGAGAAACTTCTTCGCCGTCTTGTAGCTTCCGATGAAGCTATGGATGATACCGCGCTTCTCCGGCATCACCTCGTCCAACAACGAAAGCAGGTCGTCGTACGCGTCCCAGCAGTGGATGATCATCGGCTTGCCAACCTCGTCCGCCAATCGGACGAACCCGCGGAGCACGCTCTTCTGTTCGTCCTTCATCATCTCGACATCGTCCCCTTCCTCGAAATGATGGTAGTCGAGACCGACCTCGCCGATCGCGACCGTGCGCGGATCGCGCGCGAGCTCCAGATACGCATCATAGTCGAAGACCTCTCCCCTCGTCCTGATCTCAGTCGAAGGAAGCTCCCAATCGCTCTCGTCGTCGCGATGTTCGAAGGTCCGATCGCGGAGCTGGATGGGATGAAGTCCGACCGCGGCATATACCGCTTCGCCTTCGTACTTTCGCGCGTACTCGACCGCCCGCCGGCTCGTCGAGAACTGCGAACCCACGTTCGTCACCGATATCCCCGCCTCGAGCGCGCGTCGCAACACCTCGTCCGCGTCCTTGCGGAAGGCGTTGAAGTTCACATGCGCATGGGTGTCGAAGAGGGAAGACATAGGGATACTTACAACCTACAACCGACAACGGGAAAGGATGAAAACTATGAAATATGGAATCGGACGTCTCTCATACTACCACGGTTTTCCGGATCAGGCCGACACGGATCCGGCCGTCTTCCGTCTCGCGAGAGAAAGAAGCGGGATCATTCCAACAATAGCCATGAGCAGGCCCGAAAAACCGAGGAACGGAAACAGCGGCATCGAGGAAATAAGCTGACTGCCGACGAACATGTACCCGGCCGCGCCCAGGCGCAGCAGAAGACTCCCGAGTGACAGGACGCTCGACCGGACTTCCGCCGGAATGGCCGCATTGATGTCCACCATGATACGGGAC